>CANJII010000043.1 GCA_947474435.1 Chitinophagaceae bacterium | reverse complement strand
TTCAAAAATCATCCGGGGAATTTTATTGATGCTGTACATCATTCCGGTTTTCTGGCTGGCGATTTTGTTGCTGATGTTATTTGCCAATTCAAAAATGATTTCCATTTTTCCATTGAGTGGCTGGCCCGATAATGGCGAAGGGTTATTCAGTTATGTGCATCATCTTTTTCTTCCGGTGATGTGTTACACGCTTGGTGCAATTGCTTATTTCACACGCGCACTGGAAACAAATCTGAAGGAAGTGTTACACAAAGAATTTTTACTGACGGCAAGAGCAAAAGGATTTGATAACACACAATCATTGTTGAAACATGCTTTGCCACACGCCATTATTCCTGTGCTTACTGTACTTGGTTATTTATTTCCGATGGCAGTTGGTGGCAGTGTCATCATCGAAACCATTTTCGGAATTCCCGGGATGAGCAATGCTTTGTTTCATGCAGCACTCACAAAGGATATTCCGGTGCTTGCAGCAATCAGTACACTTTCATGCTTGCTGACATTGGTTGGATTTTTACTCACCGAAATTTTGCAGGCATTTATTGACCCGCGGCTTCGTCAAACTCAACAACTTTCATGAATAAATTTTCAAATGATTTATTCAGAAAAAATTCTTCACTCGGCTGGGGCGCGGGAATTTTATTGGCGATTGTGTTGCTGAGTTTTATTTCTTTTCTGTTACCCGAAACATTTTTTGAAAACGATTGGGGCGCATCATTACAATCTCCATCCACAAGTCATTTACTCGGAACAGGTTCAAGAGGAAATGATATTGCCGCCGGAATTATTTCAGGATTAAAAATTTCGCTGACTGTTGCATTGCTCAGCGTATTGTTTGCAACGCTGATTGGTTTGCCTTCAGGATTAATAGCAGCAACTTTCGGAAACAAAGGCAAAGCCGGAATCATACAATTGATTTTCGCTTTTGTGTTTTTTGTGCTTGCGTGGTTCTATGATTATTACCTGAGAAGATTTGATATTGCAGATGCATCATCCGATTCTTTCAGCATGATTTCAGAAATTCTGTTTTCGTTTTTTCTTTTCATTGTCATTCTGTTGATTGGATTTTTTTTCACAGCAAGAATTCTTTCACCCCTTAAAAATTTCATTCCTGTTCAATTGCCGATTGATACTTTGCTTTCTACGCTTGCAGATATTATTACTTCATTTCCATTGCTGATGATTATTCTCACGCTCACCGCCATTGCAAAACCATCGTTGTGGCTGGTGGTTGTAATAATAGGGTGCACTACATGGACAGGAATTTTTCGCGTGGTTCGTTCTATTGCGTTGCAGACTTTGCAACTGGATTTCATCACCGCTGCAAAAGCAATGGGGATGAACACACGAACAATCATTCTCAAACATGTGATGAGTTCGGTGCTGCCGATGTTGTTTGTTCATCTGGCATTTACTTTTTCAGCAGCGATAGTTTTAGAATCTGCTTTAACTTTTCTTGGCGCAGGATTACCGGTTGGTACAGTTACACTTGGCTCACTTTTGTCGGATGCAAAATCAAATTTCACTGCGTGGTGGCTGGTGTTGTTTCCAGGAGTGGTTTTGTTTTTACTGTTGCTGAGTCTGCAATTAATCGCAAGTGGTTTGCAGAAAAAATTCAATCCCCGATTAAAATAAAACCACAGAGTAGCACAGAGTTTTTCTCAGAGTTTCGCAAAGTTTTTTGCGTAACTCCTTTTTGTATTTCTCTGTGAAACTCTGTGGTTAATCACTAACATTTATTTTAGCAGCAAATTTTTGAAATGATTATTTACAATGTAACTATAAAGGTGGATGCATTCATTGCAACGGAATGGCTGGAGTACATGCAGGAAATTCATATTCCGGATGTGATGAATACAGGTTGTTTTTTTTCGTATCGTATCAGTCGCCTGATTGAAGAAGATACAGAAGACGATAGTCTCACTTATATCATTCAGTACAATTGCGCTTCGATGGAAATGTTTAAGAAATATGAAAAGAATTTCGCTGCTCAGCTTCGTGAAGATGTATTGAAAAAATATGCCGACCGCTTTGTTGCCTTCCGTACATTGATGGAAGAAATTTCGAACAGTGAGAATTGAATTTTTACCACAGAGTAGCTCGGAGTATTTCGCAAAGTCGCACAGAGTTTTAAAGCTCTGTGAAACTCTGCGCTGTATTTACTCTGTGAACTCTGTGGTTTAATAATTAATCTATTTCTTTGACACGATGTATTCGAAGCAGGAAGAACAAAAACTCATTCACGATTCGCAGGAGTTGCTCAAGCAATTGAAGCACGATAAAAATTTTCTGTTACAGTCAGGAAATGAAGCGGAGCAACTGCGAAAAATTATCCGTTATCACGAATGGAAATATTATGTGCAAAGTGAAATCGCCATTACTGATTTTGAGTTCGACCAATTGTATGATTTATTAAAACGCACAGAAGCCGAACATCACGATTGGATAACTTCCGATTCGCCGACACAGCGTGTTGCAAAAGGATTGACAAAAGATTTTCCGGAAGTGCATCACTTGGTTCCGATGCTTTCGCTCGACAACTCTTATGATGCAGAAGATTTGAATGATTGGGATGAGCGCGTGAAAAAAATTATTGGTGAAGCAGACCGCGTCGGTGAAGAGCCAGACCGCGTCGGTTTTCAAAACCGACGCGGTCTTAGCGAAATTGAATATTGCGTTGAGCCAAAATTTGATGGTGCAGGCATTTCACTTGTTTATGAAAACAATCAGTTCGTGCGCGGAGCCACACGCGGCGATGGTTCTGTTGGAGAAGAAATCACGACCAACTGTAAACAGTTACGCTCCATTCCACTGAGTGCTGATTTTAAAAAATACGGCATTCATAAAATTGAGATCCGTGGAGAAGTGCTCATCAATAAAAATTCTTTTCAGAAAATAAATGAGAAGCGTATTGAAGATGGACTGCCGCCATTCGGTAATCCGCGCAATGCTGCATCGGGCGGATTGCGCATAAAAGATTCGAGTGAAGTGGGCAAGCGGGGCATGGAAGCATTTCTGTATCACATCAGCGTTGCGGAAGATGAAGCAGGAAATGATTTGCTTGCATCGGGTGGAATTAAATCGCACTCACATGCCATTGAAATTCTGGATTCACTCGGATTCAAATCACCGCGCAAAGAATTTTTCATTGCAAAAAATATTTCTCCTGTGATTGATTACTGTCATCAGTTTGAGAAGCGCCGTGAAAATCTTCCTTATGAAATTGACGGACTCGTTATTAAGGTTGATAAACTCGAGTTGCAAAAAAAATGCGGCTATACATCGCATCATCCGCGTTGGGCAATCGCTTACAAATTCGCAGCGAAGCAGGCAACAACAGAATTACTGAAAGTAGAATATCAGGTGGGCAGAACAGGTGCAATCACTCCCGTTGCTAAGTTGGAACCCGTTGCATTGGCTGGTGTAACAGTGTCAAGTGTTTCGATGTTCAACGAAGAATTCATTCGCGAAAAAGATATTCGTGTGCACGATAAAGTTTTGGTAGAGCGCGCCGGCGAAGTGATTCCTTACATCGTGATGCCGATTGTTGAAGCACGAACCGGAGTAGAGCAAAAAATTATTTTCCCTACGCATTGTCCGGTGTGTGATTCCAAATTATTCAAACCTGAAACGGAAGCGAACTGGCGTTGCATCAATTACAGTTGTCCCGCGCAGGTGAGCGAGCGCATCATACACTATGTATCGAAAGATGCAATGGACATAGAAGGACTCGGAGAAAAAATTATTGAAGAATTTGTTGCCCAGAATTTCATTCACACCATTCCTGATATTTATAATTTGAATTTCGAAGCCATTGGAAAACTCGAAGGATGGAAGGAGAAATCAATTAACAACCTGAAAGCGGCTATTGAAAAATCAAAAACACAATCGCTCCCGCGCTTGCTTTTCGGATTGGGAATTCGTTTTGTTGGCGAAACCACTGCAAAAAAATTAGCGCAGCAGGTAAATGACATTTCTGAATTTCAGAATTTTTCTGTTGAACAATTACAGGCAATAGAAGATGTGGGACCGAAAGTCGCGGTGAGTATTCATGATTTCTTTCACGACGAAAACAATCTGAAAATTATTTCGCAACTGAAAGAAGCCGGAGTGAACACGCAGCACACAAAAACCGAAAGTGCAATGGATGGAAAATTGTTTGGAAAAACTTTTCTGTTCACGGGCACAATGAACATGAAGCGCAGCGATGCAGAAGAAATGGTGGAGGCGAATGGCGGAAATATTCTGGGCTCTGTTACTTCGAAGCTGAATTACTTAGTGGTAGGAGAAGATGCCGGAAGCAAACTTGCGAAAGCACAAAAACTCGGAACTGTAAATATTATGAGTGAAGCAGAGTTTTTAAAAATGCTTGAATAATGGTGCAACGATTATCAGTTGAAGAATTTTTATCAAAGTCGAAAGGCAAAACAATTATTGATGTTCGTTCGCCAAAAGAATTTTTACACGCTCATATTCCGAATGCAATTTCACTTTCGCTTTTTTCAGATGAAGAAAGATCAGAAGTAGGAACTGCATACAAACAAAAAGGTCGCGAAGAAGCGATGCTCATTGGCTTGAAACATTATGGCGCTAATATGCAGCGCATCATCAGCGGAATAAAAGAGGTGGGCAATCCGAAGGAGTTGTATGTGCATTGCTGGCGTGGCGGTATGCGCAGCGGTGTGGTGAGTTGGATGTTGGATTTGTTCGGCTACAAAGTTTTCACATTAGAAAAAGGATATAAATCGTTCCGGCATTTTGTGCTCGCGCAATTCGAAAAAAAATATCCGCTGCAAATTCTTGGTGGCAGAACCGGCTCTGCAAAAACTTTAGTGCTGAAAGAATTGCACAAAAAAAATCAACATGTAATTGACCTCGAAGGATTGGCAAATCACAAGGGCTCTGCATTCGGTGCGTTGGGCGAAGCACCACCACCATCGCAGGAACAATTTGAAAATTTATTAGCGCTTGAATTATTGAATTGTGATTCGGCAAAACCAATTTGGCTCGAAGATGAAAGTCAGCGAATCGGTTGGGTGAATATTCCGAATAACATGTGGGCGCTGATGCGCGAGGCAAAAGTTTTTTATCTAGACATTCCGTTTGAAGAGCGATTGAAATACATCGTGGAAAATTATGGAGTGTTTGATGTGGAGCATTTGAAAGATGCCACAAACAGAATTTCACAAAAATTAGGTGGACTGAATACCAAACTCACCTTGCAGTTTCTCGACGAGAAAAATTTCACTGAAGCATTCCGCATACTGTTGCACTACTACGATAAGTTTTACGACAGAGCAACCGATAAGCGGGAAATTTCTTCAGTGAAAAAAATCAGTTGCGAAGAAATTTTTCCTGAAAAGAATGCAGAAAAAATATTCGCAGAAATAAAAAATTCCTGATGTCAGAAAAAATACGATTAACACAACACAGCCATGGCGCAGGATGCGGATGCAAAATTGCTCCCGAAGTTTTACAAAATATTTTAGCAAACAGCGGAAAGAATGAAAAAACATTTCGCGAATTATTAGTTGGCTATGATTCCGCTGATGATGCAGCGGTGTGGGATTTAGGAAATGAAAATGTATTAATCACCACCACCGATTTTTTTCTGCCGATAGTGGATGATGCATTCACCTTCGGAAGAATTGCCGCGGCAAATGCGCTGAGCGATGTGTATGCCATGGGCGGTAAACCAATTTTTGCTTTGGCACTTCTTGGATTTCCGGTGGAGAAACTACCGATTGAATTAGCAAGTGAAATTTTAAAAGGCGCACGAAGTGTTGCTGAAGAAGCAGGAATTCCTATTGCAGGCGGGCACACCATTGATAATGTGGAACCTCTGTTTGGTTTGGTTGTGAATGGAACGGCCTCGAAAAAAAATATCCGGCAAAATAATTTGGCGCAGGAAGGAGATTATTTATTCCTGACAAAATCAATGGGCACCGGAATTTTAACTACGGCATTGAAGCGTGGATTGATTACTGAAGAAGTCATTCAGCCAGCAGTGGAAAGTATGTGTAAGTTGAATTCAGCAGGAGAAATATTCGGAACCATGAATCATGTTCATGCCATGACTGATGTAACAGGTTTTGGATTGATAGGTCACTTGCTCGAAATGTGTGGCGAAAAAATTTCAGCAGAAATATATTACGACAAGATTCAACTGATTGAAGGCGCAAAGGAATTAGCACAAAAATTTGTTGCGCCCGACAACACTTACCGCAACTGGAAAAGTTATGATGGAAAAGTAAGCGGCATCACCGGCGAATCGCTCATCACCCTCTGCGACCCCCAAACAAGCGGCGGATTAATGGTTGCAGTCGCCGCAGAAAACAAGAATGAATTTTCGGAATGGCTCAAAAAAAATGGGTTTGAAAAATATTGCGAACCCATTGGAAGAATGAAAGGCAAAGGCAATTTTATAATTTCGATAACAGAGAAAAAATTATAGTTGCAAATTAATTTATTAAATCAAAGCGTAAATAAGTTTGCCGAAATTGCAGACAATGAAACTTCAACAGCTGTAACTGTTTTGTCGGTATTGGTTGACACAGTAATTAATTCTTTTGCGTAATAAGTTTTAAAATGGCGGGTAACGGCAATTGCAATGATATAAACTTCACTGTCCTTTTCAAGATATGGAAAATCAGTTGAGAACTTATTGGTTTTAGAATCATAATTCCATAAACGAAAGGCACTTTTACCATTCTTTGGAACAATATACACCGCTGTATTTGTAGCAAAACTTTGAAAAAATCCGGACACTCTTACTGTAATTCCAACAGAATTAGAATTGGAAATAGGGTGAGCGCATGATGTCCAGCCTAATTGGGCAGACTTTAAATGGTAATAATATTTTGAATTATTGCTGTTAAAATAATAAGTAACAGTATCAGTTGAAGTTTCTTTCCAATTGAAAAGTGAAGTGTTCGCAGGAGATGGGTCTGCAACCATATCCTCAGCATAATACATTTTATTTTGGCTGCTTACTGAATTTCCAGGTATTATAAAATCAATAAACTTACCGGGTGCAATCATTAATTTATGTCCTTCAACATCCACTGCATTTATATAAAAAGAACCAACCACATATAACGGCCCATCTAAGCTAACTGTGGGTATGCTGTTTAAAGCCATGTATCCACGGGCATAATCTTCTTTAATATTAATAATAACCTTTCCTGAGAATGAAGATCCATCTTCATTTGTAAATGTATTAGGTGCAATGGTTAATAATCCGGAGTACTTTAATGTGTCATTTGCTATTCCTTCTTCATTTTGAAATGAAATTTGTTCCATTGGAAATACATCATTTCTACTTATATAATTTATACCCTTTAGCTGACCAAAATTGTCGTGATCATTTTTGCAGGAGGAAATTAAAATTCCAAAAATTGCGGCATAAAAAATTAAGGAGCGGGTATTCAACATAAAAAATTATTTGATGACAAATAAATAAAACTCTTTGTTATGATTCAAACATCCTTCAAAGTGATTTAATCAAGGTAAATTTTTCATATTTGCCATATTATGATAGTGATTGATAATACTATAATTTCAGAAGACCTGTTGGAAAAACAATTTGTCTGCAATTTGGACAAATGCAAAGGTGCTTGTTGTGTGGAAGGCGAATCAGGCGCACCATTGCAACAGGATGAAATTGAAGTGATGGAAAAGGCGTATGAAAAAGTAAAGCCATACATGATGGCCGATGGAATAAAAACAATTGAAGAATTTGGAAAATGGGTAATTGATTCTGATGGTGATTTTGTTACACCTCTTGTTGGTGGAAAGGGAAGATGCGCCTATGTTTTTTTTGACAGCGGAATTGCAAAATGCGCATTTGAAAAAGCACATAAAGAAGGAAAGATAAATTTTCAAAAACCCGTTTCATGTCATTTATATCCGGTTCGCATAACCGAACACAAAGAATATGACGCAGTTAATTATAATAAGTGGGATGTTTGTTCACCGGCATGCATTAACGGAAAAAAATTAGGTGTACCCGTATTTCAATTTGTAAAAACTGCATTAATAAGAAAATATGGACTCGACTGGTTTAAACAGTTAGAAGGTGCAGCAAAATATGCAGAAGATACTATTGCTGAAAAAAAGTAATCGCCCGTTCAAACCACAATTTAGTTTCAGCTGGAAGTTCATTTGAAATCCACGGATGTTTTGCACCAAAAGTATGATTGGCATTTTCTATAATCATCAACTCAGCATCAAGTTTCCAATCCTTAATTTCATATGCACACTTGCAATTTACGGCATCATCATTTGAACCATGAACGATCAATAATTCTGCGCTCATTTTTTTTAATGCCAACGGAACATTTAATATTTCCTGATTCTTTTTTAAATCGTTTATATATTGATAATACATTGGTAGAACTTGTTTGGTGCGCGCATTTTCAATATAGTGAACACCTTTTAATTCCCACTCATTTGTTATTTCTGCTGAAAAAAAATGACCAAATTCATTTACTGAAGCAAGTGAAATAACCTTTAAAATTCTTTTATCTTCATGGGCTTTTAACAAGGCAATTGCACCACCTCTGCTGTGCCCGATTAAAAATATTTTTGAATTAAAAATATTTTTTGCTGGAAAATAATTACTGAAAACAAAATCAATCACACATCCAAGATCATTTAATTCAGTGGAAATATTATTTTGACCGAATGATTCACTGTCAACTATTTCATCAGGCTTAGCAATTGAAGTTCCGTTGTATGAAAAATTAAATTTTAAAAAGACAAATTCATTTTCACAAAATCTTTTTGCCAAAAGATTAAAATGCCCCCAATCTTTAAACCCTTTAAACCCGTGCACGAAAATAATGACCGGGAGTTTTTTTGAATTGACTTCAGGCATAAAAACATCAAGCGAAGTTTTTTTATTTCGACTCCCTTCTATAATAATATTTTTAAAGATTTTCATTTTTCGGGAGAAAAATTTTTGAAAAAGTGAAGTTAGGTTTCAAAATAGTCAACTGCTAATTTCGCGCACCATTTTATGAAGCCAAATCTCGAAGAAATACAAAAACCAATAGAAAACGAATTAAAATTATTCGAGGAAAAGTTTCGTGCTTCGATGAAAACAAAAACACTTTTGCTCGATGCTGTGATGCAATACATTGTTAAACAAAAAGGGAAACGGGTCAGACCCATGTTTGTTTTTTTGTCTGCTTCAGTTTGTGGTGAAATTACTGAGGCAACTTATCGTGGAGCTTCGTTAATTGAATTACTGCATACAGCAACATTGGTTCATGATGATGTAGTTGATGATTCGGATGAACGAAGAGGTTTCTTTTCAATCAATGCATTATGGAAAAATAAAATTGCTGTTTTAGTTGGCGACTACCTTTTGTCAAAAGGATTATTGCTGGCGGTTGGAAATAAAGATTTCAGATTGCTTGAATTGGTATCTGATGCGGTTCGCGAAATGAGTGAAGGAGAATTATTACAGATTGAAAAAACCCGCAAATTGAATATTACTGAAGAAATTTATTTCGAAATCATCCGACAAAAAACGGCAACTCTAATATCATCGGCATGCTCAGTAGGCGCAGCATCGTCCAATGCTTCTGAAGAGGTTATTTCAAAAATGAAATTGTTTGGTGAAAAAGTTGGAATTGCTTTTCAAATAAAAGATGACTTACTTGACTTTGGAAGCGAAGATACCGGAAAACCTCATGGAATAGATTTGAAAGAAAAAAAAATAACACTTCCATTAATTTATGCTTTGAACAACGCTACTTCATCTGAAAAAAAAAATATTATCCGCATCATTCGAAATCACAATGATGAACCCAAAAAAATCAATGAAGTGGTTTTATTTATTCATAAAAAAGGTGGGATGAAATATGCAACCGAAAAAATGAACGCCTATCGCGATGAGGCTATGTTACTATTGAATGGAATGTCAGAAAAAAAGGCATTGCAATCTTTAAAAGACCTGGTCTATTTTACCACAGAACGAAGAAAATAAATTATTCAATTATATTTCTGCTTTTAGTATTGATCTGAACATATATCTGATTTGCTATTATCAAAAGTAATTTTACCTTTGAAACCAAAGCTAAACACAGCGTTTTTAGACTCTAATTTTTCATAGAAAACTGCATCATGAGAAAAATTTACTTTTTATCATTAGTCCTTACTTTCGGATTTATAAATTTGAATGTACGGGCCCAGATTTTTGATACTGCGGCTTATAAACCAATACTACCTCTTTATAGAGATGTAATCGGTGATACAACCGTCATTTCCAATAAAAACATGCCTCAGCAAATGCAATTTGAAAAAGGGCAATATATATTTCCACCTAAACCAAAAAACAAATGGGAAGTATCGTTGAATGCTGGTGATTTGATTGTGAGTGGTGATGTTGGAGCTAAAGGAGGATTGGGTTTTGGATTGGAAGTTCGTAAATCTCTTGGATATGCTGTAAGTATTAAAGGGCAGGTTTTGCATGGCACAACTAAAGGTCAGAATTGGCAAGCTAATTCAGGGCTTGCGAATAATCCGGTTTTAACAAGTGCTCATCCTGCAACAAATTATTATGGAAATGGAGGACTGTTTTTTTACAACTATAAAACTAATATTGATGAAATAAATTTTCAGGCTGTATTAACCATAAATAATATCGGTTATCATAAAGTTGCCAGAGAAAGAAAAGTAAATTTATATGCTGGAATAGGGGGTGGTGCAATGATTTATTTAACTAAAATGGATGCCCTTGATGCAAATAACAACAGATATGATTTTGTATCAATTCCGCTCGCCAATTACCCAGACCGTAAAACAACTCTTGCTGCTCTTAAAAGCATGATGGATGGAACTTATGAAACATCTGGTGAAGGACAAGGTGACCAACCCAAATTTTTTGAAAGAGTTACAAAACCAGTTGTAACAGGAAGTATTGGAATAGGCTTTCATTTAAGTCGGAAATTTCAATTGGCTTTTTCAGAAAAAATTTCAATTGTAAACGATGATTTGTTAGATGGTCAGCGTTGGCAGGAACATCCGTTTTCTGATCCGGTATTAACAGGTAATTTTGATACATATCATTACCTCAGTGCTTCTTTAGGATATTTTATTGGGGGCAATAAACGAGTTGAACCGCTTTATTGGCAGAATCCAAACGACTATACTTATGATGCAATTCAAACATTGATTAAGAAAAATGTTGATGATTTGGTTGATACTGATGATGATGGTGTTGTTAATCGTCTTGATCAGGAACCTGAAAGTGCGCCTGGTGCAATTGTAAATACACATGGTGTAACACAGGATAGCGATAAGGATGGTGTTACTGATACAAATGATAAAGATCCATATTCTCCAATCGGCGCAAAGGTTGATGGTGACGGAATTCCAACCGATGCAGATAAAGATGGCGTACCTGATTATAAAGATAAGGAAGCAAATACTAACCCAATTGGTTTGGTGGATGTAAATGGAAAAACTATTACCGGAGGAGGCAGCGGAGCTGGCGGTTACTGGTGGTTGCCGATGATATTTTATGATCTTGATAAAGATTATATCAAGCCTGAAATGTTTGAAAGAATGAAATATATAGCAACGGTAATGAAGATGTATCCTGAGTTAAAAATAACAGCAATTGGACATACAGATATTCGCGCATCAAATAAATACAATGAGGATCTTTCATTGCGTAGAGTAAACAATGCAAAAAAACATCTATCAGAAGTTTATGGAATTGATGCTTCAAGAATCGTTACCAAATCAACAGGTGAAATTGATAACCTTATAAAAAACCTTCCTGATGGATATAACGAAAAATTCGAAGGACAACAATATTATAATCGTCGCGTTGAATTCAGAATTTACGATTCAAAAACTGATAAATAAACTTTATTAAAATAGTTTAATAAGGCTCGTAGTTATACGAGCCTTTTTATTAAAGCTGCTTGAGAAAATTACAATTATTCAACGGTTACACTCTTCGCTAAATTTCTTGGCTGATCAACATTGCATCCACGCATTACTGCAATGTGATAAGCGAGTAGTTGTAATGGCACTACTGATAACAATGGTGTGAGCGGTTCTTCGGTTGCAGGAATTTCAATAACAAATTCTGCTAAATCTTTTATGATGGTATCGCCTTCTTCAACAATTGCGATGATGCGACCTTTGCGGGCTTTCACCTCCTGAATGTTGCTGATGATTTTATCATACGCACTTTGATTGGTTGCTAAAACTACCACTGGCATTTCTTCATCAATCAGTGCAATGGGGCCGTGCTTCATTTCTGCGGCAGGATATCCTTCGGCATGTATGTATGAAATTTCTTTCAGCTTCAATGCGCCTTCCAAGGCAACTGGAAAATTATAACCACGGCCGAGATACAGGAAGTTGGTTGCATCTTTAAAAATATCGGCTATGTATTTTATTTTTTCATTCGCATCTAATACCTTCTTCACCTTCGCCGGAATATTTTCCAACTCATTAATAATTTGCTGGTAGCGTGATTCCTGAATCGTTCCTCTTTCTTTTGCCAGATACAAAGCAATTAATGTAAGTACCGTAACCTGAGCAGTAAATGCTTTGGTTGATGCAACTCCTATTTCAGGTCCGGCATGCGTAAAACTACCAGCATGTGTAGCGCGTGCAATGGATGAACCCACCACATTGCATACACCAAACACAGTTGCGCCTTTTGATTTTGCTTGTTCTATTGCAGCCAATGTATCAGCAGTTTCACCACTTTGGCTGATGGCAAATAAAATATCATCAGCAGTTATTATCGGGTTGCGATAGCGGAACTCCGAAGCATATTCAACTTCAACCGGAAGTCTGGCTAAATCTTCTAATAAATATTCACCAACAATTCCGGCATGCCAGCTTGTGCCACAAGCAGCTATGGTTAAACGATTTGCATTTTTTATTTTCTGCTTGTATTCCAATAACCCACCAAGTGCAATAGTTCCAGTTTTTGTATTCAACCTGCCTCGCATACTATCAAGAATGGAAGTTGGTTGTTCGTATATTTCTTTCAGCATGAAGTGGTCGTAACCACCTTTCTCTAATGCTTCTAATTTTAATTCCAGTTCTTCAATATATGGAGTAGTATGCTTGTTCCCGATTGTCTTAATCGAAAATTCTCCATTGCGGTTTAGTACTGCAATCTCTTCATCGTTCAGATAAACAACATTCTTGGTGTGTTCAACAATGGGTGTGGCATCAGAGGCAATAAAAAATTCTTTATCACCAATTCCTAAAACCAGCGGGCTGCCTTTTCGAGCAGCAAAAAGTTTATCAGGATTATTTTTTGAAATAATTACGATTGCATAGGCACCCACCACTTCATTCAATGCTAAACGGATGGCTTCTTCTTCATCTACATTTTCATTTTTCTGAATGTCTTCAATCAGATTAATTAATACTTCAGTATCTGTATCAGAATGAAATATATAACCACGCGATTTTAATTCTTCTTTTATGCTTGCATAATTCTCAATAATTCCATTGTGAATGATGGCGAGATTTTGCGAATTAGAAAAGTGCGGATGGGCATTTTTATCATTTGGTTCACCGTGAGTTGCCCATCGGGTGTGACCAATTCCTAATGTTCCTTCAATATTTTTATCAGCGGCATAACCAATGAGTTCTGCAACTTTTCCTGCTTTTTTATAAATATTTAATTTACCATTCAACAGCGCCACACCGGCACTGTCGTATCCACGATATTCCAATCGTTGCAAGCCTTTTATCAGAATCGGGTATGCTTGTTTTGAACCTAAGTAACCAACAATACCACACATGAGTTTATGGGAGTTTTGTGTAGATGAGATTTATTTTCATTCGAAAGTCATCAGTTCGATTTCCTCCGGCTAAAATTATTCTGTCTGCAATTTCGGGGCTTGGATAAGTGAGTAAAAACAATCCGTAATCAGTTATTGAACCACTCACTAAATCCTGCACATGTTCAGTAATGCTGAATTTATATTTATAAAATTTTTGTCCGTTGATGTATGTAGTTTCTTTTAACCCGCCATAAGTAAGGTTGGATGAAATCTGATCAGGAATAATTGCATTTTTCCCTGCTGAATCTGCCAATAAACAAAGCATTCTTTCAGGACTTGCATATACAGAATCAGGGTCAATTTTCCAGGCGAGAACTGTTATTTCCAATTCAGCTTTATTCACTAAAATATTTCCTAAATTTTTTAAGTTCGGAATGGTAATTCTGCTTTTTACTCCGGCCATAGATTGAACATAAACAATACTGTCGCTTATGGTGGATGATTGAATAGCTGTTTCAATTTCTGTTAACCCAAAATTATGTGTATAGTGATTATACACTGCACAATCAGTTCCGATTATAAAGTCGAATTTTAAAGATGAGACATCAGGTTTGTGATAATAAACTGTGAGTTTTGAAGCAGAAACTGATGAAAATATTTTAAAATACATCACCCCTTCTCCATTTTGAAAAGTATCGGTAGAAATTAATAAGCCTTTAAAATAATTTTGAAAAGCAGCATTGCTTGCAAAGTTTGCTCCCTTTGATTGATTTAATAAATCCTGACCTAAATGATCGCTTAATCTGATTCTGAGTGATGGAGCAATTGTATCACCTGCAATATGAAGTGAAGAAATAAAATCAGGAATGAAATTAATTTTCTGGCCAATTTCATTCGGATAAAAACTGAAATTTTTATCCGAATAATAAGCACTGTCTTTATTCATATCCTGAATAACCTGAAATACTTTAATTGTTTGGGGCGCATCAAATTTTCCATAATGACCGGTGTATTCCATATTTAAAACCAAAGAATCAACAAAAAGTGAATCCGGATTTCCTAAATCAACCAACCCGCCGATTTGCACTTGTGTATAAATAGAGGCCGATGATTTTCCGAAAACAGGATCGTTAATTGTTCCAAGTAAAAACTTGGAATTGGTTGAGGTTTTTAACGGAAACTCTGTTACCGTTTTTGTACGCAATGTTAATGAATCGGTAAATACTCCATTCAAATCATCACTATTTGGAAGCAAATCGTTTCCAATAAGCGTAGATTTTTTGCAACCGGAATTTGCAAAAATAATTAATACTAAAAGGAGAAGAAGGGGGCGTGCGTTTATTTTCACTTATCGTTCATCAAAGACCTGTAAAACTCCACATAGGTTGCAAGGTAATTTTCAGGATCGTGTTCAAGTATTAGTTTTTTCTTCATTGCTTTCAAAGCAGTTTTTACAGCCGGGTCTAAATTTTTTCCAACTTTTATAACTCCATCAGCATGCGTAACAGCACCTACATTAAATGCCGTGTTGGTGGCCTTTTTATAAGGAGCAAAATCAGTATCTTTTATTAATTCTTTACTGATTATTGCTTTTTTGGCAAAATCTTTATGCAGAGTTTCTTTAAATGTATTATCGTAAACCGAGTAAATTGATTTTGCATTGTGAAACACCGGATCTTTTTTATAAACTGTTTTCAAATACATTGGAATCAGCGAACTCATCCAGTCGTGACAATGAATAATATCGGGAGGCCAACCGAATTTTTTTATCGTTTCCATCACACCTTTACAGAAGAAAGCCATACGCTCATGTGTGTCTTCATAAAACTTTCCATCAGCATCAGTAAACACATGCTTGCGGCGGAAATAATCTTCATTATCTAAGAAATAAACCTGTAAGCGGGCACCTGGTAAAGAAGCAACCTTAATGATTAATGGATTATCATCATCGTCAATAATGATATTCATTCCTGAAAGTCGAACAACCTCGTGAAGGCGGTGGCGGCGCTCATTAATAGTACCAAAGCGAGGCATCAAAACACGAATTTCCATTCCTTGTTCCTGCAGGTAAACCGGTAGCCGGTTAACAAATGTGGCAGCTTCCGTAAGTATATTGTAAGGCTTCATTTCCTGCGCTACAATCAACACTCTTTTCTTTGTCATTAAGCCGTGGTTTTTAAAAATGTGCGCAAAGATAATAAAAAAAAACCGTGATAAATGAAACGGGCTGAAGATTGATTGCGGCAAAGGGTTTAAGTCAAAGTAAATAAGATCAGTTAATTAGAATGCAAATTATTGTTACAAAATATTTTATTGACTGATTTGTAAAGTTTGTAAAAAATAAATTCATCTATAAATAACTTCCATAATTAAAAAAGCAATAATTTGCTTTAGCTTCAATTTTCATTTCAAAATTTCCAATTAGGTTTGTCGAAAACCACAAATTTGTATCTGTTTAAATCAGAAAAGCAATTTGCTTCTTTTCTTCAAAAAGAAAAAAGGGAGGGAAAAAAAATCGGATTTGTGCCCACAATGGGCGCGCTGCATTACGGGCATATTTCGCTAATAGAAAAAGCAAAACCTGAATGTGATATTGTGGTGTGCAGCATATTTGTGAACCCTACACAGTTTAATGACAAAAAAGATTTAGAAAAATATCCGCGACCAATTGAGCATGATATGGAAATGCTATTGAAAGCTGATTGCACTGTTTTATACTTACCATCTGTAGAAGAAATGTATCCTGAAGGTAAACCGCATTTGAAGAATTATGATTTAGGATATTACGATAAGGTATTAGAAGCCGCTTTTCGCCCCGGCCATTTTCTGGGAGTGGCCAATGTGGTTTTTCGTTTACTGCAAAAAGTAAATCCTGATGTGCTGTATCTCGGACAAAAAGATTTTCAGCAAATTCAGATTATCAGAAAAATGATTGAAATAGAAAATCTTCCAACCAAAATAGAAGTGTGTGAAATTGTGCGGGAAGCAAGCGGATTGGCAATGAGTTCGCGAAATGTTCGGTTAAGTGATGATGCATGGAACAATGCGACAATTATTTCTCAGACTTTATTTTTCCTGAAAGAAAATAAAAATAATTTCAGTTCGGTAAGTGCTTTAAGAAAAGAAGGAATTAAAATGCTGAAAGCCATTCCTGACTCCATAGTTGAATATTTAGAAGTATGTGATGTAGAAACTTTGCGTTCAATTGAAATTTCAGTTGAAGGAAAACCGGCAATTATTTTAACAGCCATCTGGATTGATGGGGTTAGGTTGATAGATAATGTTTTGCTGTAAAAACAAATTACCGCAGAGATACAGGGGCGAAGAGAAAAATTATTTATTCAAAAAATATTTGCGTCTCTGCGCCGGAGTTTATCCCGATGGTAATCGTCGGGACGGTTATGTAACTATTTTATGAACAGAAATTTTACATTTGCGCGCCATGATGATACAAGTAGTAAAGTCGAAGATACACAGAGTGAAGGTTACTGAAGCCGACATTAATTATGTTGGAAGTATAACTATTGACGAGGATTTAATGGATGCCGCTGACCTGATTGAAAATGAAAAAGTGCAGGTCGTAAACATTAACAACGGCGAGCGCATTGAAACTTATGTGATAAAAGGAAAACGAGGCTCCGGTATTATTTGCCTGAACGGACCTGCCGCACGAAAAGCTGTGGTGGGCGATATTGTGATTGTTATTTCGTACGGATTGTTAGATAAAGAAGAAGCAAAATCTTTTAAACCTGCCTTGGTTTTTCCTGATGATAATAACAGACTGAGGAGCTGATGAAGGCAAGTATTCTTTCGACACTGAAACTTATTTTATTTCTTACAATCGGAATATTTTTTTTCTGGTTGGCATTCCGCGGTCAGGATTTTAATGCAATAAAAGACACATTAGCAAAAGCAAATTATTGGTGGTTGATACCGGCTTTATTTTTTGCCATGATCAGTAATATTTCAAGAGCCGTGAGGTGGAATATGCTCATTCATCCAATTGGCTACCGACCAAAATTGGCAAACACATTTGCAGCAGTCATGACCGGTTACCTCGCCAATCTTGCAGTACCAAGACTTGGAGAAATTACAAGATGCACAGTACTCAATCGGTATGAAAAAATTCCTGTTCAATCTTTACTTGGTACCGTGGTGGCTGAAAGAGTGGTTGATGTTCTTTCACTTTTATTAGTATTAATATTTGTTGTGCTTGCGCAATTTGAATTGCTTTCAACTTTTGTGATGAATAACTTTATGCATCCGTTTGCCAATAAAATAATCGGATATATGAGTAAGGGAATTATTTTTTATGCCATCACATTTGCAATTGTTGTTGCATTAATATTTATAATCTGGCGGTTTGTTATTCATTTCAAAACCACAAAATTTTATCAAAAATTATTGGGCGTGTTAAAGGGATTTATGGAGGGATTAAATACCATTCGCCGATTGAAAAGCAAGGGCTGGTTTATTGCTCACACTATTATGCTTTGGACTTGTTATACACTCATGGCATACTTCTGTTTTTTCTGTTTCGATTTTTCGTCGCACATGAATGCCATGCAGGGAATCACGATTATGATTTTTGGTGGATTGGGCTTTATAGTTCCTGTTCAGGGCGGAATTGGTGCATATCATTACATCGTTACACAAACCATGATGGTGTATGGATTGAGTCAGCAGGATGGATTATCCTATGCAACTTTGTGTCACGGCTTACAAACCATGGCAGTAATTATTTTTGGTGCGCTTTCATTTTTTGCTCTTCCGTTTTACAATCGTGTTTCAAAACCAAAGGCCAATGAGCAGGCTTGAAATCATTCAAAAGAAAATTGTTACAAAAGATGAGTTGGGCAAACTCATACAAATGTGGCAAATGCTCTCGCAAAAAATTGTTTTTACAAATGGATGTTTTGATATTCTTCATGCCGGGCACATTCACACTTTAACTACTGCCGCTGATTTTGGAAAGAAATTAATAGTTGGATTAAACACTGATGCTTCCGTTTCAAAACTGAAACCTGGTCGCCCGTTACAAAATCAGGATTCACGCGCACTCGTTCTTTCAGCATTGAATTGTGTGGATGCAATTATTTTATTTGAAGAAGAAACTCCTTTGGAACTGATAAATTTTATTCAGCCCGATGTGTTAGTCAAAGGCGGAGATTATTCAATTGATCAAATTGTTGGTTCAAAAGAAGTGATTGCTTCGGGTGGAAAAGTGGAAGTAGTTCCTTTATTAAAAGGATTCAGTACCACATCAATTGAAGAAAAAATAAAAAAAAATTAATCGGTTTTTTTCCTTCAGTAATTTCACCTCCTGTCAATTTTCGTAACTATGAAAGACTCATTTTACTGAGTGAAACCAATAACCAAAAAATATATTTGATGAAATTTCTATTCATTTCAAATGCAATTTATCACCCCTTCATTTTACATTTATATTCGCAAAAATTTTTTTAATCAGCATGTTACAACTAAATCATATTCAGAATAATAAAGAAGAGGTGCTCGCGCGCCTTGCCATAAAACATTTTGACGGTACAAAAATTATTGACGACATCGTTGCGCATGATACCGATCGAAAGAAAACACAAGCAGAACTCGATAATACACTCGCTAAGCTCAATGGGGTTTCGAAGGAGATTGGTCAGTTGATGGCGCAAAAAAAATCGGAAGAAGCCGAAGCGAAGAAAAAAGAAACTGCCTCACTGAAAGAAGATGCAAAGCAATTGGAAGAAAAAAAAGCGCACATCGAAAAAGTGTTACATGATTTGCTAGTGCGTGTTCCGAATCTGCCACATACAAGTGTTCCGATTGGAAGAACGCCTGAAGAGAATGTGGTGGTGCGTGAAGGTGGTGTTGAACCAAAATTAACTGTAGATGCAAAACCGCATTGGGAATTAACCACCCAGTACAATCTCATTAGTTTCGAATTGGGGAATAAAATTACCGGTGCGGGATTCCCGGTTTACATGGGCAAGGGTGCTAAACTGCAACGCGCACTCATCAGCTTCTTTTTAGATAAAGCCATTGCTGCCGGCTTTCTCGAAATTCAGCCGCCACTGATGGTAAATGCTGATTCTGGTTATGCAACTGGTCAGTTACCCGACAAAGACGGACAAATGTATTTTGTAAATGAAGATGGCTACTATCTCATTCCTACTGCCGAAGTTCCGGTCACTAATATTTATCGTGATGTGTTATTGAAGGAAGAAGAATTGCCAGTGAAGATGTGTGCATACTCGCAATGTTTCCGTCGCGAAGCGGGTAGTTATGGAAAAGATGTGCGCGGATTAAATCGCCTGCATCAGTTCGATAAAGTGGAAATTGTTCAGTTAGAACATCCTGATAAATCTTATGCTACACTCGATGCAATGGTAAGTCATGTGGAAAGTTTATTGAATGCACTCGGATTGAAATACCGCATACTTCGTTTGTGTGGTGGCGATATGAGTTTTGCATCAGCACTTACTTTTGATTTCGAAGTTTATTCTGCCGCACAAAAAAAATGGCTTGAGGTAAGTTCTGTTTCCAACTTCGAAACTTTTCAGAGCAACCGTATGAAACTTCGTTACAAAGACAAGAACGGAAAAATTAATTTGGCTCATACATTGAATGGAAGCGCGCTTGCATTGCCACGAATTGTGGCTGCACTTTTAGAAAACAATCAAACAAGCGAAGAGGGTATCCGGATTCCTGATGTATTGCGACCTTATACAGGGTTTGATTGGATTAAATAAAAACCGTTTTCAAAAAAAACAGAAAGAATTTATTTTGAATTATTTTTCAGACAAAACACTATCAGTTTCATTTTTCCAATACTCTTCTCAAATAGTTCAACTGTCCGAGATGATAATTTAAATGTGCTGTCAGGTGTATAAGCAGAAACGCTTTGCTAGAATGTTGATTCCATTTTTCCAATGGATACTCTTTATAAAGTTCCTCGTCAGTTAAGTTGTTCATTCCTTTCTTAACAGCTGTAACAGTTAGTTCAATTTCATTTAACAGGTTTTCTCTCGATATGTTTTTTTGTGAAAACTCTGCATCGCGGTTGCGTATGTAACCACTATTGCCGAGCACTGCACCTATAAAATGTTGCAGATTGCCGCATATATGAAGCGATAAATTACCAGATGAATTTTTTATGTCACCTTCGATCTTCCATAAATTTTCTTCGCGTTTAAATGCAGAAACTTCCATAGCGAGTTTTTGCAAATCGCGTACGATGATCTCACAAACATTATTTGCAATCATTGAAGCCATTTTGAAATTTTTATTTTGTTATCTAATGAAATTTTTCCGGCACCGGCTATTAAAAAGAATATCGAAACAAACATTAAATCAAATGAGTGCGAAGCTTTACCAAAACCATCACCATCATAAATATGCATGTAAAAAGCAATGAACATGGTAAAGGTTAATAGGAAAGAATTGAGTCGTGTAAAAAATCCAAGCCCGATAAACAGGGCACTGAAGAATTCAGCAAACGCAGCCATGAATCCCCATAGCACCGGTGTGAATGTGATTCCGACTAATTCCATGTTGCTTCCGAGTTTCAACCATTTGTCAGTTCCTCCGGTAATTTTCCCCCAGCCATGTACATACGCCATTGAAAATGCAAACGCCAGCCTGAGCAGCAGCAACGCAATATCAATTTTATTTTTTTTCATGACAGGAATTTTTTTGCTTGGGAAAATCAAATCTACACTTTCAATAATTTCTCTGCTGCTTTTTCCAATGTGTCATTCTCTTTTGCAAAACAGAAACGCAATTGTTTATGATCATCGTTATGATTATAAAAAACAGAAACAGGAACCGATGCCACACCAAACTCCTTTACTAACCGAACTGCAAAGTCAGTATCTTTTTCATTGGTGATGGCCGAGTAATCCAGTATCTGAAAATAACTTCCTGCTGCCGGAACATATTTAAACCGTGAACCATCAATCAATTTCAAAAACAGATTTCTTTTCTGTTCATAAAAATATTTTAAATCGAGGTATAGTTTTTTTTGTCTCATGATTTGTGCAAACGCATGCTGCAGTGGTGTATTCGCACTGAATACTATGAACTGGTGCACTTTCCGGAATTCATTCATCAAAGTTTCAGGGGCCAAACAATATCCCATTTTCCATCCGGTGTTGTGATAAGTTTTTCCGAAAGAGTAAATCACAAAACTGCGCTCAGCAAGTCGAGGATATTTCAACACACTTTGATGTTCGAGCCCATCGAAAATTATGTGCTCATAAACTTCATCGCTGATAATTATGATATCGGTATCGTGGGTGAGTTTTTCCAATTGTAACATATCATCCTGCGACCAAACAGTTCCGGTTGGGTTGTGCGGTGTGTTTATCATTATCATTCTCGTGCGCGGATTAATGCGCTTGCGCACTTGTTCCCAAGGAATTTCATATTCCGGTGGTTCCAATGAAATGTAAACAGGAATGCCCTTGCACAATTCTATTGCTGGTGCATAACAATCATAGGCAGGTTCAAAAATAATTACTTCATCACCTTCATTAATTACTGCAGTAATGGCTGAGTAAATTGCTTCAGTACCGCCGGCGGTAATTGTAATTTCTGATACAGGATTAAAATCAGCGCCATACAATTCATTTGCTTTTTCAGCAATTCGTTCGCGCAATGAAAGCAAGCCGGGCATTGGTGCATATTGATTCAACCCTTTCTGCATTGCTTCATCAGCATACTTCAACAAATCAGGGTGGCACATAAAATCAGGAAACCCCTGACCAAGATTTACCGCATTGTGTTCAGCTGCAAGCGCCGACATTACAGTGAAAATAGTAGTGCCGACTCTTGGTAATTTACTTCTTACTTTGTTTGGAAATTGTGGCATCTTGAGTGGAGTGATATTTCAACAAATCTATTTTAACTTCCTATAAAATCTGAATCCTGATTGATGGATTGTCTCTTGACAATTAGCATTCGTTTTCTAAATTATTTTTTAAAATTAATATTTTGCGTTACCCATTAAGTCAGAAATGATGAATTATGTTTTATAAAATTAATTTTCAACCAGAAGGCTTTATGATTCAAAAATAATTAATCGTGAAATAATAGTTATCAATTGACCAATCAATTAATATTCAACTGAACTTACCATTAAATTATTTTTTTTGAATTCGTTTACACTTCACTTTTCCTTTTCAGAATAGCCGTCTTCAGAAATTTATTTTTCTCTAACAGGCATACATACATTTTCTGCGAATATGATTTTTTATAAGTGAAGATGAATTGCCTCAAAAAATTTACTGCAGATGGAACATCCCAATGTATTTGTCGGGAGAGGCAAAGGCGCAGAGATTAAAAAATTTCTCGGCGACTCCGCACCGGAGTTTATCCCGGTGTAATCACCGGGACGGTAAAGAATCTATCCGCACTTACTATGCCCGCAACTCTTGCAAGTCAAACAACCTTCTTGATAAATTAATCCGTCGGCATCGCCGCAACTCGGACATTTTTTATCGGCCTTGGTTCCATCGGGAATATACTTTTTCAATGCGCGCGCCACACCATTTATCCAGGTGTTGATGTTATCGTTATCGAGATTTAAAGTGGTGACGAGATTAACAGCAGAAGTCAACGGCATTCCGTGTCGCAAAACAGAACTGATGAGTTTTGCATAATTCCAGAATTCTTTTTTGAACGAACGCGACAGTCCTTCGATGGTCACGCGATAACCTTCTTTGTCGAGGTACTGAAAATCGTAACGATTCTGTTTGTCTTCTTCCTTATTTTTTATCACCCAACCTTTTTCCACCCATACAGGTATGGCAAATGAATCTTCTGCTTTACCCGTAAAAATTTCGTACGGCTTTCCTTTCAACACACCAACCACTGCAATCCATTTTTCACTTTCATTCATGAACCGAATTACTTCAGCATCTAGTTTGCGCGGACGCTTTGGTGCTTTGTTCTCCATAATTTCTTCAACAGCGGCTTCTATTTTCTTTTCATTCGAAACCAACACACCACTGCGACTGCCATCACGATAAATAGTAATTCCCTTCAATCCCTTCATCCATGCTTCGAGATAAATGTCGCCAACTTTTTCAACTGCAACTTCTTCGGGAAGATTGATGGTTGAACTGATGGAATGCGTAGTGTATTTCTGAACGATTGATTGCAATTCAATCCGTTTCATCCAATCAATTTCAGCAGCGGAACTTCCGGCATACGGACTTTGTGAAATATCAGTACGATGTGTAACATCCATCCACATTTTCAGTTTCGGGTGATACACTTCAAACTCCTGCCAGCTATCTCCCATCGCATCAGTGAAATCAACGCGACCGTTTTTATCATCCGGATTTATTTTTCT
Organism: Chitinophagaceae bacterium; assembly: GCA_947474435.1. Classification (GTDB taxonomy): domain Bacteria; phylum Bacteroidota; class Bacteroidia; order Chitinophagales; family UBA10324; genus UBA10324. The sequence goes on along the minus strand of CANJII010000043.1, from coordinate 3,464 downwards.
GCGGCGCTTATAAGATAGCATGAACACAGGTTCCAATCCGCTCGAACATTGTGCGAGTATGCTGAGCGAACCTGTTGGTGCAACTGTGCTGATAGAAATATTCCGTCTTCCGTGTTCCATCATGCGCGCATACAATTCAGGAAATTCTTTTTCCATCATGTTGATGTACTCTGATAAATTTTCATACTTCGCATCAAAGCCATCAAACTTTCCGCGCTCAATTGCCATGTCAACGCTGCTATCAAATTCAGCTTCGCATTTTGTGCGCATAATTTTAGTAACCTCCATCAGCGCATCATCCGAATCAAATTTATATCCGAGTGCTGCCATCGTATCGCCGAGAGCAGTGAATCCTAATCCTGTTCTTCTTCCTTTTTTTCCTGCTTCATACAACAAGCGCCAGGTGCGGAGTTCCACTTCCTTTATATATTCCGGTTCAGGGTCTTCAGCAACCTTCGCCATTATTTTTTCGATTGACTCCAATTCCAAATCAACCAAGTCATCCATTAATCTTTGTGAATCATAAGTAGTGTCGTAAAATTTTTTGTAATCAAATTCTGCTTTTGATGAGAACGGATTTTTTACGAAGTTGAAAAGATTAATTGCAATTAAACGACAACTATCTCCTCCCTGCATCGCGATTTCAGAACAAGGATTGGTTGAAACATTTTTGAATCCAGGATAAATAGATGAAGTGGAATAATGATGTTGACGGTCCCAGAAAATTAATCCAGGTTCTGCTGTTTTATGTGCGCTCTTAATAATAGTATCCCATAATTCGCGTGCCTGCACTGTGTGTGTGGTCTTCGGAGTTTCAGCATCTATGGGAAAACGAAGCGTGAACGGTTCGTTGTTCTTTACTGCATTCATGAACTCATCAGTCAAGCGAACAGAAATATTTGCACCGGTTACTTTCGATAAATCCTGTTTTACAGTTACAAATTTTTCAATGTCGGGATGCGATACATCCATTGTAATCATCAGAGCGCCTCGTCTTCCGTTCTGCGCTACCTCACGGGTTGTGTTGCTGAATCTATCCATGAAAGAGACTGCACCAGAAGTTGTACCAGCAGCATTCTCCACTCTTTCACCCGATGGACGCAGGGTTGAAATATCAATTCCCACTCCGCAACGACGCTTGAATAATTGAACCAATTGCTGGTCGGTGTACATAACTCCACCATACGAATCAAAAATTTCAGGCAGCACCACACAATTACTTAACGATGCAACCACATACGGATTACCCAACACCGCCATCACACTTCCCTGCGGAATGATGAATTTGAAGTGAGAAAAATATTCATAAATTTTTTCTTCTGTCAGTGCTTCGCGCTTTTCATATTGTGGCGATAAACCTTTCAGCGATTTTGGTTTCGCATAATTTTTTTCGATGCGCGAAAATTCTTTTGCCATGCGGCGATGCATGTCATCGGGTGTGACCTCGACATACTTGCCGTTTTTATTTTTCATGGCATATTTATTTATCCATGTACTGGCAGCCAGTTCATCGCCTCCGAAGTATTCAGTGCAGGCACCAAGAATTTCAGAGTATTCAAATTCAACTTTGGTCGGAATACCCGTTTGGGTTTTAGTGGAGGAAGACATATGATGAGGTTTTTTTTAGTCGAGTGGTGAGATGTAAAACCCCGGACAATTTTATGCGCGGGGTTCAACTATCGGTGAAGTCAAAAATATATTTACACAAATGTGTTAGGTAGAAAAAAGAATGCACAATCAATTGAAGTTATGTACATGTTGATAGAATCTTTATAAAAGTCATTAGGAAAATCGAAAATGATTTTTGCAGAGGGAAAAAATATTTTTTTCAAATCCAAAATTCAAAAAAATAAAATCACTACTCCAAATCTGTACTCAAAATATACCTGCAGATTCTGTTGTTGTTTTTATCAGCGACATAAATCACCTTCTTGAAATAACAAACACCGGAAGGCGAATCGAACTGAAATGGTCCGGCACCGAGACCGCCGAATGAGGCAAGCACCTGCTTAGTGGAACCGGAATTAGCAGCAGGATTTACTCCTTCGTATCCTTTTTGTGTGAACTGATACAGCGAATCTTTTCCTGCATCAATGATAAAAATATATTGCGATGCATCACCCGAAACACAAATGTCAGTTGGATTACTGAAGCGGTTTGCATCATATAAAAATCCATCTGCTTTGCTGAAATCAAATTGCGTGAGCGAAGAATTTTCGATGTAAGAAATTCCAGCATCGGGGTCGTAGGTTTCTTTTATCCAGAGTGCTTTGAATTGCGCCGCAGCATCTGATTGCAGAATTAAAAAATCGGGAGAAGTATTTATTCCGCTGATGCTTTGCGGTGGCGCAGCAAAAGAAGTGATGGCACTCAAACCCAGAACAGATTTCAAAGATGATGTTACAGGATTCAACCCGATGGAATATCCGGTGTTGCTTCCGTCCTGATTAAAAAATAAAATGGTGTTATCGGGACGCGCAACAGAATTCAAATCATTAGTTGGACCGGTGCGTGCAACGAGTAAAGAATTATCAGCTCGTGTGGTTATGCCTGTGAACTGAACGGCTTCATCAAGTGCTCCGCGAAATGCAGAGTTGTTGCGGCTTACATCGCAGAAAGGTTGAATGAGCGTGTCAATAATTAATGGTTCAGTGGAAGTGGATGCATTGATGATGTGAAAAACCGCTGCGAGATTGTAAGTAATGCCCGCTACAATTTTATTTACTCTGCCTGTTACATAAGTATGCAAGCGTCGGTCTTGTGTTACATCAGTTGCACCTTCAATCGCAATGGATCGGTGGCGCTCGCCTTTCTGATCGAAAACTTCCAGTCCTTCATCGTCAATGATGTAAACCATTTCATCATACCCTACAAACACATCAACCGGATGCGAAACATTTTTCCAGAAAGGAAGCAAGGGAACATATCCAACCTGATTGGGAACAAGGTTCGGGTCGATGGCGCCCTGCTTAAAAATATCTTCAGTGGTTTTATCTTTTTTACTTCCGAATAAAAAATCACAGGAAGAAAAAAGTGAGAGTGAAAAAAGTAACATCACAAAGCCCCATCCTAACCTTCCCCTGAGGGGAAGGAACAGTCGCACCAAAGAATTCGCTTCAAGATTTTTCATTCGCTTTATCCCTTCCCTTTGGGGAGGGATTTGTTTTTCGGAGGTCATAGATTTAGTTGAAGAGGGAGAGGCTGAATGTGAAACGATGAATATTTCCGAGCGTGTGCTTGTTGCTGAAACCATAATCCATTTGAATGATTCCGAAGCGCCGTTTGAATTTCAATCCGAAACCAAATGAGGGCAATCCATTTTCATCCTGACCTAATTCATAACCTGTGCGCGCAAATAAATTTTCCTTCCACGAATATTCTCCGCCGAGCGAAAAGGTTTCGTTGTTATCTGTCGGGTGATTGAGTTGTCCGCAAAAAGTTAAGCGGTTATCTTTTTTCTTCAC
>CANJII010000042.1 GCA_947474435.1 Chitinophagaceae bacterium | reverse complement strand
CGAAAACAACAAAAAACTGAAATTGAAAACTTAAGCGAGTAAGAAAAACAACCTTGAATCTCACACCACAAAATGTTACAAAATGGAACTCAAATCAGCTGGTCAGTTTGCACCGGTTTTTGGTGGTCAATATGCTCCGGTTTTTCCAAGCTACACAGGTTTACATATATTTGAGCCCGATTCTGGGTTAGTAAGCATTTGGTACAGTTTGTTACAACACTTTACAATTTGAAAAAGCTCAATCCGGATCACATCCAGTAAAATTTATTTTCACAGTTAAATTACTTGCTAATTGTTATTTGTTAAAAAGAGTCAGATACCCGGCGCGGGCATGGGTTTGTACACTGATACATTAATTAAAAAGGACGAAAAGGTTTTAGAATACATTGGTGAAATAATTACCTGGGCCGAAGCCGAAAAGCGCGATGACGATGGCAAGGGTGGTTATGTGTTTTATATCACCAAATATAAATGCATTGATGCATATGCTGAACCAAAAAATCTGGCGCGCTATGCAAATGATGCCCGTGGATTAACCCGAAAAGCAGGTTGCAAAAACAACAGTTACTATGCTGTGCGAAATCGCAGGTCATTCATTATTGCAAGCCGGCACATTAAGCCGGGAGAAGAAATTTTTGTATGGTACGGCACTGATTATTGGTTGCCATGGATTGAAAGTATAAAAGCGCAAAAGAAAAAGAAGCGCGACGAAGAAAAAGCAAAAGCAGCGCACAAGAAATTAGAAATTAAAGTTCAGCCACATCATCATCCGAAAAAATCATCGCGTTAACATGTGTTCGAGGCGATTATTAATTGCTTTTCCAATTGCTGAATTTCCAAAATCTCTTTTTATTAAGAAGGCTTCTGAAACTTTCAGTGCATCCAGTTCAAACATTTTTCGATAGAGTAGTGAGGCAACTTCGGATAAATTATTTTCTGAACCGAGTGTAATTAGTTTGAGATTTTCATTGGAAGAAATATTATTTATGTCCTCAGCTAATCCTAGAAGCGCAATATTTTTTTTCACAGGAATTTCTTTAGCTGATTGAATTTGAAATACATGTGTGGCCGGCGAATAATGTTTGTACTTACCACCTGGTGTAGTTTGCTCAATCGATAAAGCATCGATCACTTTTACATTTTCATTTCTTATACACCATTCAATGTCTTCCTTACCAATTGAACCAGGGCGAAGAATCCTGATTTCATCTTTGTTTCTGCAATCGAGAATGGTTGACTCGAGGCCAACCGCACTTGCACCACCATCTAACACGCCATCAATTTTTTTTCCTAAATCTGCTTCCACCATTTCAGCTGTTGTTGCACTGTATTTTCCGGATGTGTTTGCGGATGGTGCTGCCAACGGGAATGAAATTTTTTTTAGAAGCTTCAATAACAATTCGTGCATAGGAATGCGAATGATTACATGCGCCGAACCGCGAGTTGCTGCTTGTAATGAGGAAGGTAATTTTAATGGAAGTAAAAAACTTACAGGTCCGGGAGTAAATTGATTGATCAGCAACTCAACATATTTCGGATACGAATTAAGAAATGTTTTGGCTTGTTCGAAAGAATAAAAATGACAGATGAGCGGATTATCAGAAGGGCGATTTTTAATTTCAAAAATTCGTTCAATAGCTTTTTTGTTTGTGGCGTCAGCAGCTAAACCATATACAGTTTCGGTTGGTATGGCAATGACACCCCCCTTGTATAAAATTTTCGTAGCTTCTTCAACAGATATTTTCATCAATAATTAATAAGAAATGACAGTTGATATTTTATATCGGATAATGGATAAAAACCGTTTTAATTCTTCAGCATCTGAACCTGATTCTTTAAAAACCAGTACAGCAATTTTTTCATTTCCATTTTCAATTACAAATGCATTTCCAGTTTCGTTTTTATCATTCAACTTGTAAACTTTAATATTCCTGCGCGCAACAAATTCATTTTTCGCACGCACCAGATTCACATTTTTTGTTAATTCATTCTTTGCATATTCTACTAGTACATTTTTATTTATTGAAACGGATTTATCAAAATATGCAACTACATAATTGTTACTTTGAGTTGAAATCCATTTTTGATAAATAATTTTTGAAATTGACAAGGTATCAGTTGCAAACTCAGGAAAGCCCGGCATGGGAACAGCAATCACACTGCACGGATAAACATATAACCAACCTTCTTCACTTATATCGTTGTAGTTTGCTTCAACTGGTTCAACTGTAAATCCTTTTTTTCGAAGCAACGAAATTACACCTGAATCACCAGTTAAATGCGCTGCACCAAATGCTGCAAAAGTACTTTGCGTTTTTATCAGACTTTCAATTTTATCAGTCATTCCAATATTGCGATTATATAATATCTGATTCACAAAATCAGCAGGCCATAACTCATTTTCTTCATTGTTAATTAAAACTTCCAATTCACCGTTAATGTAGTGATTTATAAAAGTATCAACTCCTGTCTTCGTGTTTTCTTCACGAACAGATTTCATCAGCATCACCACTTGTTGCGTGATTGATAAAAAATTAAAAACATCCAATTGCGTTTGAAGCAATTCCAGCGCATGAACATTTTTTCCGGAATGTTTTGCCATCTGTTCAAAATATTCATCGAGAAAAAAAGGATTGGAATTTTTTGATGAAGTGTCTTTCAGTAATTCGCTTTGCGAAAGCATGGTAGCGATATAAATCGGCTTCATCCTTTCAAATAAACTCAATGGCAATCCGGTAGCGGTTTGAATTTTTTGTTGCAATGAATCATATTGATTTTTTGAAAGATAATTTTCAATTGTTTGGCCGCTGTCCAGCATCATTTGGTTGATCACATCTTCGCGGTTGAGTTCATCTAATTTTAATTCCATTGCAAATGCCTTGCATCGCATAAAACAATTCAGCACTGAATCGCTGAAATGAAATACGCGATTATCGCGGGTGTGCATGGTGCCATATAAGTAAGAAGCGTGGTGCAAACCATTTCCTGAAATTCTCCATAGCAATGTTCCGCTTGTAGGAAGCGATTGCGTTTCAGCTTTTACAATTCCAGCATAAAAAATAAGGACTAAAAAAAACAGACGCATCATTTTGGATTTTGAAGTTCATCCAATAATTTTTTGCATTGAACTAAATAATTGGCATCGTCTTCAAATCGTGGTTTTAATACCATTGCTTTTTTTAAAGTTTCAATTGCTTTAGCATCTGATTCAATGTTGTGGTATGCTTTTGCTAAATCAAGATAAAATAAAATATCATTCGGGTCCAGGCTTATTGATTTGATGTAGCACTCAATTGATTTATTAATATCAGCGTCAGGAATTCCACCAAACAAGGAATTTGCAAAAGCGCGCTCTGCAAAATTCAAATTGGAAACTTCGTAATTCCACTTACCTAAAACATGCCACGCACCTGCATGATTCGGATTGTATTTTATAGCCAGGTCAGCATAATTTTTTATATCACGACTGGCAGCAACTTTTTCTTTTGTTCCGCTGATTAAAGCCATTCTTCCCATCGCAACTGACATGACAAAATTTGATTCTGCATCTGTTGGATTTAGTTTTAAAGATTTTACTGCATACTGTTTTGCTGTTACAAAATATTCTTTCTTCTTGGTTTCATCCGATTGCCTGTTACCAATGCGCGAACACATAAGACTTGCATACCACGCTCCTTCATAATTATTCGGATCGCTTTTTAAAGCGCCCTTAAATTTTTCAAGTGCATCTTCTTCCTTCATCAGCGCCAACATATCTTTTCCTTGCTTCACTAAAAGTGGAGCATCAGATGACTGAGCGATTAAATATTGAAATGAGAAAATAAGAAAAGCAGTTGCAGCAATTTTTTTCATACGGTTAAAATTAAATTATTCTGAATGATTTTATTGATTGGTTTCAATGATAAGAATGAAATATATTTTTCAGGAAGAAATTTTCATTCGGTCAATAATCGGATTAATTTTTTTAAACCACAGTTGTGGAATCAAAGCAGTATAAAATGAACCGAAATATCCACTCGGCAAAACAGGACTTTCGCCATAAGATTTCAAAGTGTAAAAAGGTTTTGATGCATAAAAATGATGATCAGCGTGTCGCGATAATTCTATTAAGGCAAACCGACTCAATAAATAATCTGATTGCCAGCTGTGAGTAGCATTCACTCTGTCGTTCTCATTTCGTTCCAGGCCATAATGTTCAATATAGTTGGTGTATTCCAGAAGAAATACTGCAATTAAACTTTGAAGAAGAAATGCAATCAGTATTGTTATTCCGAAAAAATAAAAAAGCGATAAGCATATAAAAATTTCTAAAAGTGAAATCATCAAAACAAAATTTCGTATAGAGAATGAAGATATATTTTCTTTTTCTAACCGATTTATTTCAATGCGAAATGAACTAAAAAATTGCTGCGGAACAGTTCTGAAAAAAAAATGATAGACCGATTCACCATATCGCGCAGTTGCAGGATCTTTTTTTGTTCCAACTAATTTGTGGTGACACTTAATGTGTTCAATGTAAAAATGTCCATAGTTTACCAATACTAAATTCCAGATTCCGAGCACTCTTAAATTTTTTTCCTTTCGGTGAATTAATTCATGTGCCGATGTAATGCCGGCCATACCGCTATTCAATCCGGTAGAAATTGCAGCTGTAATAATCCATCCGCCTGAAATAATTCCGGAATGAATTCCATAAATAAAACTGATAATACAAGCTGTTAAAGTAATCGGGTGAAGAATTAAAATCAGATTTGATAGGAGGGGAGAAGCATGATTGTCATTTTTATTTTCAGGTAAAAACCCTTCAGAAAAAATCATTATCACCAATCCGTAAAATGCATTTAGCATTGTGAAATATCCACCTGATAAATTCCCGATGATAACCAAAGGAACAGGAGATAGACTTAATAAATAGTTGAAGGCCGATGCGGATTTCATTTTTGTAAATGTAATTTCAAAGTTAAACTTTGAAAATATTTTTTACCCTCCGTTCTCATTTGAAAACTTTATGATTAAAAAAAATCAGTTAATAGAAACATTTTATATTTTTCGAAAAATCCAAAAACCGATGAAACGATTTTTACTCTTCACTTTCGCTTTGAATTTATTTTTTGCAACAGAAATTTTTGCGCAGTGTCCTGGCTGTGCAATCAATAACGCTTATACTTCGCCCGGAATTTATCCGAATCCGTTGCCAGATGGCATTCAGGGTCAGCCTTATGATCAGGATATAACTTTTGTTATGTTTACTGATACCAGTGGATTAACGGTCAATTATTTTAAAATTCTTACAGTCAACAATCTTCCTTTTGGATTAAACTGGCAGTGTAATAATTCCGGAATTGGTTGCCAGTACGATCCGGCTGTGAGTATTTATGGTTGTGTGAAAGTTTGTGGAACACCTTTACAAACAGGAACTTTTACTGTGGCAGTTGATGTGCTTGCAAATCTTCAACTGGTGGGTGACCAGTATTCCACTATTGACATTGTTGTTACAATATTACCTGCTTCAGGGGGTAACAGTGGATTTACCTATTCGCCACTCGGCGGTTGTGATTCTGCATCGATCGATTTTTCTGCACTGATAACCAGTCCATCAAATCCGGTTACATATAGTTGGAATTTCGGAAATGGAAATTCCGGAACTCTGATGAACGAGACTCAATCGTATACATCGCCTGGTGATTATGAGGTAACACTTCAAACGGAAATTCATGGATTTTTATTAACCGATATAACAGTGAATTCAGTTAACAATAATTGGTGTGGTGATGTGGAAGAGCCAAATTTATTTGGCTGCCAGGGTGATCCGGATCTCGTTGTTGTAATTACTGATGCAGGTGGAAATACTTTATATACTTCGACGGAATTGACTGATCAGAATTCAGGAAGCTGGAATGGATTAAACATTGCATTAAATAATCCTCCGTTTTCAATTACTGTTTGGGATATTGATGTAATTTCTGCAAATGATAATCTCGGCTCGTTTGCATTCAATGGAAATTCAACAGGAAGTTTTCCTTTCAGCGGTGCCGGAGGAACCAGTGGATCGTTGAATATTGGAACAATAATTATTTCTACTTTTAATGATACGGCGCTTATTCAAATTTCAACCTCACCGCTTGTTCCTGTAATTTCTGTTTCACCAAATGATACAATGTGTTTCGGTGATAGTTTACTTCTTTCAATTTCGAATCCTAACGGCAACTCTGTTCAGTGGTATCAAAATGGTTCTCAGATTGGTAATGCAAGCACTGATCAAATTACAATCAACTCTTCAGGATCATATACAGCAGCATTAATTAACACAACAGGCTGTATGGCAATATCAGATTCAGTTATTATAACTGTACAACCTGCTTTGCCAAATATTAATTTTCAGATTTCAAATGATACGCTGAAATGTTTTCTGACACAGTACAATCTGCAATGGTGTATAAATGGTTTACCAATTTCCGGAGCAATAAATTCCAATTATAGTTATGCTCAAACAGGCGATTATTATTTAATAGCAACTGATGAATTTGGTTGTTCAAGAAGTTCCGACACATTTCATCTTAATTTTAATTTAATAGTGGATGTTGATGGTGAGGCACGAATTAATATTTATCCACTTCCTGTTCAAAATATAATGAATGTCGAATTAACGAATTGGCTCCCAGGTATTATAACTATTTCAATCATTGATATTACCGGAAAAAAACTGATTTCAAAGGAGATTGAATTTGGGAATAGTTATTCAAAAAAAAGATTTTTAATTGGTACTGATGAGCTTACAAATGGAATTTATTTGCTGAAAATACAGTCGGGAGAAAATTTGATCAACAGAAAAATAATTATTCAGAAATAGTTGTTGTCTTGTTTATCAGGCGATTTGTGTTAATTTTGGGGGAGCAATAATTTTTTATTTTTAAAAGATTGCTATTTTGCAAACAAAAATAAATTCATAGATGAAACAAACTTTACTCGCGGTAATACTGATAATAACATTAGGATTAAAAAGTTGGGGGCAATGTACCCCGTTTTGGCCAACCGGTGGCGGACATGGAATAAATCCTGATAGTGCAACTAATTTAACTCATGCATTGGAAGGGGTTGCCTACAATTCAACCATTCAATTTTTTACCCCAAGCGATACAATTTATGATGGGCCACTCGGACCTGTACCTGCGGTAATTGATTTTATTACAATTACAAATGTTAATGGGTTATCGGCAATTCCGAATATTTCTCCCTTTACCTATGTTCCAAATCCATCAAATGGTGTGTTTCCGGGCGAAAGTGTTGGTTGCATAAATATTACGGGTACACCTTCCATTGGTAGTGCCGGTACTTATAATTTGGTAGTTGATGTAACAGCAACATTTCATTTACCGCCATCAACACAACCTTTAACATTACCATATACTGTTTCTTATTATAAAATTGTTGTAGACCCAAATACAAGTGTTCCTTCAATCAGTACCTCGAAATTTGATTTGGCTCAAAACTTTCCAAATCCTTTTAACTATAAAACAAATATCTCATTCAATATGCCTGCAAAGGGAACAGCAACTTTTAAGGTTTTCGATTTAATCGGAAATGTTCTTTATGAAAAATACATTGATGCGAAGATTGGGATAAATACAATTAACTATGATGCAACTGATTTATCTGAAGGAGTATATTTTTATTGCGTAAGTACAGGATCTGGTTCATTAACCCGCAGATTAATAGTTGACCGAAAATAATTTCGAAATAAATAATTATCAAAAAGTCCTTCAGAATCTTGTCTGAAGGGCTTTTTTTTATACAGATTGTTGTTCTTTTTCAGATAGTGCTAACCATCGATTTCCTTTTTCATCAAGCAGCTCAATAACTTTAGTTAATCGGATACCACTATTCATCAATTCTTCATGATTAGTGCCTCCGGTTTGAAGTTGTTCAGTGAGTTTATTTTTTTCTGTTTCTAATTTTTCAATGTCTTTGTTTAGCGTTTCTAATTCGAGCCGCTCTTTATAAGTGAGTTTAATTTTGTTTTTATCAGAAGACAATTTGCTTTCTGCAATTATTTTATTTTCAACAATTAATTTTTCAAAATCTTTTTTGTCTTCTGATAAACGGTATTCGGTGTAGTTGCCAGGAAACACCTGAACATCACCATCGCCATGAAAAATAAAAAGCTGGTCAACTAACTTATCCATAAAATAACGATCGTGCGTTACAATAATTAAACAACCACTATAGTTTTCTAAAAATTCTTCGAGTGCTTGCAGGGTTATTAAATCCAAATCGTTCGTAGGTTCGTCCAACACTAAAAAATTCGGATTCTTAACCAGTATGGTTAACAAATGCAGCCTGCGTTTTTCACCACCACTTAAACTGGAAACAAAAGTGAAATGCTGACTGATTGGAAATCCAAACATTTGTAAAAACTGCGAAGCCATTACCTTACTTCCATCGGCAAGCGGAATAAATTCAGCAATGTCTTTCACCACTTCAATCACACGCTTGTCATTATCCAGTTTAATTCCTTCCTGATTGAAGTAACCATAAACAATAGTTTCTCCAACATTTATTTTTCCTGAATCTGCTTTGTCTTTATCCGTTATTAGATTCAGAAATGTTGATTTGCCGGTTCCGTTTTTCCCAACAATACCAATTCGTTCGCCTTTTTTAAAAGTGTAATCAAATCCTTTTAATAAAACCAGATTATCATATTTCTTGTAAACTTTTTTGAGTTCTAATACTTTTCCTCCAATGCGATTCATCTTTATTTCCAATCGCAACTCTTCTTCTTTTTTTCGGCTCTTTACTTTTTCTTCGATCATATCAAAAGCATCAACACGCGATTTTGATTTTACTGTTCGCGCCTTAGGTTGCTTTCGAACCCACTCCAATTCGCGGCGATACCTGTTTTTTAATTTTTCGTGTTCGCTTTCTTCATTGAATGTTCTGTTGGCTTTTTGTTCTAAAAATTTTTCGTAGTTGCCTTCGTATCGATAAATTTTCCCACCATCTAATTCAATAATAGTATCGCAAATGTTCTCGAGAAAATACCGGTCGTGCGTAACTAAAAGCAAAGTGATGTTCTGTCGCGATAAATAACTTTCCAGCCACTCAATCATTGCAATATCAAGGTGATTGGTAGGTTCATCCAATATTAAAAACTGCGGATCTTCAATAAGCACTCTTGCTAAAGCAACTCTTCGTTTCTGACCGCCCGAAAGTGTTTTCATGGATTGATCAAAATGATTGATTCCTAATTTTCCTAAAACTTGTTTTACTCTCGATTCATAATCCCATGCTTTCAATTCTTCAATGCGGGCAATTGCTTTTTGTAAAATCTGGTAATGTTCATCAGCATGATTGGTTTCATACAATTCATTTATTCTTTCATATTCTTTAATGGCTAAAACTTCAGGTGAAGCTGAAAGAAAAATATTATCAAGCACCGTTAAATTTTCATTGAACTTTAAATCCTGTTCTAAAAAACCGAAGCGCACATCTTTGTTTCTTGATATTTTCCCCTCATCCGGAACCTCGGTGCCTTCAATGATTTTTAATAAGGTAGATTTTCCTGTACCGTTTCTGGCTACTAAAGCAACTTTATCTCCCCAGTTAATTCCAAAGCTAACCTTCTCAAACAATTCACGATCGGCAAAAGACTTCGACACATTTTCAACACTCAGTATATTCATTTTCGTTTGTTACCCTTTAATGCTTGAAGGGCGAAAATAGGTTCTTATTCAGAAGAAAAATTTTGAGTTGAGTAAACTATATCGTTATAATTGTGTTCACCATTACAAATAATCTGATAACATGAAAAATACAGCTAACGAAATTTACACAGGCCGTGTAATTTTTTACAATAAAAACAAAGGTTTTGGAGGCATCAGTCATCCTGAATTGGGTGATGTATTTCTTCATCAAAGTAAAATGGGAGATATATATAAAGTGGCCCATAAAAATGATTTGGTGAGTTTTGAAGCTATTCCTTCAACAAGGAAACATGGTGTTTTTGAGGCAATAAATGTGAAGTTTATTGAGAATGAAAATTTAACATTAATTATAAATGCTTTTGCCCAAAAAGAGAATATGAAAGGGAAAGTTTTAACCATGAATGCCGGTGGATTGTTGTTGGATGTTTTGGGAATTGAAGTTTTTCTTCCTAAATCAGAGGTGGATGTTTATGAATTTAATTCATATAGTATTTTTCTTGGAAAGGAATTAGAATTCAGAATTATTGGAATGGACGAGAGAAGCATTATTGCTTCCAGAAAGGTTGTTTTGGAAGAAGAAGAAAGTTCTGTAAAAAAAATGCATCTCGAATCAGCAGCAGTAAATAAATTAGCATCCTGACCTAAAATCAACATCCAGCTGGAAAGCTTAAAAATTTTGTAACCCTATTTATTTCGTCTCGTTGAGAGTTTGGTAAATACCATCATCTCAATGAAAAAGGCAATTATAATTTTAGCTTTAGCCTTCACGACTAAGTTTTCTTTCGCTCAGGTTTTAACAAGCCAAACACAAGTTTCAATTTGCACAGGATCTTCTGCAACTATTGATGCTTCAGGTGCTGATAGTTATTTCTGGAGCCCTTCTTTAGGCTTAAATTCAACCATCGGAAATTCAATTATTGCTTCACCTCTTTCATCAATTACATATACTGTAACCGGCTTCGATTCAAATGGAAATTCGTCGCAGGCTTTTGTTGAAGTACAAGTGAATTCAAATCCCGTCATTAATCTTGATTTTATTCAACCAAGTTCATGCAATTATATCAACGGTTTATATCTGAATTCTATTTATCCTGAAATAAAGGTTGTAAAAGACATTGTATACGGACAGAATTATATATTTAATGGACAATTAAAAGATTTAAAACTGGATATCTATATGCCAAATCAGTTGGTAAATTATCAGCGTCCGGCAATTGTTGTTTTACACGGTGGTGGTTTTTTGTTCGGTCACAAAGAAGATAGTTTAGTTGTTGCTTTGAGTCAATATTATGCAAGCCATGGGTATGTAGTTTATAATGCAGATTACAGAACAGGGATGCTTGCCGCAAATGCCCTTAATACTGGTAAAGCCTATTACCGAGCCGTTCAAGATGCAAAATCATGTGTGCGATATATCAGGAAGACAGGGGTAGATATTGGCGTAGATACTTCTCAGATATTTATGGTTGGGGTTTCTGCAGGTGCTTTAACATCTATAGCTACTGCCTATCTCGATCAAAATGAGATTCCTACATTTGTTAATTACTCGGCACTTGGAATGTTAGAAAATGCAAGCGGCAATGTGGGATACTCTTCAAAAGTGTCAGCAGTGGTTAGCATTTCAGGTGGAGTGTTTGATACAACTACAATATTTGAAAATGAAAATGAACCGATCTATTCATTTCACGGAACCGCCGACAGTACTGTGCCATATTATAGTGGATTAGTTGGTGGCTTGGTACTTACCTACGGTGGATATTCTGTAAATAAAGCAGCTACCCAAAGTGGTTTAAATTCCACGCTGCATACTTTTTTAAACGGAGGTCATGTACCTGCTTTAACATCACCCCAAATGGATTCGGTTTTTTCAGAATCAAATACTTTTTTATATGATAAAGTGAAAAATAAGCATGGTGAAAATTCGTGTGCAATGATTTTAGCAACAGGTGGTACATATTATAATTGGGAACCGTCAAATGCATTATCTAATTCAATATCTAAACAATTGATTGCAACTCCAAGCTTTAATACTAATTATACCCTTACTACAACTGATGTAAACGGATGCAATGCACAAAGTACCATTGAGATTAAAAATGCTCTACCACTTTTGGTGGACATTAATATTGATACCGTAACAAAATATTTAAATTTGGTAGCCCAAGTCAACAATGAACCATCATCGTTAAACTATTTATGGTCAAACGGAAATACAAATGATCAGATTGATCATATATCGGAAGGAACTTATTCAGTTACAATTTCATCAGATGAATGCAACATTGCAACTTCAAAACAAATTGTTTTTCCAGCTTTAACAAAGCCTACCAATCTTTTAGCATTGTATATTAATTCATGTAGTGCAAAATTCAGTTGGACTCCAATGCCGGGCGCATTATATCAAAGGGTTAAATTAACAAACCTTGTTGATAGCACGGTTTATCAATGTGTGCTTAGTGTAAATAAAATAATTTATGAATTTACTGATTTAATCCCTGATAATGAATACCGGTTTGAAATAATTAATTACACCTGGAATGATTTAACGGCAGGCTCAACGGGTTATGGATTTAAAACAGGTTTGTGTGAAATTCCAATTCAATTTAATGAATATAATGTTGGTGATACATATGCTTCAATTCAATGGACTGGTGCTTGCAATCCATTTACTTATCGGTTTAAATATCGTCTTGTTGGCGATTCAATATGGACTGTTAAAAGTGTCCAAGCCGAAAATATAGCATTGTACAACTTGATCCCCGGAAGTAATTATGAATATGCAACTCGTACAGTGTGTGTTGCAGGAAGTAAATTTTCCAAAAGATCAGAACTTGGAAATTTCACTACTATTGGATCAAAATCAGAAAATGTATCTTATAAAATTAAAAGCGGAATAACTATATTTCCAAACCCCTCGAATGGAACATTTACAATACAAGCATCTATACCAGAAAACATAAGCAGAACTGAAATTGAAGTTATAAATAGTATTGGTCAAATAGTACACAAACAACCTTCTAAAACCGAAGAAGGTTTTGTTAATGAAGATATTTCATTAGAAAACAAATTGGCTGCAGGAGTGTATGAAGTTCATTTGAAATCCGAAAACAGTATTTTAAAAAGCAGAATAGTAATCAGATAATTTTCTGTTGAAATTAAATGATAAAAAAACCGCTCAATGAGTGAGCGGTTTTTTTATTTTAAAAATTCTGCGTTGCAATTTTGAATTTGTCTTAGTTATTAACTGAATTCTGTCCAGAAAAATTTATTCCTTGTTAAAATTAGCAATTAGAAAAAGTAAATAAAGTTTATTTATCAATAAGTATAATTTGAATTCAATAAAATATGTTCGCATCTCTTCCCGTTTAATCTCATTCATCCAATACTTTTGTAAAATCATGAACAAAATTTTCATCCTTCTCATAACTATTATTCTTTTCTCCTGTACTTCAAACCAAAAAGCCGAAGGCGATCCGAATTACAGTGCTTCATTAGAAAAAATAAAGAATGGAATGACTTTCGAAGAGGTGGAAGCAATTACAGGATTATCATATACTATTGAAGACCTTGGAAAATCTGAAACTGAAAACGGTGATACCACTCATTTGATACAATGGTTTTTCGGAACCAATCAATCCATCATGTTCACAAATGGAAAAGTATCAGGAGTCGAACTGAATATAAAAGCATCTCAGGAAAGAATACAGCATATTATGGATAGCGCACAAGCGGCCGGAACTGAAAACGGAGGAGCCATCATTCAACCACAGCTGCAATAGTCAGATATGAATTTCGGAATTATTTCAGAAGAAATTATTAATGCATTGAAAACTATTGTTGGTGAAAAATTTATTCTCACTGATGAAGAAAATAAATTGCATTACGGCCATGATGAAACAGAAGATTTAATTTTTAAACCTGCTGTGGTTGTGCGCCCTTCTGATGCAAATGAAGTGAGTGAAGTAATGAAATTGTGTTCCGAAAAAAATATTCCTGTTACTCCGCGTGGTGCCGGAACAGGTTTGAGCGGAGGTGCACTGCCTGTTTTTGGTGGTTTGTTGCTTTCAATGGAACGATTTAACAAAATTATTTTTATTGACGAAGAAAATTTTCAGGTAACTGTTGAGCCGGGAGTAATTACTGAATTGTTACAGAATGCGGTGAAAGAAAAAGGATTGTTTTATCCGCCTGACCCTGCAAGTAAGGGCTCATGTTTCATTGGTGGAAACATTGCTGAAAATTCCGGTGGACCAAAAGCAGTGAAGTATGGAGTAGTAAAAGATTATGTGTTGAATCTTGAAATGGTTTTACCAAATGGAGAAATCATCTGGACCGGAGCAAATGTTTTAAAGAATGCAACCGGATACAATCTCACTCAATTGATTGTTGGAAGTGAAGGCACATTGGGAGTTGTTACAAAAATTGTTTTGCGATTAATTCCACATCCAACTAACGATGTGTTACTGCTCGCACAATTTTCCTCAGCTGAAAAAGCTTGTGAAGCAGTGAATGCAATTTTCAGAGCCGGAGCTTCACCCTCCGGTTTGGAGTTCATGGAACGCGATGCAATTGAATGGGCAGCAAAACACATTGGCGAAACAAATTTGCCAATGAATGAAAACATTGAAGCACATTTACTGATTGAAGTAGATGGAAATGACATGGATGTTTTGTATCGCGATGCCGAAAAAATTTCGGAAGTTTTAAAGCAATTCGATTGCAGTGAAATTTTATTTGCTGATACCGCACAGCAAAAATCAGATTTGTGGAAACTGCGCAGAAGTGTTGCTGAGGCAGTAAAAATGAATTCAGTTTATAAAGAAGAAGACACCGTTGTACCACGCGCAAAATTGCCGCAGTTGTTAAGAGGTGTAAAAACCATCAGTAAAAAATTTGGATTCAAATCAGTCTGTTATGGTCATGCAGGCGATGGTAATTTGCATGTGAACATTATTAAAGCAACACTTACTGATGATGAATGGAACAATAAAATTACCGATGGCATTCGTGAAATTTTTAAACTCGTGATTGAACTTGGCGGAACACTTTCAGGCGAGCACGGTATTGGGTTAGTGCAAAAACAATACATGGAAATTGCATTCAGCAAAACACAATTACAACTGATGAAGGATATTAAAAAGGTATTCGACCCAAATGGAATAATGAATCCCGGAAAAATTTTTTAGCCGCATTCTCGCTCTCCTTCTGAGAGAGTTGGGGGAGGTGATATTATGAATCCGGGCAAAATATTTGCAGACTAAATTCGCATGATGAAAAAAATAATTTTTCTTTTCTCTCTTCTATCTTTAATTGTCACACTGGACTTGTCGAAGTGTTTTGCGCAAAGCGAAAGCAATAACAGTTTAAAAGGAACTCCGTGGTTAGCTCGGGAGCGATTTTACCTTGGCGGCACCGGTGGTTTAAGTTTTGGAAATGTAACTTATGTTGAAGTGGCTCCCTTGGTTGGCTATCGTATTACAGATAGGTTATCAGTTGGCTTAAATCCTAAATACACTTTTATACATTTCAAGCCGGTTTACTACAATGGTTCTATCACTCAGGATTATAAAACAAATATTTTTGGCGGAAGCATTTTTGCCAGGTACTTTATACTTGACAATGTTTTTTTAAGCGGAGAATACGAAGTGAATAATTTTGAAGTGCTGGTACCGCTGCCAAATTTTGGTGGTTATGAAATCAGAAGAATGAGTATTGGTTCACTGTTAGTTGGAGGCGGTTATTTTCAAAAGTTTGGAAATGGTGGTTCCGGTTTTTCCATTCAGGTATTGTACGATGTATTGCAAAATCCATATTCACCTTATTTTGGCATTCCTGTTATCCGTGCAGGTGCTGTTTTTGGTTTGTGAAAAAAAAATTGTCAGCAACAATTTTATAAATCATTTTTTCGCTACGCATTTCTAAATATTTTTAGAAGCGATAAAACACTTCAACATGGAGCTGAAAAGAATATTTGACATTCCCGATCACCAAAAAAAAAATTACCCGAAGCGTGACGCACTCAATGCTAAGGAGAATGGTCAATGGCGTGCCTACAGCATTGATGAATGCATTGATAACATCGACAAAGTAAGTTTTGCCTTACTGGCTTCCGGAATAAAGAAGGATGATAAAATTTCAATTATCAGCAACAACCGCCCCGAATGGAATTATGTAGATTTTGGTGCCATGCAAACCGGAGCCATTATTGTTCCGCTTTATCCAACAAGCACCGAAGAAGATTATGTTTTTATTTTTAATGATGCCGAGGTAAAAATTGTTTTTGTTAGCAGTGAAGAATTGTATCAAAAAGTTCAGAACATAAAAAGCAGAATTCCTTCATTGAAAGAGGTATTCACCTTCAATCAGGTGAAAGGCGCCCCACATTTTTCTGAATTCATGGAGCGAAGCAAGAACGGCAGTGTTACAGAATTAGAAAAAATAAAAAGCAATATTACACAGGAAGATGTTTCCACTATCATTTACACAAGCGGCACTACAGGATTTCCGAAAGGGGTAATGCTCACTCATAATAATATTATGGCTGATGTGATTGCGGCGAAGCCATTAATGCCTGTTGGTGAAAAAGATAAAGCACTGAGTTTTCTTCCGCTTAATCACTCGTTCGAAAAAATGATTTCGTACCTGTACTTGTGTTACGGCATTTCAATTTATTATGCTGAGAGCATGGATACTATCGGTGATAATTTGCGCGAAGTGAAACCGCAAATCATGACCTGTGTTCCACGATTATTGGAAAAAGTGTATGAAAAAATATTAACAAAAGGACAAGACCTGAAAGGAATAAAACGCGCACTTTTTTTCTGGGCATTATCACTTGGCGAAAGATGGGACAATCAAAAATCGAATGGAATTTTTTACAACTTGCAGTTGGCTATCGCAAACAAATTAATTTTCAGCAAGTGGCGCGAAGCACTCGGAGGCGAATTGAAATGTGTGGTGACAGGAGCTGCACCGATGCAACATAAATTGTTGCGAATTTTTACAGCTGCAAAAATCACCATTATGGAAGGATATGGTTTAACAGAAACTTCACCTGCAATGACAGTAAGCCGTTTTAACCTGGATGAAAATGTAATTGGATGTGTTGGACCTCCACTTCCCGGAGTGGAAGTTAAAATTGCCGAAGACGGAGAAATTCTGTGTCGCGGTGCAATCGTAATGAAAGGATATTACAAACGACCTGATTTAACTGCTGAAGTAATTGATAAAGATGGCTGGTTACATACTGGTGACATTGGTGAATTTGTAAATGGAAAATTTTTGAAAATCACTGATCGGAAAAAGGAACTCTTTAAAACTTCCGGCGGAAAATATGTTGCTCCACAACCAATCGAAAATAAATTCAAGGAAGAATTACTGATTGAACAAATGATGGTTGTTGGAGCATATAGAAAATTTCCTGCTGCATTAATTGTTCCTGCGGCAAACAATTTGAAAGTGTGGTGTACTCAACACGGAATTAATTTTACCAATACCAGCGAAATGATTAACAACGAAGCTGTCAAGAAAAAATTCGCACAGCTGGTAGAGGAAAATAATAAATTGTTCGGTCACAGTGAACAGATAAAAAAATTTACTCTTGTTCCGAATGAGTGGACCATTGCAGATGGTGAATTAACCCCAACATTAAAGCTGAAACGGAAAATTATTGAGAGGAAATTTGAGAAGGAAATTGAGGCGATGTATGCTGAAAATTAATTTGAAGATTTTAAAATAAAAACATACGAATGAACAGAACTATAAAAAACATTGCCATTTTAGGAAGCGGAGTAATGGGATCGCGCATCGCATGTCACTTTGCAAACATAGGAGTGCAGGTGTTATTAATGGATATTGTACCGAAGGAACTCTCATCCGAAGAGACCGCAAAAAAATTAACCCTCGAACATCCTGCCGTAAAAAACAGAATTGTAAACGCTGCCTTACAAGCAACGCTGAAAAGCAATCCGTCTCCCAGTTATAAAAAGGAATTTGCATCACGCATCCGCACCGGAAATTTCACCGACAATATGAAGGAAATTTCTTCTTTCGATTGGGTGATGGAAGTTGTGGTTGAGAATCTCGATATTAAGAAAAATATTTTCGAAGAAGTAGAAAAATACCGCAAGCCCGGTACACTCATCACCTCTAACACATCTTCAATTCCCATTCACCTGATGAGCGAGGGGCGAAGCGATGATTTTAAAAAACATTTCTGTGGCACACACTTCTTCAATCCGCCACGATATTTACGACTGCTCGAAATAATCCCCACTCCCGACACCGATAAAAGTGTGATTGAATTCTTAATGAGCTATGGTGATTTGTTTCTCGGCAAGCAAACCGTTTTGTGTAAAGACACTCCGGCATTTATTGCGAACAGAGTGGGTGTATTCGCAATCATGCGCATCTTTCAATTAATGCATGAACTCGATTTGAATGTCGATCAGATTGATGCGCTCACAGGTCCAATCATTGGCCGACCGAAATCTGCTACCTTCCGCACCAGTGATGTTGTGGGTTTAGATACGCTCGTAAAAGTTGCACGCTTTGTTCACGATTCTTGCCCTGATGATGAAGCTCGTGTGGCATTTGTTATTCCTGATTACCTCGAACAAATGGTGAAAAACAATTGGCTCGGCGATAAAACCGGACAAGGGTTTTACAAAAAAACAAAGGATGCAAATGGCAAAACAGAAATTCTCACGCTCAATTTAAAAACACTCGAGTATCAATCGAAAACAAAAACAAAGTACCCAACAATAGATGCTGCACGAGCTACCGATGATTTAAAGGAGCGCATGCGAATTGTTATTAAAGGCACTGATAAAGCAGCGGAGTTTTATCGAAAATTATTTTACTCGCTTTTCGCGTATGTCAGCAATCGAGTGCCGGAAATTGCAGATGAAATATTTCGTGTAGATGATGCGCTGTGTGCCGGCTTCGGCTGGGTCATCGGACCATTTGCTTCATGGGATGCAATTGGCTTGAGTGAGAGTATTTCTTCAATTGAACAAGAAGGATTTAAATTGAATGAGTGGGTAAAAGAATTAGCTAAAAACTGATTTTGTTTTTTATTCAGAAATAATTTATTATAGAATAAAATCGAAAAAATATTTTCATTATCTATTCTTAATTGATTTGAAATTTAAATTTATGCATGTGTATATACAGGGAATTGAAATCATATAGTCATGTCATTCTGTAAATCAGCTGTTAAGTTTGACTCTTTACAATTCATATTTATGAATTTGCCCTTTAATTGCCGTCAGAAATCTTTATTGATTTAACTGAAAAGGTGAATTTTTAAATTGAACGCGTTCGATATTTTCTGAATATAAAAAGAGGAAATAAAACAAGTAAATGCATCACTGATACATTTACTGAAATTTAAAACATTGATGAAAAGCAAACTCATTTTACTCGCATCTATTCTAAGTGTAACACTTCATACATCAATTGCACAAACCAATATCACTACTGCTGCCCAAAGTGGAACATGGACACTTAATGGGTCACCCTATATCATTCAAACAAATATCAATGTACCGGGTGGTCAATCACTGACTATTGAACCCGGAGTGCATGTTCAATTTCAACAAACTTATCAATTTGATATTGCTGGGAGTTTAATTACAAAAGGAACAGCAACGCTTCCAATTTATTTTCAGGCAACAGATACAACAGGATGGTACAATGATATGATAACAACAGGTGGTTGGCATGGTGTTCACTTCAATCAGTTTCAGGGTACTGTTGACTCATCAGCTTTTGTGAATTGCATTATTCAGGATGTAAAACATGGTGTAACAGGCAACTGGAATGGCATTGAAGCATTATTTGTAAACCGAACTTTAAAAATTGATTCATGTCAGCTTTTTCACAATCAAAGCAGTTACAATATGGCTGAAGGTGTTACAATTTTAATTCATGGTGGAGGTTCGTTTGAAATGAGTCATTGTACCATTCATGATAATTTGAACCGAGTGTGTGCGCTTCGAATTGGGACAGGAACTTATGAACCGATTAATATTCATCATTGTCATTTTTATAATAACTCAGTTGGAGCCACCATCTGGATGCTGCAAAGTAATGTGCTGTTTGAATACAATCAAGTGAATAACAACACAAGCATTTATGATATGAGCGCCATTCGTATTACTGGTTTTCGTGCAACTCTTCGGCACAATACCATTCATCATAACTTATCAGAAAGCGAAGCTCCGATCACTTCATTTGCAGGAATTGTTGATATTGATGCAAATTTGATCTGCAACAATCATCATACAAGCGGTAATTGCGGGTTGGTTGATGGCGGTGGTGGAATTCATGTTATGCAAAATGATGGTTCAAACTGGGATAGTACACGATACATTCTCCGAAACAATATTATTGCTAATAATTACTCACCCTATTACGGAGGAGGAATTTATGTTTATAATACGATTGCTAAAGTGATGAACAATCACATAATCAATAACGGTGCACATTATGGTGGTGGTGGAATTTTTGCTATGGGTCCGTTAACTGAATTGCATATGCAGAACAATTTGTTCTATGGTAACTGCAATGATCTTGCTCAGGCAGGAACAGTTTCAGAAACACATGACATTCAGTTAAGCGCCATACATTTAATCACCTATAGAAATAATTGGGTGGAATATTCTTTTCCGTGGAATGTAATGGGTACTGCAACAATTGTTTCAGGTGATACAGCTCATAATGTAATTGGCAGCGATCCGCACATGATAAACCCAACCACAACATGTAGCTATTTGGATTCAGCACTTAATTCTGATTTTAATTTACAAAATAATTCTTCGTGCATTGATGCAGGTGATTCAACAGGTTCATTACATACCCCAAAAGATTATGCGGGCAATTACCGGATGATGGGAACAAGCATCGACATTGGTGCATTCGAACAACCGGGCGAAATCATCAATTCATCGCATGTTAATGTTGAGAATGAATTTAATGTTTATCCGAATCCGGTTTCAGGGCAATTGGTTGTTGAGAAGCAACATCTATCACCAAATAATTTCACCCTGTTTGTTATTGATGCATTTGGAAGGGTAGTCTTGCATTTCGAAATGACCGGATCAAAAACTCAATTGGATGTTCAATCGCTTGCAAATGGAATTTATTTGGCTGAACTGATTTCTGCAAATGGAATTGAACGGGTAAAAATTTTAGTGCAGAAATAATTTTTATTTTCACTATAAATTTTATTTGAATTTCTTCAGCTTTTTCCGATAAACTCCCAAAAATTATTTCTTTTTTGAATCCTTCGCTCTGCCGCTTTCAATCAATGCCTGTTGCAGTAAATATTCAATTTGACCATTCACACTTCTGAATTCATCTGCTGACCATTTCTCAATTGCTTTAAGAGTATCAGGGTTGATGCGCAACACAAATGCTTTTTTATCTGCAGGCATAATAGAAGTTTTAAATCTCAATCATTTTAATTGTTTAATAAGAATGCGTCGGTTTTCAAAACCGACGCATTCTTGATTTTCAATTATAAAGAGTACCTGTATTCACTATTGGCTGTACATTTCTATCACCACACAATACCACTAACAGGTTACTCACCATTGCAGCTTTACGCTCTTCATCCAAATGAACAATATTTTTTTCCGATAATTTTGCCAATGCCATTTCAACCATACCCACAGCACCTTCCACAATTTGTTTGCGTGCCGAAATAATTGCTGTTGCCTGCTGCCGTTGCAACATAGCTCCTGCAATTTCAGTTGCGTATGCTAGGTGACTGATACGCGCTTCACTTACACGAATGCCTGCCTGCGCCAATCGTGCATCCAATTCATTCACTAATAATTCATTCACCGCATCGCCACCTCCACGAAGTGTGATGATGGCATGGTCGTCTTCAAAATTATCGTAAGGGCAACTGCCGGCGAGGTGGCGAACAGCCGCTTCGCTTTGTATGGAAACAAACTGATTGTAATCACTCACTTCAAAAGTTGCCTTTGCAGTATCCGTTACATTCCAGACAATGACTGCTGCGATGTCAATCGGGTTACCAACTTTATCATTCACCTTCAGTGTTTGCCCGTTCAGATTTCGTGCTCTTAATGATATGGATTGGCGCAGATAAAACGGATTGACCCATAGCAACCCATTGTCTTTTACTGTACCAACATACTTTCCGAATAGGGTGAGTACTTTGGCTTCATTCGGATTCACAATAAAAACTCCGCGAACTAAAAACGGAAACGCAAACATAAATGGAATACCGGCTAACGGCATTTCCATTATAGCTAAAACAATAAAAGCAGCTAAGCATGCAATAGCTAAAGCAATCATCGGGTAACCTGACATCGCTTTTAAATTTTTTTCCTGTACCATGGTTTAAATTTTTTGTTTGATATTAATTTGATATCACAAAGATATTAAATATGAATTCATATTTCCAAATTATTTATGGAAAATATTTTGAGATTGCTGATATAACGATATTGTAATTTGAAATTTATTGATTTCAAAAAGTCAGAAAAAAAATATTTTTTTTAAACAGGCCGCTCAAAGGAATTAATTTTCAGATCTCATTTTATATCAAAGAAAAATTTACCAGTGCAATTGAAAACCAAAAAACTTTTTCTAAGAGAAATTTTTATAAATGATTTGGAAAGCATTCATCAGCTTCATTCATGTCCCGAAGTAGATGAATTCAACACAATGGGAATTCCATCTTCAATAGAAGAAACCAATAAATTTGTTGATGAATGGGTTGCAAGTGAAATTGAATTACCAAGAAAGAAATATGTTTTTGCAATTGAAAATTCAGACAAACAGTTTATTGGATTGATTGGTATAAATATCGGTAAGCCAAAATATTTCAATGCCGAAATCTGGTACAAACTGCTTCCGGAATTTTGGAAGAATGGATTTTCAACTGAAGCCGTGAATGAAATGTTGAACTATTGTTTCAATGAATTGAAATTGCACAGAGTAGAAGCCGGTTGTTCAACAGAAAATATTGCTTCGATAAAAGTGTTATAGAAATCAGGATTTTTAAATGAAGGTTTAAGAAGAAAACTATTACCCATCTGAGGCAAGTGGGTCGACAATTATATGTTCGCAATATTGGAAGAGGATTTTTATGGAAGAAAACTATAGAAACGATATAATTCTCTGCGTCTCTGCGGTAAATCTTCAATAAAACTTCTCCACATTTTCCATTTTATAACCAACATCTTATTGAGTTACTCGTGCACTAACTTTATTATTGCCAAACAGACCATTTTATAATGCCCGAATATTCCCACCTACACAATCATACTCAGTATTCTTTGCTCGATGGAGCATCGAATATTGATAAGTTGATGACTAAGGCAATTGCTGATAACCAAAAGGCGGTTGCCATCACCGACCACGGAAATATGTTTGGTGTTTTTCAGTTTGTAAGCACGGCGCATAAAAAAGGAATCATACCAATTGTTGGTTGCGAATTTTATTTATGCGATAATCATTTTGATAAATCTGATTCAACAAGATATCATCAATTGCTTTTGGCGAAAGATGAAGTAGGGTATAAAAATTTAATGAAGCTGAGTTCGCTTGGTTTTATGGAGGGTTTTTATTTCAAACCGCGAATTGATAAAGCAGTTTTATTGCAACACAAGGATGGATTGATTGCCAGCACTTGTTGTCTGGCAGGAATTGTTCCTCGCACGATTTTAAGAAAAGGAGAAGCCGAAGCCGAAAAAGAATTTCGTTGGTGGGTAGATAATTTTGGTGATGATTACTACATTGAATTGCAGCGACATGGGATTGAAGATCAAGACAAAGTTAATGAAGTGTTAGTGCGTTGGGCGAAAAAATACAATGTAAAAATGATTGCCACTAACGACACGCATTATGTGGAAGATTCGGATTCGGAGGCGCAGGATATTTTGTTGTGCATTCAAACCGGTAAAGATTATAACGACCCGAACCGCATGCGTTTTCATGGGCACGAATTTTATTTTAAAACGCAACGCGAAATGAATGAGTTATTTGTTGACTTGCCGCAAGCCCTCGATAACACGCTCGAAGTAGTTTCAAAAATCACCAACTTAAAATTAGAACGCGATATATTATTACCTGCTTACACAGTTCCCGATAATTTTCCTGATCAGCAATCCTACCTTGCACACTTAACTTTTGAAGGAGCTAAAAAAAGATATGGCGAAATAAACGAAGAAGTTCGTTCGCGTCTGGAATATGAGTTGAAGGTGATTCAGAACATGAAGTTCGCCGGTTACTTTTTAATCGTACAGGATTTTATAACTGCAGCAAAAGATTTAGGAGTGGCGGTTGGTCCCGGGCGTGGTTCGGCTGCAGGTTCTGCTGTTGCTTATTGCATTGGCATTACAAACATTGACCCTATAAAATATCGTTTACTGTTCGAGCGATTCTTAAATCCGGAGCGTGTAAGCATGCCCGATATGGATATAGATTTTGATGACAATGGAAGACAGCGTGTTATTGATTATGTGGTGCAAAAATATGGTCGTAATCAAGTGGCGCAGATTATCACCTTCGGAACCATGGCGCCGAAGATGGCTGTGAAAGATGTGTCACGCGCATTGGGGGTTCCATTGATTGAAGCAAATGCTATTGCGAAACTTATTCCTGAAAATCCGGGAATGACTTTCGCCCGTGCATATGAAATGAATAAAGATTTAGTGTTGATGAAAGAAAAAGCATCGCCACTGATTTTAAAAACTTTACGCGTTGCAGAAACATTGGAAGGATGTTCGCGCCACACAGGAGTTCATGCAGCAGGAATCATAATTGCGCCAAGTGATATCCGGGAATACATTCCGGTTTCGAAGAACAAAGATTCTGATTTGTTCGTGACTCAATATTCCGGAAAATATATTGAGAGTGCGGGCATGTTGAAAATGGATTTCCTCGGATTGAAAACACTTTCCATTCTGAAGGATGCCATTCGTTTCATCAAACAAAATCATGGAGTTGAAATTGATTTGGATAAAATTCCATTGGACGATGCAAAAACTTTAGAACTTTTTCAGCGTGGCGAAATGACCGGCGTGTTTCAGTTTGAGAGCAAGGGCATGCGCGAATATTTAAAGTTGCTGAAGCCAACCAACATTGAAGACCTGATTGCCATGAATGCCTTGTATCGTCCCGGCCCGATGGGAAATATACCGGAATACATTGCACGCAAGCATGGCCGCAGTCCGGTGGTATATCCGCACGCCATGATAAAGGATATTCTGGAACCAACATTTGGTATTATGGTTTATCAGGAACAGATTATGCAGGTGGCGCAGAAGATGGCGAACTACACGCTTGGCTCTGCCGACTTGTTGCGCAAAGCGATGGGAAAAAAGAATGCTGCCGAAATGCAGAAGCACCGTGCAATTTTCAGTGAAGGCGCAATGAAAAACGGAACTACTGAACAAGAGGCGAGTGATATTTATGATACCATGGAAAAGTTTGCCGAGTATGGTTTCAACCGCTCGCACTCTGTGGCTTATGCGGTTATTGCATTTCAAACTTCTTATTTGAAAGCACATTACCCTGCTGAATTTATGGCAAGCGCGCTCACTCATAACATGACGAGTGTGGAGGAGATGCAGAAATTTTTAAGTGATTGCAAGCGACTTGGAATTAAAACATTAGGCCCTGATATTAATGAGAGCGAGGAAGTTTTCTCAGTGAAGAATGGTGCAATTCGATTTGCATTAACTGCAGTAAAAGGTGTAGGTGAAGCTGCAGTAAATTCATTAATGGAAGAGCGAAATACAAACGGACCATTCAAAGGAATTTTTGATTTAGCAAAAAGGATAGGAGGGAAGGGCGTAAATAAAAAATTATTGGAAGCATTAATTTATGCTGGCGGGTTCGATTGTTTTACCAATGTGCATCGCGCACAATATTTCGCAACTCCTCCGGGCGAAAAAGTAAATATGATTGAAAAAGCGTTCAGGTATGCAAGTGGAAATACCAATGGAAAAAAACCTGCCGGCACTTCACTTTTTGGTGATGCTGTTCATGATGCTCCTAAAGAACCTGAGTTTCCGCAGGTGGAACATTTGAATCAGTTTGAAAAACTTCACAAGGAAAAAGAAGTAACCGGAATATTTTTAAGCGGTCATCCGTTGGAAGATTACATGCGTGAAGTGGAAAAATTCCGAACATGTTCTATTAATCAGATTGATAATTTCCGCAATCAGGATGTAACACTTATCGGATTAATCACAGAAGTGAATCATCGTACAGCCCAGAATGGAAATCCATTTGGTTCTTTTAAGCTCGAAGATTTTGAAAGCGAAATGACTGTAACGGTATTTGGAAAAACTTACATTGAAACCAATAAATATTTTCAGCATCCTGATATGATGGTGATGGTTCGCGGAAAATACACAGAGCGGCGTGGCATGCAGGACCAATTTGAATTTTATGTCAACAGCATTGAATTACTCAGTGATGTGCGTAGCAAGTATGTAAAAAAATTAGTGATGAAGGTGGAACTTGAAACCATTAATGATGAGTTCATAAAAAAGATAATGGCGATACAACACAACTACAAAGGCAATGTACCGCTTTACTTACAGGTGCATGATGTTATAGATGAAATAAAACTAAACTTTATAAGCAAGGAACTATATGTATCGTATGACGAAAGTTTTTTGAAGTACATCAGCGATATTAAGGATGCGGAGTTGGGGTTGAATTAAAATATTTTAATCAGAAGTTTTTTAGAGAAATAGTGAGGGTGAATTAACAGGTATAATCAATAATTTTTTGAATACAGAATTACTATAAACGATCAGTAAAATGTTTTCTGCTTTTATCCTTATCAAATCTTTCTTTGTTAAAATCTGCTGATTTATTGCGGGGGATTGAAAGCGATTTCCAGTTTTCATTCAACAACATTTTACCAATGTAAACCACTTGACCAATGTGATAGGCATAATGTGTAAGTTGCCGTTGCAGCGCTTCTGCAGAAGTGTGACCTTCGTTGCGGATGTAAATAGTTTTAGATAAATCTTCTTCAGTGAGCGGTTCAATTGCTTTGAACAAACAAGCCCAACCCTTTTCCCACTCTGCTTTCAGCAATTCCACCTCATTCCGTGTCTCTGTATTCTGGACACGGGATGCAATTTCAAATTCTCCATCTCTGTTGCGCCATTCTTTTTCTCCGTCAGTTGTGAGAAAATCAGTGAAGCGAGAAAGCATATTGCCGGAGAGGTGCTGAATAATTATGGCAACTGAATTTGATTCGGTTGTTGGTTGATAATACAATTGTTCATCGTTCAACACAGCAATGGTTTTATCGCCGAGTGATTTGTAGTAGCGAAAAAGTTTTATAGTTGAGGGCAGAAAATTTTCTTCAATCATAAATCAAAAAATCATTCAGCATGAACAATAAATTTTTCCAGAGCAGAAATATATTTTTCATAACCCATTACAGTTGGAACATTGTTGTGTCCGGCGCCATCAATGCGATATGGAATTTTTATTGGTCCGGGATGATTGGCAAAAACTAATTCACCATTTGTTTTGATAGCAAGAAAATCATCATCAATGCCATGCAACCAACAAAATGGTTGATGAACATTTTTTATTTCCTCCGCATTGTTGATTTCAAGATTTGTGAAGTATGAAGCAGGCACAGCAATTTTTGTTGCATCCTGAACCAGCACATCTGAAGATGCAAATGGAGATTCGAGAATCAATTTACTTGGAGTGAGAACAGTTGGTTCAGCAGTGAGTTTGGTAGCAGGTGCGCTTCCCAAACTATATCCGTACATAATCAATCTGTCGCTTGTGAGTCCGTTATCTTTTAACCATTGTTCGCATGCATTTACATCGGCATTCATTCCGCTTTCGGTTGGTATTCCTTCCGATAAACCGAAGCCGCGGTAATCCATCATCAAAACTCCGAAGCGGTTTTTGCCTCCAACATTTGCCAATAGTTTTTCCCGATTCCAGTAATAGTCCATGTGATTTTTATTTCCATGGCAATAAAGAATTACTGTATCAATTGCAATGCGCGAAATTTCCCCAACATAAATCGCATAGATGTTAGCCTTGCTTCCTTCATCATCTGATTGTAAAGTAAAAATGTGAATCAAACTATCAGGAATATTAAAAGTTGATGAAAGATCAGCGCATTCTTTTTCTCCTGCGAAAGCATCGAGTTTGTATTCAATAATTTTTTCTCCGTTATTATACAAATTGCTGTCGAGGCGAAGGCAGGAGGAGAGAAGCACAAACAAAAAAATCAGTTTCAAATTTTTCATGCGTCAGAATTTTTTTGAGAGTGAAAAATAAATTCCAAATGTGCCGCTGTTACCTGCCCCTGCATAATCCACTACAATGTCTTT
>CANJII010000041.1 GCA_947474435.1 Chitinophagaceae bacterium | reverse complement strand
TTGTCTTATTTGACTCCGAACAAAACATGAATGCTGCATTCACTTCAAAAAAAATTTCAGATGAAAAACAAAATCGCTCTTTACACTTTCCTTTTCTCTCTTGCATTTCTTTTTTCTTTCCATCCTGTTTCTGCACAAACAAATACGCACGATGTTATTTACCTGAAAGACGGAAGCATTTATCGCGGACAGATTTCAGGAACCACTACAGATGGTTCCATCAAACTTTTAACCAGCGACAATAATTTAATTGTCTTTAACAAATCACAGATTGATTCAATGAAGCAGGAAACAGTTAAAGGGAAAAACTATCAAACTCTAAACATTAAATCAAAAGGATATTTTAATGTAACCGCTCTTGGATTAATGGCTGGAGAAAACGGAGCAGGTGCATTATTTGAAACCGTAAATGGTTATCGATTCAGTCATTTGCTGGAAGTGGGTGGTGGAGTAGGAATCGAATACACTAATGTTGTATTAATGCCATTGTATCTTTCTATTCGAAGTGATTTGTTAAAAGGAAAGGCAACTCCATTCATTCACGCCGATTGCGGATATAATTTTTATGTCGGAAGCCGCAACGATTATTACTATCCCTACTATTATAGTGATTTGAGTTTGCAAAAAAATTCAGCAAAGGGCGGATTGAATGCCGGCGCTGGTGTGGGAGTAAAAATTAATACCCGCGGCGATTTTGCTTTTATGATTTCGTGGGCTTATAAGTACGAACATTGGAGCCGCGACTATGATTATCTCGACACACATACGCATTACGATTACAATTATCAACGGATGGTTTTAAAACTCGGTCTGGAGTTTTAAACGGCTTTCTGAGTTGTTTCTTCAATAATTATTCTACAAAAGGGTACTAAATTCTACAATCTGGTAACCTATTGTTAAAATGAGGATTTGATTCACTTACTTAATTCTTACTTTTGGCAACATTGGTTAGACAAGCATCGTTCTTGTCTGTGCCGTTTGAATCAAATTCTTTAAAATGTTTTTAAAAGAAAACAACAACAATGATCGAATCTTCAATACTTTATATAGCTATAGCTATAACCGCCGTCGTGGCCATTGCCCTCGGCTTTTTGATTGGTAAACTTACCGCCGGAAAAAAATCACAACAGGAAAAAGAAATCGCAGAAAAGGAAGCAGCAAAAATTATTGAAAGCGCAAAGAAGGAGGCTGACTCACTAAAGCGCGACAAGTTGCTTGAAGCGAAAGAACAAATGATTCAGCAGAAAGCTGAGCACGAAAAAGACATTTCGCAGCGTACGCGAAGCATGGAACAGAAGGAGACTTCTTACAAACAGAAAGAGCAATCCCTCAACCAGAAAATTGAAAATGCCACTCGCAAAGAAACCGAGAACGATACCATTCGCGAGAACATGAATCGACAGTTGGAATTGGTTCAAACACGAAAAGCCGAGTTGGATAAATCACATGAAGAACATGTGCGCAAACTCGAAGGCATTGCAAAATTGACTGCCGTTGAAGCAAAGCAGCAATTAGTTGAGTCGTTGAAAGATGCAGCGAAAGCCGAGGCGCTCAAGTATGAAAAAGAATATTTAGACGAAGCAAAAGTTCGTGCGAACAAGGAAGCGAAAAAAGTAATTATTAATACCATTCAACGCACAGCTGCTGAACACGCAATTGAAAATACAGTTTCAGTTTTTCATATTGAAAGTGATGATATCAAGGGACAAATTATTGGTCGCGAAGGAAGAAACATTAAAGCGTTGGAAGCTGCAACCGGAGTAGAAATAATTGTGGATGATACACCGGAAGCAATTGTGATTTCAGGTTTCGATCCCGTGCGCCGAGAAATTGCGCGACTCTCATTACAACGATTAGTAGCAGATGGCAGAATTCATCCGGCGCGTATTGAGGAGATTGTAGAAAAAACCAAGAAGCAATTGGAAGACCAGATAATGGAAATTGGCGAGCGCACCATTATTGAGTTAGGAATTCATGGTATGCAGCGCGAGTTAGTGCGCATGGTTGGTCGCATGCGGTTCCGTTCTTCATATGGTCAAAATTTATTACAACACTCGAAAGAAGTTGCAAACCTCTGCGCGGTTATGGCTTCTGAATTAGGAATTAATCCGAAGATGGCGAAGCGTGCAGGATTACTTCACGATATTGGAAAAGTTCCGGATAAAGAAACTGAATTGAGTCACGCATTGCTCGGAGCAAAAATTGCCGAAGAGTTTGGCGAATCACCTGCAATTGTTAACGCAATTGGTGCGCATCACGATGAAATGGAAATGCAATATGTGATTTCACCAATCATACAGGCATGCGATTCTATTTCAGGTGCAAGACCAGGCGCCCGTCGCGAAATGATGGAGAGTTACCTCAAGCGTTTGAAAGATCTTGAAGCATTGGCAATGGGTTACGACGGGGTAGAAAAAGCATATGCGATACAAGCCGGAAGAGAATTGCGTGTGATTGTTGAAGCTGATAAAATTCAGGATAAAGCAGCAGAAGAATTATCATTCACCATGGCGCAGAAAATTCAAAATGAAATGACTTATCCCGGGCAAATAAAAGTGACAGTGATTCGTGAGAAGCGTGCAGTGAATTTTGCGAGGTAAAATTTTTTTGAAATAATTTAAAAACCGCATTCAGTTTTGAGTGCGGTTTTTTTGTTTTTATTCCTCCATTGCCTGCTCAATATTTTTATCGGGCACCACCACATAATGGCAACGCCCACAAATATGATTTCTGAAATTATTGGATAAATAAATGCGGTTGCAATTGATGTCAGATACGCGAACAATGAAATGATTCCTTTTTGCGATTGCTTTTTGAGTGCATCCTTCATTTTATCCTGAAAATGATGATGAACCACAATTGATTGTTGTAAAATGTAATAAGCCAATCCGCTTACAGAAAGCAAAGTTGCGTAAACTGCAACTGAAATTTTATCAAAATCATTTTCCCCTATCCATCTGGTGGCAAATGGAATGAGCGAAAGCCAGAATAATAAATTCAAATTAGACCAGATTATCCGGCTGTTTACCTTTTTTACTGTATGTAACAGATGATGATGATTTCCCCAATAGATTCCGATAAAAACAAAACTTAACAAATAACCTGCAAGTACCGGAAAAATGTGTTTCACCGATTCCCAATCATTTGACTCCGGTGTCTTTAATTCCAATACCATAATTGTAATGATAATTGCGAGTACTCCATCACTAAATGCTTCCAATCTTGTTTTATTCATTTGTCAGAATTTTGAATTTGATAAAAGTAAAAATCGTATTGAACTTTGACAGGAAATTTCATTTCTGATAATATTCATGTCAATAAAAGAAACACTCCGCCAATAATTCACCTAACCATCTCAAGGCATCATCATTGACTAACGAACATTTTTTCCACTATCAGCCAACAGGCAACCAATAACAATTGCAGTTAATTACATTTGTTCCCCTTTTAAAAAGTAATAAGCACCATACTACATGTTAGGATTTCTCTCTAAAATATTCGGTTCCAAATCCGATAAAGACATTAAAGAATTACAACCACTCGTTACACAGGTCAATGAGTACTTCAGTCAATATGCCACCATCAGCCACGATGAACTCCGGAATAAAACAAAAGAATTCCGCACACGCATTACTGAATTCGTGAAAGAACTCGATGATGAAATTGATTCCATCAAAGAAGAAGCTGAAAAAGACGAAACTCCTTTCGATAAAAAAGATGAACTCTACAACGAGATAGATAAACTTGAAAAAGAGCGCGACAAAAAACTGGAAGAAGTGCTTATGCAGATTTTGCCTGAAGCATTTGCAGTAGTGAAAGAAACTGCCCGTCGCTTTTCACAAAACGAAACACTCACTGTTAATGCAACTGAATTGGACCGCGAGTTCGCAGCTAAAAAAGATTTTGTAACCATCAACGGAGATACTGCAACTTATAAAAATGAATGGAATGTTGCTGGTATTCCAACCAGGTGGAACATGGTTCATTACGATGTTCAGCTCATTGGAGGAATGGTGTTGCACCAAGGAAAAATTTCGGAGATGGGAACTGGAGAAGGAAAAACTTTGGTGTCCACTCTACCGGCATATCTCAATTCACTACCTGCACTCGGTGTGCATTTGGTAACTGTGAATGATTACCTCGCCCGTCGCGATTGCGAATGGAATGGTCCGTTATTTAATTTTCTTGGAATAACTACTGATTGCATTGATTACCATCAGCCACATTCTCCAGAAAGAATTAAAGCTTACAACGCTGATATTACTTATGGAACCAACAATGAATTTGGTTTCGATTACCTGCGCGATAACATGAGCCGCTCGCGTGAAGAATTGGTGCAACGCAAATTGCATTACGCAATGGTGGATGAAGTGGATAGCGTGTTGATTGATGACGCACGAACTCCGCTTATCATTTCAGGTCCCGTTCCGAAGGGTGAAGATCAGGAATTTCATAATCTGAAACCGCGCATCACAAAAATTTATGAAGCGCAGAAAAAAGTGGTGAATGCTTTTTTGAATGAAGCGAAAAAAAGTATTGAAGCAAAAAAAGACGGACCAAAAGAAGGTGAAGGTGGATTGGCGCTCCTGCGTGCCGCGCGTGGTTTACCAAAGAACGGAACACTGATAAAATATTTAAGTGAAGAAGGCAATCGTGCGGTGATGCTGAAGACGGAGAAATATTATATGCAGGACCAATCGCGCGAAATGCCGAAGGTGGATGCTGAATTATTTTTTCACATTGATGAGAAAAACAATAGTGTCGAATTGACCGATAAAGGAATTGAACTCATTACTGCAGATGGAGAAGACAAAAACTTTTTCGTGATGCCTGATGTGGGAGCAGAAATTGCAGAGATAGAAAAATCTGATATGCCTGCTGATGAAAAACTGGCGAAGAAAGATTTGTTGTTGCAGGATTTCAGTATCAAGAGTGAACGATTGCATTCGGTGCAACAATTATTAAAAGCTTATGCCTTGTTTGAAAAAGATGTGGAGTATGTGGTGATGGATGGCAAAGTAAAAATTGTTGACGAACAAACCGGTCGCATACTCGAAGGAAGAAGATACAGTGATGGATTGCACCAGGCCATTGAAGCAAAAGAAAATGTGAAGGTGGAAGCAGCCACGCAAACATTTGCAACTGTTACACTTCAGAATTATTTCCGGATGTATCACAAACTTGCGGGCATGACAGGTACTGCTGAAACAGAAGCCGGCGAGTTCTGGAGCATATATAAATTGGATGTTGTTGTTGTTCCAACCAATCGCCCGATTGTGCGAAAGGACATGGAAGATTTTGTTTTCAAAACCAAGCGTGAGAAATACAAAGCGGTTATTGATGAAATCGAAAAATTAACAAAGGAAGGAAGACCTGTTCTTGTTGGAACAACATCAGTGGAAGTAAGTGAATTGCTTGCGCGAATGCTGAAGTTGAAAAATATTAAGCACAATGTGTTGAATGCAAAACAACACCAGCGCGAAGCAGAAATTGTTGCGGAAGCAGGATTGAAAAGTGCTGTAACAATTGCAACCAACATGGCTGGTAGAGGAACAGATATAAAACTCGGAGCCGGTGTAAAAGAAGTTGGAGGTCTTGCCATCATCGGAACTGAACGACACGAAGCTCGAAGAGTAGATCGTCAGTTGCGTGGTCGTGCTGGTCGGCAAGGAGATCCGGGGTCCACACAATTTTATTGTTCATTGGAAGATGACCTCATGCGCATTTTTGGTTCCGATAGAATTGCGGGATTGATGGATCGCATGGGTTACAAAGAAGGTGAAGTAATTCAGCACAGCATGATTACCAAATCAATTGAGCGTGCGCAGAAAAAAGTTGAAGAAAATAATTTCGGCACTCGAAAAAGATTATTGGAATACGATGATGTGATGAACGCGCAACGCGAAGTTATTTACAAGCGCCGCCGTCACGCATTGTTCGGCGAGCGTTTGCAGTTTGACTTGAACAACATGTTGTATGATTTATGCGAAGAGTTAATTGCATTGCATCAGGACAATAAAGATTTTCAAACTTTCAAACTCGATTGCATTCGTTTTCTTTCTACTGACACACACATCGATGAAAAAGAATTTGAAACCACAAAAGCAAATGTGCTGGCTGAACAATTATATGCTGAAGCAACTGAATATTATCAGCGTAAATCGCATCACCTCGTTGATAATGTTTATCCGAACATTAAAAATTTATTCGACACACGCGGCTCCACAGTTGAGAATGTAGTAATACCAATTACCGATGGAATAAAAGCGTTGCAGGTAATTTTCAATCTGAAAAAAGCAATTGAAGGAAGAGGTAAAGAAGTGATTCATGCAATAGAAAAAGGTGTGACCTTGCTGATGATTGACGAAGCATGGAAAGAACATCTTCGGCAGATGGATGAATTAAAACAATCAGTGCAATCAGCAGTGTACGAGCAAAAAGATCCGTTGCTCATTTATAAACTCGAAGCATTTGATTTGTTCAAGGATATGGTTTCAGAAGTGAATCGTGATGTGTTGTCGTTTCTGTTCAAAGGAAATTTACCTCAGCAACAACAAACACCAATGAACCAGGCGCAGGCTCCGCCGAAAACTGATTACAGCCGAATGAAAACCGGAAGAGATGATACCAGTGGAATCACAAATCCAAACATGAATCAGGGGCGGCAAATGCAAAATAACGAAGATGGAAACGGACAACAGGAACAAGTGAAACAAGAACCGGTTCGTGTAGGCCCAAAAGTCGGACGCAATGATCCATGCCCTTGTGGAAGCGGAAAAAAATATAAATCGTGTCATGGAAAAGAAGCTTGATAATTAAAAGCATCTTATCACAATTTGTGATTACATCAGTACAATAATTATCAAGAAATTTGAGGTACAAATTCGGCACCTTTAATCGAGAAAAAAAATAATTAAACTTGTACTTCGTTTAAACAGAGATTGATTTATAATGGAAAAAATATTGACAGAAATAATTACTGAAATGAATATCGCTTCGAAAATCGATCACACGATTCTGAAACCGGAAGTGACTGCAATTGAAATTCAACAATTATGTAACGAAGCAATGGAATATGGTTTTGCAGCTGTGTGTGTTCCGCCCATGTATGTGAATGAAGCGAAAAATTTTCTTGCTAAATCAAAAGTGAAAGTTGCAACAGTAGTTGGTTTTCCGCTTGGTTATACCAACACATTGATAAAAGTATCGGAAGCAAAAAAAGCGATTGATGATGGCGCTACTGAAATAGACATGGTGATGAATATTTCAGAAATAAAAAACAAACAATACAAAGAAGTGTTGGATGATATTCAAAGTGTAACACTGATGGCGCATTTTCATAAAACAATTGTGAAAGTAATTTTGGAAACCTGCCTGCTCACCAACGAAGAAATTGTTCGAGCCTGTGAATTGTGCGAAGAAGCCGGAGTTGATTTTGTAAAAACATCCACAGGATTTTCTAAGGAAGGAGCCACAGTTGAAGCCGTGAAACTGATTCGTGAATCATT
The DNA here is from genome assembly GCA_947474435.1 of Chitinophagaceae bacterium. Classification (GTDB taxonomy): domain Bacteria; phylum Bacteroidota; class Bacteroidia; order Chitinophagales; family UBA10324; genus UBA10324. The sequence continues at coordinate 22,883 of CANJII010000041.1, read as the reverse complement.
GCCAAAAAAAATAAAAGTGAAAGCATCGGGCGGAATACGCACCAAGGAATTTGCCTTGCAATTAATTGAAGCCGGAGCCGACCGATTAGGAACTTCATCAGGAATTTCAATTATTAAAGAATGAAAAATTTAGTACTGCTTCCTTTTATTTTTTTATCGTTTACACTCAAAGCGCAAATTATTTCATCTACATTGCCCAATGGAAATGTAACCATCACCCAAGACACTATGATAAAAGTGTTGCTGGATTACAGTGATTCCATTGCAGTTCATAAATTAAGTGTGCAAGGATATCGCATACAGTTAACCACCAACAGTAACCGAAAAAGCGTGTTGGATATGAAAGCGCAATTCACCATGCAGTTTCCAAATGTGAAAGCTTACATTGAATACCAGCAACCAACTTTCAAATTACGAGTGGGCGATTTTGAATCAAGAATATCTGCTTATGCCTTTCAACAGGAAATTCTGAATTCATTTCCCAATGCATTTATTGTGCAGGATAATATCAGTTTAGGCGATCAATAAAACTGATGCAATTCCTCTTGATATGTAATTGGCTGATTTCAAAACGGTTTTACGAAAGTAGATTAATTTTTTACAGCACCAAATCTTCTTTACATCCGTTACATTTGCGGTCATCGAATAATGAAGGTTAGAATCAAAAGAATTATCTCGTTGTTTTTGTTATCGCTGTTTATCACAGCCATTACGCCTGATGTTTTTATTCATGCTTGTACACATCACGAAGATTCTGTTGATTTTCATTCGGCTTCAACTTCCTTCAGTCATCAACACATTCACTGCGAACGGTTATTGGATGAGTTACCTGCTTCACAACTTTCCGATGCAATTCATCTTCCGGTAATTCCTGTTTCTTTTTGCAAAAAAGAAAATAGTATCCCTTCTTCTTTCAGTTTACTATTAACTGAATCTGTAGCCCTTCGTGGCCCACCCTCTCAGGTATAACAGATAAGTTTCGTTTTGATTTTCTCTATTTGAAATTTTATAGAAATGAATTCAACAGTTGAATTCATTTCTATCATTCGCCGTTGCTGGTTTGCTGATGGAACATTCCGATTCAATCGGAACCAACAATACAAATTCAAAAATCCATGTTCAACAATAAATTCAATTCACCATTCATAATTGCATTTATCATTCTTTTTCTAACGATGATGGATACAAAAACTTCAGCTCAGATTCCTGCTGATTCAATGGCAACTGATTCAACATTACTTAAACAAATTGAATTGGAAATGGAAAGCAGTCTACCGCAGGTTGTTGCTCCGCGTTCTACTATCTCAACAAATCCGGACATAAGCGTCATAGGTGATTTCGGTGCCTCTTATTTAAATACCGGAAAACGAAATTTCGATGCATATTTAAATGAAGCGGAGTTTTCATTTCAATCGGTAGTGGATCCATACATCCGTGCTGATTTTTTTGTGTCGTTTGGAAAAAATCCTGACACACACGAATATGGTGCCGGAGTTGAAGAAGCATTTATCACATCACTTTCATTACCGGCAGGTTTGCAACTCAAAGCCGGAAAATTTAAAAGTGCCATTGGGCGAATAAATCCCCTGCACTCGCATGCTCTTCAGTTTATTGATTTACCATTAGCATTTGAAAATCTTTTCGGTGAAGGATTGAATGATGAAGGTGTATCACTCAGTTGGCTTTTGCCTAATCATGCTTTTTATCAGGAGCTGACTGCACAGGCTACGGCTGGATATACCGAGAGTCCGGTTTTTGTTCACAGTACTAAAAATGATTTTTTGTATGTGGCTCACCTGAAAAATTTCTTTTCGTTGAATGATAATTCAACACTTGAAATTGGTTTCTCTGGCGTAAGTGGCCCGAATGATTCATCTCGCATCACACAAATCGGTGCTGCTGATTTAACATATAAATGGAAACCTTTACAAAAAAATACTTACAAATCTTTTACCTGGCAATCGGAAGTTTTTTATTCAATGGCTGATTTGAAAGAACAAAAAGTAAATGCCCTCGGATTGTATTCCATGATTTCGTTGCAGGTAGATAAGCGTATGTTTTTAACGGCTCGATATGATTACGCGCAAAATCCATCGTCACCACAATCAGTACAAATGGCTTACAGCGCCACTCTTGGTTGGCTCGCTACTGAATTTCAGAAAATAGAAATTGAAGGAAAAACAAATAAACTTCCTGACCATTCACAAAATTATCAAGCATGGTTCCGTTGGATTTTTGTAATCGGAACGCATGGGGCACATCAATACTAAATCACTTTCAAATTAAAAATTAGAAATCAAAAAATAAAAACATGAATATAAAAAAAATAATTGCAACAGTTTTTTTGTTCAGCATTTTCTCTTTTGGAAATGTGGGAACCATAAAAGTTGTGACCACCACAATGGATACAAAAAGCATTGCTGAATTTATTGGCGCTGATAAAATCACAGCAACATCAATTGCAACCGGTTATCAGAATCCACACTTTGTTGACCCGAAGCCTAGCTACATCATTAACCTCACCAACGCTGATTTGTTTGTGACTGTTGGTTTGGATCTGGAAACCGGATGGTCGCCGCAATTGCTCGCGAGTTCGCGCAACACAAAAATTCAGAAGGGTGCAGCAGGATATGTTGATGCATCTGTTGGTGTGAATCTGTTACAGGTACCTACTTCACTCAATCGCGGTGAAGGTGACATACACATTTACGGAAACCCGCACTACTGGCTTGATCCATTGAACGGAAAACAAATTGCCAGAAATATATGCAATGGATTAAACAGAATTTCTCCCGCGAACAAAGCATTCTTTGAAGCGAACCTTGTGAAGTTTGATGCAACTCTTGATTTGAAAATGAAAGAGTGGGCAACCAATATGGCTCCGTTCAAGGGAGTAAAAATTATAGCCTATCACAATGAGTGGGTTTATTTCGAAACGCGATTTGGTTTGCACATTGTTGATTTCATGGAACCGAAACCGGGAATTCCGCCAACTCCATCGCAGCTGGTAAAAATTATTAACGAGGTAAAAACCAACAGCATCAAAGCAATCATCTCTTCACCTTACTTCACCACTTCATCATCTGATGTAGTGAAACAACAAACCGGAGTGAAAGTGGTAACTATGGCAACATCAGTCGGTGCTTTTGATACCATAAAAACATACTTCGATTTGTTTGATTACGATATCAATTTAATTACAGCAGCATTAAAATAAACTTAGGGAAATGTTTCGCACGGAGGCACAGAGCACACGGAGAAAAAAAAATTTGAGATTTTAGAATTAATCTTTCAATACGCAAGCAAATTTTTATTCAATCAAATCAACCTCCCTGAACTTCGTGTCTTCGTGCGATACTCTAAAATCTCAAATCAAAATTCTAAATTCTAAAATTCTCTTTTATGTTCGAAATGTTTCAGTTGCCTTTTATGGTGCAGGCTTTTGTGGTAGCAGTTATCACAGGTCTTTTACTTTCTTACCTCGGCGTGCATGTGGTTGGTCGCGGCATTGTTTTCGTTGACCTTGCACTCGGGCAAATTTCTTCGCTCGGTGTTGCGTTTGCCGCATTCATCGGAATCGGAATGACAACCATTCCATTGGTTTTCACTTTGGTTGGCGCATTTCTCATGTCGTTCATTGTAATTCGCGATAAGCGATTGAAGACCGAAGCCATCATCGGAATTTTTTATGCATTCACTTCGGCACTCACTGTGTTGCTGATTTCAAAAACCCCGCATGGCGATTCTGATATTCAGGAAGTGCTGTTCGGAAATATATTATCGGTTAGTTGGGAACAAATTCAATTGATCGGAATTGTTTTCGGAATACTTGCATTGGTTCATATTATTTTCTTTCGCAAATTTTTTGCATTAACCGAATCATTTGAAAATAAAGATTCTGATGTTGTTGGTGAAAACACAAACAACGGCACAAGTGTGTTGAATATCTGGAATTTTCTGTTCTACATTTCCATTGGATTGTCTATAGTTTTTGCAGTGAAAATCAATGGAGTTATTCCGGTGTTTTCTTATTTAATAGTTCCTGCAGTATCAGGAATCATGCTGACGAAAAGTAAAACAGGTGTTGTTGTCATTGCATTATTCATCAGTGTGCTTGCAAGTTTTCTCGGGATGAATTTTTCTTTTCATTATGATTTTCCTGCAGGTTCATCAGTAGTTGCAATTCTGGGCGGAATATTTTTACTCTCTTCAGCAATCAGTATAGTGAAGAGAATGATAGCGAAGAAAATGTAAGTATTTAAAGGGAATAGCGATCAGATAAAAATTTCATTCAAATCATTTTCAAAAAGAAACTGTGGCTGCTGTAAAACTGAATCAGTTTCTTGAAATTACTCATTCACATTTTCTTTCTGCAAAGTAAAATGAGCAAGCACCTTGTTGGCTCTCGATTTTCCAACAACAGAAATAATTTCCTCTTCACCTGCTTTTTTTAATTTTTCAATGGAATGAAAATGTTTCAGCAGTTTTTCTGAAGTGGCTTTACCAATTCCTGAAATTTCATCCAATCCGGATTTAATAGCGCCTTTACTTCTTTTCAACCTGTGAAAAGTAATGGCGAACCGGTGCGCTTCGTTTCTTATTTGTTGAATGAGTTTTAAACTCTCCGATTTTTTATTGATGTAAAGCGGCAAGGAATCATCCGGAAAATAAATTTCTTCCAATCGTTTTGCAATTCCGCAAACAGCCATCTTTCCTTTCAAGCCAAGTTTATCAATGCTGGTCATTGCCGCGCTTAACTGTCCTTTGCCTCCATCTATAATTACAAGTTGCGGAAGAGTTTCACTTTCATCCATCATTCGTTTGTACCTGCGGAATACTATTTCTTCCATTGATGCAAAATCATCAGGCCCTTCCACTGTTTTAATATTAAAGTGGCGATAATCTTTTTTAGCAGCCTTGGCATTTTTAAAAACCACCATTGATGCTACCGGAAAACTTCCCTGAAAATTTGAGTTGTCAAAACACTCGATGTGAAGAGGTAAATCTTTCAAACGGAAATCTTCTTTCAGTTGTTTTAAAATCCGTTCGGATGGAGAAGTTTTAGGTTCAGCATTAAGTGCCAGATTCATTTTATAATAAGCAACATTTTTTTCTGACAAGTCCAGCAGTTTTTTCTTATCACCAATTTGCGGAACTGTAATTTTTATTTTATCAGAAGGAGAAGGAATTAGAAACGGAACAATAATTTCATCAGACTCACTTGTGAATTGTTCACGCAATTCAGTTACTGCCAGTTGCAACAACTCCTCTTTTTCTTCTTCAATTTTTTTATGCAGCTCAATTGTTTTCGATTGTATCACTGAGCCATTCACCACTTTCATGTAATTGACATATGCGGTGGTTTCATCTTCCACAAAAGCAAAAACATCCACATTGTTTATGTCAGTATTAACAACGGTGCTGTTGCTCTGATAATTTTTCAGCAGGGCGAGCTTTTGTTTTATAAGATTGGCTTTCTCGAACTCATAATTTTCAGAAAGCACTTTCATTTCATCAGTTAAAAAATCGTTCACAGGTTTCAAATGACCTTTAAGCAGGTTGCGGATTTGCTGAATGCTTTGATTGTAATCTTCTTCGGTCTGTAATCCTTCGCACGGTCCTTTGCAATTCCCAATGTGATACTCGAGGCAAACTTTAAATTTTTTCTTCTCAATGTTTTTCTGAAAAAGATTTAATGAACAGGTGCGTAATTGAAAAAGCATTTTAATTGTATCAAGCAACACATGCACGCGTCCCATAGAAGTGTAAGGGCCGAAATATTCAGAGCCATCCTTAATTACTTTTCTGGTAAAAAATATTCGCGGGAAGTTTTCATGCTTGATACATATAAACGGATAAGTTTTTCCGTCCTTGAGCAAAACATTGTATCGTGGCAAAAATGCTTTGATCAGATTGTTCTCCAATAACAAAGCATCCTGCTCGCTGTTCACAATGGTAAACTCCAGCGAGGCAGCGGTCTTTACCATCACCGTGGTTTTATTGGCTTCGTGTTCGCGGTTGAAGTAGGAACTTACACGCTTCTTAATATTTTTTGCTTTGCCTACATAAATAAGTTTTCCATCACAATCGCGGAATTTATAAACGCCCGGTTCGGTCGGAAGCATTGGCAACAATTCTTTGTAATCCTTTTCATCCATTGATGGGAGTAAAAATACAGTTGACTGCCCATAATTAACAGATGCCATTCAAACAAAACCATGAAATATTTTGATTGACTTAGCTATAATAATTTTTTATCTCATCATTCATAAGCTAATCAGGTTCCATCAAAATAATTTTCTTTGTTTTTATGCATTGTATACAATTGAAATATCACTGAACTGATTATCATAGATGCTGTTTAATGCCTTATTAATTTAAAAAAATTTCTCTTTAATAATTTAATCAATGATTTGATAAATCACCTTAATGTGAGTTCAGTTCGATCGTGAATAATATTTTTCACCTCTTGTATTATTTCCCTAAATTTCCGCCTTGCAAAAACCGAATGGCTGATATCAAAACAACAACTGCAACACAAACAACTACGCCACCAACAAATGGTGCTGCGCCAAAGACTGTAGTTACCACTGCATTTATAAACGATAAACCATACACCGTAATCGCCGGCGAAACCATTTTGAAATTTGTGCGCCGTCATTTCGGCCACGATTTTGTTCCCACGCTTTGCGATGCTCCCAACCTCGACCCATTTGGTTCGTGTCGAGTGTGCAGTGTGGATGTGGCGCTGGTGGAAAACGGAAATGCAAAAGCGCAGGCATCGTGTCACACACCGGTGATTCCGAACTCTTATATCTATACCGACAGTGACCGGATAAAAAAATTGCGACGGAATATTATTGAGCTGGTGCTCACCGACCATCCACTTGATTGCCTCACTTGTGAAGTAAATAATAATTGCGAATTACAAACTGTTGCTGCTCGTGTTGGAATTCGAGATGTGCGCTATCCTGCCGGAAAAAATCACCTCGATAAGAAAAAAGATTTGAGTCATCCGTACATGACTTCTGATTTTTCGAAGTGCATTAATTGTTTCCGTTGCGTGCGTGCTTGTGATGAAGTGCAGGGAGAATTTGTGCTGAGCATGGCGGGTCGCGGATTCGACAGTCATATTGTTAAGAGCAATGAAAATAATTTTTTCGAATCAGATTGCGTGAGTTGCGGTGCGTGCGCACAGGCTTGTCCGACCTCAGCTATATCAGATGTGTTTGAATCGAAGTCAATTGTTGCAGATAAAAAAGTACGCACGGTTTGTACTTACTGTGGCGTTGGTTGCAACCTTGAGGTTGCTGTGGTGAACGGTAAAGTAAAATCAATACAAGCCCCTTATGATTCGGAAGTGAATCAGGGACACACCTGTTTGAAAGGCCGCTTTGCCTTTTCATTTTACAATCATCCGGACAGAATAAAAACTCCAATGATCAGAAGAAACGGTGAACTGCAACCTGCAACATGGGATGAAGCATATGATTTTATTGCAGAAAAATTAACCGGAATATTAAAACAACACGGCCCCGATTCCATTGCCGGAATTTCTTCAGCACGATGCACGAACGAAGAGAATTACATTATGCAGAAATTCATTCGCGCTGTAATTGGAACCAATAACATAGATTGTTGCGCTCGTGTTTGTCACTCACCAACCGCGCTCGGTATGCAGCGCTCGTTCGGAACAGGAGCCGCTACCAATTCGGTAGAAGATATTAAGTACACCGATTGCATAATGGTGATTGGTGCAAACCCTACAGATGCGCATCCTGTAACAGGCGCAAAGATTAAGCAGTTCTTCATGAAGGGAAAACCAACCATTGTGATTGACCCACGCAGAACTGAGTTGGCCAGGTATGCAACTTATCATTTGCAGTTGCGTCCCGGAACCAATGTGGCGCTGCTTAACATGATGATGTATTACATTATCACCGAAAAATTAGAAGCAAAAGAATTTATTGAAAACAGAACCGAAGGTTATTCTGATTTCTGCAACCAGATATTGAAAGTGGATATTGCAGAGATGGAAAAAATTACTGGTGTTGACCGCAACCTGGTTCGCGAAGCTGCAATGGCTTATGCGAAAGCGCCGAATGCCATGTCGTTTCACGGGCTCGGAGTAACTGAACACACGCAAGGTTCTTATACTGTGATGCTGATTTCTGATTTGGCAATGATAACCGGAAACATTGGCCGCAGAGGTGTTGGAGTAAATCCATTGCGCGGACAAAACAATGTACAAGGCGCAGCAGACATGGGTTGCCAGCCACATCAGGGTGCAGGATACATGAATGCTTATGACCCTGAAATAAATAAACAGTACGAAGCATTTTACAAGCGCAAAATTCCATTCGGTAAAGGATTAAAAATTCCGGAAATGTTTGATGCAGCCATTGAAGGAAATTTAAAAGCCATCTGGTTGATGGGAGAAGATGTGGTGCAAACCGACCCAAACACCAATAAGGTAATTGCAGCCATGCAGAATCTTGACCTGTTAGTGTTGCAGGAAATTTTTATGACTGAAACCTGCAAGTATGCAACCGTGGTTTTACCGGGAGCAACTTTTTTAGAGAAGAGCGGAACATACACCAACGCTGAACGCAGAATTCAGAAAGTACAAAAAGTAGTGGAGCCATTGGAAGGAACAAAAGCCGACGGACAAATAATAGTTGACATCATGAACCGCATGGGATATGAGCAGGCGCCTTATGAAGCTGATACCATGCTTGAAGAAATTTCCCAGATAGTTCCATTCTTCGCCGGAGTAAAATGGAATGAGTTAGGCGACAATGGAAAACAATGGCCTGTAAGAAAAGACGGAACAGATACTGAAATTCTTCACCTCGAAAATTTCCCGCGCGCTGATGGAAAAGGCAAGTTCCATTATTTCGATTTCAAGGAATCAAACGAGATTGTTAAAAACGGAAAAGAATATCCATACATCATTACCACCAACCGCGAACTGGAACATTATAACTCAGGCACCATGACCCGCCGTACAGGTAATGTTGATATTCTGACCGAAGATGTACTGATGATTCATCCTGATGATGCGAAGAAAAATTTAATCAGCGAAGGAGATATGGTTTGCGTGGAATCACCTCGCGGTAAAGTGGATATCAAGGCAAGAATAACTGATGAAGTAAAACCGGGAATACTAAGCACCACTTTCCATTTTCCTGAGGTGCTGTTAAACATTATCACCAGCGACGAACACGACAGCGAAGCCATGTGTCCCGAGTATAAAGTGGTTGCGGTAAACATCCGCAAGAGCAAGGGAAGTTTTAAAAATAAAAATGTACCTGTTTAAAGTTCATTTTTATCCTGAAGAAAAAGCATCAAACAATTGAAATGGAAGAATCTTACTTAGATGGAATCCTTTAATTTTTATTGATGAAATCTTATTTATTCCCCCCAAAAAAAACATTCTTAATCAAAGAGGCCAAGACTCCCATCTTTGAATATCTTCAGGTGTAAGGTAAGGTATATAGAATTGAGATGCCCCCCCAGGTAATGATTTATTTGCAACATTAATTTTTTTACCGGTTTTTGCATTGGTTAAAGAAGAAGCTTGAAGCTTTCCTTCATCGGCCTTTTGTTTTGATTTTTCAGCAACACCGTCTTTATTTTTATCAATTCGAGCCATCTGTGTAAAACCTCCAAAATAACAGTAAGTATCTGCTTTTAAATAAATGACAAGCAAGTTACTTAAACTATTCCAGTTTTCTTTTACAGCAGAAGTTAATCTTCCCCACTCTTTTACATTTATACGAAATTGTTTGGCAATCTTAACTTTTTCTTCCCATCCAGCATCATGTTCATATGAATTATAAGGACTCCACCAAGGTGAAACAACATGCTTACCAATTATATTATTTATCCTATATAATAGTTTTTGCCGATTATCCTGAAATGTCGGATCGCCTGACCAAGGTGGATCGCCATATTTTGAACTTCCATTCAATGAAGGATATTCATTAAATTTATAAAGTTTCATACCAGCAGGCAATTTCACAAGCCTTGGGGAGCCTATTTGCTCTGCAGGTCTTACTTCTCTTCCTTCTACCATTCGAGCAGGCAATTTTTTATTTAAAAAAGCCTTTTGATGATCAGGAGGAAAATCAGAAAATTTTATTCCTTGATTTTTCATCTAAAAATGTTTTTGACAATTATAAATAATTTATCTTTAAAATAAATTTTTTACTTTTTAATGAAATTTAGTTTTATTGATTCTGAACAACGAGTCAACAATATATTTGTAACTCAATTTCTTTTTTAATGATCAACATCACCAATAAAATATTCACTCACCGTACAGCCATTGCTCAGGCAATAGTAAAAGTGAGTAAGCAGGAAACCATTGATGCCGTAAAAAATAAAACTGTTCCAAAAGGTGATGTGCTGGAAGCAAGTCGTGTGGCTGGTTTGTTCGCCATTAAAAGAACCAGTGACATGATACCTGATTGTCATCCGCTGCCAATTGAGTTTGCTGCAGTCACACATAAAATTGAAGGGCGCGAAATAATTATTGAAACAGAAGTTCATACAATTTATAAAACCGGAGTGGAAGTGGAAGCCATGCACGGTGCATCTGTGGTGGCATTAACTATTTATGATATGCTCAAACCAATTGATAAAGAAATTGAAATCGTTGGTATAAAACTATTGAAGAAAAAAGGAGGCAAGTCGCAGTACAACGATACACTCAGCAGAACAATAAAGACTGCAGTGGTTGTTTGTTCGGATAGTATTTCATCAGGAAAAAAACAAGACTTTGCAGGCAAGGCAATTATTGAAAAACTAAAAAAATTCAATACTACCATTGATGATTATAGCATCGTTACTGATGAAGTAAAAACGATTCAGGAAAAAGTGCAATCACTTTATGATAGCAAAATTGATTTAATCATTCTCACCGGCGGCACCGGTTTATCAAAGCGCGATGTAACTCCTGAAGCCATTCGCCCGATGCTTGACAGAGAGATTCCAGGTATAGCAGAGGCAGCAAGAAATTATGGTCAACAACAAATGCCTTATGCAATGCTTTCAAGAAGTATTGCAGGATTAAAAGGTGATACACTCATTCTTGCATTGCCGGGTTCAACACGCGGGGCGAAGGAAAGCATGGATGCATTGTTTCCTTACCTGCTTCATATTTTTAAGGTGATGGAAAATGAGCCTCATATCATTTAAAATATTTTTCTATATGTGGTTCTTCATTCTATTATTTTGTTTCATTTGCAAAAAAAATCAGTGAAAGAAAAACAACTCAACATTTTTGTAGCAATTGTATCTTTAGCAATTCCCTTGGTGGTGCTTTCATTATTTTATCTGAAACCCCCTGAAATTAAAATCGGCTTTGATTTATCAATCATTCCAGCCTTCAATGCTTCAATAAATTTCACTGTTTCATTATTGTTATTGGTTGGTTATTATTTTATGAAGCAGAATAAAATTCAATATCACAAGTACACCATGATTACCGCTTTCTGTTTATCGGGTGTGTTTTTGATATCGTATGTCATATATCACACATTAGCAACTGAAACACACTTTGGTGGCGAAGGGTGGATTCGTCCGGTTTATTTTTCTTTACTGATTACACATATCATACTTGCAGCGGTTATTGTGCCCATGATTTTATTTACGATCACCAGAGGATTGCAGGAAAAATTTGACAAGCATCGGCGAATTGCTAAATGGACTTGGCCTCTGTGGTTGTATGTATCAGTTACGGGAGTAATTGTTTATTTATTATTGTCGCCCTACTACCAACAATAATTTGCGCACCTCATTGCTCCGCCTTACTTTTGATTCATCAAGTACACTATGAAAAAAATTCTTTTCCTGTTCGGCGTTGTCGTTTTAATTATAAGTTCGCAAACTGATTTTGCTGCTGCTCAATGTGCGTTATGTAAAGCAACCGCCGAATCATCTTTAGCGGAAGGAAACACAAGTGCCGCCGGATTAAATGTTGGAATATTATACCTTCTTGTTATGCCTTATGCATTAATAGGAGGATTGGGATACTGGTGGTACAGCAATAATAAAAAGAAGAAGAGTCAGGAGACAGTTAGCAGTCAGCAGTCAGCAGTCCCGACTTTGAGGTCCGGGATCTTCACTTCGCTGCCATAGGCAGTATGCAGACCATTCACTATTGACATTTCACTATTTAAATATTTTATCATCCACTCCTTTATTCAGTAGGTAATTACTGAACACGATAATGATTTTTCCGGTTTTTGTTTCCGATTTTGTGGCATCGGGTGCCGATGACGAATCAAGATCAACTACCAATGCTTTCGGCAATTTGAATTTAGATGTCTCAATAGTGAAAATGAGTTTGTCGGGTAAAGCATAATTGGAATTCGAACCATAAAAATGTTCAATCTCCATGTTGCCATTGCTTCGAGTAGTGAGGTGACTTTTTAAAATCAATCCTTTGTTTGCATCAATCCAGAATTTCCCTAAAATCAAATCAGAAGTATCAGCATTTGGAATAACGGTAATAATTGTTGCGGTCACTCCGCTAATAATATCAGTTCCGGTTTTTATGGTGTTATATGAATTTGTGTCTTTCAACATTGCCTGAATATTATTCGGATTTTGTTTTGGCAATAACATGATGCCTTCCGCTTTCACTTTAAATTTATTTGGTTTTTTGAAAAACACTTTGGCTGCTATGTCTTTCATTTTAATAAATGAAACATCGAGGTGAATATTCATATCGGCAGTGTAATCATTCACCTTACTGAAATTGATGTTCACTTTATTAATTATTTGTGAAGCGGTTTGCGCTTGTGTACATTTCGACAAACCAAGTGATATAAGAAAAAAGAAAAGCCCCATCGCGACCTTACCTAAAGGGGAAGGATATTGATTTTTTTTAAAAATATTTTTTAGAAAATGTAGAATCATGGAAGAAAATTTTTTCGTGTCTGTTCCTCGTCCCTTTGGGAAGAGGTTAGGAGATGGGCTTTAACTCAGTATGTCTTTTTTAATGAAACGATAATAAGTGATGGAAAGAAAAGTGATGATGTAAGCAAACATGATGACAATTGAATTTATAATTTTTGAAACAGGCAAAGGATCCTGAAATAATTTTTGCCACACAATCATGTGGGTGGTAAACAGAAATGGTTTGATGTTGTTGAATAACGGAACATCCAGCGTTCCGACAATGGTGAAGATGATGATGACCGCCATCGTGGTTACAATCGGCACAATTGAATTATCAGAAAAAGCACTGAGCATCATTGAAAAAGTAGTAACAACCGACAAGCTGATAAATGCAATTACACATGCCGCAAAAAAACGCCACAAACATTCAGCCGCCGGAATAATTGAAATGTGGTCGGTACTCAACACCATCAAATCGCCAGGTTTAAAAATCCATAATCCGAATCCTAATGCCAAACCACCGAGCCATATGACCAGCAGCAAAGTGTAAAAACTTCCGCCAATCAGTTTTGCAGTAATAATGCTTGCTCTTGAAATTGGTTTGGTTGCAAGTAACCGCATGGTTCCTGCAGATGCTTCACCGGAAAGTAAATCGCCAGTTACCAGCGCCACCATCAATGGCATTTGTACAATGAGCGTTTGCAGAATAATGTAAGTGATTAAATATCCGTTGAGGATATTTCCTTCAATTGTAAAATTTGATTCGAGTTGTTGAATCAGAAAGGTGAGATAAGTTTTTCCATCAACATAAAGTGCCAGTTGAAAAATAAAAACCAAAATAGCAATGGCAACAAACCCGATGTAACTCCGGGGCCTTGAAAATATTTTATACAACTCAACTTTTAATAAGCGATAAATCATGTTCAATTATATTGATGAGTAAGTTTTAAAAAATATTCTTCCAGCGCACGACGATAAGTAATACCGTAAATTTTTATTCCGGCTTTATTCAGTTCACTCACCAATTCAGGAATTTCATTTTTTGAAAGTGAAAACTTCAATGTGTTATTTTCAAGGGAAGAAAATTTTTCTTTTTTATAACCATTCAGTTTTTGCAATGCAGTTTTTCCATCTTCCACTTCCACACTCAAAATCAAATCCTGAGTTGAAAGCAATTGGGTAACTTCTCCCTGCGCCACTTGTTTTCCTCTATTAATAATTACCATTCTGTTTGCCACCAATTCTATTTCACTCAAAATATGCGAAGAGAGAATAATTGTTTTTCCCATTTCATTTTTCAATCGCAAAATCATTTCACGAATGTCAATGATGCCTTGCGGATCGAGACCGGTGGTGGGTTCATCCAGAATAATTAAAGCAGGGTCGTGAATTAATGTTTGCGCAATTCCCAATCGCTGCTTCATACCATGACTGTATGTTTTCACTTTATCTTTTTCACGACCTTTTAATCCAACAAGTTCAATTACCTCCTGAATTTTATTTTTTGAAATAGAAACACCGCTTAGTTTTGAGAATAGCAGCAGATTTTTTTCGGCACTCATGTATAAATAGAAATCGGGCTTTTCAATAATGCAACCAATCTGCCGCATGATTTCATTTCGGTGAGTGTTCAATTCTTTTCCGAAAATTTTAATACTACCGCTTGAAGGTTTAATCAACGATAGCATCATTCGCATTGTAGTGCTTTTACCAGCGCCATTCGGCCCGAGAAAACCAAACACATCCCCTTTATAAACTTCGAGTGATAATTCATCCACCGCTTTAAAAGCGCCGAATGATTTTGATATTTTGTTGAGCTCAATAACTGTTTCCACTAAAAAATTTTACAGACAACGAAAGTAGGTGATGAATATTTTTTCGATAAGAAAAAAAATTAAATTTTGTTTGAATCTTACTTTATAAAAACAAAACAGGCGCTTTCGAATCCGAAAGCGCCTGTTGCTTTTTAAGTATCATTAAAATTTATTTCTGCAATCCCTCAACAAGCACGGTTACTTTATTATCAGCCACCTCAACAAAACCACCCATCACTTTAAAATTGGTAGTGGTTTTATCGTGATCAACTTTTATGTTTCCTTCTTTCAAGCTGCTGATCATCGGAGCATGATGATTCAAAACCTGAAATGAACCATCGGTTCCCTGCATTTGAACTGCAGTTGCTTCGCCGGTAAAAATTTTTGATTCAGGGGTTAATATTTCTAAATGCATTTGTTAGTCTTTAGTCTTATGAAGCCTCCGCCATCATTTTCTTTCCTTTCGCAATGGCATCATCAATTGATCCAACCAGGTTGAAAGCTGCTTCAGGGAATTCATCTACTTCACCATCCATAATCATATTGAAACCGCGAATGGTTTCTTCAATCGGAACCAGCACACCTTTCAAACCTGTAAACTGCTCGGCCACATGGAACGGCTGCGACAAGAAACGCTGAACACGACGAGCACGGCTCACTACCAATTTATCTTCTTCACTCAATTCATCCAATCCAAGAATGGCGATGATATCCTGTAATTCTTTGTAGCGCTGCAAAGTCAGTTTCACTCTTTGAGCACAGTTGTAATGCGCTTCTCCCACAACATCAACCGACAAAATCCGTGAAGTAGAATCAAGAGGATCTACAGCAGGATAAATTCCTAACTCAGCAATCTTACGGCTCAATACAGTGGTCGCATCTAAGTGAGAGAAAGTAGTTGCCGGTGCCGGATCAGTCAAGTCATCAGCAGGAACATACACTGCTTGTACAGATGTGATAGAACCACGCTTTGTTGAAGTGATTCGCTCCTGCATCATTCCCATTTCAGATGCAAGAGTTGGCTGGTAACCTACTGCTGAAGGCATACGACCTAACAACGCTGATACCTCAGAACCGGCTTGTGTGAAACGGAAAATGTTATCAATGAAGAAAAGAATATCGCGACCTTTTGCTTCGTTCGGATCTCCATCGCGATAATATTCCGCCACTGTTAATCCGCTCAAGGCTACACGGGCACGCGCACCGGGAGGTTCGTTCATTTGTCCGAACACCAATGTTGCTTGTGATTTTGCCAATTCTTTTTTATCAACTTTACTTAAATCCCAATCACCTTTTTCCATGGCGTGTTTAAATTCATCGCCATATTTTATAACATTGGATTCAATCATTTCGCGCAACAAATCATTTCCTTCGCGCGTGCGCTCACCTACTCCCGCAAACACTGATGTTCCCGCATATGCTTTAGCAATGTTATTGATCAACTCCATAATCAATACGGTTTTACCAACACCTGCACCACCAAATAAACCAATCTTTCCACCCTTGGAATATGGTTCTAACAAGTCAATAACTTTTATTCCTGTGAAAAGCACTTCCTGTTCAGTTGAAAGCTCTTCGAAAATGGGAGGCTTGCGGTGAATGGCATATCCGCCTTCGTTACTTACTGGACCAATACCATCAATTGCTTCTCCAATTACATTGAACAGACGACCTTTAATTTGTTCGCCGGTTGGCATGGTAATATTTGAACCGGAATCAACAGCTTCCATTCCGCGAACTAATCCTTCGGTAGCATCCATAGAAATAGTGCGAACACTATCTTCACCTAAATGCTGCTGAACTTCAAGAACTAATTTTTGTCCGTTCTCGCGTGTAACAACTAACGCGTTTAAAATTTCGGGTAATTTTCCACCATCAAAAGCAACATCCACAATAGGCCCGATTACTGTTTTTATGCGACCAACATTTGCCATTTTGTTATTGTAATTTTTTTTAAAGTGCCGCAAAAGTAACAGCCGAAGCGAAAGAAAAAAATGTGATTTTAATTATTTGATTTGAAGAAATAAAAAAATGAAAAAAACGAATCGAACTTCTGCTTGCAAATCGTTTTTTGTTTCGAAAAATATTATAGGTCATTGCAAAAAAAATTCTACAAATTTGACGCCCGATTTTTTAAAAATGGATTCGTAGCTCAGTTGGTAGAGCAGCTGACTCTTAATCAGCGGGTCTGGGGTTCGAGCCCCCACGGATCCACAACTGAAGTGGTTTTAACAATAATTGTTGAATCCATTCTTATTTTCAGAATGTATTCCACGACTTAAATCATATTTCACAGGCAAACTCAAATCTATGTTTGCCTGACACAAACAAACCTCGTCCAATGTCCTTCAAAACAATCATTGAACCTTTCAGAATAAAAATGGTGGAGCCAATCACGATGACCACCGAAGTGCAGCGGAAGAAATTTTTAGAACATGCGCACTACAATCCGTTCATGCTCGATTCAGATCAGGTGCTGATAGATTTTTTAACCGACAGCGGAACATCAGCAATGAGCGCAGCACAATGGGCAGGCATGATGGAAGGTGATGAATCGTATGCCGGTGCCCGAAGCTGGAAGCGAATGGAAAAGGCAATTCACGACTTAACAGGATTGAAATTTGTTTTTCCAACACATCAGGGAAGAGCGGCTGAACGGATTTTGTATGGATATTTAGGAGGTAAAGGAAAAACATTTATAAGCAATACACATTTCGATACTACACGGGCAAACATTGAATTCTCAGGAGCCGAAGCAATTGATATTCCTTGTGCTGAATCAAACGATACACAATCTGATTATCCATTTAAGGGAAATATGGACGCAAACAAACTCGAGGAATTGATTTTAAAATACAAACCAAAAAACATTGGCGGAATAATTTTAACTGTAACAAATAACAGTGGCGGTGGTCAGCCGGTGAGCATGGAAAATGCAAAACTGGTGAGTGCGATTTGTAAAAAATATAAAGTGAAATTATTTCTCGATTGCTGTCGTGTGGCAGAAAATTCTTTTTTCATTCACCAAAAAGAAAAAGGATACGAAAACAAAACCTACAAACAAATTGCTCAGAAAATGTTTTCACTGGTGGATGGGGCAATTATGAGTGCGAAGAAAGATGCGCTCGTGAACATGGGTGGATTTCTGGCGCTGAAAGATGCGTCCATTGCAGAAGCTTGTAAAAATTTACTCATCATCACCGAGGGCTTCACTACTTACGGAGGACTTTCTGGAAGAGACATGGAAGCTATTGCCATTGGGCTGGATGAAGTTTTTCATGCTGATTATCTTTTATATAGAATCAAAAGCACTTCATTTTTAGGAGATAGGTTGCATGAAATGGGAATTCCGGTGTTGCGACCGATTGGCGGACACGCTGTGTATATTGATGCTAAAAAATTCTACTCGCAAATTCCGGTAGAACAATATCCGGGACAAGCCTTGGTTTGCGAGTTGTACTTGAAAGGTGGAATCCGTTCGGTAGAAATTGGTTCGGTGATGTTTGGAAAATATGATAATGCAGGAAAATTAATTCCTTCACGAATGGAATTGGTTCGGTTAGCAATTCCACGCCGTGTTTACACGCAAAGTCACATTGAATATGTGATTGAAGTTTTTGAAAAATTAGTAGAAGGAAAAAACAAGGTTCGAGGATATGAAATTACTTACGAACCAAAATTTTTACGACACTTCACTGCGAAATTTAAACCACTTTAAATTTTATTCAACTTCTTTTTTATTCATATCATAAATCAGATGCATGATGTATGATTGCGTGGTGTCGTTCCATTCACCGGTAATAATTTCCTGAGGCAATTCCGAGAGTTTAATCTTAACTGCCTTCATCAATATCGGGTCACTCTTTAAATTGGAAGAATGATTGGAGAGTTTTAAAATCTTCAGTTGTGTTGGTTTCTGATAATCATTCAACAAAAATCCAACATCCACATATACTTTGTTTGTGATTGCTGAATCAGGTTTGGTTATTGTTTGAGAAAAAGATTTTGAGGAGAAGGAAAAAAACAGAAACAGTGATGCAAGAATTTTTTTCATGGAAATATTTTATCTTTTAAAATTTATACTTTTCAAAACACAATCATACAATCGCTCGGCAGTTAAATCCCAACTGAATTTTTGTTTTTGCAGATTGCCTTTTGCAATTAAATTTTTTCGCAGTGATTCATCGGTTGCCATTTTCAGCATCGCGTTTTCTATTTCTTCTACCGAAAACGGATTGACAATTAAAGTGGCTTCGCCCGCCACTTCGGGCATGGAAGAAACATTGGAAGTGATAACCGGCACTCCGGCATTCATGGCTTCCACAATCGGAATTCCGAAACCTTCGAACAGCGAAACATAAGTGAGCGCGGTTGCCGAAGCGAGTACCTGTGCGAGTTCGTTCAACCGCAAGTGACCGAGAAAAATCACATCGTGCTTGTACTTCATGCGCTCGTAAGTTTTCATTGCCTCATCGGTGTCCCACGCTTTTCTTCCGGCAATAATCAATTTAAAATCGCCCCCGTATTTTTCTTTGAATGAATCGAAAGCGAGAAACAAACGATTCACATTTTTTCGCGGATGCACAGCGCCTGCATAAATAAAATAAGGAGCGCCGCCCGAAATTTTTTCACGAATTAATTTTTGTTCAGCAGCAGCAAGCGATTTGAAAATTTCATTTCCGCCATTGTGTGTTACATCAATTTTACCGTCAGCGATTTTATATTTTTCTATTACATCCTGCTTCGTGAATTCTGAAACAGTTGCAATTCGCGTGGCGTGTTTTGCAAATCGCGGAACAAAATATTTGTAGTAACGAAGTGTGAGCCAGTCCACATGATTGCTGAAATGTTCGAAAGCCAGATCATGAATCACAAGCACCTGAGGGGTTTTTACCGAGAGCGACAAGTATCCGTCAGTAGAAAGAAACACATCGGGTTTTATTTTTTTCAGCGCCTGCGGAACGGCATATTCAAACCACGCATACCACAAAAACGGATGACGCGCCGGTGGAAACAAAACATGCGGCACCACATTTTTTGCGAAGATGAATTCATCAGAAAATTTGCGGTCGAACAAAAAATGAAATTCGTGTTCGGGATGTGCAAGCACCATTCGCTTCAGCGATTCGTAAGTGAACCAGCCGATTCCTTCCAGTTTATCTTTCAGTAAGAAGCGTGTGTTGACGGCAATCTTCATGCAGTGAAAACAATATTATCTGATTCTAATTTCCGTTCCATGCAAAGCTGTTCGGGATTGTTGCTGCGAAAAAGTTTTCCGTCATCATCAATCAGATTCATTGTGTAACCATTGCTGATTAACAAATTCATTGCATCAATGTGTTGCTGATTATTGTGAAACTGCTTGCTCCAGAATTCCATAATGATGGCGGGCTTGTGCGAGTGTAACAGTCTGTTCATGCCCTGTAACACTTTCAGTTCGCTTCCTTCGGCATCAATTTTAATGGCGGTCGGAAACAGTTTTTCTTTCTCCGAAAAATCATCGAGTGAAACACAGTTCACCAGATTTCCCTGAATGGTTTCGTTCTCTTCTTCTTCGGCGCTCATTCGTCCGCTTGATTCTGTTTGTCCGGGTTTTCCTTCCAGGAACATCACGCTGCCGGTTGTTTCGCCTACAGCAGCTTGCACCATTCGCACTTGCCGCAATCGTTCAATATTGTTATGCAGAATATTTGCCGCGAGTGCTGCGGGTTCAAACGAAATAACTTTTCCGCTTTCTTTCACCAACTGCGCCGCGAGCAAACTGAAAAAACCAAAGTGCGCCCCCACATCAAAAAAAGTATCGCGTGGTTGAAGAGTCTGAATCATCCATTTTGCAAACCGCAATTCCGAATCGTGAGTTTTGCATCCACACAAAAAAATATCCAAACCATCAGGCAGCGCAACAGTCATGCGATAATCGCAAATGAGTTTTGCTGAAGTATAGTTTGGTTTTTTAGAAGAAGGAAAAATCAGTTTCGAAAAAGTTAATCCATAAATTCTGTTGACCGGATTTGATAACAGGCGAACCCACTTCGATTTTTTTTCGAGGCGCGCCACTCTGTCAATTCGCTTTAACCAGATTTCCTTGTCCATTCTATATGCCGCGAAATAAATGAATTAAATGTTAGCCACGAATTACACGAATTATCACGAATTTTTTTTTGATAGAAATATATTGGCGAAGATTCAATCTGGAATTTGTAATCTGGAATCTGAAAATGGAATAAGTATTTTGCACTCCGATTAATGAAGCAAACTTTTTTTCGCAATCTTATTTTTCTATTGGTGCTGAATGTGCTCATCAAGCCGTTCTATGTTCTGGGTGTAGATAGAACAGTTCAAAACCTGACAGGACACGGAGAGTATGGTTTGTATTTCGCGTTGTTCAATCTCAGTATTCTGTTCAGCATTATTCTCGACATCGGCATCACGAATTACAACAACCGCATTATTGCGCAACGGCCATCGCTCATCAAAAAATATCTGTCGAACATTTTATGTTTTAAGATTTTGCTTTTCATTTTATACTGCGCGCTTACTTTTATTGCTGCCATTTTTTTGCATCCGACTCAAGAAGGATATTACATACTCGGAATATTAATTCTCAATCAGGGACTCAATTCTCTGTTACTATATCTGCGAAGCAATTTATCTGCTCTGCAATTTTTTAAACTCGATAGTTTTCTTTCGATACTTGATAAACTATTGATGATTTTATTTTTCGGATGGTTGTATTATTTCAAACCCATTGAAGGCGAATTTCAGATTGAGTGGTTTGTGTATTCACAAACAGCGAGTTATGTGATTACCATTTTAGTTGCAGGGGTTTTACTGTTACAGCGTATTCCTAAATTGCAATTTTCGTTTGAGTTCAGTATGCTGAAAACAATCTGGAAGGAAAGTTACCTGCTTGCCATTATTGTTTTGCTGATGGGAATTTACACCCGGATTGATGCAGTACTGCTGAAAAAATTATTGGGAACCGATGGAGATATTCAGGCAGGAATTTATGCTTCTGCTTTTCGCTTGCTCGATGCTGCTAATCAATTCGGGTTTTTGTTTGCTGCATTATTGCTTCCGATTTTTTCGCGACTGATTCGACGAGGACAAAAAGTGGATGAACTCACTGCTGTTAGTTTCAAAACTATTTTCATTTTCAGTTGGATGCTTGCAGTGGTTTGTTTGTTTTTCAGAAACGAAATCATGCAATTGCTTTATCATGATACCACTACTTATTCAGCAAACATTTTAGGAATACTCATGTTCGCTTTGCCGGGCGCTTCCACCGTTTATATTTTCGGAACTCTGTTAGCCGCGAACCGTAGTTTAAAAGAATTGGCAGTCGCCACCGCTGTAACAGCCATCATCAATCTTTCGCTGAACATTATTTTGATTCCAAAATATCAGTGCACCGGTGCTGCCATTGCTGCGGTTTCTACTCAATGTTTTATTGGTGTAATTGAAATTTTTATCAGCCGAAAAATATTTCAACTGAAAATGAATCTGGAATTAATCAGCAAACTGATTTTGTTTTCTCTCCTTTCGCTCGGTGTTGGTTATGCTGCACATTCATTTATCACTTCACTCATTCCCGGTGTGATTGCCGGATTGCTGATTTCGCTCTTGATTGCTTTCGGATTAAAATTATTCGAAGTAAAAAAAGTGAGAGCATTACTGGTTTCAGAAGAAGAATAATTTTTCTTCCCTTTCACACAATAAAATTTCTGTTTTTACAATGGTGGCTAAAGCAATTTGCTAATCCTGTTCATTCCTTTAGGTTTGTGCAAAATTTTTAAACCCTTAAATGGAAAAGCAACTCAATCTCATTTCAGTTATCCGGATAATATTAAAATGGAAGAAATCAATTCTCATTGTTTGTGCCATTGCATTGGTAGGAAGCATTGTGATTTCAGATCCGCATATTATGAAACCATATTATGCTTCGAAGTCGGTGATACTGCCATCGAACCCGAGCATCACGAACAGCGAAAACATGTTCGAACAAAAGAGTCAGAATTTTTTCGGAACCAGTGATGATGTGGACCGCCTGATGGCCATTGCACAAAGTGCACAGTTGAAAATGTTTATGGTGCAGCGGTATAATTTATTCAAGCATTACGACATTGATTCAGCCACTTCTGACTATCCGAATTATGCTGT
>CANJII010000040.1 GCA_947474435.1 Chitinophagaceae bacterium | reverse complement strand
TGCATTGCAGAATCTCACTGCGGCGCATCGCAAACTTTTTAATATTCCTGTTTTTGGAATCACGGGCAGCAACGGAAAAACAATTGTAAAGGAGTGGCTCTTTCAATTGCTCGAACCCGATTATAACATTGTTCGCTCACCGAAAAGTTATAATTCGCAAATTGGTGTTCCATTATCAGTATGGCAAATTGCCCCATACCACAACCTCGGAATTTTTGAAGCCGGAATTTCTCAGCCTGACGAAATGGGAAATCTTGAAAAAATTATTCAACCCACCATTGGAATTTTCACCAACATTGGCGGCGCACACAATGAAGGTTTTCTTGACATTCGTCAAAAAGTAAATGAGAAACTACGGCTGTTCACACGCGCTGAAATTGTTATTTTCTGTAGAGATTACCTTGACATCAACGAATGCCTCGTTACTGCCCGCGACAGAATGAAAAAAGCAGATTCTGATTTCGATGGCTTCAAAACTTTTTCGTGGACAAGAAAAAATCTAGATGCTGATGTTATTATAAATTCAATTCATAAAGTCGGAACCTTTACTGAAATAGATGCGCAGATAAAAGATAAGAATTACAATTTCAGTATTCCGTTTATTGATGAAGCAAGTATCGAAAACGGTATCAACTGCTGGATGCTGATGATGTACCTGAAAATGGATCCTGCAGTTTTTGCCCAGCGTATGTTAGCACTGAATAAAATTGCCATGCGATTGGAGATGAAGGATGCAATCAATAATTGTTCGCTCATCAATGATTCGTACAACAGCGATTTGAATTCATTGAACATCGCAATGGATTTTCTCAATCAGCAAAAGCAACACAACCGCCGTACAATCATTTTATCAGATATACTTCAATCCGGAATGTCGGAAGATGATTTGTATAAAGAAGTTTCGCAAATGGTGGTCACCAAAGGAGTGAGCCGTATCATCGGGATTGGAAAATCTGTTTTCAAAAAGCAGAAATATTTTACTGATAAAATAAGTCTCGAATCAAAATTTTATCAGAGCACCGAAGAATTTCTGAAAGATTTTCAAGTTGAAAATTTCAAAGACGAAACCATTCTGCTCAAAGGAGCACGCTCATTTGAGTTTGAGCGCATCAGTAAAAAACTCGAACAGCAGGCGCACGAAACCATTCTCGAAATCAACCTCAATCAACTCGCGCAAAATCTCGCCGTGTATCAGTCGCTGCTCAAGCCCGAAACCAAAATGATGGTGATGGTGAAAGCATATTCTTATGGCAGCGGAAGTTTTGAAATTGCGAGTGTGTTACAGCAGCACAAAGTGGATTATCTCGCTGTTGCATATACTGATGAAGGAGTCGAGTTGCGTAAAGCCGGAATCACGATGCCCATCATGGTGATGAATCCCGAAGCCGGTGGTTACGAAGACCTTATTCATTATCGCCTCGAACCGGAGATGTACAACATGCGCGCATTGCGGCAGTTCAATAGCATCGCACAAAATCATCACGAAAATTATCCGAAGGGTTATCCTGTTCACATCGAACTCGAAACCGGTATGCACCGTCTTGGCATTGAAGAAAATGAATTGGATGAAGTCATTCAATTGCTCACCGAAAATTCTGCACTACAAGTGCAAACAATTTTTTCTCACTTGGCCGCAAGTGAAGATTTTACACTTGATGATTACACAAAAACACAAATCACAACTTTCGAAAAACTCAGTTCACGAATAATCAGCCAACTAAAATATCCTGTGAGCCGCCACATACTCAACTCATCGGGCATCACACGATTCACGCATGCGCAATTTGAAATGGTTCGCCTTGGTCTGGGGTTGTATGGAATAGATTCAAGTAAAAAACTACAAGAGAAACTGAAGCCCGTTGGCACATTAAAAACCCGTGTATCACAAATCAAACATTTGAAAGTAGGCGAAACTGTTGGTTACAACCGCGCGGGAAAAACGGAGCACGATACAATCATTGCCACTGTGGGAATCGGTTATGCTGATGGATTAAGCCGCCGCCTAAGCAATGGGGTTGGACAAATGCTGGTGAAAAATAAATTCGCAAAAATTATTGGCAAAGTGTGCATGGACATGACCATGCTTGATGTAACAGCTATTCCTGGTGTAGAAGAAGGCGACGAAGTAATTGTGTTCGGAGAAGAACTACCGCTTCAAACTATCGCAGAAAAAAGCGGCACCATTCCTTACGAAGTAATGACGGGTATCTCGCGAAGAGTGAAGCGCGTTTATTTTCAGGAGTAAAAACGGTTTATGTAATCTAGTCGAATTGACGGTAAACCAAATTTTTCACATTTATATTTTCCTAAACTTTATTCAACTTACTATGCTTGTACCCATAAAGCAGGTAAACCACTAACCCGATAACCAACCAGATGGCGAACCACGACCAGTTGGAAACAGCCATGCCGGTAAGCAAGTAGCAGCACGATAAAACCCCGAGCACAGGAATGAGCGAAAAATTTTTGAGGAAAGAAAAAACCGCCATCACTCCGCACAGGGTAATGAACACCAGCATAGGAATATTCTGTGCAGCATTTCCGGAATTGATATTCAACAAATCTTTGAAGTATTCAGGAAACTGATAATAGAGAAATGAAAAAGCAACTGCGATTAAAACAGGAACAATAAATTTTCCATTGATGTATGGAAGTTGAAATGAATTGGATGATGTTTTTTCTTTCCGAGGCAACATCAACACACCACCGCACACTAACACAAAAGCAAACAAAGTTCCGATACTGGTGAAGTCGAGCACAAAATTTTCGTCAGTAAAAAATAACGGAACACCAACAACCAATCCTGTTATGATTGTTGCAAATGCCGGAGTTTTGTATTTCGGATGAATGTTTGAAAATCTTTTCGGCAACAATCCATCGCGGCTCATGCTCATCCAGATTCGTGGTTGTCCCATTTGAAAAACGAGTAGCACACTCGTCATCGCTACCACTGCTGCAATCGAAACAACAAATAACATCCACTTCACTCCGGTGATTTTAAAAACTTCGGCAAGCGGATCACTCACTCCAAGCAAATTATATTTCACCATGCCGGTAAGTACGAGTGAAAGAATTATATAAAGAACCGTGCAAATCACCAATGAGTAAATCATTCCGCGTGGTAAATCGCGCTGCGGGTTTTTACTTTCTTCGGCAAGTGTTGACACGGCATCAAAACCGATGTAAGCAAAAAACACGGCAGCCACTCCGCCCATCACTCCCTTAAAATCATTCGGCATGAATGGAGTCCAGTTATCAATGTCCACATAAAAACATCCGACCACAATCACCAATATAATTACAATCAATTTGATTGCCACCATCGTATTGCTGAAATTGCGAGACTCCTTCACTCCCACATAAACCAGCCATGTGATGAGTCCATTCACAATAACAGCAGGTAAATCAAAAATGATTCTGAGATTGCCAATCATTGGAGCAATTGTCCATGCAGTGAGTCCTTCGCCTGCAATATTTTTCAATGCTGCCTGATGAGCCGCAGTATAATTTATCGTGAGCCACTCGGGTATGTGCAAACCAATTGCTCCAATGAGATTTGTAAAATATCCGCTCCATGCAAACGCGACATAAATATTTCCAATCGAATATTCCATCAGCAATGCCCAACCGATAATCCACGCAAACATTTCGCCGAAGGCTACATAAGAATAAGTGTATGCGCTTCCCGAAGTTGGAACGCGGGAAGCAAATTCTGCATAACACAAAGCAGTGAAACCACACGCAACTGCACAGATAATGAAAAGAAAAATAACAGCAGGTCCTCCACTGAAACACGCCATACCCATTGAACTGAAACTTCCTGCGCCAATGATGGCTGCGATTCCAAATGCTGTAAGGTCACGCACACCCAATGTTCGTGTCATTGCAATTTCACCTGTATCCATTGACGGATTGTGTTCGGATTGGTGCTCACCGAGTTTTACTTCTTCGAGCAATTGTGTTACAGGTTTTTTGCGGAACAGTGGTTTGAAATTCATGTGTAGAATCGAATTGTGTCAAACCTAAACTTTTGGCGTTGGTGGTGCAAGTGCTGAAGAAGTAAATTGTTCATTCGGTGGGCTGTTTATTGTTTCATTATTTCATAGGTGAATACAGTTGTGAAAAATATTTTCATGAATAATTAGAAATGAAAATCTTCACTTCAGTATTTCTATTTTTACCGCGATGCAATTTTCTTCCATCATCGGCCAGGAATCATTGAAGCAACAACTCGTTCAGAGTGTTGCGAACAAGCGTGTGCCGCATGCACTCATGTTATTGGGGCAGGAAGGAAGCGGTCATCTTTCGCTCGCAGTTGCATTCGCGCAATACTTGAATTGCGAGAGTAGAGTTGAAGATGATAGTTGTGGTGAATGTTCTTCATGTATTAAATCACAGAAGCTGATTCATCCCGATATTCATTTTACTTATCCGGTTGTTTCAACAAAGGGAAGCAAACCCAAGAGCACCGATTTTATTGAAGAGTGGAGAAAAGCATTTTTCGAAAATCCATATCTCAACATTCAGGATTGGATTGAATCGTTGGATGCTGAAAACAAACAAGGCAATATAAGTGTGGAAGAGTGTCATGAAATAATTCGCTCGCTCAATTTCAAATCATTCGAAAGCATTTACAAGATTTTCATAATCTGGATGCCGGAATCTTTAGGTAAGGAAGGAAATATTTTATTGAAATCACTTGAAGAACCGCCCGACAATACCATTTTTATTTTAGTTGGAAACAGCGAAGAACAAATTTTAACCACTGTTTTATCACGCGTGCAAATAATGAAAGTGCCGCGATTGAAAGATGAAGAAATTATTTATCAGTTAGAAAAAAAAGAAACCGTTGGAAATAAAGAGGCTCATGCAATTGCACGGCAGGTGGATGGAAATTTTAATGAAGCATTGAAGCTTGCGAAGAACAGTGAAGACGATAATGAAAAACTGTACTTACTTTTTTTAAGAATATGTTTGAAGGGAAGTCATGAAGGAAAATCGCTGATAGATTTTTGCGAAAAGGTAAATACCGATTTAGGAAGAGAAAATATGAAAGGACTTTTGCGCTACGGCTTGGATTTGATGCGTGAAGTTTTTGTGCTCGAACACATGGGCGAAGCAAAAGCAAGATTGACTGAGAACGAACTGAAACTTGCTCATTACATGAACCAACGATTGTCGTTTCAGAGTAAGGAAGAAATAATCAAACGACTGGAAGAATCATGTTTTCACCTGGAGCGAAATGCCAATCCGAAAATTCTGTTCATGAATCTCGGCATATTCCTGTCGCACCTGTTAAAAAGGAATGAAGTAGTTTTGACCTGAATCAACTATCGTTGAATAAAATTTGTGAAGAGCGGTAATTATTCTTTCCGTTTTCTTTCAGCAAAAAAAACACAATGAAAAATTCAATTTGTAAAAAATCAATACTCACAAATTTTTCACCGTTTGAAAATTTGATGCAGATATATTCTATCATCAAATTATCAAATCATCAAATTATCAAATCAGTATTATGAGTTGTAACGGATGCACTTCAGGTGCGGGAAAGGATGGCAAACCTACTGGATGTAAAAGCAACGGCTCGTGTTCGAGTGGTGGTTGCAATCGCTTAAATACTTACGACTGGCTTTCAGGAATTGCAGTTGGATACGATGATGAAATCACACGCTTTGTTGAAGTGAGTTTTAAGAATGGTTCGCGCAAAGAAATTTTCCGCAACACCAATAAATTATTAATCGACACACATGATGTTGTAGTTGTTGATGTTGAAATGGGAGGATACAATGTTGGCGTTGCATCACTCACAGGAGAATTGGTTCGTCTGCAGATGAAGCGGAAAAGAATTCAAGAGAACAACGCGAACATTCGAAGTGTGCTTCGTAAAGCGAGTGAGAATGATCAGAACAAATGGGAAGAAGCAAGCAAGCGTGATAAAGAAACAATGGTGCGCGCAAGAGCCATTGCCCGTTCATTAAATCTCGATATGAAAATCGGTGATGTGGAATTTCAGGGCGATGGAAAAAAAGCAACTTTTTATTATATAGCTGAAGACCGGGTTGATTTTCGTGAGCTGATAAAAGCGTATGCAACTGAGTTCAAAGTTAAAGTTGAAATGAATCACATTGGTGCACGGCAAGAAGCTGCGCGCATTGGTGGCATTGGTTCGTGCGGAAGAGAATTGTGTTGCAGTACATGGTTGACTGAATTCAAATCGGTTACTACTTCAGCAGCGCGTTATCAGAATCTTTCTATCAATCAGGCAAAACTTTCAGGTCAGTGCGGAAGATTAAAATGTTGTTTGAATTATGAACTTGATACATATCTGGATGCATTAATTGATTTTCCGAAGAATGTAGAAAAGTTAGAAACAGAAGGTGGAACAGCTTACCTGATGAAGACAGATATTTTCAGACGACTGATGTTCTTTGCTTACAAGGAAAAAAACATTTTTCATCCGGTGCCTGTAGATAAGGTGAAGGAGATAATTGAAATGAATAAGAATGGTGTGAAGCCTGCCGACCTTGGTTCATTTGCAGTGAAAGCACCAACGAGAAAAACGGATGTTGAAGAAGAATTAAAATATGCCGATGTGGTTGGTCAAACAACTTTGGAATCATTAACCACAAAGAAGAAAAAGAAATCGAAAGGTCGGGGCGACAGAGACAAAGACAGAGGTGGCGACAGAAATCAAAATCGTTCTGCAACTGAAAAACCAAATCAGCCAACTGCGAAACCACAGAATCAACCCAAGCCTTTGCAGAGTAGTGAAAGAAAACAACAACCTCAGCAACAAAAACAAAATCCGAATCAACGACCCCCGAAAAAACAAAATTCAAATCAGAAATCTAATCCGAATCAAAACAAAAACCCGAATCAAAACACCAATCGTCCGAAACCAAATCGCGATGATAGTGGACCGACGAGACCATCAATAGGTTGATTTGATAATTTGGTAATTTGATAATGATTTTAATCGGTGAATATTTGGCTTAGATTTTTTCAACAATGAAAAAAAAATCACTTTTTCTTTTTTCAATTTTTATTTCCACTCTCTTATTCCAGAGTTGTGAAAAGAATCGTGTGTTTGAAAAACATATTTCCATTGAAAAATCTTCATGGAAAAATTCAGATAAAATAAAACTGGAAGTGGATGTTCAGGATACCTCAGCTACTTATAATGTTTATATAAATGTTCGTCATTCAACTATTTATCCTTACAGTAATTTATGGGTGATGATTACCACTACTTCTCCTGATGGAAATTTACAAAAACAGCGGGTTGAAATTAATTTAGCAAATGAAGAAGGCGCGTGGCACGGTGAAGGAATGGGCGATGTATGGGATTTAAAATACCTCGCTCAACAAAATGCCATCTTCAATAAAAAGGGAAAATATTCTTTCGAGTTCGAACAGATAATGCGGCAAGATCCTTTGCCAGGTATAATGGCAATGGGATTACGGGTGGAACAAACCACTCCAATAAATTAAATGGAGAATACCCGCGAAATATTAAATCCGAGTTTCAGTTGCAGTTTGGTAATATCTCCTTTGGTGTATGGAATTGTTTGCGCTTCATTAATTCCAAAACTATTGGTGAAGAAAAACTGAAACACATGCCCACCGGTTTCCAAATCCATTCCGAAACCGATACTGTTATGGTTATTTGAAAATTCAGGTGAGTATTTATTAATGCGATAACAATATTCAGCGGTCAATGCAGTTCGTTTGGAGATTTTAATTCGGCCCATTCCCACCACAGAATAAATATCGTTATGATCTGTGATGTTAGTCATCAGGTTATAATGCACAAATGTTGGTGCAAACTGAAATGAGAATGCTTCTGAAAATTTTCGGGCGATCATAATCTGATTTACATAACTGAATCGGTCAGCGAAATAATGATATTCAGGTCGTGCAGCATTTGAACTCTTCATTCCATTCACATTCATTTCAGTTAACAGCGTCACGCTAACCGACAATGGTCTCTTTGGTTTTTGTCTGATCAGTCGAAATTTCAAATAACCTGAATACAATTTATCAACTGAAGTTCTGCTGGCTCCAAATTCAAATCGACCATCAAAACTATAGTTCAATGAAAGATTCAAACTGGCTGGTCCGTCCAAACCAAAAAAACCATAACTCCCCGTACTCAAATCGCCAAAACGGTGTGCTACCCGAAATTCTAAAGTGTGTTTACCTGCCGTTTCAATTGTATGAAAATTCACTAACCGAGTTCCTTTAAAAGTTGCGCTAACAAATTCGCTGGTAGTATCCGATAACATATCAGATATATCCTGAGCTAAAATAACCTGAAAAATGTTCATTGAAAAAATGAATAGTAAAAATTTTTTCATTGCGAAATGTTTAATTGTTTGGTGAGCCGTCATTTACCCATTTCTGTAATTTAGCAATATCACAGTCGCTTAGTTTCGCACCTGGTGGCATTGATATATATCCGCTTAATTGTTTAACAGATCCAATCAATTTCCCATTGGTAACATAGGTTTTCACCTGAGAATAATTATCCAACACGATTCCACCGGATGCTGTTAATGCATTGTGACATCCCTGGCAATAATTAGATAAGATCGTTGTGATGTTAGAAGAGTAGGTAACATTGATTGAGTCACAACCAGATGATGACCCAGGGGGATAAAGTTTATTGTATTTATCATAATAACATCCTGATGAAAATAGCAGAATGATAAACTGAACAACTAATATTTTTTTCATAATCAGTTGTTTTTAGCGCCTTGAGCAATCCAATTATAAATAATCAAGATTTGTGTGTCAGACATCGGCCCATCAGGTGGCATAGCCTCTTCTGATTTTCCTGTTATTGATTTATAAAATTTGGTCTTTTCTGGTTTTGTTGAATTTATTTCTCCGTGATTAATAACATCCTCATAAGTCATTAGTGGAAACGATTCTTCACCGCCTGTGGATGCTCCATGGCATCCGGCCATTGTGCAATTACCTATAATAATCGGTTGCACTTCATTTTTGAAACTTATTTCTGATTGGTTTGGAGAAATTACTCCAGGATGCTGACATGCAGAAAAAAATAAAATCACCCCTGCAATTGATAACCGCACTTTTCTATTCATATTTTTTTTCCAAAAGTAGTTAATCCGAAGATTCGAAAAAATGAATTTAACACCTACTTCAGATATTTTACTTGGATGCACCAAATACTTTTTAATAAATAGTTTAAACCTTTTGGTTTTTAATAAATATGGTTAATGAAACAATTAATATTCGACTTCACTTCACAGGATCATGCCCATGTCCACCCCAAGGGTTGCATCTTGCAATTCTTTTCAGCGCCATCCATCCGCCCTTGATTGGTCCGTATTTTTTAATGGCTTCCAATCCGTATTCGCTGCAGGTAGGAGTGTAACGGCAGGCAGGCATCAACCACGGAGAAATTACCTGTTTATAAAAACGGATGAGGAGAATAAAAAACCAGCTGAAGAATTTTGAAATCATTTCACCGCAACTGACAGTTGATTTAAAACAGCAATTATTTTTTCTTCCACCGTTTTATACTCCGGCAATTTGCGGTCGGTGAATAAAAATGCGACGGCAATATTTTTCTCCATGCCATTGACTGCATCGTGCAACGGCAATTTATTTTTCCGGTATGCTTCGCGCATTAGCCGCTTGATGCGGTTGCGGTGAACCGCCAATGGAAAATTTTTCTTGGGAACAGAAATGAGCACCTGAACTTTTGAAGGAACGGGTTGCTCATGCTTCATCCAATATACTCTGAATGGATACAAAACAAAGGACGAACCCTTGTTGAAGAGTTCGTCCATCAGTTTTTTAGAATTTAGTCGCTCTGCTTTGCTGAACGATTGCGATTGCGCAGAGCCGATGTTACGGTGGCCTGCCATCGGACTATTTTTTATCCTTTCAGTTTCTTTTCGCTTGAAACAGTTAGTTTTTTACGACCACGACGACGACGGGCTTTAATTACTGACTGGCCTTCATTGCTTTTCATGCGCTTGCGGAAGCCGTGCTTGTTTTTGCGTTTACGATTCGATGGTTGATATGTCCTTTTCATGTCTTTTTATTTATGCCTTCAAAAAAATGGAGCGCAAATATGTGTGAAGTTTCCCACATTTCCACATCCAATTTATCTATTCATGGTAATTAAGAATTCTTCGTTGCTTTTTGTCCCCTTCATTTGATCTAAAAGAAATTTCATTGCCTCCTCCGGATTCATATCAGCAAGGTGATTGCGGAGAATCCACATGCGCTGCAAGGCTTCTTTATCCAACAACAAATCTTCGCGGCGCGTGCTGGAAGCAATAACATCAATGGCAGGGAAAATCCGTTTGTTCGACAATTTGCGTTCGAGTTGCAATTCCATATTACCGGTTCCTTTGAACTCTTCAAAAATCACTTCATCCATTTTAGAGCCGGTGTCGGTTAATGCAGTGGCGAGAATGGTGAGTGAACCTCCGCCCTCAATATTCCGCGCAGCACCAAAAAATTGTTTTGGTTTATGAAGCGCATTTGCTTCCACACCACCGGATAAAACTTTTCCGGAAGAAGGAGCAGTTGTATTATGGGCACGAGCTAACCGGGTAATGGAATCTAAAAGAATCACCACATCGTGACCGCACTCTACCATGCGCTTTGCTTTTTCCAATGCAATGGCAGCAACTTTCACATGCTTATCAGCAGGTTCATCGAAAGTTGAAGCTATTACTTCAGCACGAACACTGCGCTCCATGTCGGTTACTTCTTCCGGTCTTTCATCCACCAGTAAAATGATGAGATAAACTTCCGGATGATTTTTGGCAATGGCATTTGCCACTTCCTTTAGCAACATGGTTTTACCGGTTTTCGGTTGCGCCACTATCAATCCGCGCTGTCCTTTACCTATCGGGGTAAACAAGTCCATGATGCGCGATGAATAATTATTCGGTTCGTTGCACAGGTCTAATTTTTCATCGGGGAATAATGGTTTCAGGTAATCGAATGGAACACGGTCGCGGATATCGGCGGGAGTTTTTCCATTCACCCAATCCACACGAATCAGTTTGAAATATTTTTCTCCTTCCTTCGGCGGAGCAATGGTTCCAACAACTGTATCCCCTGTTCTTATGCCGAATAATTTTATTTGCGCCGGAGAAACATACACATCATCAGGCGACGATAAATAATTGTAATCGGAGGAACGAAGGAATCCATATCCATCAATCAGAATTTCCAAAACTCCTTCTGAACTCACTACTCCATCGAGGTCAACATTAAACGCAGGTTCTTTTTTCTGAAAAGATTTTTGCTGATGCTGCTGAGGCGTTGGTGCTGATTGAGGTGAAGATTGTATTGGCTGACTTGGTAGTTGAACACTTGGCGCTGCTTGCTGAACAGGTTGTGCCACCTGAGGTTGCTGAACCGGAGGAGGAGTTGCCGGAACAGGAGCCGCAGGTTTTTCATACGCACGCACAGGTTCATCTCTGCGCGAATCAGGATTGTAATTAAATGAAGTTCCGCCTGAAAGGTCAACAGTAATTATTCCATCGGAATATGAAGGTGTGGTTGGATATTCAATTTTTGGTGGTGCTTCTTTTTTCTCTTTGTGAGCAAGTGAATGAGCCGCAACAGCAGAAGGTTCTTCAACAGCTTTGTCGTGCTTCTTTTCTTTCGCTGGCTTTTCAGCAAGAGCAGATTTCTTCTCCTTTTCCTTCACTGGTTTTTCAGCGGCAGGTGCATCCTCTTTTTTTGTGCGTGTGCGTTTCTTTTTTTCATCGGAAGCATCAGCAGCTTTGCTACCAATGAGTTCGGGTGATACAGCTTGCTTATCAAGGATTTTGTAAATCAAATCCTGTTTCGATAATTTCTTATGGTCAGCAAGTTGAAGTTTTTCTGCAATGTCATGCAGTTCGGGAACGAGCATGTCGTTCAGTTGTAAAATGTCGTACATAATGTCAACAGCAAAAAATGTTGTTTATGTTAATTTAGTTTGTGATTATTATTTTAGAAAGATGCCTGAACAGGAAAACTTAGAGCAGTAAATACGGTTTTGGGAAATTTCGACTCAGCAACCTGAACAGAGCGGTTGATGGGGTAAAGATAATCAGTGTGTTTAATTGAGCAAATAATTTTTCAGGTTGATATTTTATGTTATTAAAAAACTTTTTACAACCCCAACTCTTTCTTCAATCGCGCATCAATATCAGATGGAGCATCCAACATCATGTCTCTTCCTGAATTATTTTTCGGGAAAGCAATGAAGTCGCGTATGTAATCAAGATTGGAAATAACGATGGAACAAAATCGATCGAAGCCAAACGCAATGCCACCATGTGGCGGCGCACCGTATTCAAATGCATTAAGTATAAATCCGAATTTGTATTGAGCTTCTTCATCAGTTAATCCAAGCAACGAAAACATTTTTTCCTGTTGTGCGCGATTGTGAATGCGGATACTTCCACTTGATAATTCAACTCCATTAATCACCACATCATAAGCATTCGCACGAACTGCTCCGGGATTGGTATTGATTAATTCGTTGTCTTCTTTTTTCCATGAAGTGAAAGGATGATGCATGGCGTTGAATCTTTTATCTTCTTCATCCCATTCTAATAATGGAAAATCCAAAACCCAAAGCGGTTTGTAATCTTCTACTTTGCGAAGACCTAATCGAGTGCCCATTTCCAATCGCAATTCACCTGCTGCTTTTCTTGTTTTTGCTAAAACACCACTTAGAATTAAAATTAAATCGCCTGCTTTTGCATTACAGTGTTCAGCGATTTTTTTCAAATCGTCAGCCGAATAAAATTTATCAACTGATGATTTATATGAACCATCAGCACCGCACTTAATAAACACAATTCCACCTGCACCAATTTGCGGGCGCTTAACCCACTCTGTTAAATCATCGGTTTGTTTTCGGGTGTATTCACTGCATCCATCTGCCACAAATCCAATTACTGTTTCTGCATCATCAAACACTTTAAAATTTTTTCCTGCAAGAAGTGCTGCTGCTTCCCTCTCCTTTGGAGAGGGGTTCGAAGTTGGTGAGGCTTTTAACTCAATCAACTTCATTTCGAAACGCAAATCGGGTTTGTCGTTGCCATAATATTTCAGGCAATCAGCATAACTCATTCTTGGAAAATCTTCCAGTTCAATACCACGCACTTTTTTAAAAACATGTTTCACCATTCCTTCAAACATTTGCAAAACATCTTCCTGTTCCACAAAAGCCATTTCACAATCTATTTGTGTGAACTCCGGCTGTCGGTCGGCACGCAAATCTTCATCACGAAAACACCTGGTGATTTGATAATATTTATCGAACCCTGCAACCATTAATAACTGTTTAAAAGTTTGAGGTGATTGCGGCAATGCATAAAACTGTCCCTGATTCAAACGCGATGGCACCACAAAATCGCGTGCACCTTCAGGTGTGGACTTTATTAAGAACGGAGTTTCAACATCGGCAAATCCTTGTCCATCCATGTACTCGCGCACCGCTTGCGCCACACGATGACGATGCAATAAATTTTTATTAATAATACCGCGACGCAAATCGAGGTAGCGATACTTCATTCGTAAATCATCACCGCCATCAGTTACATCTTCAATAGTGAACGGTGGAGTTTTTGATTCATTCAATATGGTTAATTGCTCAACCAGCATTTCGATATCACCGGTTTCGAGTTGCGGATTTTTACTGCTTCGTTCGCGAATCATTCCTGTAACTTGTATAACATATTCGCGACCTAACTGTTTCGCATTTTCAGCAAGCGGAGAACTTTTATCAAAAAATAATTGTGTGATTCCATAGCGATCGCGCAAGTCAATAAAAATAAGATTTCCTAAGTCGCGCACGCCCTGTACCCATCCGGCAAGCGCTACTGTTTTACCTGAATGTTCTTTTCGTAATTCACCACAAGTGTGTGTCCGATACATGATTTAAAAAATTGAGCGGCAAAAGTCGTTATCCAAGGGCAAGGTTCAAAGTGTAAATTTCAATTGCTGTCTATGACCGTGGACAAGTTGATTTCGTTGAGGAAATTACCGATTTATACAACTTAAATTTTTCTTTACGACCTTAGCGCGGTTAAAAAAAATTAATGCGGCCGTTGATCGTCAATAGATTGTTATCGCAAAACTTTTAAAAATAAAAATGAACAGTACAATCGAATCAAAGAAAATTGTTTTTGATAAAAACAAAGTAGCAGACTTCTATCCCACACTTCGAAAGCGGGTTGATGAATATTTCAGCAAGCACAACCTTTCCACTCACGCCAATGCGGCAATGGTTTTTAAAACTGTTTTTGTTTTAGGAATTTTCATTGCGAGTTATGTTTTAGTTATCATCGGAATTCTTCCATTATGGGCCATGCTGATTTCAATTTTGATACATGGATTTTTCACAGCCCTTGTTGGATTTAATATTTCACATGATGCAGTTCATGGTTCTTATTCTTCCAATGTGAGGCTGAATAAAATATTGGGGACCACTTTCAATTTCGCAGGCACAAGCGATTACATCTGGAAAATAAAACACAACATTGTTCATCACACTTTCACCAACATTCCCGATCACGATGATGATATTGACCAGATTGGTTTAATCCGAATTGAACAATCACGCAAACTGAAATGGTATCATCGCTATCAGCACTACTATATTTTTGTGCTGTATTGTTTCACAACCGTTGTTTGGGTTTTTGTAAATGATTATAAAAATTTCTTCCGCAAAAAATGGGGCTACTATGAAAACAACAAGCATCCGAAGGGAGCTTTTTTACGAATCATTTCTTACAAAGCCATTTATTATTTCTGCTACCTGGTGCTTCCGTTTTTGATTATGAATATTGCGTGGTACTGGATTATTGTTGGATTTGTGGCGATGCATGCAATACAAGGATTAACACTCGCCATTGTTTTTCAATTGGCGCATGTCGTGGAAGGTGCAGCCTTTCCAACATTGGATGAAAATGATAAAGTAGAAAATAATTGGGCGGTACACCAGCTTTATACCACAGTTGATTTTGCTCGCAACAGTTCGCTCGTTCGGTTTTTAGTTGGTGGATTAAATTTTCAGGTGGAGCATCATCTGTTTCCGAAAATCTGTCACATTCATTATAAAAAAATTGCACCCATTGTAAAGCAAACAGCCGAAGAGTTTAATCTTCCATATCTGGAAAGCAAAACTTTTGGCGGCGCATTGCTCTCTCACATTCGTTTGATGCGCAAGTTGGGTAGAGAAGAATCTTTTGCCTGAAAATAATTTTTGTGAATTGTCAATTGTGAATTGCCATTGACAATTTTATTTCGAAAAAACATTTCGAACAGAATAATTTTTCAATCTTATTTTCTTTTCATCAATCCGATGAATGCAACTACTGCCCAGGTTCCTTCCAAAATTGTGAATGGAATTGAATGAATTAAAATGCTTCCCCAGCACGCAAGTGCTCCTCCAAATAAATTCAGTATAAAAAACACCTTGCTTTTTTCTTTCAGTAAATTGAAAGTACTTAGGAAAAATGCCGCGAGAATTAATAATACTCCTGCACCGCTGATAATATCTGCATTGTTCATTCGGTGAAAATAATCTTTCATAAAATTAAAATAGCGAAGCCATCCGCCTGTGGCGGATGGCTTCGCTAAATGTTGAAGAAAAAATTTATTTCTGAATTATCAATCGCTGCGTCAATGTTTGTTGTTCATTGTTGAGCACAACTTCATATAAACCATCTGCAACATTTTCGAGTGTGATTTTTATCGATGAAGAATTTTCTGTTGTTGCGAGATTGGAATGATAAATCAACTGTCCGGTGATATTGTAAATCGAAATCTGGGATTCAACTTTCAATGATGGAATCTGCAAAGTGAAATTTCCGGTGTTCGGATTGGGGAAAATATTGAATGTGTTTTCAACTTCTGTATCTTCCAATCGCGGTGCTGTGGTGAAATTTTGCAATGCAGTGAATGCTGAATTAATTCCTGTCCCACAAGTTGACCGTATCTGAAATTCGTATTGAGTTGCATTTACCAATGTGGAAATAGTAACCGCTGTGTTTGTGGTACTTATGTTTGTCCAAGCTGTGGTTCCGGTCTTTCTGTATCTGAAAACAAAACCGGTTGGTGAACATGCTGCTGTCCAGCTAACTGTAACAGATGTATTTGTCAGATTTGTTATTATTGGATTTATTGGAGAAGTACATATTTGAGTTTTTCCGCTCTTCGCTTTCCATCCTAAATTCTGATTGCTGACACAGAATGCCGCTACCTGAAAAGTATAATTGGTATTCGAAGACAGTCCGGTAAAATCATAAAATAAATTGGCACCAACATTTGTTTGAGCACTCCATGTGGCAGTACCTGCAATTTTGTATCGCACTTTGTAATACGATGCTGTTGGAGTGGCTGTCCAGTTTAATCGCGCACTGCAACTGTAAAGATTCGATACTGTTAATGTCGGATTATAAGTGCCTGCACTTACGGTGTATGTTGTAACTACTGTGCAAGGACCAGATGTTACAGTCAGACTATAATTTCCGGCGACAAGATTTGCAAGATTTTGTGTGGTAGCTCCGGTGCTCCATGTAAAATTGAATGGGGCAACTCCGCCAATAATTGTAATTGCAATGGCTCCGCTTCCGGGACACGGACTATCATTTGTAATACTTGCAATTACGAATGGCTGATCCTGAACAGTTATTACTGAAGTAGCTGTTGCCGAACATCCCAGAGCATTAACTCCGGTTACAGTATAAGTAGTTGAAGTATTCGGAATGGCAAAAACACTTGACCCACTCGTGCCGCTCAATCCCGTACTCGGACTCCATGTATAAGTTAGAGCACCACTTACAGTTAGTTGAGTCCCTTGCCCTTTACACAATGAAAAAGCAGCTGGCGAAACCTGTATAGCTGGCAATGAATTAACTATAACAATAACTGCATCAATAGCTGTACAACCATTTGCATTGCTAACGGTTACTGTATAAGTTGTAGTTGCCGTTGGTGTTGCAGTTGGTGTGGCCGATGTTGAATTATTTAATCCGGTTGTTGGACTCCATGTATATGAAGTTCCACCACTTGCATTCAATTGAATTGCTGAATTAAAACAAAGATTTGTATCAACTCCTGCATTTGCAGTTGGCAAACCAAAAACAGTAATTGATTGTGAAGTGCTGTTGCTGCCAAAAGCATTTGTTGCTATAAGAGTTACTGAATAAGTACCTGAAGTACTGAAACAAATTGTTCCGGGATTTTGAGAGGAAGAGGATGAAGGATTTCCTCCGGCAAAAGTCCAGCTCCAGCTTGTTGGCGTGTTGGTGCTTTGATCTGTAAAAGTTATGCAGGAGTTTTGACAGATAGTATTATCACTAATAGTGAATGCTGCAACTGGTGCATTGCCTCCGGCAGGAACACTTAGAGTAATATCATCAACAGCAATTGAAGGATCATGGCCAACTCCATCACCATCATTTGTCCAGTTAAATCCTATTTTAACATTTGCATTATTATTGGCCGAAGCCGGAAGTGCAATAGTTTTTGCTGTCCAGGTTCCTTGTGGCGCACAACCTGTCGCAGTTTTTGCTAAAGCATTTAATTGTGCCCATGTGTTTCCATCATAATACCAGAATGTTGCATCATCAGCTGTGCCCTGCCCTTTTTCCATGTAATTAAATGAAACAGTAATAGTTGATTTTCCAGTACAGTTAATTGTTGGCGATTCTGCTCTTTTGTTTGTTACCACTTGCGCATTTGTTGCATCATAAGCAGCACCACAATCTCCCCCCGGACAAAAGAACGCTGCAGCAGGAGAGCCTGCAATATTTCCAACATGCATTGATGCATCATTACCACATCCTGTTCCACAGCTACCAGCTGCATTTCCATTTTCAGCACAACTGAAAAACCAGGTGTTTGCTTTTGCACCATTTGTTCCGGTAGATGATATTGTCCATGTACCATTTGTACCAGTAAATGTTTGACAATTAGTAGTGCAACCATTGGTAAATGTTTCTGTCCAGAAAACCTGTGCATTTACAAATGAAAATGAAATGCAACACAGAACAGCGAGAAATAAATTTTTGTAGCGAAAAGTCATGAGTGAAAAAAATTTGAAAGTCCAATGTAAACTATAAACACTTTGTATGAAAATTAAAATAAAAAAGAAGTGAGTTTGTCAGTCAAAACTTAATAAAATATTTCAGCAATCATACACCTTGCGCTTCCGCCGCCAAGTGATTCAATGGTACCTATATCTGAATGAATAATTTTTCCGTCGGTTTCCAAAATAGTCTTTTGATCTTCTGTTAACGAAAGAAATGCCTTCCTTGACATTATCCAGAAGTATTTTCCTGATTTATTTTTCAGCAACAGCATGTTTCCCGCGAATGAAAAAACCTGCGCTGAAGTGAGATGAATTACGGTGTGGGTTTTTGATAATGATTGTAAAACATTTTTTCTTTCATCATCATCTCCAATCCACTCATCACAAATTACTGCAACAGAATTTCCAATGCTCATCAACACATTGGTATGATATACTTCTTTATTATCCGGACTTGTTGCATTAAATTTTTTTGTTGAATATCCAATTGTTGAGCAAAATTTACCAATCACTTCTTCATTACTTCTTGATGAAAGATTGCAGTAAGCAATTTTATTTTCCCGGTCCAACACCAGTGAACCTGTTCCTTCCAGATATTTATTTTCATTTTCATAATGCAGAAATTCCGAATGAATATTGAAGTGAAATTTTTCTTTCAGCGATTGAACAATGTCAACTCTTCTTTCTTTCCTTCTGTTTACTGCAAGCATTGGAAACAGAAAAATATTTTTTTCTATTGTTGCAATCCAGTTATTCGGGAATACACAATCGGGAGTATCTGAATTATTTACTTCATCAAACAACAATACATCAATTTCATTTTCACGCAGCAGTGAAACAAAATTGTTGAACTCAATCATTGCAGTAGTTTCATCGGCTGTAATTTCGTTTTGAAAAATATTTGTTGCAGCCGTTTGTTCATTAAACCGAAAGTGTGATGGCCGAATCATCATTACGGTATCAGTTGCCTGCATGAAACAGCATTTATTTTTTCTTATTTCAAATTCAAATTCCAACCAAGACCAAAGGCAATTCTTAAATCCGATAAACTTTGCCTTTGCACAATATCATTTACATAAGCTGAATTGGCGCGAAGCTGAAAAAACAAATGAAAGAAAGAACCATAATAAGCAAGGCCACCAACGATTGAAGTGTTGGGAATCATTTCACTGACTGAGGAATTTTCTTTTGAGCCTTTGTCTTTTACAAAACTTAAACCAGGCTGTAATGCCAGCGATAAATCCATTTGTTTACTCATTGGAAAATGAAAAACCGGACCTGAAAATACTGAATGACAACTTCCGGGATAATTTCCTGATGGACCAATGTTGAAATAAGTTGTTCCATTTAATCCAACTCTGTTATGTACAAGGTATTCTAATTCCCCCTGAAAATAATATCTGGAATTAATTCCTGAACCATAACAAAGCGTTCCTTCGGTGCGCAATAATCCTTTTCTAACACCTGATGGTTTTTTGTTCTGTGCAAATGCA
The DNA here is from genome assembly GCA_947474435.1 of Chitinophagaceae bacterium. GTDB lineage: Bacteria > Bacteroidota > Bacteroidia > Chitinophagales > UBA10324 > UBA10324. The sequence goes on along the minus strand of CANJII010000040.1, from coordinate 11,539 downwards.
CCGGCTGAAATGAACAGCAAAGTGAAAATCAATAATCGATTCATGACTTCTTTTTTTGTGGTTGAATGAGATACCAGCTTATTGAAAGTGTTCCGAGAATGTGTCCATCGAAACTTGTCCCTTTTGATTCATTAATTTCAAAGGCATAATTATTTTCACCAAATTCAAGATGAACATCTTTTCCCAAATGAATCATGTACTGCACTTCAGCGCAAAGTTCCAATCGCGAAACCGGAAAAATTGAAACTCCGCCCCCGGCTTGTGTGGCCGCGCTGAAAACCGGATGATTTCGTTCAGCAGTTTGTGGAATTGCGTTTTCAGAAGATATGTTTTTAACAAATCCAACAGTTGTCCAGTCAAAACACTGTCCTGCCTCAACAAACGGAATTGGTTTTCTTGTTTGGTATCCGCCTTTATTTACTGCAAATTGTACTGACCAACCAATATGAATGTCTTTTCTGTAACCATTTATTCCGACCGACGAATTCATGTAATCAGCAAACCACTCAGAGTTTACTCGACGAGCAAATAAAATTTTTGCCTGCCCGCCGGTTCCGGTTCCGGATGCATTATCACCAAGAAAAATGCTTGCTGTTGTGCGCATTCCAATTCCTGCTGAACCCGGATTGATTAAAATACTTTCATCTTGAGCGAATGAAAAATTATAACTCATCAGCAATACGAGAAACAAACTCAAATGCATTTTCATGAAAAAATAATTTTAGGAATTAACGAACTCATTAATGAAATTATTTTGTGAGGGGTGAATGTAAATGGAATGAACTTTTTTTTATTGCTTTCTGAATTTAACTCACAGCAAAAAACAAACTGTTTACTTTGTCGGGATAAAATTTATTCAATGAGAAAAACTTTAAAGAAAATTGGAGGCAAACTGCTCACTTATTTTTTGCGGGGCTTGTTGCTGGTGGCACCCGCTGCAATTACGATTTATATTTTCGTGGGCATCGTTCGGTTTGCCGATTCAATTATTCCAGGTACTTATCCGGGACTCGGATTAATTATAATCCTATCCTTCATTCTGGTTGTTGGTATTTTCTCTTACAGTATTTTTTTTAAGCATGTGCTCGATTGGCTCGATGGAATGATGATGAAAGCACCATTGACCAAAATGATTTACTCGAGCATCAAGGATTTGTTCGGGGCGTTTATGGGCGAAAAAAAAATGTTCAATCAGCCGGTGATGGTTTTGCTTTTTAAAGATGCTGGTATTTATAAAATCGGTTTCGTGACACAAAAAGACATGGGCGAAATTGGTGTGCGCGATATGGTGGCGGTTTATTTTCCGCACTCTTATAATTTCTCCGGCAACCTGTACCTGGTTCCGAAAGAAAATATAAAACCACTGGAAGGATGGGCTTCGGCCGATGCGCTTAAATTTGTGGTGAGTGGTGGTGTGGCCGGATTTTCAGAACCACTTGATTCAATAAAAAAATGAAAAAGATTTTTTCCATAACAATAATATTGCTGGTGGTGTGTTTGCACTTGCAGGTGCAAAGTTGGGGATTTTGGGGGCACAAGCGAATCAATCGCATTGCGGTTTTTACTCTGCCGCCGGAGATGCTTACTTTTTATAAGGAGAACATTGACTTTATAACCGAACACGCGGTTGACCCTGATAAACGGCGATATGCAGTAGCCGCCGAAGCGCCGCGCCATTACATTGATCTGGAATTTTATGATACACCGCCGTATAAAAAAATTCCGCATTACTGGAACGATGCCATTGCACATTATGGCGAAGACACTTTGAATGCACACGGCATTGTGCCGTGGTATGTGAACACCATGTTTTACAGGCTGGCGGATGCGTTCAAAGCAAAAGACAAGGCGCGCATACTGCACCTGAGCGCCGACATCGGGCACTACATTGCCGATGCGCATGTGCCGCTGCACTGCACACACAACTACAACGGGCAACTCACCAATCAGGTGGGCATACATGGTTTCTGGGAAAGCCGCATACCCGAATTGTTTGGCGATGATTATGATTTTTTTGTTGGCAAGGCGGAGTTGATTGATAAGCCAAATGATTTTATGTGGAAGGTAATTGAAGGCAGCGCTTCAGAAATTGATAGTGTACTCTCTCTTGAAAAATTATTGAGTCAGAATTATCCGAGCGATAAAAAGTATGGTTACGAAATGCGTGGAAACAATTCTGTAAAAGTTTATTCGAAAGATTATTCGAAAAAATATGAAGAGATATTAGAAGGAATGGTGGAGCGGAAAATGCGTGCCGCCATCATTGCGGTTGGAAGTTTCTGGTACAGCGCGTGGGTGTATGCCGGCAAACCTGATTTGAATAACCTGAAAGATGAACCACTCACCGCCGAACAACAGCAGGAATTAAATATGATTGATGCAAGTTGGAAGACCGGAAAAATTATCGGGAGAACGGAAGGGGATGATTGAGTGTAACGGTTTAAAAATTAACTACCTGTTTTCATTTATTTCTTTTCTTGCTCTATCTATAATTTCCTTGTAGTCAGGGTTGAATGGTTCAACTAAAACTCTTTCCAATTGTGCTTCTATATCCCAAAGCACTTTGAGTTCACTTTCGTCTTCAAAGATTTTACTCGTTTCTTTTTTCTCGCTGATTTTATCTTCAAGTTCATTTATTCGACCGAGAAATTCAAAAAGCACTAATGCTTCATTATGTGTCAACTGAATTGAAATAACTTCTTTCATTTTTTTAATATTTTTTTCTCTCACAAATTTAACGAGCAGAGTTGGAGGGAAGGGGAAATTATTTTGCTCTCACCACTTTATTTTTTCTTTCAATTCTTTTGCTTCATAATCTTCACTTAAGAATAGGGGATACTTGTTAATTAATTTCTTCTTTCTAAAAATACTTATACGATTGTTTTTTGAACTCACGCTAATTGAATCACTCATTTTTATATAATCAGCAGGGCCATCAACCAACACAGCTTTATCATTTTTTATTAAACAATAAAAATATTTTACTGAATCACTTGGGTCATAGTCACTAATATTTGTTTTGGATATAGTCAGGTAGATTAAGGCATTATGACAACACAATTTATTGATTTTATAAACGATTCCAGTCAGTTCCAGATTCAATCCTTTAAAATAATTATATGAAATTATTTTTTCTTTTTTTGAAACACAGTTTCCTATTGTGATACAAATGGCTAAAAAAATTGCAATTACTATAATTCCTATTTTCAATTTCATTTTTTTTCTCTCACAAATTTAACGAGCAGAGTTGGAGGGAAGGGGAAAATTTATTTTTTTAAGTAATCAGAAGGAGACAATTTATTTTTCAGTTTAAATAAACTCTCCGCATCTGATTTAGTTCCGACAAGATATTTTGTGTAATAAATCTTTGGTGAATTTGTATCTGTTCCATCAAGCCAGGAATGTCCCACACTTAATCCAAAAACGCCAATAGAATCTTCGGGAATTAATTTATAGTCACCATAATATTTCAACTCAACTCTTTTATTATCTCTTAAATAAAAGTATCTGATAGTTAGAACTCCTTCTATTGGAGCGCTTTTAGTCTTCAATACTCCGTCGGATGGAATTGTATAAACTAAATCTCCATTTTCAAAAATTTCGTCAGCGCCATCCTTTTGTTCATGCATGATAAGTACAACTCCGATGTAATTATCAGGCAATAAATGAATTTCATCAGGCGGATTACATGAAACAAACAACGCATAAAAAATAAAAACTGAAATAATTTTTTTCATTCAAATATTTTTTCTCTCGCAAATTTAACGAGCAGAGTTGGAGGGAAGGGAAAATTATTTGTTCAGTGATAAAATTGGTTTTATAAAAAATAGTGTGATAATTCTATTATCAATTGTATTCACTAACATTTCCAAATCATTTCCTTTTTGTTCCATAAATAATATCATTTGAAATATGCCCATGTGCTTATTTAATTCATCCAATTTCGCTTCATCTCCAATTTTACTTTTTGCATCAGTCCAATTTTCAATTATAAAAGAACAAGGCTCTTCAATGTATTTATTTTTTAGCAAGTCATTATATGCTTTAAAATGAACCTCAATTTTTTTGTTGTCAATATCGTAGTAAAATTTGCTGACAGGTTCATCATCAAAAGAATATTCGAATTTATTTTCCATAACATAACCTTTCATTTTTTTCTCTCACAAATTTAACGAGCAGAGTTGGAGGGAAGGAAAAATTATAGGGAGAACAGAAGGGGATGATTGAGTGTAACGGGTTAAAATAAGCCACCAGCTAAAAAAAGTAACTCAATATTTACTTTCTTTGCAATAGATGAACAGCAACGAACTACTATCCATTTTAAAAACCGAAAAGCCAACGCTGAAAAAAAAATTCAGCGTGGAAGAAATTGGTGTGTTCGGTTCATTTGCGCGCAACACACAAACCGAAAACAGCGATGTTGATTTATTAGTGAAACTGAGCGAACCGAAATTTCTGAATCTTGCCGGGCTGCTGAATTATCTGGAAGAAAAACTGAAATTGAAGATTGATATTACCACCAAGCACAACCACCTGACAAAAAGATTTCTGGATCGAATAGAAAATGAAATTATTTATGTCTGAAAATTTCAGTGATGATATTAAACTGATTATTGAGCACCTCGAAGAAATTGAAAGTTTCTTCGAAGAGATTTCTGAGCCGGATGATTTTATAAAAACCAAGCAAGGTAAGGCCTATTACAATGCCATCATTATGCACCTGCAAGCGGGCAGCGAAGTATTAAAAAAGTTATATCAGCAAAACGAAGCAGTGTTTGATGCTCATACTGAAATTCCGTGGCGCGAAATTATCAGGCTGCGTGATCTGATTTCGCATCATTATGATAAACTGCAGCACGAAGTGGTTTTTGATATTTGCAAAACTTCAATTCCCTCTCTTTTAAATACTTTGAAAATAATGCTGAGCGAAACTCAGCACTAATATTTTTTTCTCTCACAAATTTAACGAGCAGAGTTGGTGGGAAGGGGAAATATTGTCTGAACCGCTGATGGGTTTGATTGAATGATAAGGATGATTTTTTTTCTCTGAATTTTTTATCATAAAAATCATTTCATCATTTCTATTAGTGGTTCTGACTTTCTCTCACAAATTTAACGAGCAGAGTTGGAGGGAAGGGGAAATTATTTTTTTACTCCTACTGCCCTTTTTGCATTATAAGAAACTAAATATTCTTTGTGGTTAATGTATTTCCTAATCATCTCATTCACTTCCTGATTTCTAAACTTTACCAAATAGAAAAATGCGCTTATCAATTTATATGTATAATAAGCATCCTTATTATCATCAAGTTTCCGGAAGGCATTTGTTGCAATATCAACCATACCATTATCCTGATTAATTTCATATATAGATGATGCAATTATTAATTTACTCATTTCATTAGAAGAGTTCCGCAATAAATTCATAAGAATAGGTATAGATTTTATTGATTTCATGTAAGCTAAAGTTTCAACAATGAGAGTATCCTCCGGATGTTCAGATAGTTTATCTATCAGCGCGTTCTCAACTTCAATTTTTTCATCCGAACTTAGCTTATCAATAATATGATCGTTACTAAACCCATCTCTGTTATTGCGATTAGCAGGATAAGGTATTATTTCGGCTATTAGTTTATTTATATCTGTCACAACTTTACTTTAATGAAATGTTTTTTTCTCTCACAAATTTAATGAGCAGAGTTGGAGGGAAGGGAAAATATTGTCTGAACCGCTGATGGGTTTGATTGAATGATAAGAGTGATTTTAATTGCTCCGACTGTTGCTAATTGTTTTATCATAAAAATCATTTCAACATTTCTTTCAGCGGTTCAGACTTTCTCTCACAAATTTAACGAGCAGAGTTGGAGGGAAGGGGAAATTATTTTTTCTACTGGAATCCTTTAAAACTATTTAACTTAATCTACATGCCAAATAAGAAAATGTGAGTTCCCTCCGGAGAAACAACTACTCCGTTTCCGGGTGCCATAAATTCTGTTACAGTTAGTCCGAGTGATATTAATTTATCAATGCGCTGCTGCATGTCGGGTGCAAAAAAAGTAATTGCCTGATAAGTGAATTGTGTTTGCTGATGCAGACCAATACTGAGAAACCCGTCAGTCATTACTGCCCACGGATAAGGTTCTGTATATTTTGTTCCATTGAATCCTAATTTTTTCCAGTAAGCATAAGAAGAATCGAAGTTCGCCACCGGAATGGAAAGTTCACCGAATGCGCCGCACATTGCGTTGGGATAATTTTTCGCATCCTTGCGCTCCGCATCGCTCATGTTCATTCCATTTTTTCCTTTGGGTTTGTAAATATTGGAAGGATCCATTTTTACTAAACTCACTTCAATGCCATCAGGAGTGGAGAAAATGCTTCGTGTAAAAAATCCGGTGTTTTCATTTTTCACAATGAAGTGATTGCCTTGCTTCTCTACTTCATCAGCAATCTTATCGGCATTGGAATCGAAGTACGAGATGCGAATAAATTTATTATCTGACTTTTGCAACATGATAAGCACTGACTCATCGCTCATTTGAATTCCGCTTGGAATTTCCTGTACTTGCTTAAATCCGAGCAACTCGTAAAACACTTTTGATTTATCAATGTCATTTGTTGCAATGGTAATTTGAGCAGCGCTACCTAAACGAAATGTTGAATCAGAACCTTTAATGTTCGTATTTTTATTTTCAGCTGATTGATTGCACGAAATGGATAAAGCAATGTAAAGCAAAGCACAATTGAGAATCAGGATTTTCTTCATGATTTTAAAAATGAAATTTTTTTGAAAAATAATTAATTCCTCATTTATCAAAACATTGGAATAAAAGAATCGCATTTGAGATTATTTTGGTAACCGGAATATTAAATATCTTTTTACGACACTTGCATAAGTCAATATGCTTTTTAATTCACTTTTATTTATTGTTTTTTTCGGAATAGTAACCATCGGTTATTATTTAATAAACCCTCATAAAAGATGGATATTGCTTTTGACGGCCAGTTGTTATTTCTACATGGCATTTGTTCCGGTGTATATTCTCATTCTTGGAGGAACCATTGTTATAGATTATTTCGCGGGAATTTATTTAGAGAAAACACAGGGAATAAAGAAAAAGGGCTTTCTAATTGCGAGCCTCATTGCAAACATTGGCGTTTTAGCGGTGTTCAAGTATTATAATTTTTTAAACGAAAACTTATCTTATGCATTGGCCTCAATTGATGTTTCTAATCCTGTTCCGTTTCTTTCAATACTGCTTCCTATTGGTCTTTCCTTTCACACATTTCAGGCAATGAGTTATACCATTGAAGTGTACAGGGGTAATCAAAAAGCAGAAAAACATTTTGGCATTTATGCTTTGTATGTCATGTTTTATCCTCAATTAGTTGCAGGTCCTATTGAACGGCCACAAAATTTACTACCACAATTTCATAAGCAGTTTATTTATGATTGGGAAAAAGTAAAAAGTGGTTTAACCCAAATGGCGTGGGGATTATTTAAGAAAGTTGTAATTGCTGATCGGCTTGCAATAGTGGTTGATCAAGCGTATAAAAATGTTGAATTACAAAACGGCATGAGCATGACCATTGCCGTTGTGTTATATAGTTTTCAAATCTATTGCGACTTTTCAGGTTACTCTGATATTGCCATTGGCGCTGCTCGTGTTATGGGTTTTAAATTAATGGATAATTTCAGAACACCCTATTTTTCAAAATCAATCAGCGAGTTCTGGAAACGATGGCATATTTCACTTTCATCCTGGTTCAAAGATTATTTATATATATCGCTTGGTGGAAACAGAGCAGGTCAGTATCGAAAATATATGAACCTGTTTATTGTTTTTTTAATAAGCGGTTTATGGCACGGTGCAAGCTGGAACTTTGTAATATGGGGTGCATTGCACGGGAGTTTTATTGTTTTGGCAATTCAAAGAGATAAAATATTTTCACTGTTAAACCCTACGATTCATTTACAAAAAACTTTATTAAAATACTTTAACATCCTTTTCACTTTCAGCTTGGTTACTTTAGCGTGGGTTTTTTTTCGATCCAATTCAATAGGTACCTCAGTTGAGGTTTTTAAAAAACTATCTTCATTTTCATTTGATGATAAAATCACCATAGCTTTAAATTCGGCTGAGCTTGGTTTTTCTTTTTTATTGATTTTGTTTTTAATGCTAAAGGAGAAAATATTTTTTCAATTTGAAATAAAATCTGATTTTACATTCTGGATTTTAACTGGATTAATGGTAACCGGTATTTATTTTTTCGGAGTCTTTAGCCTGAATCAATTTATTTATTTTCAATTTTAAAATATGGCAAAAAAAATCATATCCTGGGTTGTTCTGAGCGTATTAATTCTGATTTTCATTGTGAGTTCAAGTTCTTCATGGATGAAAAAAATTACTGAACAGCGATGGAAATCAAATAATAAAATATGGCGCAGTGATGGTTTTCGTTATGGCGATTTATTTTATATGAGCTTTCTGTCAAACTATAAAATTGATAAAAGCTGGAATCCCAAAAGAGTTAAAAAAGATTCATCGTTTATTGATTTGTATATCATAGGTGATAGTTATTTGAAATACATTACTGATAAAAATATTTTTGCCGGAGTAGATAATTTGATGTTTGTTGACTGGCGATATGAACCAATGGAAATTTCGTTAAGAAAAAATAAAAAAAACATTTTAATTTTTGAAACTACCGAGAGACATTTTCGTGAACGGTTTCACGATACCTCCAATTTTAAATTTCAGTTTGTTGCAAAAAATAAAAGACCGGCCTCTTTATATTCTTTTAATGAAATAATAAGAATTGTCAATCAGTTTTTATTTAATAAAAACATTAATCAAAACCTTGAATTTAATTTATTCGATTATCCGATTTTTACAAAAATTAAATCTATTAAAGCTGATTTTAATGAATCTGTATTCAGCCGTCATTCACCTGAGGTTAGTATGGCTGACGATAAAAGCATTTTATTTTTATCAACTACCACCGATACAACAGTAACAACATCCTCTTTCAATTCAGTTTCAGAAAAAGAAATGGATCAAATAAGAATGATTGCTGATGTTGTTTTTCAGCATTATAAAAACTTTGGGTTCGAAAAAATACTTTTTTCCGTTATTCCAAATCCGGTCAGCATTACCGGCTATAAAAATTATACTTACAATAATCTGATACCTCTGTTTGAAAATCAAAAGGTGAATTTCACCCTTGTTGATTTATATAACGACTATTCAAAGAAACCGGTATTAAATAATTATTTCGCCGGTGATAGTCATTGGAATACAAATGGGCTACAACTTTGGCTGGATAAAATAAATGCTGAGCTTTTAAAGTAGATATTCAGTGGACTCGATTTAGATACCATCCATGAAATTAATTTTCCGTTTATTTATAAATTTCCATCAACATTATTTACAATTCTTCTTTGCGATATTTGCCGCCGTAAAAAAGTAAAATCCCGAATGATTTTCGACCGAAAAAAACTGAGCGACGAACAATTGCTCTCGATGTATAAATCCATTTTGTATCCGCGGATGATTGAGGAAAAAATGCTGAACCTGTTGCGGCAAGGAAGAATCAGCAAGTGGTTTTCGGGAATGGGGCAGGAAGCAATTGCAGTGGGCGCCACACTCGCGCTCGATGCCGATGAATATATTTTGCCGATGCACCGCAACCTGGGGGTGTTCACCACGCGTAACATGAACCTGACGCAATTGTTTGCGCAGTGGCAGGGAAAGAAATCGGGCTTCTCAAAAGGAAGGGAAAGAAGTTTTCACTTCGGTAGTAATCCCCATCACATTGTGGGAATGATTTCGCACCTCGGCCCACAACTGACTATTGCCAACGGAATTTCGCTCGCGCACAAACTGCGGAAGGAGGGAAAAATTTCGCTCGCCTTCACCGGCGAAGGCGGAACGAGCGAGGGCGATTTTCACGAAGCACTGAATGTGGCGAGTGTGTGGAAGCTGCCTGTGATTTTTCTGATTGAGAATAACGGTTATGGTTTGAGCACTCCTACTTCGGAACAATATGCATGTAAGCAACTTGCCGACAGAGGAATTGGTTACGGAATGAAGAGTGTAACAGTTGATGGAAATAATTTTCTGGAAGTTTATCACACCATAAAAGAGTTGCGCGAATACTGCATTCGCGAGCAGTCGCCTGTGTTGCTTGAGTGCATGACCTTCCGGATGCGCGGTCACGAAGAAGCGAGCGGTGTTAAGTATGTGCCGAAGGAATTGATTGAAGAGTGGGGAAAGAAGGACCCGCTGAAAAATTATGAGGAGTTTCTGAAGAAAGAAGATTTGCTCTCTGAAGAAAATATTTCTTCGATGCACGCGCTGCTGAAAAAAGAAATAGAAGAATCGCTGGCGCCTGTTTTTGATGAGCCGGAAATTGTGGCGGATATAAATGAAGAGATGAATGATGTGTATGCGCCGTTCACCACGCAAATTATCACACCAAAAAAATCGGAACGGGAAGTAAGAATTGTAGATGCAATTTCGGAAGGATTAAAACTCGCGATGCGCAAGCACAGCAATCTTGTGCTGATGGGACAGGATATTGCGGAGTATGGCGGCGTGTTTAAAATCACGGAAGGATTTGTGGAAGAGTTTGGAAGAGAGCGGGTGCGCAACACGCCGATTTGTGAGTCGGCAATTCTGGGTGCGGCGCTTGGCTTGTCCATCAAGGGTTTCAAGGCGATGGTTGAAATGCAGTTTGCAGATTTTGTAACGGTGGGTTTCAATCAAATCATAAACAACTTAGCGAAGAGCCATTATCGCTGGGGACAAAATGCAGATGTGGTGGTGCGAATGCCAACGGGTGCAGGTGTTGGCGCGGGACCATTTCACTCGCAAAGCAACGAAGCGTGGTTCACGCACACACCGGGATTGAAAGTGGTGTATCCATCGAACCCTTATGATGCAAAAGGACTTTTACTTTCTGCTTTTGAAGACCCGAATCCGATAATGTATTTCGAACACAAAGCATTGTATCGTGCCATCAGTGGTGCAGTGCCTGAAGAATATTATACCATTGAAATTGGTAAAGCCAATCTGGTGGAAGAAGGAACTGACATGAGCATTATTACTTATGGTGCGGGAGTGCATTGGGCGAAACAACAGATTTTAGATTTTAGATTTCAGAATTCAGATTTCTCTGCAGACATATTGGATTTGAGAACTCTTCTTCCATTCGATAAAGAAGCGATTGCAGCTACTGTGAAGAAAACAGGAAAGGTGATTGTGTTGCACGAAGATTGTTTGACAGGAGGAATCGGTGGAGAAATTTCTGCCTGGATTTCTGAAAACTGTTTTGCTGATTTAGATGCGCCTGTTATGCGTGTGGCTTCGCTTGATTCTCCGATTCCGTTTTCTATTCCATTGGAAAATAATTTTTTGGCGAAGACGAGATTGAGTGAGAAGATGAAGGAGTTGATGAATTATTAACTCTTCGACAAGCTCAGGATAACAGAGCGCGTTGTCATGCTGAGCTTGTCGAAGCATACATCAATACATGA
>CANJII010000039.1 GCA_947474435.1 Chitinophagaceae bacterium | reverse complement strand
GACGAAACTGTTACTGATGCAAAAACTTCCGACAAAAAATCCACTGCCGATAAACCTGCTGATAAAAAAGAAGAAACTGTTACAGTAAAAATTGATGCCGCCGGAATTCAGGATCGCTTAATCGCACTCCCCGGCGATGCAGGCAATTACTGGAACATCGAAATGCTGAACAACAAAGTTTACTACCAGAAAAATTCGCAGGGCAAGGATGCGCAACTCTATGTATATGATTTGAAGAAGAAAAAAGAAACTGCCATCGGCGATTACAACACTTACCGCATCACTGCCAACGGAGAAAAAATGGTTGTCACCAAGAGCAGCAATTATTATGTCATTGATATTCCGGGTGGCAAAGCAGATGTGGATGAGAAGGTTGACATCAGCGGACTAAAAGTGTATGTCAATCACACCGATGAGTGGGCTCAGATTTTCAACGAGAGCTGGCGGCAGATGAAATATTTTTTTTATGCGCCCAACATGCACGGTGTTGACTGGGATGCCATCAAAACAAAGTATGCAGTGCTCGTGCCGTATGTGAAGCACCGCGCCGACCTCACTTACATTATTGGCGAAATGATTGGCGAACTCACTACCGGGCACTCCTATGTGGGCGGCGGCGACATGCCGAAACCCGAGCGCATAAAAATGGGATTGCTTGGTGCAAGCTATGTGCGCGATGCAAGCGGCTACTTTAAAATCACAAGCATATTGCAGGGCGCAAACTGGAGCGATGCGCTGCGCTCGCCGCTCACCGAAGTCGGTGTCAATATCAAAGCCGGCGAATTCATTATCGCCATCAACGGACAACCCACCAACAAAGTCATCGACATCAATCAACTGTTAGTGGGCACTGCCGACAAGCAAACCGAACTCACCATTAATTCCACGGCGAGCACCACCGGCAGCCGAAAAGTTTTAGTGGTTCCCATCGCCGACGAAAAACAATTGCGCTATTACAATTGGGTGGAGCACAACATTCATTATGTTGATTCGGTGAGCAACGGAAAAATCGGTTACCTCCACATTCCCAACATGGGCGTGGATGGGCTCAACGAATTCATCAAGCACTACTATCCGCAAATCACGCGCAAGGCACTCATTGTTGACGACCGCGGAAACGGCGGTGGCTTTGTGTCGCCGCTCATTGCCGACCGCCTCAGCGAGCAGTTGGTTTACTTCAGCATGGTGCGAAATGTAACAGTCGGCACCACCAACCCCGAAGTTTTTTATGGTCCCAAGGTTTGCCTCGTGAACGAATACTCCGCGAGCGATGGTGATATATTTCCCTATCGTTTCCGCGCGCTCCACCTCGGCAAAATTATAGGCAAACGCACATGGGGCGGCATTGTCGGCATCCGCGGCTCCCTTCCGTTTGTTGATGGCGGCTTCATGGACCGCCCCGAATTCACCAGCTACACCGCCGACGGTTTCGCCATCGAAGGTCACGGCGTTGACCCCGATGTGGTGGTAGATAACGACCCCGCAAAGGAATACGCCGGCATTGATGAGCAGTTAGATGCCGCCATAAAAGAATTACTCGACCAACTCAAAACACAGGAGAAAAACATTCCACCCGTTCCGCTATTTCCTGATAAGAGTAAGTAGAGCTGTTACACTTGCAGACCGACGCGGTTTTGGAAACCGCGTCGGTCTCATTTTGTTAAGTAAGTCTATGTTTAAATATTGGCTTTAAAAAATAATAAACCAATAAATTTGAACCATATTAAAAAACCGAAAGGAAATCCTAAAATAAAAGCCAATAGGAATGAAATTCTGAGTGATTTCGGAATGCGAAAGAAAAAAATATAACTGCATACCACAGTTCCAATTGTAGACAGAATCAATAAAATAAATAGATAGGATAAATTTAAATCTTGAGCAATGAAAAATTCGTGAGATTGATATGAATTAAAAAAAAGGTTTAAACAAAACTTACAGGGTTCCATAACCCAATAAAATGCAATAACTGAATTAAGATAAAGCAAAAAGCCGGGCTTAAATGAATTAAATAAAATAAGGAAGAAACAAATAGTAGATAGAAGCAAGACGGATAATAAAGCGCTCCCCCTAATTATTGCAGATTTTATATGGACCTCTTTCAATAACTTTTCATACTGATTTTTTGCAGGGAAAGGAGATTTTATTTGAACTTCTTGTAGCAACTTTCCATACTGATTTTTTGCAGGGAAAGATGAATTATTCTCAATTTCAGAGAAATATTTTTTTTTCATTTCATGCATTTGAAAACAAGGATAGTCGTGATTAGATTCAGTAAAACAAGGACCCGCTTTACAAGGCCATCGCACACCATAATTTACAGTAATTGCAGATGAATATCCTTGTAAACTAGCTGCCGAATACTCTCCTAAATCATTAATAAGAATTATAATTGAACCTGATAATGAAAATAAAATAAAAAATTTAATTAAGTGATTAACCCTAATGCCGCCATAGTCTACCCAAAGTTTAGAAAGTTTTTCTATGACCATTTTTAGTGTTTTGGCGATTCTCCTCCGCGCCCTTGCCTGTGTGTTTTAACCAGCAGGTTTTCTCGCGTTCACAAACTTAACTTTCTCCAAAACAAAATCACAGAAGAAAATTTTTCTCTGCGCCTTTGCGTCTCTGCGGTAAAATGTATAAGCAAGCAGCGAGTTAACAATAACCAGTTCGCAGCAGTCAATAAATACAATTGCGGTTTTTGATTTGATGGGTAAAACAGTTACGAGTTACGGGTTTGGAGTTTCGGGTTCACTGAATCTCAAATCCAAAATCATCAATCTAAAACCCCTTTCTCCCGGAGTTTATTTTATAAAACTTCAACTGCACGATGGAAGTTGGGAGGTGAGAAGGTTTGTGAAGGAGTAGCGCAACCACACAAACTCACCCACCAAAAGCGTGCAGTCAGACTTAAAGCGTTTCCACCCTCTCTTTTTTCTTGCGATAAACAGAAGTAAAAGTTATAGTTGGAAAAAAAAGAGGGATGCATAAATCAATCAGAGAAATTTTTCGTCATTGTTTTTTCAACTCCCTCTTTGATTTCCTGTTTAACTCTGATTTATTTTTTTCACTGAAATCAGAGAGGGTGTGTTTAGTAAACTTTGAATGTTAGCAGTGCGCGGGTGAGTCGAAGGCGTTTATTTTATAAAACTTCAACTGCACGATGGAAGTTTGGAAGTGAGGCGGTTTGTGAAGGAGTAGCGCAACCACACAAACTCACCCACCAAAAGCGTGCAGTCAGACTTAAAGCGTTTCCACCCTCTCTTTTTTCAAGCGATAAACAGAAGTAAAAGTTATAGTTGGAAAAAAAAGAGGGAAACACTTTTCAGTCAGAGAAATTTTTCGTCATTGTTTTTTCAATTCCCTCTTTGATTTCCTGTTTAACTCTTATTTATTTTTTTCACTGAAATCAGATAGGGGGTGTTTAGTAAACTTTGAATGTTAGCTGTGCGTGGGTGAGTTGAAGGCGTTTATTTTATAAAACTTCAACTGCACGATGGTGGTTTGGAGGTGAGGCGGTTTGTGAAGGAGTGAAAAACACCAACAACTCCTTTTGTGTTGCCCGCAAAGAATAATAACTTTGCAGACATAAATGGAGAACGAACGAAAATATTTCAGCGAAGCCCACAAGAAAAATTCAGAAGGGGCAATGAACTACATAAAAAAATGGGAGAAGCATCCGCTTTCATTAGAAGAAGCATTGAAGCAGCAGAAAAGGAACAGCAAAGACCACTTACCGGAAACGAAAAACGGGAAGTAGAAAACAAAGCTGCGCTTGATTATGCCCAACAAAATAATATTTGGGTGGAAGATTTATATTCACTTGGAAACCCATTAACAGGAGGAGGCAATGAACACACATTAGCTTACGATGTAGAAACAGGAACTGTTTACAAAGCCAACAATTTATTTAATGCCGGATATAGTGTCATGCAATTTCTTGAGCAACTTAAAAACCACAACGAAGTATTTCCTGAAAACAAATATGATTTAATCGGATTTACAGGATTGAAAAATGAAGGCACAAAAAGAGCGCCTCATATCGAGCCCATCATAAAGCAAAAATATATTCCTGATGTTGTGCAGACCACGATAGCAGAAATAGATTCCTTTATGAAAGATCTAGGGTTTGAAAAAGCAAAGGACTTCACTTATACAAATGGGAAATACACTGTCGCAGACATGCGACCACGCAATGTATTAAAAGACGGAGAAGGAAATGTTCATGTGATAGATGACATCGTAACAAGGAATCAATAATCTCAAATCCCTGCCTGACCGGCAGGCAGGCTTTTCTACTGGAGTTTATTTTATAAAACTTAAACTGCACGAAGGAAGTTTGGAGGTGAGAAGGTTTGTGAATGAGTAGCGCAACCACATAAACTCACCCACCAAAAGCGTGCAGTCAGACTTAAAGCGTTTACACCCTCTCTTTTTTCAAGCGATAAACAGAAGTAAAAGTTTTAGTTGGAAAAAAAAGAGGGAAACACTTTTCAGTCAGAGAAATTTTTCGTCATTGTTTTTTCAATTCCCTCTTTGATTTCCTGTTTAACTCTGATATATTTTTTTCTCTGAAATCAGAGAGGGGGTGTTTAGTAAACTTTAAATGTTAGCTGTGCTTGGGTGAGTTGAAGGCGTTTATTTTATAAAACTTCAACTGCACGATGGAAGCTGGGAGGTGAGAAGGTTTGTGAAATTATAACTCTCCCAAGCACAACTAACATTCGGGATATGATATTTCCACCCTCCCTTGAAAAATGGGAGGGAGTTTTTCAAAACAAAAAACTCTATCGTTTATATCTCGCATTCCTCCCTTGCTAAAGAGAGGAAAGATGTGCGTTAATTCTGATTCATAGTTGACGCAGGAGAGTCGTTGCTCTAAGAAATTTATTTTATAAAACTTCAACGGCATAATTGCAAACCAAATCAGTGAATTTAAAAATCAGCGAATCAAACCATAAAAGATGAAGATAGTGGATGTGCCTTTTTTTGAAATAAATCCACTGAGTGACTGGTATTTATATATCAATAGAATGTTTCAAGATATTCTATTCATATACCCTCAAAACTTTTTTAGTTTGCCTAAGTAAAAGCCTTTGATATTCTATAAATCATGGGAAGGTTAAATTTTCAAACAACAGTAAAAGTTAAGCAGGTAGTTTCTGTTAAACGCACAATTCAATTAACCGGAGCCAGACTTTCGATAGCGGCGCTTATTGTGGGGTTATTTGTTTTTACTCAGGATATGACGAATAGTACTGATGTAAAAGCAAATGAAAAAAAGAATACAGATTCTCTCTTTTCAGCACCCAATATTGACAGAGGCGATAGTTTGGTTAACAATAATTCATCTCAAAACGGAATTCACTCCGAAGATCAGAGTCATCTTTTAAATGATGCCGATTTAATTTCTAAAAAAGTCAGGAAAAAATCGAATTCGAATGCCGACAGAAACACCCCTTATCAGGATCTGGTTTCCATTTCTCCCAAACAAACAACCGGAGTTTTTGAAGTGAGTTTTGAAATTCCTTTATCACAAACCGGCGCCACATCAATCGAACTGATAAACCGAAAAGGGGAGTTAATTGAAACGCGTGTACCACAAGTTCAGGGTAAAATGATTAACGAAGTATTTACACTTGATAATACTATTCCATCGGGAGCTTACTTATTGAAAATTCATGTCGGAAAAAATTTATATGTGCGACAGGTACTTTATACCAAACCTTAATTTTATATCTTAATAGAGTTTTTTATTTACGAAAACACTGATATAAAAATATTTTTTTTCCTGTTGTTTTTGGTATTAATTAAATATTCGCTTCAATTAATTCATTCAATTTATAAGTGTCACCTGCCTTTTACTTATGTTCGCTCGGTAATTGACAATTATGCTAAACAATAATCCAAAGATTGCAATGATTGGAGGCGGAAGTTGGGCTACCGCGCTTGTAAAGGTGCTAAACGAAAACAAGCACATTGTGAATTGGTGGATCAGAAATTCTGAGATTCGAAAATCGTTGAAAGAACACGGAAATAATTCCCGTTATATCAGTTCAATATTTTTTGAAAAAAATTTAATTTCTGTTCAGGAAGATTTGATTGATACGGCTAGAAAAGCGGATGTAATTTTTCTTGCCACACCATCTGCGTTTGTGAAAGAAACTTTAAGTGTACTTCACCCACAGGATTTTAAAAATAAAGTAATTGTTTCAGCGGTGAAGGGAATGATTCCAGGAGATAATCTTGTGATGGCAGATTTTTTTCAGCAACATTATGATGTTCCAAATAATAGATTCATTGTAGTAAGCGGCCCTTGTCATGCAGAGGAAGTGGCTCTTGAAAAATTATCGTACCTTACAATTGCGTGTCCGGATGCTTCAAATGCCAAAATGATTGCCTCGTGGCTTCATTGCCGGTATATGAAAACAAATACGAGCGATGATATTTTCGGAACTGAATATTCTGCCGTGCTTAAAAATGTTTACGCCATCACTTCCGGAATTTGTAACGGGCTGGCTTATGGTGATAATTTTCAAGCTGTTCTGATCAGTAATGCCATTGAAGAAATTGAACGGTTTGTAAAAGCAGTTCATCCTATTACACGCGATATTAAAGATTCGGCTTATCTCGGCGATTTATTGGTAACTGCTTACTCTCAGTTCAGCCGTAACCGGAATTTTGGAAATATGATTGGGAAAGGTTATTCGGTAAAGAGTGCGCAATTGGAAATGAACATGGTTGCCGAAGGTTATTATGCAACCGCATGTATAAATGCCGTGAATAAAAAATACAATGTAGATATGCCCATTGCAAATGCAACCTATAATATTCTGTACCAGAAATTTTCGCCGGTACTTGAAATAAGGTTGCTGACTGAACGATTGAAATAATTTTTAAAATTCTGAAATAAATATTTCAATTTCAGAAAACTTTTATAAAACA
Source organism: Chitinophagaceae bacterium (assembly GCA_947474435.1). Taxonomy (GTDB): domain Bacteria; phylum Bacteroidota; class Bacteroidia; order Chitinophagales; family UBA10324; genus UBA10324. The sequence continues at coordinate 25,676 of CANJII010000039.1, read as the reverse complement.
TTTAGCTGCGTGAAACAAAAAACTCATTTATCAAAATTCCCCTTTAATAAAATCGATCAGATACTTATTATTAAACATTGGATGCAATTATATTTGAAGCTTTCTTCCTAAATACTAAACACTAATGGATACACTACCAATGGAAATTCAAGTTTCCGATTTTGAAAATATGCCTAATGAATTCATGCTTTATAATGCCGACCAAACAAAAAAAGCGGCAGCCATTTTACGGGCCATGAATCACAAATTGCGCCGCAGCATTTTATCTGTAATTGATAAAAGCGGTTCCACAAATGTTACTTCAATTTACAAGCAATTAAACATTGAACAGTCGGTGGCTTCGCAACACTTAGCCATTTTGCGCCGCGCCAAAATTGTATCAACCACCAGAACGGGGAAACAAATACTATATACAATCAATCACGAACGGATAGCGCATTACATGATCAAAGTAAAAGAGATGCTTAGCTGATTACCACGAGGCAAGAAAAAAAGGATTCAATAAATTTTCTTTGTTGTAGCATAAGTGCTTTAAAGTTCCGGCTTCATTTACTACTCCGCCTGCAATTTCAAGAACTGCCTGCCCGGCTGCGGTATCCCATTCCATAGTTGGTGCATAACGCGGATATACATCGGCACTGCCATCGGCAAGCAAGCAAAATTTTATTGAACTGCCGGCTGATACAAAGTCAATTTCTTTTCCTTCTGATTTTAATTGCTGAATAAAAGATTCAGTTTCTGTACTCATGTGACTGCGGCTGCCTATTACACGAACTTTATTTAATCGGCTAAACTCAACTCCTTTTTTCAATTGTATCCGCTCGCCTAATTCATTTATTTTAAAACAACCTTCGCCGGATTTTGCGCTCCACATTTTTTTCAGTGCAGGAGCAAGCACAACTCCTAAAGTAGGTTTACCATTTTCAACCAATGCAATGTTCACCGTAAACTCACCGTTTTTTTTTATGAATTCCTTTGTGCCATCAATTGGGTCAATAAGCCAGCAATGTGTCCAGGTTTTTCGTTCGCTGAATTCAATTGCTTTGGTTTCTTCAGATATAAATGGAATAGCGGGATAATGCAATTTCAACTCATCCAGAATAATTTTATTAGAAACTTTATCGGCTTCGGTCAGTGGCGATTTGTTTTCTTTCATCTCCACTGTAAATTCTGTTTTATAAATTTCCATAATTGCATCACCTGCTTTGCGTGCAATCTGTTCTATCAGTTTCAAATCAATTTTATCAGCTATCATTATTTATGGAATCAATTTCAGGCATTCTTCCAAGCTATGTTTCCATGGTTGCGGTCGAATTCCAAATGTTTTAATAATTTTTTCTTTACTCATCGCACTGTATGCAGGCCGCATTGCCGGTGTTGGAAATTGCGCTGTTGTAATTGGATGCACAGGTGTTTCAATTCCTTTCAGCAATAATATTTCTTTGGCAAATTCATACCATGTTATGGCTCCTTCATTACTGAAATTATAAATGCCCCATGGCTTAAGCGCCTCACACAATAAAGTAATTTTTAAAAGTGCTTCAGCTAAATCGCGTGCATAAGTCGGACTTCCGGTTTGGTCGTTCACCACTTTAAGTTCAGGCTTTTCTCTTCCTAAACGAAGCATTGTTTTCACAAAATTATTTCCGAACGATGAGTAAACCCACGAGGTGCGAATAATAATTGTCTTCTTGTGTTTTTGCAATGCTAATTGTTCACCTTCCAGTTTTGTTTTAGCATAAACGCCTGATGGATTTGTTGCATCAGTTTCGAAAAGCGGAATTGTTTTATTTCCATCATAAACAAAATCAGTAGAGATATGAATGAACGGAATATCAATGAGCCTGCAAGCATCAGCTAAATATCCTGTTGCGGTTGCATTTATAAGTTGGGCCAGTTCCGGTTCCGACTCAGCTTTGTCAACAGCTGTGTAGGCGGCGCAATTAATTACTGCTTTTGGTTCATGCTCCGGAAAATATTTTTTAACCGCATCGTTATCAGTAATATCCAATTCGTTTCGAGAGGTGAATAAGATATTCAATGTAGGAAAGTGAGAGGCGAATGCTCGGATTTCGTTTCCTAATTGTCCATTGGCTCCGGTTACTAAAATTGTTTTTTTCATAGTGAAGCTGAATACAATTTGTAAAAAATATTCATACCATTAAAATGGATTTTCCGGATTGAAAATAAAATTCTTCTCCGCTAGAGTGAATGATTTATTCAGCTTGTCTTTTTCTGAAAGAATTACTTTATCTGTTGGAATTTTCCAGTCAATATTTAATGAAGGGTCATTGTATGAAATTCCGCTTTCGGCTTGCTTGTTATAAAAGTTATCACATTTATAAAAAAATAAAGCCGTAGCGCTTAACACTGCATAACCATGAGCAAAACCACGGGGCACATACAATTGCTTGTTGTTTTCTTCTGATAATAAAATGCTGTATTGTTTTCCGAATGTTGGAGATCCGACACGCAAATCAACAACCACATCCAGCACTTCACCCTGAATAACACGAACCAGTTTTGCCTGCGCATGCGGATCAAGCTGGTAATGCAGTCCCCTTAAAATTCCGTATGAAGAAAATGCCTGATTGTCCTGAACAAAATTCCGGGTAATTCCCTTTTCGGCAAAACCATTTGAGTTAAAACTTTCAAAAAAATATCCTCTGTCATCGCGAAAAATCCTTGGTTCAAAAACGAGTAAGCCCGGAAATCCGGTTTCAGTAAAAGCCATTATAATTCGGTTAAAGTGTTATTTAAAAGTTGACCTGATGAACAAAGTTTTTCATAATACTTATTCTGAATTGCATTATTAAACGCTTCAAAGTAACGATGATTATGCATATCACTCCCTACCCAATCGATCCAGTTATTTTTTATTAACTGATGGGCAAACTTCTGAACTTTTGGTGAATAAAAACCTGCAAGTGAAAGCACATTCAGTTGAAATAATACGCCCATGCTTTTTAATTTTTCCAACGATTCAAATCCCGGTTCCAGATAATAAGAGTAGCGTTCGGGGTGCGCCAAAATTGGTTTGTAGCCTTTCAAAGTCATTTCAAAAACAGCATCTTCTACCTGTTGTGGTTTACTCATGGCTGGTAATTCAAATAAAACATATCGGTCGCCAAAAGTCAACAGCGTTTCATTTTCAATATAACTGAGAAAATACTCATCAAAATAATATTCGGCGGCGGCTTCCAGTTCCAGCTTAATACCTGATTGTTTAATTACTGTTTTCATTCTTTCTAATCCCGGAAGTATGGTATCATATGAATTATTATAAACTCCGTTATAAATGTGTGGCGTGGTGATAATTTTTTTATACCCGAGGTGGTAAAGTCCTGTTAAAATATCGAGCGATTCATCTGCTGTACTCACCCCATCATCAATGCCAGGAATAAAATGCGAATGAATATCAACCTTTATGGGATTGATGAAGTTTTTTTTTTACTGAATAAACCGGAAAAAAAGGTCATGTTTTTTTATAAATAATTTACCCCTTTTAGTTGATTAAAGGTTCAGAAGTATTGCTTGTTGCTTTGTTTTCATTTTCAATTGTTTTACCGATAAAATTCCATGCAACTAAACCAATTAAAGCAACAAAGAAAAACCCGAGTGCCCCACCGGCAATAGCAATTACTATTGGTATAAATGAAACTTCGGTTGAAAATTGCGGATCGTCAATTACTTCCAAAATCGGAGTATCGGTGGTCATTGTAACTTTTGCCAGTTCAAAATTATTTACTGCTGATGAATATTGAATACTTAATAAACCCTGATCACGAATGGCTGCGTTTAATGCAACAAAACCGCTTTGCTTTATTACATTATTTACATTGTCTTTTAAAGAAGCAACTTTTACATCCAGCTCCCTGATTGCATTTGCCAATGAGTCAACTCTTTTTTCTGCAATCCGCATGTTGTCGTTGTTCAATTTGAACATTTCATTGATGTAATGGTTGCTTGTGTTTTTCAGCAATTTTTGCATCATGTTACTTGAAAAAGAATAATCAGGTGTTGTAAATTTCGCCTGATTAAACGGGGAGCTTTCATCATAAGTCACCGATAAATAATTCTCAAGAATTGAATTGTATAAAAGTGTCAGCACCGAATCTTCAAGTCGGGTAAGGCCTGCAAATTGATTGTGTTTGAATTTAAAACCACTTAATCTTTTATCATCTTTCCAATCATCATCTAATTCTGTAACATGAATAAAATGATTGATCATTAAATCTTTTTTGCCATTGATCATTCCATCTTCGAGCAGGGTTTGTTTCAGTATTCTGCGCGACTTCATTAAATTGGCAAAATAATTATTATCATAACTTCCGGTGCCCGGTTTAGCTGATATGCCTATAGATGAAGCAAGTGATAAGGCAGAATTTAATAACGATGATGAAGCCGACTGACCTTGAATGGTAAAAGTACAATTGGCGGTATAGCTAACTCCATACAAATATTGAATTAACCAACCTGTACCACCGCCTAACATGAGCGCAATTAATAAAACCCACCATTTGCGAATTAAATATTTCCAAATGGTTTTTAATTTTCCAAGAATATTGCTGTAGTTAATATCTGTTTCCTCAACAACTTGCCGAATTGGTTTTTCACTCATTGTTAATTATTGAATTCGAGTGAGCAATATAAACAGTGTAGCAACTCCGGTTAAACTAATAGTAAAGGTTGATATTGCCTGATTCCAGTTTATTGGTTCCTTGGTACCGGTTCGTGTTTTTAATTCTTTAGGAGGAATTGCAGTGGCTACAACCGTCGATGCATTTTTAACTTTGGGATACACATTAAACAAAATAAACTTTCGGCATCCGTTCACATTTTGACCCGGATTTACAACATAGGTTCTGCTTCGGATGGCTCTTTTCTCAAAGCCAAGCCCATAATGTTTTATATAAAATTTTGCACGCTTGCCCTTTGTATATGGAACATTAATTTGCTTTAGTGAATCAATATAAGGAAAACGAATAAGACCGGTGATAGTAATAATGTTTGATTGTTTAGGTATTGATATCTCATCACCCGGTTTTAAAATGTAATCGTATTTTGAATTTGGTTTTTTCAATGCTCTGTCTAAGTGCGACAGAATTATTCCTTTTCCGTTTTCTTTTCTGAAAATAAATCCATCATCTGAATAAGCGGCTGTGTTTAAACCACCTGCCCTGTTTATTACTGATGTCCAGGTTTCAAGCTTATTTATCATAACATAGTTTCCAGGGTATTGTACTTCACCTGAAACAATTACCATGTTTTGTTTATCAAAATCAGAAGATACTCGAACAATTACCTGGTCAGAGGGCTGCAAATGGAACCCTGCTGATGCTTCATCCAGCGATAAATCCTTATTGATTGAAATTGATTTTATTATAACCGGAATTGCTGACACACCGTTGCCTTGCTGCACCTCCATAATACGAGCAATTTCTATTCGGTTATTTGCGGCTTCAGGTTTTAGGCCTCCGGCAAAATACAAGGCATCATTCAAACTCATCCCATTGCCAAACAAATAATCTCCCGGAGTTCTTACTGAACCTGAAACTGTGATAGTTAAATTATCATTGAAAGAAGATTTCGCGAAAAAATTTATAACATCTTCGTTTTTCAATAAAATATTATCGGGTGAATTTTTACTTTGAATAATTGCTAATGGTGAAAATGAAATGTATTGTTTTGTAAAATCGTCGTTGGTTCTGATAATATATCCTTTGTTAAATAAAGCGTCGTTGCGCAATGGGTTCTGCGCAAGAATATCAGAAATGCGTTGTCCGTTTTTAAAACTATAAACACCGGGAGCAGTTACAGGCCCAATAATTTTTATCTGATTAATAATTAAATCAGGAACTGTATTGATGGTAATCTGATCGCCGTTTTTTAAAATAAAATCGCCCTTGGTTTTTAATAAGCTATCCAGGTTTAAGCTGATCAGTTTATTTTCCATTCCTTCATATCGTTGAATAATTATGTTATTCATGTATGCTTTGGGTGTTACACCACCTGCAAATTTTAAAAGTGCAACCATGTTTTCATTATCCAGTAATTCAAAACCGGTTGGTCGTAAAACTTCACCATTTATAAAAACAACTTTACTGCTTGGCGGAACAAATATGTAGTCGTTATTCTGCAGGTAGAAATCCTGTTTAGAATCCGGGTCTAAAAGAAATGCATATACATCCAGTGTTTTAATTGTTTGCCCATCGCGCTTTATGTAAATTTTCCGGAGCGACCCTATATTAGTTGGTCCTGATGCTGACATCAATGCATTGAATGCTGTATTGGTAGCTGGCATGGTGTAGCTCCCGGGTTCAAAAACTTCGCCTACAATATTCACCGCAATAACTCTGCTGTAAACAAGTGCAACATCCAGGTTAGAGTTACCCATATCAAGAACGGTAGAAAAGCGCCCTCTAATTAATTTTTTTACATCGTCGAACGCAAGCCCTTTTACATAAATCCGTCCGGTTTGTGTTGGAAGTATGGCGCCTGACTGATCAACCGTATAACTACCGCTATAACTGCTGTATCCCCAAATGTTTATCGTTAATTGATCTCCCACTCCTACTATGTAATTATCGGGTGCCTGCATATCGGTTGAACGATTGAAGGTTGAAATATTTTTATCGCGAAAAAATGATTGTCCAAATATTATTGCATGGGGCAATTCAGGTACATCTTTATTTTCAGGTTGATTATTGTTGGAAAAATTGTCGGGCAAATTCGCAAGCACATTTGCATTAACCGAAACAGGATTTGGATTATCCAGAACAGGTGATTGAACCGGCACTGTTGGTGTTACAGATGGATTTACACTTATACTTCCACTTTGAATTTGCGGCAAAACCTGATTGGCTATATTCTGCGCATCGGTAGTGCTGATTCCAAGCATTTGTAATTTACTTGCATTAGCTTGTATAAGTGCCTGAACATTAGTGCTGCTTAACGATGATGATGTTGAGATACCAGAGTTCTGCTTTAAAATAGTATTCTGTGCACTTGCACTTGGATTGTTAGAAATCAATGCCAGAGATAAACAAAGGCAACTGAGAATTTTCATATCGGTGGTTGAAAAAGTGGGCGCAAAAATAAACTTCCTGTGCTCAATAACTAATATTCTTAGTATTCGGAAGAAATAAGACAATCAAAAAAATTAGTGGAAAAATAAATTATCCGTTCACAGTAATCTCCAACCCTTTTCTGAAGGTAAAATCAGGTGAATAACCGAAATAATTTTTTGCCTTGCTCACATCAGCAAGCGATTGCGGAATATCACCTTCGCGCGATGGGCCATGAACAGGTTCTAATGAAGAACCAATAATTTCTTTCAGTGAATTGAATAAATCCATTAACGAAAACTGATAACCACAGGCAATGTTATAAATCTGACTGAATGCGTTTTCGTTTTCGGTGGTCATGGCTTTGATGTTTGCCTGCACTGCATTTTCTACAAAAGTGAAATCGCGTGTGTTGCTTCCGTCGCCATTGATAATCGGGCGCTCATTTTTTTTTATCATGTCAATCCACTTCGGAATCACAGCGGCATACTGTCCGTTCGGGTCTTGTCGCGGACCGAAAATATTGAAGTATCGAAGCCCGATAATTTTCATTCCGTAATTCAAACCGAAAACATGCGCATACAATTCGTTGGTGTATTTCGAAACCGCATACGGCGAAAGTTGCTTTCCGATTTTGTCTTCCACCTTCGGCAATCCGGGATGATCGCCATAAACTGACGATGAAGATGCATAGACTACCCGCTGAATTCCTGCATCTCGCGCCGCAACCATCATGGTTAAAAATCCATCCACATTAATTCTGTTTGTAGCAACCGGATCTTTGATAGAGCGCGGAACTGATCCAAGTGCTGCCTGGTGTAACAATACATTCATTCCATCGCACGCGCGATCGCAATCGGCCTTGTTGCATATATCGCCTTCAATAAATTCGAAGCGCGGGTTGTTTTTGAAGAGTTCGATATTTTCTCTTCTGCCGGTGATGAAATTATCAATGACACGAACTTTTTCAGCACCGAACTTTAATAAATATTCAACCAAGTGTGAACCAATAAAACCTGCGCCGCCGGAGATTAATATTTTTTGATTTGATAAATCGGAGTGATGATATTTTGTTTCGTACATCAAAAATTATTTGAGAAAAAATTATTTCGCACGGAGGCACGAAGAGCACGGAGTTTGTTCGAGATCATTTTATCTTTTCTCGTATTGTTCTGTATAATAATTTTTGTAGTTGCCACTTGTCACATGATTGAGCCACTCTTCATTCGACAAGTACCAGTCAACTGTTTTTTCCAGTCCTTCTTCAAATTGCAACGAAGGTTTCCATCCTAATTCTTTATTCAGTTTTGTAGCATCAATAGCATAACGCAAATCATGACCGGCTCTGTCCTTCACATAAGTAATCAGTTTTGCTGAAGTGCCTTCTGCTCTTCTTAATTTCTGATCCATGATTTTGCAAAGCAGATGAATGAGGTCTATGTTTTTCCATTCGTTGAATCCGCCGATGTTGTAAGTGTCGCCGACTTTTCCTTTATGAAAAATTAAATCAATGGCTGATGCATGATCTTCCACATACAACCAATCGCGCACATTTTCGCCCATGCCATAAACCGGAATGGGTTTGCTGTTCTTGATATTGTGAATGGCAAGCGGTATTAATTTTTCAGGGAAATGATTTGCGCCGTAATTGTTGGAGCAGTTCGAAATTTTTATTGGCAAACCATAAGTGTCGTGATAGGCGCGCACCAAATGATCGGAACTTGCTTTCGAAGCTGAGTAGGGTGAATGCGGATCGTACTTGGTTTCTTCTGTAAAAAATCCTTCTTCTCCCAATGAACCATACACTTCATCAGTTGATACATGATAGAACAATTTTCCATCAAAATTTTTCCAGTTTGCTTTCGCTGCGTTTAGTAATGAAACAGTTCCGACAATGTTCGTCATGATAAAATCCATCGGATTACTGATGCTTCTATCAACATGACTTTCGGCAGCAAGGTGAATCACTCCATCAAAATTATGTTTCTGAAAAAGCGATTGCATTTTTTCGCCATCAACAATATCTTCTTTGATAAAACTGTAATTCGGTTTCAATTCCACATCACGAAGATTTTCCAGATTGCCCGCGTAGGTGAGATTATCAAGATTGTAAATGTGATAATCGGAATAGCGATTCACCATCCGGCGCACCACATGCGAACCAATGAAACCTGCACCCCCTGTTATTAATATTTTTCTTGTTGCCATTATTATCGTCTCAAATAAAATTGTTCAATTGTATTGTATTATAAAATCATCAAATCAATTAAAGTCCCCAGTAGGTAAATGATTTTATTTTATTTCTAAAAATTCCTTTCACATCCACAACTATTCCTTTCGCATTCATATTGGCTTTGAAATAATCTTCATTCAACTCTAAATATTCTTTGTGATTAACAGCAATAATTACTGCATCGTATTTTCCGGTGGGTTGCGTTACTAATCCAAAACCATATTCATGCTGTAACTCTTCACCATCAGCATTCGGATCAATAACTTCAACATTCACCGAATAATTTTTTAATTCATTTACTATATCAGCAACTTTTGAATTGCGTATGTCACTCACATTTTCTTTAAATGTGGCACCCATAATTAATACGCGTGAAGTACTTACATCAATATGCGCCTTTGTTAATTTTTGAACTGTACGGCGAGCCACATAAGGACCCATGTCATCATTAATTCTTCTTCCCGATAAAATTACTTCCGGGTCATAACCGAGTGCATTCGCTTTGTAAGTGAGATAATATGGGTCAACACCAATGCAGTGACCGCCAACTAATCCCGGAAAAAATTTCAGAAAATTCCACTTGGTTCCTGCAGCTTCCAATACATCGTAAGTGTTGATTCCGATTTTATCGAAGATACGCGAGAGTTCATTCATCAATGCAATGTTTACATCGCGCTGAGTGTTCTCAATAATTTTTGCTGCTTCGGCAACCTTTATGCTTGCTGCACGATGTACTCCGGCTTTCACTACTATCTCGTATGTTTTTGCTATCACATCCAACGATTCGTCATCACAACCTGAAACCACTTTTATAATTTTTGCAAGTGTGTGTTCTTTGTCTCCGGGATTAATTCGTTCCGGAGAATACCCAATTTTATAATCCGTAATATTCTTTAAACCGGAAATTTTTTCAAGAACAGGATTGCAATCATCTTCGGTGCAACCCGGATAAACTGTGGATTCGAACACTACATAATCTCCTTTCTTCAAAACTTTTCCGATTGCTTCAGATGCAGACAGCACCGGTTTCAAATCAGGAACATTGTGCTGATCAACCGGAGTTGGAACTGCCACTATAAAAAACTTCGCCTGCATTAAATCTTCCATGTTAGCAGTGAACTGAATATCGCAACCTTCGAAGGCAGATTTTTCCAACTCATTACTCGGATCGATCCCATTCTTCATCATCTCAACACGCTTAGCATTAATATCAAATCCGATGACCGAAATTTTTCGTGCAAACTCCAACGCAATTGGTAATCCAACATATCCTAATCCGATGACGGCGAGTTTTGCTTCCTTCTTAATCAGTTGATCATACAAACTCATTTCATTATTTTTTTAAAGTAGTCGTAAGTAATTTTTAATCCTTCGGCTCGCTGCACTTTGGGTTCCCAACCCAGCAACGATTTTGCTTTGGTAATATCGGGTTGCCGTTGCTTCGGGTCATCCTTCGGCAACGGTTCGTAAATAACTTTTTGTGTGGTTGCTGTCAGTTTAATTATTTCATCGGCAAATTGCGTGATGGTAATTTCATCTGGGTTTCCCATGTTCACCGGCTGCGCATAATCACTAAATAGCAAGCGATAAATTCCTTCCACCAAATCAGTTACATAACAAAACGAACGGGTCTGACTTCCATCGCCATAAATTGTTAAATCTTTTCCTGACAATGCCTGGTAGAAAAAATTCGGTAAAACACGACCATCATTCAATCGCATACGCGGACCATAAGTATTGAAGATCCGAATGATGCGAGTTTCCAATCCGTGATAGGTGTGATACGCCATTGTGATACTTTCCTGAAATCTTTTCGCTTCATCATAAACTCCACGCGGACCAACCGGATTTACATTTCCCCAGTACTCTTCAGTTTGCGGATGCACCAATGGATCGCCATAAACTTCGGAAGTGGAAGCAACCAATATGCGCGCATTTTTCACTCTTGCTAATCCCAATAAATTATGAGTGCCGAGTGAACCAACTTTTAAAGTCTGTATAGGCCATTTCAGGTAATCAATCGGGCTTGCCGGAGAAGCGAAGTGTAAAATATAATCGAGCTTATCAGGCACATGCACAAACTTCGATACATCGTGATGATAGAATACAAAGTTTTTTTTTGGGAAAAGGTGCTCGATGTTTTTCAGGTCGCCGGTAATGAGGTTATCCATTCCCACCACTTCAAAATCTTCGTTCACAAAACGGTCGCACAAATGCGAACCAATGAAACCTGCAGCGCCTGTTATTAAAATTCGTTTGCTCATTTATTACTGAATTAATTCCATTCACATCCAAAGAAGAAATGATGTTTTTTTATTTGTTGGCAAAGAAAATAAGAATTACCGTAATGCATTAATGAGAATGAAGGAAAATTTATTTGTTCAAATAAAATTTCTGAAGGTATTTAGAATTGAATTAAAATAAAAAACCGCACAAAATTTTGAGCGGTTTTTAAGTAAAGTTTCCATTGAACTTATTCAATCACCCAAGTCTCGCTACCTGCAAGTAACTTATCCAATTTGCCTTCGCCTTTTGCAGTAATCACCTGCGCAATCTGCTGACTCATCATATCTTCATAAGTAGGTCGTGTAGTTTGATAGAATACTCCGAATGGTCGTGGCAAGTGACCTTCCACATCCACATGATCGAAGAAGCGTGAAATAATATTTGCTTTCACCATATCGTGTTCGTCGTGAATCCATAAATCATTTTTCGATGCACCTTCTTCCAGATTTACAATTACAGGTTTGAAACCATCGAGCTTAATTCCTTTTTCATTATTCGCACCGAACACAAGTGGCTGACCTTGTACCATAAATAATGCTTCATCTTTCTTGGTTGACTTTTCAGTATAAGATTCGAAAGCCATATCGTTAAAGATGTTACAGTTCTGATAAATTTCTAAGAACGAAGAACCATGATGCTTGTAAGAGCGCAACAACATATTCTGCAAGTGAGCAGGATCACGATCCATACTGCGCGCAACAAAAGTTGCATCAGCACCAAGAGCCAAAGCAATCGGGTTGAACGGATGATCAATGGAACCGAATGGAGTTGACTTCGCCACTTTATTTTCAGGGGAAGTGGGAGAATATTGTCCTTTTGTTAAACCATAAATTTCGTTGTTGAACAAAAGAATATTCATATCAAAATTGCGCCGCAACAAATGAATGGTGTGATTTCCTCCAATGGAAAGTCCGTCGCCATCTCCTGTTACAATCCAAACGCTGAGTTCAGGACGCGCAGCTTTCAATCCAGAAGCAACCGCAGTTGCACGACCATGAATACTGTGCATGCCGAAAGTTTCGGTGTAGTATGGAAAGCGCGATGAACACCCGATTCCGGAAATGAAAACAATGTCTTCCTGCTTCAATCCTAATTGCGGAAGAATAGTATGCACTTGTTTCAGAATAGAATAATCGCCACAACCGGGACACCAGCGAATTTCCTGGTCGGTTGCAAAATCTTTTGCGGTAAGCACTTCTCCGTTTGTTGCTGTTAATGTTTCAGCCATTTCTTTATGTGTAAGTTGAAATTAATTATTTAAGAATCTCTCTGATTTTATCCATCAATTCTGATTTGAAGAATGGAAGCCCCTGAATTTTATTGTATGCCATGGCATCAATAAAATATTTATCTCGAATGATTTTCACCAACTGACCATTGTTGATTTCAGGAATCAAAACTTTATCGTAGTTGTTTAAGATCTCTCCGAGGTTTTTCGGGAATGGTCGCATGTGACGCAAGTGCGCGTGTGCAATATCAAATCCCTCTTCATTCAATTCACGCACCGCAGCTTTCAACGCGCCGTAAGTTCCGCCCCAACCGAGCACTAATAATTTTCCTTTCGCCGGACCGCTGTCAATTTTTTGTTCCGGAATGTAATTGGCAATGCGCTCCACTTTTTCTTCACGAAGCTTCACCATGAATTCATGATTCTCCGGTTCGTAAGAAATATTTCCAGTGATGTTTTGTTTTTCCAGCCCACCAATGCGATGCTCCAAACCTTTTGTTCCGGGGATTGCCCAAGGGCGAGAGAGTTTTTCGTCACGCGCATAAGGCATGAATTTTTCGCCTTCTGCCATTGGCTTTGCGAATTCAATTTTAATTTCTTCCAGTTCTGATTCTTTCGGGAAGCGCCATGGCTCAGCACCATTGGCAATGTATCCATCGGTTAAAAGAATTACAGGAATCATGTGCTGAACAGAAATGCGGCAAGCTTCATACACTGCATTGAAACAATCAGAAGGAGATTGCGCCGCAACAATCGGAATCGGGCACTCACCATTTCGTCCGTAGTATGCCTGAAATAAATCTGCCTGTTCGGTTTTTGTTGGAAGACCGGTTGATGGTCCGCCACGCTGAACATTTATAATTACCAATGGAATTTCTAAAACTGTTGCCAAACCAAGTGCCTCTGTTTTCAAAGCCATACCCGGTCCTGATGTAGTGGTCACTGCTAAACTTCCACCGAACGATGCACCAATTGCTGATGTGATTGCGGCGATTTCATCTTCTGCCTGAAAAGTTTTTACACCAAAACTCTTGTACTTCGCCAGGTCGTGCAAAATATCTGATGCCGGTGTGATAGGATAAGAACCCAGAAATAATGGTAAGCCGGATTTTTTTGATGCTGCCACCAAACCAAGCGCAGTTGCCTGATTGCCCATGATGCTGCGGTAAGTTCCTGCAGGCATCACAGCTTTTTCTACTTTGTATCTTGTGGTAAAAGTTTCTGTTGTATCACCGTAAGAATATCCGGCTTTTAACACGCGAAGATTTGCTTCCAACACTTCCGGTTTCTTTCCGAATTTATCGGTTAAGAATTTAATGGTGTTATCCATTTCGCGGTTAAACATCCAATAAAGGAAACCGAGCACAAACATATTTTTGCAACGGTCTTTTTCTTTCATCCCAAGTTGAATATCAGTAAGCGCTTCACGCGTCATCCGTGTAACATCCATTTTTATTACCTGATAATTACCGAGTGAATCGTCTTCCAATGCATTGCTGGTCATGTTCGCGAGTTTCAGATTTTTTGCATCGAAACCTGAAGTATTCGCAATGATTATTCCTCCCTTCTTAATATTTCTGATATTGGATTTCAATGCGGCGCTGTTCATTACCACCAACACATCGCAAATATCTCCGGGGGTAAAAATTTCTTTTGAACCAAAGTGTAATTGAAAACCTGATACTCCTGCAACTGTTCCTATCGGGGCACGAATCTCAGCGGGGAAATCAGGAAAGGTTCCTAAATCGTTTCCGAATAAAGCTGCATTGGTGGTGAACTGAGTTCCGGTGAGTTGCATTCCATCGCCTGAGTCGCCGGCAAATTTTATGACTGCTTCTTCTAATTCAGTAATAGTGGTTTGTTCTGCCATACTTATTATTTATTAATTGCGGGTGAAAGTAAATTCATTTTTGCAAAAGTAAATCGCAGCCGCGAAGCTACAATCTGATATTTATCAATACAGGACAATGGTCGCTGTATCCGCCTGAATAATCTGCGCCTTCAAAGGTGCGCCAAGGTGCATTTTCCTTGTACTTGTTAATTTTAAAAAGCCAGTCGGGTTTGTAAATACTTGTGTTCGAAATCAATTTTTCTTTGCCTCCGTTCTTCTCCACCAATCTGTCCGAAATAATTATCTGGTCAAATAAATCCTGATTGCCTTTGTAATAAAGCGAACCGATGTGAAGACGACTGTAAAGAATCAGCATCGGATTAAATAAATCGTTGGTTGAATTGCTTGCAACAGTATCGGCTTTAAGAATTGATGAAACACTTTTATCGTTTGGATTGTCATTCAAATCACCCATGCAAACCACATTGCTGTTCGGATGTTTCATGGTAAATTGATTCAAAGCAGTTCGCAAAGTTGATGCAGCAGCCAATCTTTTTGCTTCTGATTGTTCAGTACCACCCCTGCGCGATGGCCAGTGATTAATGAAAAAACAAACAGAATCTTTATTGGGCAAAACACCTTCAATCTGTAAAATATCTCTTGTTAAAAAGGCAGTATCATCAGCAAGTGAAATTTTTATTGCATGAAATCCGGTAACCGTAAATTTATTTTTCCGGTATAGAAAAGCCACATCAATCCCACGAACATCAGGTGAATTGACATGAACGATTTCATATCCAAACGAAATTAATTGTGAATTACTGATCAGATCTTGCAATACTCCTTTGTTTTCAATTTCTGCCAAACCAATAAAATCAGGCGTGATGGACGAAATAACTTTTGCCATTTGATTCAGCTTGGTTTTATATCGCTCACTTGTCCAATGATTTTTTCCGGCCGGAGTGAACTCTTCGTCCTGCACATCCAGATCATTAATGGTATCATATAAATTTTCAAGATTATAAAATGCAACTCTGAAAGTCGGTATTTTTTTATAGCTGTAATTTTTCCACGAAGCAAAAACAAACACAACGAGAAGGCACGAAATAATTTTTATGGATTTCATTAAGCAGGGAATTGAACAATGTTTCTTTCAGTTTCGGCAAGCAAAATCTGCAGGTCAAATTTTTTATCGAGATGCGGGCGTAACAAATCATAAATCACACCTGCAATATTTTCTGCTGTCGGATTTAAGTTGCTGAATTCTTTTGTGTCGAGATTCAGATTCTGATGGTCAAATTTTTCGAGCACTTCATTATTCACCAGAGTGCTCAACCAACCCAAATCAATTACATAACCGGTTTCATCATCAATTTCTCCGGTCACTTTCACAGTCAGTTTATAATTGTGTCCGTGATAATTAGGATTGGCGCACAAGCCAAACACCTTTCGGTTTTGTTCATCGCTCCAGTCTTTGCGGTAAAGGCGGTGTGCAGCATTGAACCGCTCCACGCGCATTACAGTTGTTTTCATCGGGTGTTTTGAATTGGCGGCGCAAAGTTGAAAATTAGAAGTTGCTATCCAAACAAATTATCGAGTAGTATTGTTAACTAATTACAAACGATAGAAATGAAAACACTTTTGATTGGAACAATAATGATGATGACCGCTTTTCAAACCAACAAAAACATTTACGATTTTAAAGTTGCAGGACTGAATGGCGGCACCATTGACCTCGCACAATACAAGGGAAAGAAAATTCTGATTGTGAATGTGGCTTCAGAATGTGGTTATACTTATCAGTACGAAGACTTGGAAAAACTCTATGAAAAATACAAAGACAAAATGGTGCTCATTGGTTTTCCGTGCAATCAGTTTGGATTTCAGGAACCGGGAACTGCTGAGGAGATAAAAAAATTCTGTACTGAAAAATACAGTGTAACATTTCCGTTAGCGGCGAAGATTAATGTGAAAGGAAAAGACCAGGCGCCGATTTATGAATGGCTGACTAAAAAAGAATTGAACGGAGTAGAAACAACTGATGTAAGCTGGAACTTCAATAAATATTTAATTGATGAGCATGGAAATTACATTGCTCACTATGGCTCGAAAGTGAAACCGTTTGATTCGGTTTTGGTGGCGGCGATTGAAAAGAACTGATAGTTTTTTTTGTTTGGAAAAAAGATCCATCTCTTTAGCCCACAACTAAATCCCGAAGCAAAAAAATATCTCTTAAGCATCTGAGCGGGTCTCCGGAACGATGCGAACAGCTATATATTCTTTTTTGATGGAGCGCCTACTAACAGTCAAAGTCAAACCTCAAAAATTAGGTTTTTCGTTTGAGCAGTAATTTACGCTCAACTCGCTGTTACAGCAGCACGGATACAACTGTGCAGAGCGATTGTAATTTTTTCCGTCTTTTTATTTTGAAGAATTATGAGAAAGAAAATTAATTTTGAAAGAAAAAAGGATGAAAAAAATTTATTTAATTTTTATAGTTTTTTCTTTTCTCTCATTTGCTTCATGTAAAAAAAGTGGCTTGGGTGGAGGAACAACAATTATTTTTTATCCAGAACATAACCAGGACACAATTCGAGGGGCAACAGTGTATATAAAATTTAACGCATCAGAAGTTCCGGCAGATCCAACTAAAAACTTCGATTTAAAAATTGTTGGTAACCCAGATGAACCGCATATTCGGGTTGAAGGACTTCGTATTGGAAAATACTCTTTTTATGTAAATGGTTATGATAGTTTGTCTATGCAAAATGTTAGTGGTAGTAGCTCTGTTAAGATTTCGAGGAGTGAGAGAAATGCGGAAATTGGTTTTTATTTTCAAATGGATGAATAGTATTTTGTTCCAACGGGGCTGCGAAGCGAAAAAGCCCCGAAGAAAATCTTCAGGGCTTTCATCCTATCATCTTCAAATCCTGTAATCTTAATTCAGACAACTACGGAATCGCAATCGGGTCAACTGTAACAGTCTGTAGTGTAACAGCAGTCGCTTGCACAATCGCAGTCTTACCATCAGTAGTTGTAACAGTAATATTATGAGCAACAGGTTTCAATCCCTTCAATTCATACTGTCCGTCCTTGTTAGTGTAAACAGTTTTTGTTCTGCCACCGCCAACTGGTTTCGCAACCACCTTAGCTTTTTTCGCAGGACCATCAGAACCTTTCACTACTCCCGTGATAGTAGTTTTTAATTCTTCCTGTCTTATTCTGTTTATCAGTTGTGCGTTGGTGTAATCCTTGAGTTTTGTTTTGTTGCTCGTCTTGTACAAACTTTTTCCGTCAGCCCAGATGTCCTTCAGAATTTTACAGAACTCATTTATCTTATCCATGTTATCTGTCACAAGCAATGCCTTCTGAGTCATTTTAGAATTTTGAGAAGCATTATCATTAAACAAACTTGTTTTCAGTGATGTAACATCCGTCACAATACTTGCAGGCATACCTGCTGTTGTCAGTGCAGCATTATTCGCAGTAATGTTCTGTAACAGTAAAGCAAGAGCACTGTTTAATTTTTCTTGGTCGCCCTTGTTCACTGCTTTTCTAACCTGACTCATTCCGAAATCTTTTTTCTGAACAGTCAGCCCTGTTGCATCTCTCACATAACCTTCCAGCTTGTCCATCAACGGACGAAGCGCAAGCATGTTCGTGTCAATGCGCAGAGTAATAATTCCCAACTCGCTCAGCAGTGCAAGCGGATTAATCAGGTTGTTAACCGCCGTTGCTTTTAAATCGAAGTTGGTTAAAAATCCGGCTACATACTTTAATGGTTTGTAGCCCTGAAAATCTAAGATGTCTCTGTTGTAGGCATCTTTCGTGAACTGCCCGAGAGTTGGAATCTCTTCGATGCGCCCACTGATAACTAATTTTGTGGTTGCCATGTTTAATTGGTTTTGTGCCACAAATTTTAAAAGAGTTTTTGAAAAAGTCAACACCCCTCACACCCTCAGGAAGCCTCCCATCATACCCCGATTCAGAAAATATAGGTTCGGGAACCATTCCGACATACCCCGCTAAGCAAAGTATAGATTAGTGAGAGCTTCGGATAGACCCCGATTCCGAAAATATAGGTTAGTGAAGGGTTCAGATAGGCTCGGATTCGACAGGTATAGGCTCGGAATGGGTTCGGATAGCTTAAAATTTGCTGAAAACGCAGTTTCACCCAACCATCAACTTATTTCTTAAACGCATTCCACCCCTGCGCAGTCAGGTCGTGAATGTTGTTTGCTTTGGTAATCAGTTTTGTTCCAAGCGATGCATCAGTTATGTGACCGATAACTGAAATATCTGGGTGGTCTTTTACTTTTTCGAAATCAGATTGCTTAATCGTAAACAGCAATTCATAATCTTCACCGCCATTCAGCGCACATGTAACTGGGTCGAGTTTAAAATTAATTGCCTGCTGGTATGCTTCTTCCGAGATGGGAATTTTTTCTTCGTACACCGCGCATCCCACTTTCGATTGGTCGCAGATGTGTAGCAGGTCAGAAGAAAGTCCGTCGGAAATATCAATCATGGAAGTTGGCAGCACATCAATCTTCTCCAATAATTCAATTAAATCTTTTCGTGCTTCGGGTTTCAGTTGCCGCCCGATAATGTATTGCTGATCTTCTAAGTTGGGTTGAATATTCGGGTTTTCTAAAAAAAGTCTTTTCTCTCTTTCTAATATTTGCAATCCAAGATATGCTCCGCCCAAATCGCCACTCACACAAATCAAATCGTGTTCTTTGGCAGCACTGCGCAATGTGATTTTATTTTCATCAACCAAACCAATTGCAGTAACAGAAATTACCAATCCTGATTTGCTGCTGCTGGTATCGCCGCCAACCAAATCAACTTTGTAATGCTCGCATGCATGATGAATGCCTTCGTATAATTCGTGCAAAGCTTCCAATGAAAAACGATTGCTCATTGCAATAGAAACTGTTACCTGTTGTGGTTCCGCATTCATTGCATACACATCTGATAAATTCACAACAATTGCTTTATATCCAAGATGTCGCAATGGAACATAAGCCAGATCAAAATGAATTCCTTCCATTAACAAATCAGTTGTAACTACGGTTTGTTTTCCTTGCAAATCAAGTACAGCAGCATCATCACCTACTCCAACTTTGCTTGTTACATTTTGTAATTCAAAATTTTTTGTCAGGTATTTTATCAATCCGAATTCGCCGAGTTCGCTTATTTCAGTTCTGTTTTGTTGTTCTTCCATGCGGCAAAAATAGTAAGCAGTTGGCAGTATGCAGTTGGCAGTGAAACAGCCGCGACAAATCTGCATACTGCATACTGTAAACTGCCAACTGAATTTATATTCGCCCCATGAATCCAATTAACATTCAGTTTACTTACTCTGCTGAAAATTTGCAGGCAGCTAACAAACTTCACTACAAAAAAAATTATCCGGTTCGCGGTCGCATTTTATTGTGGTTCGGAATTTTGCTGATATGGACCGGCGTTCTTTTTATGATGATGAAGGGAATTGAAGGACACGAGTTGATGATTTACACTTTCATTGCCTACGGAGTTCTTGTCATTGGAATTCACTTTTACATTATGAACACTTTGGGAAAAAGGCTTTTCAAAAAACACAAGAATCATGTGCTGCCCATTGACATTGAAATCACCGATCAATTTATTCAACTAACTGCGAATGAAAACAGAGCCAAAGTAAAATGGAATGAAATATTGAAAGCCACCATGAATGAAAACATTGTGCTGTTATACATCAGCAAGATGTCGTTTTATATTTTTCCGAAAGAGAATTTTAAAGGAAATGAATTTGAACTATTCACTTCATTGGTAAAAGAGAAAGTAGCAGAGACTAATTAAAACAATTCTCCTTGTTCTCCCTGATCGCCATACAACCGGAATGAACGGCGATGCACAGGAGTAATTCCGAATTCAACAATGGCACGACGATGTTCTTCAGTGGGATAACCTTTATTGTGATCCCAACCATATTGCGGATACTTGTTGTGTAACTTCTTCATATAATCATCTCGATAAGTTTTAGCGAGCACACTTGCCGCAGCTATGGAACCATAAATTCCATCACCCTTCACAAAAGTCTGATGCGGAATTTTTCCATACGGTTTAAATTTATTTCCATCTATTAAAATAAATTCCGGTTGTCGCTCCAATTTACTAAGCGCCCGATGCATGGCAAGCAACGATGCCTGCAAAATATTTATGCTATCAATTTTTTTATGATCAACAAAAGCAACCGCCCACGACAATGAATTTTCCTCAATGAACTCCCGCACTTCGTACCGGTTTGCTTCATTCATTTTTTTTGAATCGTTCAACAACGGATGATGAAATGCCGGAGGAAGAATTACTGCAGCCGCAAACACAGGCCCGCACAAACAACCGCGACCGGCTTCATCGCATCCGGCTTCCAAACGATTTTTTATGATGTATGATTTCAGCATTTGCATCACCAAAGTAGCAAAGGCAAATTTGTTTTCAATAAATAAATTTCTGAAAAAATTATTGACCGGGTGTATTATCCGGCTCAGTAACTTCCAGTTCATCCGATACCATTTCAGGCTCAGGAATTTTGATTGAATAAATTTTCTTATCCGGATTCGGAAGTGAGGTATTGATCATCCAAGGATTAAAAACTTTCAGATATTTATAAGTAGTACCGTGTGAAATTGCAAAGTCATAAAGATTGTTAATACTGGAATCCACTGAAACCATATGGAATTTCAATACCGGATACAAATCAATGGAACTAACATTAAATCCATAAGTCTGCGGATTTTTCATCACTTCTTTCAATGCAAGTATCCTGAAAATGTATCTGCTTGTTTCATTATTCAGATACAAATCATAATACGAACCCACTTTTTGATTTTTGATGGATTGCGACAATCCGCCCTGACCCATATTATAACTTGCAGCAGCCAATGTCCAATTACCAAATTTTTCTTTTGATTCTTTTAAATATTTACAGGCCGCTTCGGTTGCCTTTTCATAATTCAATCGTTCATCAACATACTCATCAATCTGCAACCCATAATTTTTTCCGGTGCCCTGAACAAATTGCCAGATTCCGGTTGCCCCACTTGGTGATACCACATCATTTTGCAAACCGCTTTCAGCTACAGCTAAAAAAATAAAATCATCGGGCAATCCATTGCGTTTCATAATGGGGCGAATGATGGAACCAATCTGTTTCATCTCTTTTAAAATAAGAATGGTGCGCGAATGCCAGTAGGTATTCACAATCAACTCGCGGTCTAAACGCTCCACCACATCAAAATCAAAAAGCGGAACCGACTCACCTGAAAAATCAAGACTATCCGGAATTTTAACAGGATAAGTTTTATTGTCGAATGGCGAACGCATATTGCTGTACCGATAATTAATGGAACGCCCCATGGTATCAATCTTCTTAGCACCGATAAATAATCCTACCATGAGCAAAAGCCCAACAAAGCCGGAAATGGATATAAATCTTTTGCGATGCATGTATAGCAAATTAACAAAAAAAAAGGCAAAGAATTGCAATAAGGGTTCATAAAAAACAGTGAAGACCATTTGTCCTTTATGTTCATCAAAACCAGTTTAAATCATTTTGTTTTCAGGATTAAAATATTTTTTCAAGACTATACAATTCATTCTGTTGAAAACCGTTGGTTGCAACACAAAGTGTCATTCTATTTTTGACCACTTCAAAAAAAAACATTCAGCGTGGATAGTGATAAACCAGTGCAGCAATCGTTCAAGCTGATATTATTTGTTGCCATTATTGTTTCATGTTTGTCATTTATAAAAACTGATTTTTCAATAGGAAATTTCAAAGCGAAAAAAATTGACTTCTTCAGCGATTTGAAAACTAAGCCGGTGAAAAAGATTAAAAAAATTGCGCCGCCCCCAAAACCACCTGCAAAAGATTCGCTCGCAAAAAAAGCAGCTGTGTTAATGTTCGAACAATATGAAGGCGATACATCAACTGAATGGAAACATTTTTTTGCAAAACTTCAACGGGTTGAGAAGGGAGATAAAACTTTGGTGCGGATTGCGTGGTTTGGTGATTCGTTGATTGAAGGTGACATCATCACACAGGATGTGCGAAATGAATTACAGAAAAAATTCGGAGGAAAGGGAGTTGGATTTGTTCCAATCACCACACATGTTCCCGGGTTCAGACAAACAATTGGCTGGACTTTTTCTGACAACTGGAAAACTTATTCGCTCACCGATTCTGTAAAGCACAAAGTTCCTTATGGTCCGTACGGACAGGTTTATGTTCCGCGAAATATGAGAGGTGTAACAGATTCTGTTGCGATTGAAAAGGAAGCGAGCAAAGTAAAATACAGTGGTGTGTATTCAACCACATTGAATGGATTGAGTCCGCTTTACAATGTGTCGTTGTTATATAGTCGTGCTGATTCGGGCGATTATATTTTATACAAACTGAATAATGGTGCTGAACAAAAAATGGAATTGAAATCGGGTGACAAAATCAATCGCATAACTATCAATCAGAATAATCCAATCAATTCCATTGAAGTTCGGTTTGTACCGCAGGATACTTTGTTTGTTTATGGTTTCTCCATTGAATCGGGCAAGGGAATTTTAGTTGACAATTATTCCTTGCGTGGTTCTTCTGGCATTCATTTATCAGGAGTAAAAAACAATGTGTTAAGTCAGATGCAGCAACAACTCGATTATGATTTAATAGTGTTACAGTATGGAGTGAATGTGGCGACTGAGAAAACAGACGACTACAGTTGGTACTCAAGAAGCATTACGAAAACCATTAATTACCTCGAAACAATTTTCACCAACACTCCGATTTTAATTGTTGGTTGCAGCGACAGAAGCATTAAGCAGGATGGAAATTATGTAACGATGCCAACCATTCCTTCCTTCATTGCATCACAAAGAGAAACTGCATCGAACACCCATTCTTCTTTCTGGGATTTATTTACTGCCATGGGTGGCGAAGGTTCAATGATAAAAATGGCGGATGCAAAACCTGCATTGGCGAATAAAGATTACACACACTTTAAATCGAGTGGCGGAAAAGTGATTGCAAATCTTTTTGTGCAATCATTATTGTTCGAATACAATTGGTATTTATCACAGCCGGAAAACAAAAAAGCAATTTGAAAAAATTTTTATCGCTCTCATTTAGCATTTTGATTTTCGTGTGTGCTGATTCAAAAGCGCAAACCACTGAAGAGATTACTCGTCCTTATACTTTCATTCGTGATACATTAAATTATCTGATTAACGATTCGGCGCTGAATGGTTTTTATAAAAAGCTGGATGAACTGCAAAACGGAACACGCGACAAAGTAGTGGTCGTTCAAATCGGCGACTCACACATTCAGGCAGATTATTTTTCAGGAATGATGCGCGAACAGTTGCAGCGGAAATTCGGTAATGCCGGAAGAGGTTTAGTGTTTCCGTATCGTGCTGCAAAAACAAACGAGCCAAGAAATTACACAACCAGAACAAATGTGACATGGGAAGCCAAACGAAATGTTTTTCCGAAACTTCCATTGCCCATTGGTATCAGCGGTATCACCATCCGCACTTATGATTCATCGGCATATCTCGATTTTAATATTTCAGATGCTGATAGTTTGAATTATGCTTTTAATAAAATAAAAGTGTTTCACTACAAAGCACCCGATGCTTTTGATTTAGCCGTAACAGACGAAACGCAAACCAATCTCGCTTACATCAATTCGCGCATCACCAGTCCTGATTTTTTTACAACAGAAATTTCGTTGCACGATACCATGCACAGTTTTCAATTGCACATGATTAAGAGCGACAGCACACAATTGCAATCCATGATTTACGGAGTGGAGTTGGAAAATTCGCACAAGGGTTTGGTGTACGATATGATTGGTGTGAACGGCGCCATGTTCGCGCACTATGATAGTTCGGTGTACTTTGTTGACCAGTTGGTTTCACTGCATCCTGATCTGATAATTGTTTCGCTCGGAACAAACGAAGCTTTCACAAAATATTTTAACGAAGCAGAATTTGGCGAGAATATCACCAATGTGATTTCAAAAATCCGAACGGTATTGCCAGATGCAAATTTTTTACTGACATCGCCGCCTGATGGTTATCGTTATCGCAAGTACAAAAATGCAAGTGTGGCAAAAGCAGTTGCTGTTCAAAAATATTTCTGCGAGCATAACAATGCTGCCTTCTGGGATTTTTATCATTTGATGGGTGGCTATGGTTCCATTTATAAATGGTACCTGAAAGGTTTAGCGCAACGGGATTACCTGCACTTAACCAAGGCAGGTTATGAAATTGAAGGGCACTTGTTGTTCAACGCATTAATGGATTCATACAACAAGAACAGAGTTCAGTAAAAGATGTTCGATAAAATTCTTCATCAGCTTACTTATCATAAGAATGAGCCAATGCTCTTCAACACCGGAATATTTCTGTTCCTGTTTCTGGTGTTGCTGTTCTTTTATCAGTTCGTTTACAAAAAAGAAAATGCGCGCATCACTTACCTCACACTCTTCTCGCTTTATTTTTATTACAAGTGCGGCGGATGGTTTTTTCTGCTGCTCATTTTATCTACTATAATTGATTATGCCATTGCCAATTTCATTTACAAATCAAATTCGAAACGCGACCGCACCGCGTGGCTCGTGCTGAGTTTGGTTATCAATCTCGGGTTTCTCGCTTACTTCAAGTACACTAATTTTTTACTCGGCATTGCAAACGATTTGCAGCTCGGGCATTTTCATGTGGTGGATATTGTGCTGCCTGTCGGCATTTCGTTTTACACTTTCCAGGTGCTCAGTTACACCATTGATGTGTATCGCGGATTGCTGAAGCCCGCAAAAAATATTTTCGACTTTGGTTTTTACATCAGTTTCTTTCCGCACCTCGTGGCGGGACCCATTGTGCGCGCTTCGCTTTTTCTTCCGCAGATTCATACCGATATAAAAATCACGAAGGACGACCGCGCCGCTGCAGTGTTCCTCATTCTCACCGGGCTGTTTAAGAAAGCAGTTATCAGCG
>CANJII010000038.1 GCA_947474435.1 Chitinophagaceae bacterium | reverse complement strand
TAAGTACAACGAACTCTCATTCTCTTTAGTCCACAGGAAGTATTTGCAGGAACGGTTGCGGAACCATTAAAAACCTGAAATCCAGGTCCTGCTCCCCAGATGTTTTCGCCTGCATCTAAAAAACTTCCATTATTATTCCAGTCAACCCACACTCTGAATCCTTGCTGAAATGTGTTTGAACAGCCAGAATTAGCACATTGTACTGCAAAATTAAAAGTCTGACCGGGATTGACAGTTACTGTCATTGCGGAAAAATAATTAAAGTTGTTTGGCAAAACGCCATTACAACCAGAGTTTAAATTAGAAATATTTGTTGACCCTCCTGTTGTAGAGAAATTATTTATTTTATCCCAAGTAGTGGTGCAATTACAGCCTGGATTAGTGTAGGTCGGCAAACAATAGGTTGGGTTACTTCCCCCTGAACCGCCTGCTATCGATAAATCGATAGAACCATTATTAAACCCAAAACAAGAAACATTTGTAACAACTCCTGATGTTGTAAACGGACATTGGGCCTTACTCCAATTTGAGAGTATGAATAAAAAAATTACCGTTAATATAATTCGTTTTTGTAAAAATCTTTCCATTCACCAAAAATTAATTGATGAAAGTAAGCTAAATTTTTAATTCACCAAAACCAATTCGAACATTGTATTCAAAAATATTACTTGTCCATCAATCAAGACTTCTGACAATTAAATGACTTACAACTATATAATATGAAATCGTAAAATTCGTTCTTAGCAAAAGTATTTTCACATGCACAGAAAAGAAACTATGAAAAACAAATTCAGAGGAATGGTTGCCCGCATATTGCGTACCATCTATTTATCTTTCTTTTGGTAGGAATAAAACCCTATGGTTATTCCAGCTTACTCTTCTCTTTCCAGAGTTGATTAAAAGATTTTTTTGCAATTACCGGCAACTCCCGCTTTGCGCCCCAGGTGTTTTTGAATAATAATCTCATCATAAAATTTTTTATTCCGGCACCTCCTGTGTTGGTTAATTTTCTGCTCAGCATTGCACGCTTCCAAATCATCCAACCGAATTTTTCGCTCCGGTTATAAAATCCCTGATTCACTGCATCCTTCCGGTTCATCACTAACAAATTGTGAAGTTCAATTTTCATAGGACAAACTTCTGTACAGTTTCCGCAGAGAGAAGAGGCACCGCTCAGGTGTTTAAAATCTTCCATGCCTTTGAAGTGCGGCGTAATCACACTTCCGATTGGGCCGCTGTATGTTGTTTGATAACTGAAGCCGCCAATATTTTTATAAACCGGACATGCATTTAAACATGCGCCACAACGAATGCAATACAAAGCCTGGCGTTGTTCGGCTTCAGCTAATAAATTAGTACGGCCATTGTCCATCAGTATCACAATCATTTCTTCGGGGCCGTCAATTTCGACTTCTTGTTTTGGTCCGGTGAAAATGGTGTTGTAAACCGTTACCTGCTGACCGGTTCCGAATGTGGCGAGCAGCGGGAGAAACAAATGCAAATCGTTTACCGATGGAATTACTTTTTCAATTCCAACAATAACAATGTGAACTTTTGGAAATGTAACAGTAAGCCGTGCGTTGCCTTCGTTTTCTAAAACCAACACGCCGCCAATATCAGGCAGAATAAAATTTGCACCAGTGATGCCGACATCAGCCTTGGTGTATTTATCGCGCAGAATTTTTCGGGCTACCATTGTTAATTCTTCGGGTGTGCTGTTGATTGGTGTGCCGTGATGTTCGTGAAAAACTTTCGCCACATCTTCCTTGCTTTTGTGCATGGCGGGTGTAACAATGTGAAACGGCGGCTGCTTATCCATCTGCTGTATGTATTCGCCTAAATCGGTTTCCACCACTTCCACTCCCATTTTTTCTAAAAAACTATTGAGGTGAACTTCTTCGGTGGTCATTGATTTTGATTTCACCACACTCTTTGCTTCCACTCGCTGCATGACTGATGCAATTTCGGCCAGCGCTTCTTCTGAAGTTTCGGCCCACACTACTTTGCCCCCGCGTTTTGTAAAATTTGATTCGAACTCCAATAAATATTTATCGAGGTTCTCCATGGCTTTCCACTTCAGGTTCTTGCTGCGCATTTTTGCGCTCTCTAAATCTGCATATTGTGTTTTTCCTTTCACCACGGTATCGGCATACTTGCCAATGTTCCAACTGAGCTTGCGGTGCATCTCTTTATCAAATGCAGTTTCTTTCACTGCATCTTTAAAGGAATCGAAAGTTTTTTCTGACATTAAGAATGTATTAATAAAGTGTTTGGGCGAAGTTAATATTACATTATTCTTTTTTGTTTCATTTTCTTTTGGGCTTGTGAGTGGGTATGTGTGAATTTCTATTTGACATGAACTGTTACAGCAGGTAGCTTATTTGCAAAAACAGATTGCTGATTTGGAAAAAGAACGGGATTGGCTGAAGGGGGTGGGTGATTGGGAAATGAAAGTAAATACCCAATCAACACCGTTTACAAATGTGTTAATGAAAATATCAGTACATTTGAAACGATGAAGAATTATTTAATTCTTATTTTGATTTTATCATTAAGTATCTCCTGTAAAAAGGAGTCAATTGATACATTAGAAAACCAACCTGTAAAAGTCAGTGATCTTTTAAAAGGCAAATGGGAGGTTTTGAGTTGCAAGTTGACAAATGTTGAGCAAATAGGAAATCCGCATATTATTTCAGGGTTCCTGGTAACATCATGTGGCGATACAATAATATGTAGAGATACTTCAGTAAACCCTTATGCAAGCATAACTTTCAGTGATAATCTTGATATTGATTATCAACTTGTACAGAAAGGAAATTATAATGATTATGATAGTAGCTATCTGCATTGCCAGCCTTTTTATTGGACCTATTGTGATACATTAAAATCTAAAGGATCAGGAAGCCTTTCAAACAATGACCAAACCTTGAATATAAAAACTCATTATTATCAGTACGATCATTGGGGAAATATTTTGGATACTATTTATAATGTTAGTTCTTATCAAATAAAAGAATTATCAGATACTCAGATGAAGCTGATTGGAAAAAATTATTTTAATTATTTTTCTCATCAGTGGGTTGACAAAAATGAGGTCGTATCTCTAATTAAAATACAATAAACCCTCCACCATTGTTGGTTGCCTGACCAACCACACGATTTTAAAACTGTTACACTAACAAAAAATATTATTTCCGCTACTTCTTAATACGGAGTTCTTCACTCGGATTCCAAAACAATTTTTCGAAGTTGGTGATTTTATTTTCTACTACTTCCACTCCTTCTGCAGCTAATAATTCTTCCATTAAAGTGGGTGTGGCAAAATGATTTTTTCCGGTGAGCAATCCGTTACGATTTACAACACGATGCGCAGGAATAGGCGGAACTAATATGTGACTTGAGTTCATAGCCCAACCAACTGTGCGAGCGCTTAAACCTGTTCCTAAATAATTTGCTATCGCACCATAATTCGTAACACGCCCTCGTGGAATTTTTTTTACAACAGCAAATACTCTTTCAAAAAAGTTTTGCTTATCAAATAGAGTTTTGCTTTTTCTTAAGGATGGTGGTAGCATAACGGATCAGTAGGCAGTAGGCAGTTTTCAGTAGGCAGTTGAATTTACAATTTACAAAAAAGTAGTATGCAGAAAAAAATATAATCGCAAACTCTGCCTACTGCTTACTGTAAAACTGCCTACTGAATTTAATTCCCCATGTCGCTCAAAAATTTCAGGCGCATGAGTTTTAATTCTTCGTTGGTATAATTTTCTTCACCTAATTCGGTCATTGCATCATCAAACGAATCGCTCTCAGCGGTGCGGAAATATTCTATCACTTCTTCCTGCCGTTCCTGTTCCATCATATCATTGATGTAGTAATTCAGATTGAGTTTTGTGCCTGATAAAATAATGGTTTCCATTTCCTGTAGCACATCATCCAGCTTCAATCCCTTGCCTCGTGCAATCTGTTCGAATGGTATTTTTTTATCAATGTTCTGGATAATGTAAATTTTCATGGCGCTTTTGTTCACGACTGATTTTACTACCACATCACTTGGTTTGTCAATGTCGTGATCTTCTACATACTGCGCAATCATCTCCACAAACTGCTCGCCGTATCGCTCTGCTTTTCCCTTGCTTACTCCACTGATGTTTGCCAACTCTTCCATGGTTGTGGGATACTGAGTGGACATATCAATGAGCGAGGGCTCCTGAAAAATAACAAAGTGCGGAAGGTTGTTTGCCTTGCCAACTTCCTTTGTTAAATCTTTCAGCATTTTGAAAAGTACAGGGTCAAGCGACGATGCGCCACCGCCGCCTTCATCGTCATTCGTAGCACCCAATCCTTCAAAATCATGATTGAGCGAAACCATAATCTTGGTTGGCTTCTTTAAAAACTGATGACCTTTTTCACTCAATGCTATCACACCATAATTCTCAATGTCTTTGATAATAAAATTATTGATGAGTGCCTGCCGAACTATGCTGTTCCAGAAATGATCATCCTTTTCTTTTCCTATTCCAAAGACTTTTAATTTATCGTGTTTGTAGTTTGCTACCTCCTGATTTTTTGCGCCGATTAAAATATTTACGATGTACGGAATAGTGAAACTCTCTTTAATTCCTTTCACTGTTTCAAGCACTGCTGAAATATATTTCATTCCATCAATCTGTTCTTTCGGGTGCAGGCAGTTATCGCAGTTGCCGCAATTTGCATCGGGCAATTCTTCTCCGAAATAATGCAGAATAAATTTCCGGCGACAAACAGAAGTTTCAGCATACGCCATGGTTTCTACTAACAAATGCCCGCCAAATTCGCGCTCCGAACTTCCTTTGTCGCGCATAAATTTTTCGAGTTTCTGAATATCCATGTAATTATAATAGGCAATACAATTTCCTTCCAACCCATCGCGACCAGCACGCCCGGTTTCCTGATAATAATTTTCAATACTTTTTGGAATATTGTAGTGCATCACAAACCTAACATCGGGTTTATCTATTCCCATTCCGAATGCAATGGTGGCTACAATAACATGTATATCTTCATTAATAAACTGGTCTTGCCGTTCGGCTCGAAGGTGTGCCTCTAACCCTGCGTGATATGCGACAGCT
Organism: Chitinophagaceae bacterium; assembly: GCA_947474435.1. GTDB lineage: Bacteria > Bacteroidota > Bacteroidia > Chitinophagales > UBA10324 > UBA10324. Next base: position 28,403 of record CANJII010000038.1, on the reverse strand, counting down.
AAAATCCCATTCACCTGCAATGTCTCAGCAATTTCTTCAGTTGATTTTCGGCTGAGTGTATAAATGATTCCCGACTTTCCTTCGTTTTGTTTAATGAATTTGATAATGTTTTTCATTACCACATCCTTGGGTCCCTTGGGGCGAACTTCATAATATAAATTCGGGCGGTTGAAAGAACTGATAAAAATATTCGGGTCTTCCATGCCCATTGTTTTCACAATGTCTAACTGCACTTTCGGGGTTGCAGTTGCCGTGAGCGCAATGATTGGAATGCGATGGTCAATGGCCTCCACTACTGCTTTGATTCGACGATAATCAGGACGGAAATCATGGCCCCATTCTGAAATACAGTGTGCCTCATCTACTGCGATGAACGAAATATTTATCTCAGAGAAAAATTTAATGTTCACATCCTTGCCCAATGTTTCGGGAGCCACATACAGCATTTTTGTTTTGCCATCAGTAATATCTTTTTTAACCTGAGTGGCCTGTGCTTTTGAAAGTGATGAATTCAAAAAGTGCGCAACATGGTCTTTGTCGCTGTAAGAACGAATCTGGTCAACCTGATTTTTCATCAGCGCAATAAGCGGCGAAATAATAATGGCGGTTCCTTCGCTCATGAGTGCCGGTAACTGGTAGCACAGCGACTTTCCGCCGCCGGTTGGCATAATCACAAATGTGTCTTTGCCATCCAGTAAACTCTGAATTATTTTTTCCTGATTGCCCTTGAATTTGTTAAAGCCGAAATGACTTTTGAGCGCTTTTGTTAAATCAACTTTTTCTTTAACTGCTGTTCCTGTATTTTTCATTTATATTTTTTTACCCCCGATTTTCCCCACCTCCAAAGTAATAAAGATTATCGCATTGTAGGTAAATTTTTTATGTAAGGATGCTATCTCATTGTTACCTGTTTCATTTTAAATTTCATAAAGCCTTGTTCGTGGCCGTTATTTTTACTTTTACAGCTTTCAAAAACCAATTAAAACTTTTTGAAGTTGCTTTTGACAGACAAAAAAATAATTGAATCGGCAAACAGAACCTTTACAATTGAAGCTGAGGCTATCAGAAAACTGAGCAAATATCTGAATGCAGATTTTATTCTCACAGTAAAAAAAATATTTTCTGCCAAAGGCAGAGTGGTGGTAACCGGAATAGGCAAGAGCGCCATTGTTGGCCAAAAAATTGTTGCCACCTTTAATTCCACAGGAACACCTGCATTATATATGCATGCTGCCGATGCCATTCATGGCGATTTGGGGATGATTCAGAAAGACGATGTGATTATTTGTATTTCGAAAAGTGGAGAGAGTGCCGAGATTAAAGTGTTGATTCCTCTTCTGAAACATTCGAAAAATTTTTTAATCGGAATGGTGGGAAATGAAAAATCTTTTCTGGCAAAAAATGCTGATTCGGTTTTAAATACAACCGTTGAACAGGAAGCGTGTTCAAATAATCTGGCACCAACAACCAGCACCACAGCTCAAATGACAATGGGCGATGCACTTGCTGTTTGCCTTCAGGAAATGCGTGGATTCAGTTCAAAAGATTTTGCGCGTGTGCATCCCGGAGGAGCATTGGGGAAAAAATTATATTTAAAAGTGGAAGACCTTTCAGCGCAGCATACCAAACCTGTTGTGATTGAAAGTGATAACATCAGCAAAGTAATAGTGGCTATGACCGGAGGAAGATTGGGAGCAACTGCGGTTTTAGATAAGAAAGGAAAACTGAAAGGAATAATTACTGATGGCGATTTGAGAAGAATGATTGAAAAAAATGCTGACTACAATAAATTAACCGCTGCTGAAGTTATGAGCAAAAATCCAAAAACAATACAGTTGGATGAACTGGCGGTAAACGCATTACAACTGATGCGTGAAAAAAACATTACGCAAATAATTGTGATGAATAAATTAAAGTACCAAGGAATGATGCATGTTCACGATTTATTGCGCGAAGGGCTGCTTTAAATCATGATTGTTTTAACCGAATATTTTTTTCTTTGCAAAAGCAAAACAACTGAATGCCCACTCACGACTATGTATTGATTATGGCCGGTGGAATCGGAAGTCGGTTCTGGCCATTGAGTAAGAATAAAAAACCCAAGCAATTTTTAGATGTGCTTGGCACAGGCAAAACATTGTTGCAGCAAACTTTCGAACGATTTGAAGAAGTGGTGCCTCCCGAAAATATTTTTGTGGTGACCAACGATGCGTATAAAGATTTCGTAACTGAGCAATTACCAAAAATTAAATCAACCAATATTCTTTTAGAACCAGCACGAAAAAATACTGCGCCCTGCGTGGCTTATGCGGCGCATAAAATTTCTGCCCTGCATCCAACTGCCAATTTAATTGTTGCTCCATCCGACCACATTATTTTGAATGAAAAAATGTTTGGTGAGGTGATGGATAAGGCAAAAACAATTGCATCGCACAAAGATGTTTTGCTCACGCTTGGAATATTGCCCACACGACCTGATACCGGTTATGGATACATACAATTCATTGAAGGAAATGATGAGAACGGCGCACACAAAGTGAAAACATTTGTTGAGAAACCGACTCTTGAAATTGCAAAAACATTTTACCAGAGTGGTGATTTTTTATGGAACTCCGGAATATTTATTGGCAGTGTAAAATCATGGTTGCGTGCATTTCAATTGTATCAACCTGAGCTGTTCGATATTTTTCAGCGTGGAAAAACTTATTATAACACCAAGAAGGAAAAAGAATTTATTAATAAAGTTTACACCTTGTGTCAGAATATTTCCATAGACATTGGAGTGATGGAGAAAGCAAAAAATGTGTTAGTGATGCCGGCGAAATTCGGCTGGAGCGATTTGGGAACATGGGCATCGTTATACAATCTTCATCAGAAAGATTACATGGGAAATGCCGTGAGCGGAAAAAATGTAGTGGTGTTCGACACCAACAATTGCATGGTGATGGTGCCCGATAAAAAACTCGTAGTGTTACAGGGATTGGAAGATTATATAATAGTTGACTCCGATGATGTATTACTCATAAGCCCCAAAGACCGCGAACAGGAAATAAAACAAATTGTTGCTGATATAAAACGGCAGAAGGGCGATAAGTTTTTGTGAGCCTTTTAGAATTGTATATAAGAAGAATTAGTGAAAAGTTCAGATGTGTTTTTTATTTGTATTTAATATATGCATATTGATATCAACTGCTTTTTAACTTTTACTTTACAACTGCAATTTTTCCAACCAATTTATCAGTGCCTTCTGCATTTGCTGCATATACTAAGTACACACCGGTGGCCACACGATTGCCTTTAAAATCTTTTACATTCCAAACAGCTTGGCCGCCGTTCGATTCAGTTTCGTAAACTAATACTCCTGATAAATCAGTGATCTTTATTTGTGATTGATAGGCTAATTTCTGAATCGCAACTACACCCATAAAATTTTGGCGAACCGGATTTGGAAAAATATAGGCTGTATCGGATAGACTTCCGGTTTCAGTTCCTTCAATAGCATCACTTCGGTATACAATAATTCCAAGGTCGGTTCCTAAATATACATCCCCATTGTTACTATCAATTCCTATGCATAAAATGTTGTTTGAAAAAAGGGGGCTGTTATCTTTTGTAAAATGATAAATCTGATTATTGCCATCAGCTGACATTAAAAAAACACCATTATTCGTGGCAAACCATTTACGGTTTGCACCATCAACCGCCAAATCATTTATTGTTTCGGTACCAAGCAGGTAACCATTGTATAAATCTTGTTTCACAATAATCTGCTGAGCATCGCAACCCGAAGTGCTGAACACATCATACGGGCAATAAAAAACGGCAACTCCCTGATCGGTGCCCACCCATATATATCCATCTTTATCAACGGCCAAACATTGAGTATTTTTTGTTGGCAACCCTCCGGTTCCAATTCCTGTTCCTAATGTTTTCCATTGATCGTCGTTTGAAGCAAGTGGGTCTTCTCCACTATCATAAACTAAAATACCATTGCCATTAGCCAGTATTATCCATTTATAATTATTCTGATCTACTACAACATCTGCAAGACCGCCACCTGCAAAACCTGAGGTTGGAACAAATGCTTTCCATTCGCCTGCCACAGTCAATACCGAAAATGGTTTTGCTGCGCCAAAATTACTGAGCCATAAATTTCCATCTGTATCAAACGCCAGTCCGGAGACGCGAACGCTGGTTGGATCTCCGATTGCATTTTGGAGTGAGCTGTTATATTTGAAAACAGTATTGAACGATCCATCAGCATTTAATTTTATTACACCCCAGCTAAACGAAGCAAGATAACTTTCTCCGGTTTTTGGATTTACTGCAACTCTGAAAATATCTTTTACTGTATCCAGCGCACCACCCGCATTGTATTTGTTAAAATTTATCCAGTACCCGTCGTAACTGATAAAATAGCCACTCCCCTCTCCTGAGTAATTCCACCCTGAAGAAACTCCCCCGGGAACAACATAGGCAATACTGTTCCACACTGCAATATCAGAAGCTTTGAATGTACTCGGACCACTTGGAATGAAGGAACTTTCACCCGACGCTGAAAAATATTTTAACCCTAATTGATCATCAGCTATCCAATAATTTCCGATTTCATCTTTAACTACCTGCCTCGGTGAATTAATTTTTGTTTGAATGGAATCAATGCTGTTATCAACAAATATTCTGATTACCCGTGCCGCAAGTCCGCTATCCGATTTCATCCCAACCAATAATTCATTTACTCCGTTATCGAGTGATGTTATATACATATCATCCCGTTGAAAAATTCTATTCCAAAGAACTCCATCAAAACGGAACAAGGAATCATTTACACTGCAATAAATTATTTCATTACATGAAATAATTTTTTTCACTTCTGCATCCGGCAATCCTGAAAGCGAATCGAACTTATGCCATTGCGAATAATCAGAAAGATTTGCAGTATTTATAGCCGCACGATACATTCCGGAACTTGTTGCGGCATAAAAATAATTCGCATCAGCAGTCATTCCATTCACATTGTTATATGAATTGGTTTGCCCCGGATAATAAGTTTCAGAGAATTCGTGTTTTTCCAGATTCATAACTGCTATTCCAAAACCACAACATAAATAAGCAAAACCATTTTGTTGAAAAATGCTGTTGATGTTTTTATTTCCGACAATATTTTTTCTTTTAATATCTGCATTGTTAAAAACACCATCTTCTTTCAACAGGTCTAAATTACTATTACTATATGCAATCAGTAATTGATTTCTTTCTGAATCAAAATACAAAGTATTGAAACCAATATCAGACAAACCATTCACTTTGCTTAATTTTTCCATGCTGAAATCAGTTTTATCAACCGAATACATTGAAACATCGGTTGCACAATAAATTTTATTTCCTGACTGAACTACCGCCCGGGCATTTTGATATGGCAATTCATCTTTCCAGTTGCCTATAGGAATTTGCTGTGAAAAAACATTTTGAAAGCAAAATGTAAAACAAGAAAAAAGAAAAGTAAAACGATTCATCGCGTTAAAAATAAGATTGCTGCGCTTAACGCAGAATATTGGCTTGTAGTATTTTTTTTATTTGGAAATGCTGACTCCCATTTAAAATGATTTTTATCATTTGCGTATTTCCTGAAAGATGAAACAACAACTTATAATTACTTTCGCCCCGAAAAATTTCAGATAAATAAATGTGGCATAAAATAGCTGCCGGAGTTTTACGATTCAGATTGTTGCTGTTAATTGTTGTTGCAGCCATAACAGTGTTCATGGCTTACAAAGCCAAAGATGTGGAACTTACATATAGTTTCGCTAAAGTTATTCCTACTGATAATCCGAAATACATTGATTACCTCCATTTCAAAGAAAAATTTGGTGAAGATGGAAATGTACTTGTGCTTGGCGTATTGCCAAAAAATCTGTTCGACTATCAGTTTTTTAAATCGTGGTTCCAGCTTGCCGATAGTTTAAAGCAATTAGATGGAGTGGAAGATGTGCTTTCCATTTGCAAAAGTTACAATGCGGTAAAAGATACATCCACCGGAAAAATTTCATTGCAGCCAATATTTTCTCGCTTACCAAAATCATTTCCTGAACTTGATAGCTTAAGTCGGATTTTTTATTCATTACCTTTTTATAAAGGAAAATTATATGAACCCGAAACCGGCGCCACGCTGATGGCAGTTCGTATCAATCAAAAAAAATTAGACAGCAAGGAACGAATTGCCATAGTGAATGGAATAAAAAAACTCGGCGAAAATTTTCATCAGCGAACCGGATTGGAAGTTAATTACAGCGGATTGCCAATGATCAGAACAGTGATGGCCACACAAGTGGCTGCCGAATTAAACCTGTTTCTTTTATTGGCTGCATTAGTAACCGGATTGGTTTTATTGTTTTTGCTCCGCTCATTTTTTGCAGTCGTTTTTTCTTTATTAGTAGTTGGTATTTGCGTGATATGGTCGGTTGGCACGCTTGTGTTGTTTGGTTTTAAAATCACTTTACTCACCGGATTAATTCCTCCGCTTGTTGTGGTTATAGGAATTACGAATTGTGTTTATCTTTTAAATAAGTATCATATTGAGTATGTACGGCTCGGCGATAAAATGCAGGCGCTTCAGTTAGTGATTGAAAAAATCGGGCTCGCCACTTTATTCACGAACCTGACAGCCGCAATCGGATTTGGTGTTTTTTATTTTACTCGCAGCACCGTTTTAAAAGAATTCGGATTGGTTGCCGGATTAAACATTGCCGGAATTTTTGTGGTATCAGTGATTATAATTCCATGCGTATTCAGTTACCTCCCTGTTCCTAAAGCTTTGCAGTTAAGTTACCTGAAGCAAACCTTGCTCAATAAAATTCTCGACACCTTTACACATTGGGTAAATAATTACCGGAAAATAATTTACATCACTACTTCGGTTGTAGTTGTGTTTTCTGTGATAGGAATGTTGCGCTTGACTTCAACCGGATTTATTGTTGATGACATTCCGCACGGCGATAAATTATATACCGACTTAAAATTTTTTGAACAACATTTTAAAGGAGTTATGCCTTTTGAAATTATGGTGGAAGGAAAAGAAAAAAAATATGAATTAGTAGAAGGAAAACTCTTGGGCGTTTTTCCGATTAAGCGATTTGAAGGAACAGGAGATAAAAATGCGCTGAAAAAAAATAACACACTGCTTAAAATGAATCAGCTTCAAGATACTTTAAAAACATATTCTGAATTCTCCTCACCGCTAAGCATAATCGAAGCCATCAAATTTATCAATCAGGCAAATGCGCAAGGCGATCCATCTCAATACAAAATGATTAAAAGCGGTGGCGGACTTTCGGGTGTTGACCGCAATGTGGTCACCTTTACCTACCTTATCAAGCAGGTAAAAGATAAAAGCATTATCACTCCGTTTGTTGATAGCCTGGCTCAAACCGGTCGCATAAGCGTGAACATGGCCGATGTTGGTTCCACCCGCATGGCGGAATTATTCAAAGAGTTGCAGCCAAAAATTTATTCCATTTTCGATACTTCGAAATACAAAGTGACCATGACAGGAACGAGTGTGGTTTTTCTCGAAGGAAATCATTTCATTATTGCAGGATTGCTGCAAAGTTTGGCACTTGCATTTGTATTAATTGCTTTATGCATGGGTTATTTATTCCGTTCGGTGCGCATGGTTTTTTTCAGTGTGCTGCCTAATCTGGTTCCGCTTGCATTAACCGCCGGACTCATGGGCTATTTTAATATTCCATTGAAACCATCTACTGTTTTAATTTACAGCATAGCTTTCGGAATTGCCATTGACAATGCCATACGGTTTCTGGCCAAGTACCAACAGGAATTGCACCGCCATAATTTTGATGTAACAAAAACAGTTGGGCTCGCCATGCACGAAGCGGGCATCAGTATTATTTATACCAGTATCATTTTATTTTTTGGATTTATCATTTTCACCGCTTCACATTTCGGTGGAACTTTTTATCTCGGACTACTTACTTCCATTACTTTGATTGTAGCCATGTTTAACAATTTACTTCTGTTACCAAGCATGCTATTGACCTTAAAGAGCTGGGCAGATAGAAAGGCGTTGAATAAAAAAACACCTGCCGATAAATTAGCTGAAGCAGAGCAGGATATTCACTAAGTGATTCAAAAGAAATTTTAATAAAAAATTTTTACTGCATTCCCGCAATTCGGATAAAGAAAAATAATAAAATGAGCAAGCAAGCAACAATTCTCGGAGCAGGTTTAGTCGGAAGTTTACTCTCTGTTTATCTCGCCAAGCGTGGATACAAGGTTGATATTTATGAGCGCCGACCGGATATGCGCAAAGAAAAAATCTCAGCAGGGCGCTCCATCAATCTTGCATTAAGCGACAGAGGCTGGCGCGGTCTCGCTGGAGCAGGATTGGAAGAAGAAATTCGCAAAGTTGCCATTCCAATGAACGCACGAATGGTACACAATACAGAAGGCACTTTATCCTCACAACCTTACGGAATGAAGGGCGAAGCAATTTATTCGGTGTCGCGTGGCGGACTGAATAAAACGCTGATGGATTTAGCCGAGCAACAAGCCGGAGTAAAAATTTATTTTAATCATCGATGCGAAGAAGTGAATCTCGATAGCGGAGAACTGATTTTCGAAGACCAGACCACAAAGCAACTCATCACAAAAAAATCAGAATTAATTTTTGGGTCTGATGGTGCCTTCTCGGCATTGCGGCGCTCGATGCAGAAACTCGACCGATTCGATTATTCTCAAACTTATATTGAACACAGCTACAAGGAATTGCACATTCCGCCAGGAGAAGGAGGAAAATTTCTGATGGAGAAAAACGCATTGCACATCTGGCCCCGAAAAAATTTTATGCTCATTGCGCTGCCGAATGCGGATGGAAGTTTTACCTGCACTTTATTTTTTCATACTGAAGGAGAAGAATCGTTCGCCACATTGAAAACCGAGAATGATGTGGAGGTGTTTTTCAAAAAGTATTTTGAAGATGCCATTCCGATGATGCCTGATTACAAAAAAGTTTTCTTCGCCAATCCAACTTCATCGCTTCCATACATCAAATGTTATCCTTGGACCTATAAAGATAAAGCCGCGCTCATTGGTGATGCGGCACATGCTGTAGTTCCGTTTTTCGGACAAGGAATGAATTGCGGTTTTGAAGATTGCCGAATTCTCGGCGAGCTGATGGATGAAAATGGCGATGACTGGAAAACAATTTTTCCGCTGTACCAACAATCGCGCAAACCGAATGCAGATGCGATTCTCGAACTCGCGCTGAATAATTTTATTGAGATGCGCGATTTGGTTGCCGATAAAAAATTCCTTCGTAAAAAGCAAATTGAAAAAATGATTGCAAATGCTTTTCCTGAAAAATTTATTCCGGCTTACTCCATGGTTTCATTCACCCACATTCCATACTCCGAAGCGCAACGGATAGGAAAACACCGCGATGAAATATTGGAGAAATTATTTCTGGTAGAAAACTTAGAAGAGAAATTTTCTTCTGATGAAATTCAGAAGATGATTAAGGATTATCTATAAGTCGAGCCTGTTTTAAGCCCCCAATGGGGAGGATTTAGGTAGAACTTAAACCGCAAAACTTTCTCCGCAAGCACAAGTGCGTGTAGCATTCGGATTTACGAAATGAAAACCTTTTCCGTTCAATCCGTCGCTGTGGTCGAGTGTGGTTCCGCACAGATATAAAAAGCTGCGGAGGTCGGTAACGAGTTTCATTCCTTTATCTTCAAATACCTGATCATCTTTTTTCATTTCGTGGTCGAAATCCATTTTGTAGCTCAAACCACTGCACCCACCTCCAACAACCGAAACCCGAACGAAGTACGAATCATCTTTTCCTTCTGACTTCAGTATTTCAGTTACTTTATTTTTTGCGTGCTCGCTTATCTGTATCATGGTTTTAAAATTTACTGAGGCAAATTTATGCTTTCACCACGGAGTAACACAGAGTTTGAACCAGAAGTTTCACAGAGAATAAAATAAAACGCTGAGCTACTTTGTGAAATAACTCCGTGCCCTCTGTGGTAAGAACTTTATTTTCATCTTTGTAAAAAATCATTATCTCCATGCTGAAAGTCGAACACATTGGAATTGCCGTAAAGAATTTAGAAACGAGTAAAAAATTATTTGAAACACTGTTGAACACGCCGTGTTATAAAATTGAAAATGTAGAATCAGAAATGGTGAGCACTGCTTTTTTCAAAACAGGTGATACAAAAATTGAATTGCTGGAAACCACAAATGCAGAAGGAGCAATCGGAAAATTTATTGAGAAGCGCGGCGAGGGAATGCATCACATTGCTTATGAAGTCGCAGATATAAATGCAGAAGTAAAAAGATTAAAAGATGCAGGATTCATTTTCACCCGCGAAGAACCATTTCGTGGTGCAGATAATAAAATGGTCATTTTCCTTCATCCAAAAAGCACGAATGGAGTATTGATCGAGTTGTGTCAGGAGATACAATAAGACACTGATGAACACAGATACTGCGTATTATAACAGATAAATAAAATCTGTGATTATCTGTTCAATCAGTTTAAATCCGTGTCCCACATAATTCTCACAAACCAAACTTCACATACTTAATCGTCTTTCCAAGTTTGAGATGCATATTCTCATAGTAAGTTTTCGCTTCCAGAATTTTATCATACAACTCACTCGAATAAATATCAGCCGAGTGATAAATCATTTTCAGTTTAAGCTCCTCAATAATTTCCAAAGTGTATTCATACAATATGGTTGAATCGGTTTTCAGGTGAATGATTCCATTCGGCTTAAGAACCTGACGATAGATGGAAATAAATTTTGGTGAAGTGAGTCGCTTCTTCGCTTCGTGAAGTGGTGGATGTGGGTCGCTGAAAGTGAGCCAGATTTCGTCAATGGAATTTGGTTCGAAGTATTCGGGCAGGTGGTCAATTTGCGCGCGCAGAAAACAAACATTTTTTAATCCTTCTTCCAATGCGGTTTTAGCGCCACGCCAGATTCGTGCGCCTTTAATATCAATGCCAATAAAATTTCGTTCAGGATATAAACTTGCGAGCGCCAATGAATATTCTCCCTTGCCGCATCCTAATTCCAATGTGATTGGGTTATTATTTTGAAAAAAAACTTCATTCCATTTTCCTTTCAACACTGTTGCTTTCTGAAAAACATTTGTGAATGTTTCCATCTCGGCAAAATGCTTTAGTTTGTTTTTTCCCATTGGGTCAAAGATAAGTTTGACAATTTTATAATACTTGTGAAATCATAAACCAAATTGACAACGAACTGTTATTCACCTGCTATTATTTTTTAATTAATTCATTTTAAGTGATATAAAAATCCCTGATGTGAGTACAACTGGAAATTCTCTCAAAATATTTTCATTCATAATTCTACTTTTGCTTCACTAATAAAAACTATGGAGCCAACCAGTAAAGAGCGCGTGCTGAAAAAAATTCGGAAGGCGCTCATTCATTCCACCAACATTCCTTTTCCGAATATTGACCAAACGGCTTCGGTTTATCCGGCGCCGACTGATACACTGGATGTGGTTTTTGCGGAGCAGTTCACAAAAATTCAGGGCAATTTTATTTACTGCGAAAACATTGCTGAGTTCATTCAATCCATTTCGACGGTGGCGAACGAGAAGGGCTGGAATCATTTGTACTGCTGGGAAAAACCGCTGCAGGATTTATTTCAGCGATTTGATTTTAATAAATGCCGCGTGGGGAAAACAATTGATAAAGCCGACGCCGGAATTACTTTGTGCGAGTGCTTAGTGGCGCGCACGGGCAGCATTTTGCTCACGAGCCGGCAGCAGAGCGGTCGCAGTTTGCCAATCTTTCCGCCCATTCATATTGTGGTGGCTTATACATCGCAACTGGTTTTTGATATTAAGGATGCCACGCAATTAGTGTTACAGAAATATGAAGGCAATCTGCCGAGTATGATTTCGATTGCAACGGGTCCGAGCCGAACAGCGGATATTGAAAAAACTTTAGTGCTCGGCGCGCATGGTCCGAAAGAAGTTTATGTTTTTTTGATTGACGATCCGGTTCGCTGATGCAGTTCCCCACCTCCGTTGATAGCGGAAAGAAAATTTATTTTGCTTCTGATCTGCATCTCGGTGTTCCAACCCGCGAGAAAAGTTTGCAGCGGGAGAAATTATTTGTTCAGTGGCTCGACGAAATTTCGAAAGACGCACAGTGCATTTTTATTCTCGGCGACTTGTTCGATTTCTGGTTTGAATACAAGCAGGTGGTGCCGAAAGGATTTGTTCGCGTGCTGGGGAAACTGGCGGAGTTGCGCGATAAAAATATTCCCATCTATTTTTTTCCGGGCAATCACGATCAATGGATGAAAAATTATTTTACCAAGGAAATGGATATTCCCATCTTCAATAAAGAAATTCAATTTGAGTGTAGCGGTAAAAAGTTTCTGATTGGTCATGGGGATGGATTGGGTCCCGGCGATTATAAGTACAAAGTGATTAAGAAAATTTTTCATGCGCGTGTTTTCCGCTGGTTGTTTGCGCGCGTGCATCCGAATTTCGGTGTGTGGCTCGGAAAAAAATGGAGTTACAACAATCGCTTTCTGAATGGTGAAGTGAAAGAAGATTTTCTGGGTGAAGAAAAAGAATGGCTGATTGGTTACGCGCGCGAAATGCTGAAACACGAACAGATTGATTTTTTTATTTTTGGTCATCGTCACCTCGCAATGGATTATCCGCTCAAAGAAAAAAGCCGGTACATCAATCTCGGCGACTGGCTGCGGTTTTTCAGCTACGCAACTTTTGATGGAGAGAAACTGGAGTTAAGAAGCCTCACCCTTAATCCCTCTCCTAAGGAGAGGGAAACTGACGCGAAAAATTCTATCACGAATAATTCAGTAATAATAAAACCTTCAGTGAAAAAATAATGGAACCGCTGTGGCATTTGTTCTTCATTATAAAAGTGAGTGCGCTGTTTTTCACTACTGATAACCTGCAGAATATTTATGCCGTTACCACTGATTACAAAGTGGTGAAGCATGATTCTTCCGGTCAACTGTTACACACTTATACAAATAAGTCGCTCGGTCAACTAACGAGTCTTGATGTTTCGAATCCAATGAAGATGATGTTGTACTACAAAGATTTCAGCACCATTGTATGGCTTGATAATACACTTTCTGAAATTGCTGAAACCCAACTTGCACCTATCGGAATTATTCAATCACCTGTTGCATGTTTATCGCAGGATGGAAATTTCTGGGTGTATGATGAAGCAGATGAGCGGTTGAAAAAAATCAATTCACAATTGGAGGTGATGCATGAAAGCCCAACCATGCAATCCATTTCCGATAAACACATTCAACCTTTTTTAATGAAGGAAGAAAATCAACAACTGTTTGTTTCTGATTCATCACTAGGAGTTTTTGTTTTTGATCAGTTCGGAAATTTTCTGAATAAAATTCCAACAAAAGGAATCACGAATTTTCAGGTGGAGAACAATCAACTCATCTTTAAAAAAAATAATCAGGCGCACATTTATCAACTGAAAACAATGGAAGAATATTCCATTGAACTTCCTGATACAGCATTGCAACTTCAGATTGAATCGCACATAATTTATCTTTTGCTGAAAGAGAAGATAGCTGTTTATCCATACTGATTAGTCTTTCCCCTAACTTATTATTTTTGCGCCACAATGAATGAATTAGTAAACAGGCTCCAATCAATAAAGGAGAAATGGCAGGATTTAGAATTGCAGTTGAACGACCCGCGAAAAATTGCTGATCAGCGGTTGTATGTGCAATTGAATAAGTCGTACAAAGAATTGCAGAAAGTGGTTGAGGCATTTGAAAAATACAAAGTGATATTAAGCAATATCGAGAACAACAGGCACATTATTGAAACTGAAAAAGATGACGAGTTCAAGCAAATGGCGAAAGGTGAACTCGATGGTTTGGAAGAAGAAAAATTAAAATCGGAAGAAGCCATTCGGTTATTGTTGCTCCCAAAAGATCCGACTGACGAAAAAAATGCCGTGATTGAAATTCGCGCCGGCACAGGTGGTGATGAAGCGAGTTTGTTTGCAGGGGAATTGTATCGCATGTACATCCGCTATTGCGAAAACAAAAAATGGAAACTGGAATTAGTGAGCGACAGTCCAGGTACAATGGGTGGTTATAAGGAAGTGATATTTGAAGTGACCGGCGAAAATGTTTACGGCACTTTGAAATTCGAATCAGGTGTGCATCGTGTGCAGCGAGTACCTGCAACAGAAGCGCAGGGTCGTGTGCACACAAGTGCTGCAACAGTTGCGGTGATGCCCGAAGCAGAAGAAGTGGATGTTGAAGTTCGTGATGCGGATGTGAAAATGGAAACCGCACGAAGCGGTGGTGCAGGCGGACAGAATGTAAATAAGGTGGAAACAAAAGTTATTCTTACACACATTGCTACGGGTGTAGTGGTGATGTGTCAGACCGAACGCTCACAGTTGGGCAATCGTGAGAAGGCGATGAAAATGTTGCGCACCAGATTGTATGAAGCAGCAGTGCGAAAACACGAAGGAGAAATTGCAGCAAAAAGAAAATCAATGGTGAGCAGTGGCGACCGCTCAGCAAAAATCCGAACTTATAATTATCCGCAAGGTCGTGTAACAGACCACCGTATAGGAATGACTGTATATACTTTACCTGATTTCATCAATGGAAATATTCAGGAAATGCTTGATGCATTGCAGATGGCCGAGAATGCAGAGTTGATGAAGGAGAGCACCGTAGGAGTTTGAGAATCTGATTTCAAATTCCTGGTTAATAGTTTTTTACATTGTCAATTATCAATATTAAATGTTCCATTAGTGATAATTACTGAATCACCAAACTGCGAAACCAATTTCATATTATCAAAAGTGCCGGTAATTTTTTTCGCAGCTTTATCAATTGAAGAAAATATTATGGCTCCTTCTGTAGCAAAATATTCAGTGTTGGTGTTGCTGTTATAAATGGAGATATTTCCTGATTGTGCAATCGGATAGGTTCCTGTAGTTTGACCGTAAATACTAAACCACAACCACTGATTATTATCAAAACTCGCATCAATTTCAGTGGAGTCGTTTGAAAAAGTAACAGTGGCATCGTTGCTTTGTTCTATTTGTGATCCGCTGCCATTATCAACTTGAGCCTGCAATAATCCCATCATGTAGTTTGGATCAATTTTACAATTGCAATCATCACTATCAAGAATATTTGGATAGGAACAATCATTATCATCTTTGCAGCAACAGGAAGGAATAAAAACCATCGGGGATAAAATGAGAAACAACATTAAAATGTTTTTCATGACCTTTAAATTCAGATGATGAAATTAAAATCGGATCATGCAATAAAAAAATAAAAAGAGTTGATAGAAATCATTTTTCTACCAACTCCTTATTCCTAATTAAACCAACTAATTAACTATCTGATTATTTTTTTGCAGGAGGCAACACACACGCATCAACTACATGTACCCAACCATTTGAAGCACGAACTGATCCTATAATTTTTGCATCATCAATATAAGTTGCACCATCTTTTATATGGAAAGTAACATTGGTTCCATCCACCATTCCCATAGTTTGTCCATCCTGAAAGAAGGAAGCCTCTAATGCAGATGTCATAACATGGTGTTGTAAAATTGTTTGCAGCGTTGCAATGTTCTCGGGTTTCAATAAATCTTCAACAGTTCCTTTTGGAAGTTTGTCGAATGCAGCGTTGGTTGGTGCAAATACGGTGAATGGCCCTGCATTGGCAAGCGCATTTACCAAATCAGCAGCTTTTAAAGCAGCTACCAATGTTGTGTGATCTGGAGAACCAACAGCCACTTTCACAACATCTTTTTGCGAATCATTATCGGTCACATTCGCCTGACCAACTGAAGCATCAACGGCTGCTCCTTCGGTTGTGCCTTCACTGGCAGTTGTTTCAGCATTGTTACATGCAAAAGTGAATAGCATCATGCAACCCACGAGTAAAAAGTAAATTTTCTTTTTCATTTTTTTTAAATATTTGTTGGTCAAAAATCGCTTTGCGAATGAACTCAGAGAATGAAAAAAATCATAATCGTAAGTTGACAATTATCATATATTAAGACATTCAGGTCTTTTACTATTCTTGAATTTCGGCCCTAAATTTTATAAAACAAATATTTATTTACCTTTCAGTTCAAACATTTTTAAATATGAATTCTTATCCTGAAAACTTTACCGTAAAGCATTGGGCAGAAGAAGATCAGCCGCGTGAAAAATTATTGCTGAAAGGAAAACAATCGCTGAGCGATGCTGAACTCATTGCCATTTTATTACGAAGTGGCGTTCGCAATGAACCGGTAACTGAAGTATCAAAAAAAATATTGAACGCAGTTGGCAATGATTTGAACAGGCTTGGAAAACTTTCGGTGCAGGAACTGCTTGAAAAAAATATAAAAGGCATTGGTGAAACAAAGGCAATCACTATAGTCGCAGCGCTTGAACTCGGAAGGCGCCGTCAAAAATCAGAAGCCATTGAATTAAATAAAGTAAACGCAAGCCGAGATGTATTTAATTTCATGCAACCAACAATTGGCGAACTGACACATGAGGAATTTCATGTATTATTCATGAACCGTGCAAATAAAATTATTCAAACCGAACGAATAAGTTCAGGAGGAATAACAGGAACTGTGGCCGATGCACGAATCATTTTCAATTTTGCTGTCAGATACAATGCAGTTTCAATAATTCTTTGTCACAATCATCCGTCTGGTAATCTGAAACCAAGCGATCAGGATATTGATATGACAAAAAAAACTGTTGATGCCGGTAAGATGCTGGATATAAAAGTGCTCGATCACATTATTATAACTGAAAAAGGGTACTACAGTTTTGCTGATGAGGGGTTGATCAGCTTTTGATTTAAACTAATTTTCTCTAAAAAAACAAAACCCCAATTCAGGTGAATCAGGGTTTTGTAATTTTATTTTTTAATTTATTATTTAGGGGTTGTTCCTAAATTTTGTGTGTTTGAAGCATCCTTCTGAACTTCTACTTTTTTCTTGTCATTTTTTGTCATTGAAGAAGTTGTGCTGCTTGTTCCGGAACAACCGGTAGTCATTCCTTTTTTCTGGCAGCAAGTAGGATTTTCTTTTGAAGGTGTACATGTGTTGGAAGTTGTGGTCGATTTTTTTGAATCGCAAGTTCCGGAAACTTGTTTCACATCACTGGTGGTTTGAGTGGAAATTGTTTCTTTTTTTTGTTTGTCAGTGCTTACTGAACTTTGTGCTTTTGAAATTCCAACCTGGATAAAGCAAAGTGCAACTACGAGATAAAAAAGTTTTTTCATTGTTTAATTGTTTTAGTTTATTTCAAATCAAATGTAAAGTAATTTGGTTCAGATTTCACAATTTTATTTTTTCAGCAGGGCAATAATGCTTTCGCCCCCTTTTACAGTTTGTTGAAGTTTTACTACCACCTTCGCATCCAATGGCAGAAACAAATCGACCCGCGAACCGAATTTTATAAATCCCATTTCACTGCCTTGCAAAACAGTTTCGCCACCTTTTAAATAGCAAACAATTTTTCGGGCCACTTTACCTGCAATCTGCCGAAACAGAACGGAAGCAGTTCCATTATTTATTACAATGGTATTGCGTTCGTTTTCGGTAGAAGATTTCGGATGCCAGGCTACTAAATATTTTCCGGGATGATATTTTACATATTCAACCCTTCCTTTAATCGGATTCCGGTTGATGTGCACATTGGCTGGTGACATGAAAATTGATACCTGAATTCTCCGGTCTTTAAAATATTCGTTCTCTTCAGTTTCTTCAATCACCACCACTTTTCCGTCACAAGGCGATACAATGGCTAACTCATTCTGCGTTAAATTTCTTTTTGGATTCCGGAAGAAAGATGCAACCATTAAAAAGAAAATGAGAGAAGCACTTGCTAAAATAATTTGCACCACATCTTCATCGCAAAGCGCGCAGTAAGCACCAAAGTTTATTGCGATCAATACAACTGCAAGAATTAATAATGTGGTGAATCCTTCTTTATGAATGTACATCAGCGATAATTTCTATTTCAAAAACATGTAAGCAAAAACAAAAGGGATACAGAAAATAAAAGCATCGAAGCGATCTAAGAAACCACCGTGCCCGGGCATTATGCTTCCTGAATCTTTAATGCCGAGATTTCTCTTAATCATGCTCTCAAATAAATCACCAATGGTTCCAACAATAGTTGCGATGAGTGAAATCACTATCCAATCCTGTAAACTTATTGTATTGAGCCACATTGATAACAACCATGCGGTAAGGAGCGCCATTATCATTCCGCCAAAAAAACCTTCCCAGCTTTTCTTTGGTGATATGGATGGGAATATTTTATGCTTTCCAATCATTGAACCAACAATGTAAGCGAATGAATCATTTGCCCATATCAAAAGCAACAGACCAAGAACCGAATTTACATTTCCGGGAAACCATGCCCAATGAACATTTGATTGTAAAAACAAAAGCAGGTGCAATAACCCCAAAGGAATGGAGATGTAAAATATACCAAGCAAATTCAACGCTGTGTTTTGAAAATTTCTGTTCTCACCTGAAAAAAACTCAAGACTGACCATTAAAAACAAAAGCGGAACAGCTAATACAAAATATCCTGTTAAAAAAATATTGTATGCAGGAATGGTGAAAAACAAAAAGGCAATCAGGCCAACAATAGTTGAAATAATCCGGAATATTTTTTTCTTGTCTTCTGGATAAGTTTGAATGGAACTTACCAATCCGAAATATTCCCACAAGCATCCGCCGCATATTAAAGTTGTGAGCACAATAAAACTGTATTGATTCCATAATAATCCCACAAGCATAATTATTCCGAAAACAATTGCACTGATGGTTCGGGTGGCAAAAACTTTTTTATCCATAATTATTATCCTGAAAAATGTTATCTGGAATTATTTCGGGTTCGGGTTCTTTTTCAATCACTCTTTTACGGTAAACAATTATAAGCAAGCCAAACATCAATAATGAAAATATTATGGTGATGTACCAAGGCATACTTTCATCTTGTTGGGCATCATACGAAATCAAGCCGCTCTGAAATAGATAAACCATAACGACTTGCGAGGCATTATTGATAAAGTGTGCTCCAATGTTTACGAGCAGGCTGTTACTCCATACGAATAAATATCCAAGCAGTGCACCAAGAAACATGCGCGGAATAAATCCATAAAAATCCAGGTGAATAAAACTGAACAGCATGGCAGTTGACCATACAGCGACATGAATATTTTTAAAAGCTTCTTTAAATAATTGCTGAATTATTCCTCTGAAAAAAAGTTCTTCGGCAACAGCCGGCAACAATGCAATGACAAAAACATTAATAATTAAATCCTGTGCCTGGGGCATGAATAAAAATAAATCAGTGAGCAGTTTATTTTTCTCCTCCGACTCGAGAAACCCCTTTCCTAAACTTCCGAACCATTCAGGACTTATCAATTTATTCAGGTTATAAATTTCATTTACCAAAGGAGCCGATAAAAAGATGGTGGCCATTCCCAATACCACCATCAGCATGGAAGTTTTAGTTTTCAGTTTCAGAAAATCGCTTCCCATTCCCTTCGTGAATCCGAATACCAATGCCGGAATTAAAAATGTTCCGATGGTTGAAAAAAGCTGAATGAGTTTTATGGCATTCACTTCATTCCTGTTTTCTTTTAATGCATCGGGATTTTCAGTTGCTTTTAAAATCAATGAATCTGCTCCATCAATTCCATAAAGCGGACCAACGAGCATCATGGATGCAATGGTAAAAATGAATGTGCAGGCAAACACCAGAAAAACCAGTATCATCAATTGCATAATAACCGGTTGCCGGTTTAAAAAACTTTTTTGTTCAATCATGAATAGTTCGAAGTATTAAAAAACAAAAATTTACTCTCTCAGAATATTCTATACAAATCATGAAGCAATAATTTTTTTAGAGTTCTTCTTAAAGTCTTCAACAGAAAATGAAATTATATTTTTTCTAAGCCGAACATCTGAAACTGCTTTCAAAAATTCTATTTCTCCTTTCTTGTTATTTGTAGTTGAGATTGTGATTTCAACCTCATTGTTTTTAAATATTTTTCTTATGGCATTTATAAAATCAATATTGAGTTCACTTGACTTTAAACTATAAGTGGCTTCCATATTTTTTTCTGCAAATATATTATGCTTGTTGTAGTTCTTCATTTTGATATTCAGGTTTTGCTACCTATTGCTAGCCGCCAACTATTTTAGCGCACAATTCAAATGGTACGGATAGATAAAATAGAATTAGGAGAATTTCCATTGTTGCTCGCACCAATGGAGGATGTTAGCGACCCGCCATTCAGAATGGTGTGTAAGCAAAATGGTGCTGATTTGATGTACACTGAATTTATTTCATCAGAAGGTTTAATTCGTCATGCGCAAAAGAGTGTGATGAAACTGGATATTTATGATGAAGAGCGCCCGATTGGAATTCAGTTTTTTGGGGGAGAAATTGATACCATGGTTGGCTGTGTTGAAATTATTGAAGAAGCCAAACCCGATTTGATTGATATTAATTATGGTTGTCCGGTAAAAAAAGTTGCGTGTCGTGGTGCAGGTGCAGCCATATTACAGGATGTTCCGAAAATGGTGCGCATGACTTCTGAAATTATTAAGCGTGCAACTCTGCCTGTAACTGTAAAAACAAGATTGGGTTGGGACGATAACACAAAAAATGTGGTGGAAGTAGCTGAACGATTACAAGACATCGGAATCGCAGCTATCAGTATTCACGGCCGCACACGCGCACAGTTGTATAAAGGAAATGCCGATTGGACCTTGATTGAAAAAGTGAAGAACAATCAGCGAATGAAAATTCCGGTTTTCTGCAATGGTGATATTGATACTGTTGAGAAAGTGCGCTTTGTAAAAAACTCAATGGGATTGGATGGCGCCATGATTGGCCGTGCAGCTATTGGTTATCCTTGGTTCTTTCGTGAAGCAAAACATTTTCTGGCAACAGGTGAAATGCTTGCGCCGCCAACTGTAAGTGAGCGTGTGGATGTTTGCCGCACGCACTTAACACAAAGTATGAAATGGAAGGGAGATATGCTTGGCATATTGGAAATGCGCCGACACTACACAAATTATTTCAAAGGATTTCCATACATCAAAAATTATCGCGACCGATTAGTGGTGCTGACAACTTATGAAGAAATTAATCAGGTGCTCGAAGAAATTATTGTGAAGTACGAGGGCACTCAACCCGAACGGGTTTTAGCTCCTGCATACACAGCTGAATAATTTGCACTTCAAATAAAAATTCTATTTCCGCTCCCAAACCGTTATGAAATTTTGCCCTTGCGGTTTATAGGTTAAAACCGCTGGCCCCTCAACATAATTGGTTGCATTTCCCGGACTATACTGATCAGCAATGAAAACTAAATTATAATTCTCCTGTACATATTTCTGAGTCCATTCAAAAAGCTCCATTTCACTTTCTTTTGAAAACCATAATGAAATGGGAATGACAACATCAACAATGTACCGCGGTTTTTTTGTTTCTACATCTTTTATGGCTTCAGCTCTCATTGTTTTGGTAAATGGATATTTCAGATTAATGATATAAACAACATTGTGTCGTGTAACACCAAGCGTATTAGTATATAAATATATTTCAGGTTCTGATCCGGCAACATAAATCTGATCTCCGGGTTTCATATTCTTTTTCAGAAAATCGCCAATAACTTTTGCTTCAGGGAACGGATTGCTGCCATAACCTGCGTGTAAAATTTTATCGAAATCCGGTTTTAAATAATACGAGGTGGAATTGGCAAAATGACTTATTGGAATAATCAGAAAGAGTACACCCAAAATATTTTTAAGCGCTTTGCTTTTCCCAACCAATTGTTCGAGCAATTGATAAGTGAGGCAAATGGAGAGTGCAATGCCGGGAACAAATAATATCCAGTAGTGACCATAAAACCGATAGCCGGGAACAATTGGTAAAAATGAAAGGATGATAAAAGAATAATAAACGATTTTTTTGTCCCATGAAATTTTAATAAAAAATCCGGCAATCAAACCTGCAAATGCAAGCATCCAGAACAAAGGTTGTTCACCCCGAATATTTTTAAAAGTAGTGGTTAGCATATTTATTCCATCATCAAATGAAATATCAACGAGATAATATTTCCCCGGGAATTCCACTATCCAGAAAAGCATATCCTTAGTTAATCCCTGCATTTGTATCCATAGAAAAATTAATAAAACAGGAATCAGACCTCCTGCTGCAAAAGCCATTGTTTCGAAAATAAATTTCCGCAGATTTTTATTTTTCAGCCAATCAATCAATATCCATAAAGCCCCAAAAAAACAATAGAATATTCCGGCCTGTTTTATTAAAACTGAAAATCCGAGCATCATACCGGAAAAAAGTAAAATCCATAAATTATTTTTCAGTTTCGCAAGCGTGAATAAATACAAACCTGCTAAAACAAACACGAGCACAAAAAATTCTGCCTGAATGGTGAATCCATAAATCTGTGGGTTCAGAAAAAGCAATCCGCCAACTGGCAACAGCACCATCGCCATTTTTTTTCCGAATAGGTTTCGAAAGAATAGATAAAAAAATAAAAGTATCAGTGCATACACATAGCAAAATCCTTTTTGTAAACTCAATGCATCGTAGCCAAAAAGTTTCACCATCAACCCATACACTAAAAAAATTCCGGGAGGTTTCATTTCATAAAAATCAACATATGGTTTTGCGCCATCAACTAACCACTTGCCATACATCACATACGATCCTTCATCGCGCTCCATCGGAATACCTAAAAAATTTCTCCGCAGAAAAAAAAGAATTGTAATTGTTAATCCAACCAATACATATTCTATCCACGGAAATCGCTCGAGTAATGGCTTAGTGACCACCTTCGTATTAGCAGGAGTTATTTTTTTCGATTCAGAAATCTTAGTTTGTTTTTTACTCATCAATTGAAAAATAAGGAAGGCAAAATAGGAATGGAAGTGATAATTTAAGAATGAAAAATTTATGCGCTGATAATCAGAAAATTGAATTTAAACAGTTTACAAATAAAATCAGTACAGTCATTTTATTTCAATACAATTGAACACTTGTTCAATAAGTCATTGAATAAATAATAAATTCCATCAAACAAATGTTTCCATTTTTGATAATTAATTTTGAAGCACTAAAAATCATGATAACATGAAAGTAGTTATTCTCGCGGGTGGATTGGGCACCCGTCTTTCTGAAGAAACAGATATTCGTCCGAAACCAATGGTGGAGATTGGAGGCAAACCAATTTTGTGGCACATCATGAAAATTTATTCTCATTATGGTTTTAATGAATTCATAATTTGCCTTGGTTACAAAGGTTTTATGGTGAAAGAATATTTCGCCAATTATTTTCTTCATCAGTCTGATGTAACATTTGATCTTTCAAATAACCAGATGAAAATACACAACACTGCAACTGAAAACTGGAAGATTACATTGGTTGATACCGGAAAAGATACCCTAACCGGAGGTCGTATTAAGCGAATTAAAGAATATGTGAATGGTGAAAAATTTTTTCTGACTTATGGTGATGGTGTTTCAAATGTAAACATCAAACAACTTTTGGATTTTCATGATTCAAAGAAAAAAATGGTGACTGTTACTGCTATTCAAACAACCGGAAAGTTTGGTGCACTGCAAATAAATAATGATTTACAGGTGATGAATTTTAAAGAGAAACCTAAAAGTGATGGACACTGGATCAATGGCGGTTTCTTTGTTTGCGAGCCACAAATATTTGATTTCATTGAAGGAGATAACACCATTTGGGAAAGAGACCCGCTCGAAAAAATAACTGCCGGAAATAATTTAGTTGCTTACAAGCACGAAGGTTTCTGGAAACCCATGGATACATTAAAAGATAAAATGGATTTGAATGAACTTTGGAATAACGGTACTGCAGAGTGGAAAATCTGGAAGTAATAAAACATATGGATCTGTTCAATAAATTTTTTAAAGGAAAAAAAATTCTGGTAACCGGCGATACCGGTTTTAAAGGTTCATGGCTTTGTATCTGGCTGAATGAATTGGGAGCAGATGTTCATGGATATGCTTTACCTCCTAAAACTTCTGACGATAATTTCATTAAAACAAATCTTGCAAAACTTATTCATCATCAGGATGGCGATGTGAGAAACAGAGAATCATTTAAAATTTTTTTCAATCAGGTTAAACCGGAAATTGCTTTTCATCTGGCAGCACAACCCCTCGTACTGCAATCTTATAATGATCCGGTTGAAACTTTTGAAACAAATATTATTGGTTCAGTAAATTTTTTTGAAGCTGTTCGTGAAACCACTTCTGTAAAAGTTGCTGTTAATGTAACAAGCGATAAGTGTTATCAGAACAATGAATGGGCGCGTGGTTACAATGAAAATGATGCGATGGGAGGAAGCGATCCGTACAGCGCCTCAAAAGGTTGCGCCGAACTGGTTACTGCTTCTTACATAAAATCTTTTTTTCAATCTGATGATTGCGCGGTTGCTTCAGCCCGTGCCGGAAATGTAATAGGCGGTGGCGATTGGGCCGAGAACAGAATTATACCTGATTTGTTCAGAGCCTATTTTTCAAATAGCGAACTAATAATCCGAAATCCAAATTCAACACGGCCTTGGCAATTTGTTTTAGAACCGGTATTCGGTTATTTGAAACTTGCTCAGACATTGTATGAAAAAGGAAAATCATTTTCAGGCGGTTGGAATTTCGGCCCGATAACGGAAAAAGATTACAGTGTATCAGATGTAATAAATAAAATTTCAAAAACAATTACCAATCTCAAATACAAACCCGATAACAATCCAAACAAACCGCATGAGGCAAGTTTGTTGAAACTTGATATTTCAAAAGCATTGTCGCAGTTGGATTGGAGGCCACTTTTAAATTTTGAAGAAACAATTCAATACACAGTTGAAGGATATTTATCAGAAAAGGAATCGGAAAATGTGTATGAAAGCAGAGTGAATCAAATAAAAAATTTCACTGCCAACTATTAATCCATTATGAAATCAAAAGCAGAAACTATTAAAAAAGAAATTTTCTCGCTCATCAAACAATATCATGATGAGGTTCATGAAAATAAAAAATTCATTTCTGGTGAATCAACAATTCCGGTTAGCGGAAAAGTATTTGATGAGAAGGAATTACAATTGATGACTGAAGCCGCTTTGGATGGTGTTTTTACAACCGGGCGATTCAATGCCGAGTTTGAAAAAAAACTCGCAAAGTTCATTGGAATAAAAAGTTTAATAACAGTAAATTCCGGTTCATCCGCCAATCTTATTGCAGCAGCAACTCTTACAGCTGAAGAATTAGGTGATCGTGCATTAAAACCGGGTGATGAATTCATAACTGTTGCTGTTTCTTTTCCAACAACCATTAATCCATTTTTGTTATACGGACTCACGCCTGTTTTTCTCGATGTAGAAATTCCGACCTATGAAATTGACATTGCAAGATTAGAAGAAGCCATTGGTCCGAAAACAAAAGCAATAGTTATTGCCCACACCCTTGGAAATACTTTTCAGGTTGAAGAGATTCATAAAATTGCAAGGAAGCATAAGTTGTGGCTGGTTGAAGATTGTTGTGATGCGCTCGGAGCAACATACAATAACAAACATGTTGGAACATTCGGAGATATTGCCACATTAAGTTTTTATCCGGCACATCATATTACAATGGGTGAAGGCGGTGCGGTGTTTACCAATAATGCTAAGCTCAAAAAAATAATGGAGTCGTTCCGCGACTGGGGAAGAGACTGCTGGTGCGAACCCGGAAAAGATAATACCTGCGCAAAAAGATTTGAATGGCAATTGGGTGATTTGCCATTTGGATACGATCATAAATACATTTATTCCCGATTGGGATACAATCTGAAAATTACAGATATGCAAGCCGCCTTAGGGTTAGCGCAATTAGATAAACTCGAAGAATTTATTCGCATCAGAAGACACAATTTCAATAAATTAAAAAACGGCTTAAGTGATCTTTCTCATAAACTGATATTGCCTGAAGCAACTCGAAATGCAAGTCCATCGTGGTTTGGTTTTTTAATTACACTGAAGCCCGAAGCCGGAATTACAAGGAATGATTTGATATACCAGCTAACAAAAAATAAAATTGCTACCCGTTTATTGTTTGCAGGAAATATTAAAAAGCAACCCTATTTTAAAAATCATGCTTATCGCGAAGTTGGTGATTTAAAAAACACTGAAATAATTCTGAATCAAACTTTCTGGATTGGTGTAACTCCCATGATCAATGATGAGATGATAGATTACATGATTGATATTTTTCATCAGCTGCTGAAAGATTGAAAACAATTCCAACCTCAGACCTTGAACATGTTCTGAATCATACCAATGATTTATGGAAAGAATATTTTCCAAGCGGTTCAACAATATTCATAACCGGAGGAACCGGATTTTTTGGAAAGTGGTTACTCGAAAGTTTTATTTTCATCAATGAGAAATTACAACTCAATGGAAAATTGATTGTATTGAGTCGCAATCCTGAAAAATTTTTAATGCAATTCCCACAGTTCAATCATTCAGCAATAAAATTTCTGAATGGAGATATCCGAAGCTTCACTTTTTCGGAAGAGAAAATTGATTTTATCATTCACGCTGCAACCGAACCAGCTGTATCACTCAACATTGAACAACCTGTGTTGATGTTTGACACAATCGTTGAAGGCACAAAAAACATTCTTGAGTTAGCACGAATTAAAAAAGTGAAAGCAATTCTGCATACAAGTTCAGGAGCAGTGTATGGAAAGCAACCTTCTGAAATCACTCATGTTTCAGAAGAGTTCAATGGAAGTCCTGATATTTATGATTCCAGTGCTGCATATGGCGAAGGAAAGCGCGTGGCTGAAATGCTTTGCAATTTGTATTTAAAAAATTATTCTATTCCTTCAAAAATTGCAAGGTGCTTTGCATTTGCCGGACCCTATCTTCCGCTTGATGGCCACTTTGCTGTTGGAAATTTTATCAGGAATGTTGCAGATGGAACAGCAATAAAAATCAGCAGTGATGGAACAGCTTTCCGTTCATACATGTATGCTGCAGATTTAACAGTTTGGCTCTTTACAATATTATTCAGAGGAGAATCCTGCCATCCATACAATGTCGGATCAGAAGAAGATTTAAGTATTGAAGATGTTGCAAAAATTATTGCTTCATTTTCTGATAAACCTGTGGACATTCAAATTGCAGCGAAAAAAATTAATAGTAAACCTTTAAGGTATGTGCCTGCCACATTAAGGGCGAAGCAAGAATTGAATTTGCAATCGCACTTCAACACAAAACAAACTTTACAAAAGACTTTTAATTATTACCTGAATGAAAGCAAGTGATTATATAGCGCAGTTTCTGAAGAGTAAAGGAATTGATTGTGTATTTGAATTATCCGGTGGAATGATAACTCACATTCTTGACTCTTTAAATGCTGCAAAGGGAATTGATATTATCACCATGCATCATGAACAAGGAGCTGCCTTTGCTGCCGATGGTTTTGCCCGTGTAAAAAACATTCCAGGTGTTGCATTGGCCACAAGCGGTCCTGGTGCTACTAATTTATTAACCGGAATTGCATCGTGTTATTTCGATTCAGCACCAGCCATTTTTATAACAGGTCAGGTAAACATTCATGAACAAAAGGGAGCCAGAAAAATAAGACAACTTGGATTTCAGGAAACAGATATTATTTCTATGGCAATTCCAGTAACAAAAAAATGTTTCGAAATAAAAACGGCTCAGCAGATTCCTTTTCTTTTAGAAGAAGCATATTCTATTGCAACAAGTGGTCGCCCCGGCCCTGTGTTAATTGATATTCCGATGAATGTGCAACGGGAAAATATTGAAATTAGTAATCAGAAAATTGAACCAACTAATTTAGCAGGTGATAGTGTCATTGATGAATTTGCGTTAGAAAAAATTGCAACACTCATTTCCCAATCAAAGAGACCACTGATCATTGCCGGAAGAGGAATACGAGCATCGAACAGCTTGGAGTTGTTTACTGATTTTATCAATTCAGTAAATGTTCCTGTTGCCACTTCATTACTTGGGTTAGATGTTATTCCATATAAACATTCGTTAAGAGTTGGATTTCTCGGCAGCTATGGAAATCGCTGGGTGAACTTAGCTATTGGAGAATCTGATTTAATTATTGTTTTAGGAAGCCGTTTGGATATTAGACAAACCGGAGCTGATGTAAAATTCTTTGAGGAAAACAGAACAATCATTCATGTTGATTGTGAAGAGGCAGAAATAAATAATCGATTGAAAAATTCAAT
>CANJII010000037.1 GCA_947474435.1 Chitinophagaceae bacterium | reverse complement strand
GATGTTGCCTTAGTTGGTGGAGGAAATAATCCGCAACCAGGAGAAATTTCATTGGCGCATAATGGAGTTTTATTTTTAGACGAGTTGCCGGAATTCAAACGAACAGTTCTTGAAGTATTACGGCAACCGATGGAAGAACGCAAGGTCACCATTTCGCGTGCGCGTTTTTCCGTGGATTATCCTTCGAGTTTTATGTTGATAGCTTCGATGAATCCATGTCCGTGTGGTTATTACAATCATCCCGATAAAGAATGTGTGTGCGCTCCCGGAGTTGTACAGAAATATTTGAATAAAATTTCAGGACCATTACTCGATCGAATCGATTTGCATGTGGAAGTTACGCCGGTTCCTTTCTCTGAACTATCATCGAAATCACTTTCCGAAAAAAGTGAATCCATTCGCGAGCGTGTGGTGAAAGCAAGAAATATTCAGATTGAAAGATTTAAGGAAAAGAAAAATATTCACAGCAATGCGCAAATGGAAAGCAAGCAGGTGCGCGAAATATGCAAGCTCACATCAGCAGGCGAAACACTTTTGAAAACTGCAATGGAAAGATTGAATTTATCTGCCCGCGCTTACGACCGCATTTTAAAAGTTGCCAGAACAATTGCTGACCTTTCAGATAGTACGGATATAAAAACCGAACATCTTGCCGAAGCAATTCATTATAGAAGTCTCGATAAAGAAAACTGGGCTGGTTAATTTTCTTTCGAATGAAAACCATTCTCATTACCGGTGCTTCAGGTTTAATCGGACAACGACTTTCTGAAATTCTATTGGAGAAAGGTTTTATTGTCCGGCATCTCTCCCGGAAAAAAGGAGATGGGATGATTCCGACTTTTATCTGGAATACGGAGAAAAAAGAAATTGATAAAGCTGCTTTTGAAAATGCAGATGCAATCATTCATCTCGCCGGAACAAATATTTATGAGAAGCGATGGAGTGTAACAGTCAAAAAAAATATTTACGACAGCCGCATCAACGGAACACAGTTTTTAATTCAATCGCTGAAAGAAAATACGAATCAGGTAAAAACAATTGTGAGTGCATCGGGCATCGGATATTATGGCGAAAGGAAAAATGAAATTGTTACGGAAGAAACTGCTCCTGCAAATTCTTTTTTAGGAAATGTTTGTCGCGATTGGGAAAACGAAGTGCGGAAAGCGGAGGCAATAAATATCCGAACTATACAATTGCGTACAGGAATTGTACTCGCAAAAAATTCAGGTGCAATGAAGGAATTAGAATTGCCTTTAAAATTTTTTATTAGACCAATATTTCTTCCCGGCTCACAACACTGGAGTTGGATTCATCTCGATGATGTTTGCAATCTGTTTATTCACGCCATTGAAAATAAAAATATGAATGGGGCTTACAATGCTGTTGCGCCCCAATCAGTTTCTTATTCTGAATTTATAAAAACACTTGCTCGCGTAATGCAAAATAAAACTTTGCCTGCTCCCGCAACTAAATGGATGTTAAAAATCATTTCAGGCGAATTTGCCGAAGCACTTTTCGAAGATTGCAAATGCTCTGCAAAAAAAATATTGGATGCAGATTTTCAGTTTCAATTTCCTGAATTGGAAAATGCGATGAAAAACCTTTTGTCAAAGTAAAATCGAATTTAAAAACAAAAACACGCATCTGAAAAGCAGCGATTATTTTCGCCTCATGCGAAAACTCAGCTTACTGTTTTGTTTGCTCTCTCTTAATTCTGTTGCTCAAAAAAAAACCAACATTAAAGACACTTTGGTAAATGCGCGAATCATCAGCGCTGCCTATACTTATCAGATTCCGGCTGCTGATATGGCAAAAAGATTTGGAAACGGAAGTACGATTGAAGGTAATTTTTTATTCAAGTTCGGAAAGAACTGGTTGATAGGTGCAACCGGAAGTTTTTTGTTCAGCGCTAATATTCGAGAGGACACAATACTTGATGCATTAAAAACCACATCAGGAAATTTTATAAGCATCAATGGAATTTATTCTTCCATAGTTTTGAACGAACGAGGTTATTTATTACAAGGGAAATTCGGAAAAATTATTCCTGCCTTTCATGTCAATCCCAATTCTGGAATAATGACAATTGTTGGCGTGGGATTCATGCAACACAAAATAAAAATTCAGGAAATCAGTAATGACCTTCCGCAATTTGCCGGTGATTATGTGAAAGGTTACGATCGGTTAACCAATGGAATTTGCACCAGTCAGTTTTTAGGATTTGCTCACTTTGACCCTAGAAAATTATTAAATTTTTATACCGGAATTGAAGTGACCGAAGGTTTCACTCAAAATCGTCGTGACTGGAATTTTGATTCTCATGCACGCGATAATTCGCAACGATTAGATGTTTTGATTGGGTTGAAACTCGCTTGGTTTCTTCCGCTTTATGGTCACACTTACCAGGAATTTTATACGCATTAATGAATCCGGTTTATATTTTCATTTATGATTTAGCGATTAAATTTTATTTACTGGCCATTCGTGTTTCATCGCAATTCAATCCTAAAGCAAAACAATTTATTGATGGACGGAAAAATTTATTCAGCGAATTAAAAAGTACAGTTAATAAAAATGATTACATCGTGTGGATGCACTGTGCATCTGTAGGCGAATACGAACAAGGCCGACCTGTTATTGAAAAACTGAAAGCTGAAAATGAAAACATAAAAGTGTTGCTCACTTTTTTTTCGCCAAGTGGTTATGCCCAACGAAAAAACAGTACTGATGCTGATTATATTTTCTACTTACCAATCGACACAAAAAAAAATGCGGAAGAATTTATCAGAATTATAAATCCTCGGCTCGCTATTTTTGTTAAGTACGAATTCTGGCTTCATCATTTGAATGAGTTGAAGAAAGAAAATATTCCAGCCATTCTAATTTCCGGAATATTCAGAAAAGAGCAATTGTTTTTCAATCGGTTTGGAAAACCGTTCCTATCAATAATAAAATCATTCAATAAAATATTTGTTCAGGATAAAAATTCTTTAGATCTGCTCAGCGAATTTGGTTTGACCAATGCAGTTCTTTCGTCCGACACCAGATTTGACCGTGTGCTTCAGGTAAAAAACAACGCGAAACAATTTCCTGAAATAGAAAAATTTTGCAGGTACAACAAAATAATAATTGCCGGAAGCACCTGGCCTGATGATGAAAAAATCCTGATACAATTTATTCAGCAACAAAAAAACACAGAACTGAAATGGATAATTGCGCCACACGAAATCAACGAACAGTATATTTCAACCTTAGTCAATCAGCTTGGAGAAAAGGCAATTCGGTTTTCACAAATTCAAAATTCACCCAGCGAAAAACAATTTTTAGTAATTGATAATATCGGAATGCTTAGCAACATTTATCGTTATGGAACAATAGCTTATGTAGGAGGAGGATTTGGAAAAGGAATTCATAATATTTTAGAAGCCGCTGTTTATGGTGTTCCGGTTTTATTCGGACCCAACTGTAAAAAATTTCGAGAAGCAAACGAGTTGATTCTATCACAAAGCTGTTTCAGTATTCAAAATAAAAATGAGTTCACTTCTAAAATCAATCAACTGCTTACCGATAAGAATTTTTATTCCCAATGTTCAATTGGCTGTAGCAATTATGTAAAAAATAGTGCAGGAGCAACTGAACAAATTGTTCAGTACATCAATAAAGAAATTTTCCAAAAATAATTCAGACTAAAAACCGGCGCTCTACAATGTTGTAGAACTCAGCCACCATTTCGTCCTGTGTATTCCAGTGAAGGCGGTTGCGCAATGTATTTTCGATATAATCCATTGCCTCATCATAATTACTACTGTTGTTTATTTTTTCCATAGACTCATCATATAATCTTGCGTCGTTGTTAAATAAAAAATTGATATACGAAAAGCGTTTATTCAAACCAATAAATGTTTTCAAATCTTTAATGGGTGCCTTGCGCAATTTATCGTTCAAATCTGTTCTCGGCTGATTCAGTTTTTCATTCACTGTAGGTTTAGCTCCTTGTTCAGAATAAATATCTGAAACAGTTTTTTGCGTTCCTTTTCCCGAATACGATTGATTCAACGATTGGCCGGGATTGGTTTTCAAAACTGCATCATCTGAATTTGGACGATGAGTGCCGTTTCCATTTCCATTTCCATTCATACCATTTCCATTTTGCGCTCCATTGGTTAACGGCGCAGTTGGAATTTGCTGTTGAGGTTTTGGTGGCTCAGCTTGTGGTGGAGATGACTGTTGAATAACTGGTGGTGCGGGTTGTTGAACCGGTGGAATATATTGTTGAGGTGGCGGAGCAGTTGGTTGCTGATAATATTGTTGTGGCGGTGGTTGAGGCTGCTGATATTGCGGCGGAAATTGTTGCATCAAATTGGCCTGCGGATGATCAACCGGCAATGAGAGTGTGAGTTCATACAATTCTCGAACATAATTGAGCAATAAATCTTTATCAATTTTATTTATCACCCCATTGTTGAACTGAATAGACTGAAACAGGTAGTTGACTTTTTCAATCAATACCGAAATTTTCGTTTCTGTTTTTATATCAGCCATATCTTTTTCAGGGGGTGTAAAGTTATGCTTTCAAATCCTGTTTTTTAATTTTAAATTAAGAACTCCAACATTTTAGAATTTAACGCAGTTTCCAACAAAATGGTTTATGAATTCAAATTATTCTGTTCATTATTGGAAAAGATTTGTGAATTTTCGCATCACGAATTTTAAAACTCATTAAATGTTTATTGAACCTCACATACGACAACAACAAACCGGTTGGATTGAAGTGATTTGCGGCTGCATGTTTTCCGGTAAAACTGAAGAGCTTATTCGACGGTTGAAGCGTGCAAGAATTGCCAACCAAAAAGTGGAAATTTTTAAACCACAGATTGATACCCGTTATCACACCAGCAACATTGTGTCGCACGACGAAAATTATATTTCATCCACTCCGGTTTCCAACTCTCAAAACATTCTGCTACTTGCCAATGAAATTGAAGTGATAGGAATTGATGAAGCGCAATTTTTCGACAACGAACTGCCAATGGTTTGCGATAAGTTAGCGGCAAAAGGTGCGCGTGTAATTATTGCAGGATTGGATATGGATTTTTCCGGAAAACCTTTTGGCCCGATGCCACAACTTTTAGCAAGAGCGGAATACATTACAAAGGTTCACGCAATTTGTATGATTTGCGGAAACTTAGCTTCTTATTCGTTCCGGAAATCTAAATACGATGCTACGGTTTTACTCGGCGAAAAAGACCATTACGAACCACGCTGTCGCCATTGTTTTGAGAAGGGAATGAAGAACTGATTTGATGATTTGTTGATATGATAATTTGATAATGAAATGCGAAGCATTCATGAATACAATTAAAGCTGATGAAAAAAATGAGTAAATACAGAATCGAAAAAATAATCCGCGACTGTTTCCTTTCCCATAGGGGAAGGATTAAGGATGGAGCTACTACCTTATGAAAAAACTATTTCTTATTCGACATGCAAAATCAAGTCACGATGATTTGAAGATGAAGGACATTGACCGCACATTGAACAACCGCGGAAAGGAAGATGCTCCGATGATGGGAAAAATTCTGAAAGAAAAAGGTGTTAAACCTGATTTGATTTTCAGTAGTCCTGCTGTTCGCGCATTGGAAACCGCAAAATTTTTTTCTAAGGAATTAAACTATCCGGTTGATTCAATTTTAATTGATCCGGTTTTGTATTCATTCAATCAAAGTTTGATTTTATCATTCATTCTGTCAATTGATTCATCGGCCGAAACTGTTTTGTTGTTCAGCCACAATCCTACATTTCATGAACTGGCAAATTATTTTACAAGAAATAAAATTCCATCAATGCCTACTTGCTCCATTGTTGGAATTGAATTTATCACCGACAAATGGGATGAAATTGAGGAAAGTGAAAAGCATCTGGTGCTTTATGAATTTCCAAAAAAGTATAAAGAAGATGAATAATATATCATCAAGATGAAATTATTCGATCGCGATTTCAGTTGGCTTTCATTCAACAGCCGCGTGATGCAGGAAGCATCTTATAAAAATAATCTGGCGGCTGAGCGATTGAAATTTATTTCTATTTCAGATAGTAATCTGAAAGTATTTATTCGTGAACGATTTTTTGCTTTGTTAAATACTTCAGATGAAAGCTTTTTCAAAAAGACAAACAAGCTGAATAAAAAAATAACCAGACAATTTTCAGAATGCGGTGAAATTCTGACCGCGATTTTCAGCACACTAAAAAATTCAGGAGTTGAAATTTTATCAGTTGAAGAATTGGATGAAATACAATTGAAATTTTTGAATGAATGGTTTCGGTTAAAAATGAAACCCGTTCTATATCCGAGATTTTTAACCGATGAAAATGAAGTAGCAGCTTTTGAAAACGGACGGCTTTATCTATTCGTTCAATTAATTTTTCATGAAGAAAAAGGTCAAGCGCTTATCGAAATTCCATTCAGTAAAAGCGAACGGTTTATAGAAATTCCATCTGCAGAAGGCAAATCAATTTATGTTTTGGCAGAAACAATAATTCGTTACTACCTGCCGGAAATTTTTCCGGGACATGTAATTCCGGGAAACAATTTGTTTGAAATGATTGCAGGAAATAAATATTATTCTGCTGATGAAGAGCCCGCACTTTCGAAGAAATTAGAAAATGAAAATCAGGCAATTGGAAATTACTTTCTGTTTGAAAAAAACACACCGAAAGAAATTATAAAAACTCTTTTACAAATAACAAAGGGCAGTAAGAATGCAGTAGCGAAAAAGAATTCCATTTTAGTCCTGAGTGATTTCAGTGTTTTAGGTAAATTGCTTTCTGCTGAAATGAAGGAGTCTCCAATGATTCCGGCAATTCATCCTTTAGATAATGCTCCTTCAATATTGCAAGCAGTTAGTGAAGCGGATCATCTTCTTTACTTTCCATATCATTCTTTTTCTACAGTAATTAATTTATTGAAAGAAGCGGCCACAAGCAACAGCGTGAAAAATATATTCATCACACTGTATCGAACAGCGCCACATTCATTGTTAGCTGAAAATTTACTAATTGCTGCAGCAAGCGGAAAAAATGTTTATGCGTACTTAGAAATTAAAGCAAGCGAGAGCGAAGAAGAAAATATTATGCTCGCCAATAAATTGGAAGCCGGTGGAGTAAAAATTTCACGCAATTTCCCGAACTTAAAAATTCATGCGAAAACTATTTTGATTGAAGAAGAAAATGATGGAGCAATAAAGCGAACTGTGCTTCTGAATACCGGAAACTTAAATGAAAAAACTGCGGACAAGTACACCGATATTGCGATTCTTTCGTCCAATAAAATTATCACGCAGGATGTTGCTGATTTTTTTGCAGCACTTCAATCAACATCGCTTGAAAATTTTCATCCAACAACAATTTCTTTTTCTCCAAGCAACTACCGTCAGACTTTTTCTTCTGAAATTCAAAAGTGCATTGAGGCGGCAAAACAAAATCTTTCAGCACGAATTATTCTGAAAGTAAATAATCTGGAAGACGAAAAAATTATTCCTGAATTATATGAAGCTGCTGATGCAGGAGTAAAAATTGAAATTATTGTTCGCAGTATTTGCTGTATGAAACCAAAAGATAATATTGAAATCATCAGTATTGTTGACCGCTTTCTGGAACATGCGCGGATATTTTATTTCCGTTATGGCGATGATGAAAGCATGCATATCACAAGCGCCGATTTGATGACTCGCAACTTAGACCGACGAATGGAATTTCTACTGCCGATTTTAAATCCGGTTCAGCGCAAACAACTTTCTGAAATTCTGCAACTGCAATTGCGCGACAATGTAAAAGCAAGAATCATTGACAAAAAACAGAAGAATAAATTTTTGAAGGCGGCGGAAGGTGAAGCAGAAATTCGATCGCAGATATTTATTCAGAAATATTTTTCTCCTCCCGTTATTTAATTGTTCATTCAATTTCTACCACACCATTTGCGAAATTGACACGGCAAGTTATTTTCATTCCCGATAAAATAATTTCTGAATGAAAAAATCACTGACACTTTTTTTACTCTTTGTATCAGCAAATCTTTTTGCGCAAACCGGAAGCATTCGCGGAACCATAACTGATGCATCTTCTGATGAAGCATTAATTGGAGTGACCATTTCATCAGGGGCAATTGGAGTAGTGAGTGATGATGCCGGTAATTATATTTTCTCACTTCCATCCGGCACACAGATCATAAAATTTTCTTTTGTCGGATATGAAACTTTAGATAAGCAAGTGATAATAAAAGCGGGTGACACAATAAAATTAAATGTTGAGTTAGTGACCAATGCAAAAGAGTTGGGAACCATTGTAGTGAGTTCAAGCCGTTACGAAAAAAAAATTTCGGAAGAAACGGTGAGTATGGAAGTAATAAAACCTTCGTTCATTGAGAACACCAATTCGGTTGACATGCGCGAAGCAATTAACAAAGCACCCGGTGTAAATATTATTGACGGGCAGGCAAACATTCGCGGTGGAAGCGGTTACAGTTATGGCGCAGGAAGCCGAGTGTTGGTTTTAGTAGATGATGTGCCGCAGTTAGCCGCCGATGCAGGTGATGTGAAGTGGGATTTTTTGCCGCTCGAAAATTTAGATCAGGTAGAAATTATTAAAGGTGCTGCATCAAGTTTATATGGTTCATCGGCTTTGAACGGAGTAATAAATATCCGTACTAACTATCCAACATCGGTTCCTAAAACTCAAATCAATTTTTATCAGGGCATTTATCAAAACCCAAAACGAAAAGAATTGATCTGGTGGGGAAATAAGCAACCCTATTATTCAGGTGGATATTTTAATCACAGTCAAAAGTTCGGTCAGCTTGATTTAAGTTTTGGTGGAAATGTTTTTAACGAATCAGGTTTTCGTGAGGGAGAATATACTGAGCGCGGTCGGGTGAATGTGGGCACCCGTTATCGGTTTAAAAAAATTGATGGCCTTGCTGTAGGTTTAAATGTAAATGCATTTGTATCACATACTGCAACTTTCTTTATATGGCAGGATGATACAACCGGCGCTTATCGTCCGCAAGGTGGAATGGATACTGCCACTACAACATTAGCTGAGAATAATAATACACGAATAAGCATTGATCCATACCTGACTTATTTTAATAAGAATGGCAATCGTCATTCATTTCATGGTCGGTATTATTTAACCAACGCCATTGCAAGCGATAATAAAAGTACCAACGCACAATTGTATTATGGCGAATATCAGTACCAGCATTTTTTCAAATTCGGTTTGAATTTAACAACAGGTGTAGCTGCAAATGCTTCTGCAATTACTGCCGATTTATATGGAAATCATACCGCAGATAACAAAGCTGTATTTCTTCAGCTCGATCAGAAAAAAGGAAGACTGAATATAGTTGGCGGAGTGCGATATGAAATGTTTCGAGTTGATACAATTACCAGTCAGTCGCCAATTTTATTTCGTGCCGGGGCAAATTTCAGAGTTATGAAAGCCACTTATTTCCGTGCATCGTTCGGGCAAGGGTATCGGTTTCCAACCATTGCTGAAAAATTTGTTGCCACACAAGTCGGTCCTTTGCAAATTTTTCCTAACCCGGCTGTAAATCCTGAAACCGGATGGTCGTCAGAAATAGGAGTGAAGCAGGGATTTAAAGTCAGCAGTTGGTTAGGATATCTTGACTTGTGCGCGTTTATGAGTGAGTACAAAGATTTTTTAGAATTCACTTTTGGATTTCATCCACCTTATGCATGGAAACCGGGTGACCCAATCAACTTTGTAGATTTTCAGAAATATCTCGGATTTAAAACCATCAACATTACCAATGCACGAATCAGTGGTGGTGAATTTTCAGTGATAGGTCAGGGAAAATTATTCGGGTTGCCAACTAATCTTTTGGCAGGTGTTACTTACATTATTCCAATTGATATTAATAAAGTTGAACTCGTTGATAGTCTGTTAAATGAAAATGCAGGAGCAACACAATCAATTATTGATTCCGTTTCGAAAATAAAAATTCTGAACTACAGATATCAATGGACAGCAAAAGCTGAATTTGATATTTCATATCATTCTTTCTCCACCGGTTTCAGTTTCCGATACAATAGTTTTATGGATAACATTGATCCGATATTTAATGGTACCGATCCATTGGTGCCGTTTCCTGTAGTTGCAGGTATTGTTCCTTATCGCAAATTACATCACACCGGTGATTTTGTAATTGATTACCGCATATCAATGAAGGTGAATAAATATGTAAAGGTCTCGCTCATCACAAAAAATTTATTGAACCGCGAATACACCGAACGGCCGGCATTGATTGAACAACCAAGAAATTTTTCGTTGCAAGTAAGTGCAAAATTTTAATTGAATAAGATACGCCTTCCAAACCTGTTCAGGTGAATTTTAAAGTAAATTATTCTTTAACAAATTTCTTTCTGAAAATATTTCCGGAGGTTGTGTAAACAGAAATAAAATAAAATCCTGAGCAGAGTTCATGCACATTTATTGAAGCAGATGATTCAGCAAACGGATATGAAACCACATTTACTTTTTCTCCCAATGAATTATACACTTCAATCATTTCTATTTCTTCATCGGATGAAAGTTCAATAAACAACAATGGAGAAACCGGATTCGGATAAATTTTCATTGAAGAAATGGTTGCAACCGATTCAGTTTTCATGGCAGGAGTGGTGAAAGTTTTTAATTCGCTCCATGCACTCCACACCACAGGACTAAAACTGCACTTGCTTCTTACTTTCCATTGATAGGCAGTTGATGAGAATAATGCGGTAATTGTTTTTAAACCGGAATTAGTGTTAATTTTTTTTGAAGTCCAGGTGGTTGTTCCTGTTTTTCTGTAAATGATTTGGTAGGCAACAGCACATGAGTTGGTTGTCCATGTTAAAGTTGCAGCTGATGAAGTGATATTTGTCGCAATCAAATTGGTTGGCTTCGGACACGGACTGCAAATAACAGGAGCTGAAAAAATCCGCTGATAATTTGTTGCATATGAGTATGCACCGTTGCAAGTACTTACCGCATCCCAATTCACCGACCATGTCATCATACCACGAAGAGTTGGATACCCACCTGCCAATGAAAGTGTGTAATTGCCGGGTCTTAGTCCGGTGCCGCGTAAATAATCAATTGCATCTTTTACAATGGCAGTATCTGTATATCCGCCTCCTGCTGCAGCTGAACACGCAGGCAAACCAATTGCAACTTTACTTGCCGGTAAACCATTAAAAAATCCACCTGCAGTATTGAATCCATGTATTACTGCATCGGTCATTGCAATAATAAAATCAGCAGTGCCTTGCGTGTAAATATTTCCATCAATGCCGTACATCGAACCACTGTTGTATAACTGCACTTGCAAAATATCCAATGAATCGCGCAGCGCATGAATCACCGGAAGATACGCTCCCCATATACTTCCGTACGATGATTGACCACCTTGCACAAATGCAGTTTCCGGAGCCATGGTCAGCAATAATTTTTTGTTGTGTGAAGTATGGTAGCTCTGCATGATTTGTTTGACCGCATCAATGAGATTCAGAATTTTTGCATCGGTTGGATTTGAAATGGTTCCTCCTGTTGTTGTAACTGAACCTCCTTCAAAGTCAATATCAATTCCATCGAAACCATAAGTATTAATGATGCTGAGCATTGAACTGATGAAAATATTTTTCTCATTTAAATTATCAAGTGAGATGGGTGAAGTTGCACCGCCCATACTGATCAGAATTTTCTTTCCCTGACCTTGCATGGTTTGTATCTGAGAAATTAAAGTTGCCTGCGAAACCTGATCAGGAGTAAACTGCATGTTGTAATCAGTTCCCGCAACAGGAATGGCAAATGAAACTTCAATCACATTGTATCGCGAGTCAACTGCATTCACTTGAATGTATGGTGCACCGGCATCGTTCCAGTTATGCCAGTACCCAACCAATGCAGGATTCGGCATTTGCGCAAAAGCAATTTCCAGAAATAAAAACTGAAATGCAAAAAAGAAAATGATGCTTACTTGAAATGCGCGAAGTGTTTTTTTCATAGCTGAAATTTTGTGTGAATGAAAATCTATTCATTCGAATATATTCTTTGAAAAACTATTTTCTGCGAATAACAAGCAGCTATTTTTCTATCGGTAAATAATTTAACCATTTATAAAAAATAATTCTGGATTTAGGGATTTTTTACTCCTTCACAAATTTATTCACTGTTGAATTTCCATTAGGAGAAATAACTTTCAGAAAATAAATACCGGATGAAAAGGAATTGAGATTTATGATTTGTGAATAGAGATTATTTTTTGATTGATAGATTTCTCTTCCAAATATATCTGTTATTGAAATTTCATAGCTTTCATATTGAGCTTGTCGAAGCAACTGAATTGTTAACTGTTCCGTTGCCGGATTAGGAAAAACTGTCAACTGCATACTGCCTACTGCCAATTCGCTCACTCCTACTCCTGAAATACTATAACAAGCAGAAGTATCAGTACAACCATTTTGTGTAATGGCGACTGCATAATTTCCATTGGCAGTTGCAACGAATGTTTGATTGGTTGCTCCGTTGATTATTGCAAAACCATTATTGCAATTGAGCCATTGATAAATTGCTGTTGTTGCATTTGCAGTGAGTGAGTCAGTTGATTGACTAATATTTATATTAATGGCTTCAAATGAAAGATGTAAAGAGACAATTGAATTGCAGCCATCGCTTGTATTAAAAGTATCAACATAAATTCCTGATGTATTTAAAATTATTCCATTAAAATTATATGTCTGATTTGAACATAATACTTGATTTATTAAAGTTGAATAGCTGCAAATAGGCATAGTATCAATTGCAGGTACAGAACCCAAATGTTGAATCAAATTCGGCAAACACTTAATACCAGTTCCTGAAATTCTAAATCCAGCCCAATTTCCATCATAGAAATTTAACAGGGGCATACACAAAAGCTGAGCATTACCATCAACATAAATTGAATTCATAGTATCAGGTAATTCTGGTAAATATGTCAATTGATTATTGGAACCAAAAAGATAAGATAAAGTGTGAGGTAGATTGGGAAGGTATGTCAAATGATTTCCGCTACAATTCAAATAAAATAAAGAATCAGGAAGCAATGGCAAGTTAAGTAAATTGTTATTTCTACAGATCAAATAAATTAAGGAACTAGGGAGTGAGGGTAAACTATCTATTTGATTATCCGAACACCAAAGCGTAGAAATTGTATTAGGCAAGTTCGGTAAACAATTAAGATTATTATTATCACAAATAAGCTTTGTAAGAGAATTCGGTAAAGTTGGAAGCACATCAATTTCATTATGACTACAAGTCAAAATAGTTATAGAATTTGGAAGATTTGGTAATACTGCCAACATATTGAAATTACAAGAAAGTGTAATTAAAGAATCAGAAAGGATTGGCAAGTCAATTAGTTGATTATCGCCACATGAAAGATTTTTTAAAGTCAAAGGCAAGGAAGGAAGAATTGCAAGTTGATTTCCATTACAAGAAAGAGATTCTAATGAGTGAGGAAGTGGATTTAACAAAGTATGTAATGGATTATTACCACAATTTAAAACCTGTAAAGAAGCAGGTAATAAAGGAAGGGTTGATAATTGATTGTCATAACAATATAAGTGCAATAGTGATGAAGGTAAAATGGGAAGTGTTGAAAGTTGATTATTATGACAGTCAAGTTGAATTAAAAAATTTGAAATACTTGGTAGAAAAGTTAAACTATTATTTGAGCACCAAAAAACCAATAAATGCTTGAAGAACTGAATTCCTGTTAAATCAGATATGTTTTTACTACTACAATTTAACATAATTGTATTACCGATGTCAACACATGTCGTATCCATCAAGTTTCCATTCATACAAGTCGGATAATGTATTTGAAGATAAGTAACAAAATTCGAATCAGGAATATTAACCCATTGTCCCTTGCAAATTGAAAAAGAAAAAATAATTAGAAAAGTTGTAAAAATTTTTTTCATAAAAGCAACTTCAAATCTAACATTCGCAGCGGAAAGAGAGGGAAAAATTAAGTGATTGATACAATTCTGATTTTCTGCGAACTGATTACTGTGAATGATAATGCAAGTTTGCCGAAATGATTTTTCAAACAATTAATCAGAAAAGAAATTTTTAATTCGGTACTCACATCAGGTACTCTAAAAAGAATAATTCCTGAATGAATCAATTTCAATCTGAAAACCAGTTCACCAAAATCTTTATCGCAGGTTAAAAGAATTCTTGCTTCATCGTTTGCAATTTTCAATACCGCTTCATCATCAACTCCTGAATTGGTTTCTACAATTGCTGAAACATCATAACCTTCATTTCTCATTGCCTGAATGAAAGGGAAATCAAAACTTTCATCAGCCAAAAACTTCATGAAGCTAACGGATAAATATTTTCATTTCGAATTTGAAGCGAAGCATAATGCAGGCACGCATAAATATCTTCCTTCGATATTTTCGGATAGGCGATTATCACTTCATCCATATTGCTTCCGAAAGCTAATTTTTCTAATACAAGGTCAACAGGAATTCGGGTTCCTTTTATAACAGGCTTACCGAACATCACTTTCGGATTCAGTTCAATTCTGTTTTTAAAAACATCTTCTGACATAAAGCTCGATTTATTGTTTTCAAAAATAAAAGAATGTCATCACAACTTGTTATGAATTCAGCTAACCACCTCTTCCATATAACTCTCAACGGGAGGGCAAACACAAATTAAATTCCGGTCGCCATGTGTGTCGTTAATACGCGATACGGAAGCCCAGAATTTATTTTTTGTTAAGTAAGGTAATGGGAAAGCAGCGCGAGCGCGTGAGTAAGGATGATTCCATTCGTCACCAATAACAACCGCAGCAGTATGAGGAGCGTTGTGCAAT
Source organism: Chitinophagaceae bacterium (assembly GCA_947474435.1). Lineage (GTDB taxonomy): Bacteria > Bacteroidota > Bacteroidia > Chitinophagales > UBA10324 > UBA10324. The sequence goes on along the minus strand of CANJII010000037.1, from coordinate 18,601 downwards.
AAGTTATCGTCTTTATCAGCAGTGCCATCAGCAATTTCCATAATTTCTTTTTTGATAGAAATTAATGCATGACAAAAACGATCGAGTTCTTCCTTGTCTTCGCTCTCAGTTGGTTCAATCATTAAAGTGCCGGCAACAGGGAACGAAACTGTAGGCGCATGAAAACTATAATCCATTAATCGCTTCGCAATATCTCCAACTTCAATTCCGAATTTTTTAAACTCACGCATGTCCACAATCATTTCGTGGGCGCATCGTCCGTTTGATCCCTGAAATAAAATACTGAATTCTTTTTCGAGAATACTCTTCATGTAATTAGCATTCAGTATTGCATATCGTGTTGCATCCGCACAACCATCAGCACCCAATAACCTGATATATCCATAGGAGATTAATAAAATAGAAGCACTTCCCCACGGCGCAGAACTCACTGAGTGAATTGCTTTTTCGCCTCCTGTTTTTACTACTGCATGTCCGGGTAAGTAAGGAGCTAATTTTTTATTTACACAAATGGGGCCCATGCCGGGACCACCACCACCATGTGGAATGGCAAAAGTTTTATGCAGGTTAATGTGGTTAACATCGGCACCAATTGCAGAAGGAGAAGTTAAACCAACCTGCGCATTCATGTTTGCACCATCCATGTAAACCAAGCCACCATTGGCATGAGTGATTTCACAAATTTCTTTTATGCTTTCTTCAAACACACCGTGTGTTGAAGGATAAGTTACCATCAAACACGCCAGATCATTTTTATGTTCTTCGGCTTTCTGTTTTAAATCGGCAACATCAATGTTTCCTTTCTCATCGCACTTGGTCACAACCACTTTCATTCCGGCCATCACCGCACTTGCAGGATTTGTTCCGTGAGCAGAGGAAGGAATAAGTGCCACATTACGGTGACTTTCATTTCTGTCTTTATGATAAGCCATGATTACAAGCAGACCTGCATACTCGCCTTGTGCACCTGAATTCGGTTGCAACGAACACGCATCGAATCCTGTAACTGCACATAAATAATTTTCGAGTTGCGAAATAATTTCAGTGTATCCTTTTGTTTGTTCAGCAGGGGCGAACGGATGAATGGAAGAAAATTCAGGCCAGCTCAACGGCATCATTTCGGTTGCGGCATTCAGTTTCATGGTGCAACTTCCCAATGAAATCATTGAAGTATTAAGAGAAAGATCTTTGTTCTCCAATTGTTTCAGGTAGCGCATCATTTGTGATTCGGAATGATGGCGATTGAAAACCGGATGAGTTAAATAAGCTGAATCTCTTTTTAATGAAGAAGGAATATTTTTTAAATCAGAAGAAATTTTTACTTCAGATGAAACTGAAAATACTTTCAGAATATCCTGTACATCTTTTTCAGTTGTGGTTTCATCCAGTGAAATTCCGATGTGGGTTTTATCAATAACTCTGAAATTGATTTCGCTTTTTGCTGCGGAAGTTTTTATTGCATTTGCATCAGCTACTTCAACATAAAGTGTATCGAAGAAATTTTTATTCAGAATTTTAATTCCGGAAATTTTTGCAAGTGAATCGGAAAGCGATTGTGTTAGTGAAGAAATTTTTGTTGCAATGTTTTTCAATCCATCAGCACCATGATAAATGGCATAAGCGGCAGCCATGTTTGCAAGCAGCGCTTGAGCAGTACAAATATTTGAAGTTGCCTTCTCTCGACGAATATGTTGCTCGCGTGTTTGCAAACTCATGCGATAGGCAGGCTGACCTTGAGCATCAATGGAAACACCGATAATTCTTCCCGGCATTAATCTTTTGTATTCATCTTTTGCGGTGAAAAATGCTGCGTGTGGTCCACCAAAACCAAGTGGAACACCAAATCGTTGGGCTGAACCAATGGCAATATCTGCACCCATTTCACCAGGAGATTTTAATAAAGTCAGTGCGAGTAAATCAGTTGCCATCACCACTTTCACCCCACATTTATTTGCCTCTTCAATCATTGAAGAAAAATCATTTACTCCACCACATGAATCAGGATATTGTACAATGCATCCAAAAACTTTTTCGTTGAAATTAAAATTATCAGGGGAAGAAATCACCAATTCAATATCTAACGGAAGCGCGCGTGTTTTTAAAATATCAATTGTTTGCGGAAAGCAATTATCTGCAACCAAAAAAACATTTTTAGTATCTTCTATTCCATTTGAATGAAATAATAAAGTCATTGCTTCACTTGCTGCGGTTCCTTCATCCAATAATGAAGCATTGCTTACCGGTAAGCCGCTTAAATCGCAAACCATGGTTTGGTAATTCAACAGCATTTCTAATCGGCCTTGTGCAATCTCAGCCTGATAAGGTGTGTATTGTGTGTACCATCCCGGATTTTCAAAAATATTTCGGAGTATAACTGATGGTGTAATGGTGTTGTAATATCCCATTCCTATAAAAGAACGAAACACTTTATTTTCAGAAGCATAATTTTTCATCAGATTCAAATACTCAAATTCACTGAGCGCATCGGGAAGATTTAATTTTTTATCGGTAAGAATGGAAGCCGGAATTGTTTCCTGAATCAATTGATTGAGTGAGGAGACACCAATTGCCTGAAGCATTTCATTTGTTTCATTTTTATTTGGCCCAATGTGACGGCGAAAAAAAGAGCTTGACATTTTTTTAATTGGATTTTTAAATGATTTGTCCTGATTTTTCAGAAGGCGCAAATGTAACGGACAAATGACAATTCGAAGGGCAATAGAAATATACGAATGCCGTTATTCACAACACTTTAACATACCGCTTGTTAAAAATTGTCAGAATTAGGTTTAAATTTAGTGCTGCTATTGTTACTTTTAAAAAAATTCTAAATCATGTTTCGTGACTACTGTAAAGTTTTAGGTGTAGAACACAATGCCAGCGACATGGAAATCAAGCGGGCGTTCAGAAAAAAAGCGAAAGAAACTCATCCTGAATTTAATTCCGCATCTGATGCTGAACAACAATTCATTACTGCGAACGAGGCTTATGATATTCTTATTCACCACAAAACCCGCGAACTATTTGAAGAAGATTTAAATACCTATCATAACCCTGAGGCTTATCCACCATATAAACACTGGATTATTGTTGCAAGGGAAAGAGCGACAGTTCACTCAAGACTGCCATATAAAGAATTTACCAGAACCAAATTTTATCAAGGTACTCATGCATCACCATATATTCTTTTTGTTGCAGAGTTAGTTGCATCTGTTATATTGATTCTGATTCCTTATGTATTAATGATACAGGAAGAAAACAGAATTCTAGGTGTGTTTTCTTTATTCATCGCCTTGCCGGCTGGTATTTTTATGCTGGTTCAGGCACTTGCAGGGTTTAATGCTATGAAAAAATTTAAATCCCCTTCTAAAAAATCAAAAAAGGGGAATGCTAAAATGCAGAAAACCTGAGCAATATTTTTTTTAATTGCCGCATGCGGATACATTTACCGCTGCATGATTTTCCGAATGAAATTTAAAAGAGCATTTACACTCTTCCTTTTTATTTTTCTATTTTTTTCTTTATCAATACAGGCACAAAACAGAAAAGTTATTCAGTTTAGCGGAGTTATTTATTCCGCTGATACCGCGCATCGTTCAATTCCTTTTGCAACCGTATATGATTATTCGTTGGGAAATATTGCCATCAGCAACTTCACCGGATTTTTTAGTCTGGTGGGATATGAAGGGGATACCATTTACTTTTCCACCATTGGATTTAAAACACAACAGTTTATTATTCCGATTGGAAATGAAACTGAAAAATTTACAGCGAACTTTTACTTAGCCCCTACTTTTTATATGTTGCCTGAAGCTATTGTTTATCCATGGGGTTCGCGCGATCAGTTTCCATACGCATTTATTCATACTCCTATACCTGATGATGATTTGGAGCGTGCACGAAAAAATCTGAATCCTGATTATTTGCGTTCGCTTTCGTTAGCACAAAACGCTGATCCGAACATTAATGCACGAATGGTGATGAATAATTATTCTCAGACTTTATATTATTATGGACAAGCGCATCCAATCAGTTTGTTAAATGCATTTGCCTGGAGTCAGTTTATCAGCGATTTGAAAAGCGGGAAGTATAAAAATCCGAATAAGAAATAGCTTTTAGCAGTTGGGTTTTAGCAAATAGGGTTTTGCAATCATTATTTCTCGAAAGCAAAAAACTAACTGTTACTTGCGAGCTGGAAAACGCATTTTGTAATCCACCTTCACATCGCCTTTTGAAATCCGTTCGAGTTTATTTTTCAGCAATCTTTTTTTCAGTGGTTTCAATAAATCTGTAAATAAAATTCCTTCAATGTGATCATACTCATGTTGAATTACCCTGCCGGTTAATCCTGAAAATTTTTCGCGATGCTTTATAAAGTTTACATCCATGTATTCAATATCAATTTCATCAGGTCGTAAAACATCTTCACGGATATTCGGAATGCTTAAACAACCTTCAGTATAGTACCATTCTTCACCAACACGCGAATGGATTTTTGCGTTTATAAAAACCTGCGTCACTCCTTTTTCACCGGCAAAATCATTTTCTGATTGGTCTTCTTCTTCTTCCAGTTTCTTTAAAATAAAATCACTGTCGACCAAAAAAAGGCGGATGGGTAAATTTATTTGCGGCGCTGCTAAACCAATTCCTGAGGCATTGTACATGGTGTCCCACATGTTTGAAATGATCTCGGCAAGATTCGGGTATTGTGCATCAATGTCAATACTTCTTTTTCGTAAAACAGGATCGCCGTAAGCGGTAATGGGTAAAATCATTTCGGGTAGGTGTCAAGAAAAGTTTGCAAAATAATAGCGGCACTCACTTTATCAACTAAATCTTTGTTTTGTCGTTTCATTTTTCCGATTCCACTGCTCAAAATTATTGCGGAAGCCATCTTTGATGTAAATCGTTCATCTATTTTATGTACAGGAATTAATGGAAATTCTTTTTGCAGTAACAGAATAAATGCATTCACTTTCGGACTTAATTTATTGTCTTCATTGCGCAATGTTTTCGGGTCACCGATTACAAATATTTCTACCGGCTCTTTGCTGCAATAATCTTTTAAAAATTTTAATGCTTCGTGTGTTGGTACTGTTGTAAGTGAAGAACAAATAATTTTTGATAAATCTGTTACTGCTATTCCAACTCTTTTTTCTCCATAATCAATTCCTAACAATCGCCCCATTTATTTCAGGTATAAATCAGTGAGCACGAAAACAGAAAATACTATGCTTGCAATTCCATTAGTAGTGGCAAATGCAATATTTACTTTACTTAAATCTTCGGGCTTTACTAATTTTTGCTGGTAGCCGAGAAGAAAAATAAAAATGATTGCACCAATCCAGTAACTGATTCCGAAATTTCCGATGTATCCAGCACTAATTAAAAGTGATGCGGAAATTAAATGAAGGCTTCTTGAAAACAGCAATGCATTTTTTTTCCCCAACCAAACCGGAATGCTGAATAATTTTTCTTTACGGTCAAACTCTTCATCCTGCAAAGCATAAATAATATCGAAACCTGAAACCCAGCTCATCACTACAAATGAAAACAAAACCGGAAGCAAACTGAATGTTCCGGTTACTGCGAGATAGGCACCAATGGGAGCTAGCGATAATCCAAGACCTAAAAACAAATGTGCAAGTGCTGTAAATCGTTTTGTATAACTGTAACCAAGCACAACTAACAACGCAATTGGTGACAGATAAAAACACAAAGGATTGATAAACCAGGTGCACACAACAAAAAGAATGGAGAAGAAAATGACAAATGAAAAAGCGGCTGTTGAAGAAATTTTTCCTGCAGGAATTTCTCTAGTTGCAGTGCGTGGATTTTTTGCATCAATCATTCTGTCGGCATAGCGATTGAAACCCATTGCCGCACTGCGTGCACAAATCATACAAGCAACTACAAGCAAAAAAGTTTTCCAGCTAAAAGAATATTCGGATTGAGATATTGCTAAAAAATATCCAATCACTGCAAATGGCAATGCAAATACAGTGTGACTGAATTTTATAAATGAAAAATATTTTTTCATTTTTTATTTTTTCTTATCCAGAACATTTGCTTTGAATTCAATTACGGTAAAATTCGGAATGGTGTTGGCAGTAACATGAACCGCTTTATGTTGAACTCCACCCTTTCCTTCGGAATTAAAAATCACACTGATTACTCCTTCCTTCCCAGGCATTATTGGTTCTTTAGAATAAGAAGGAATCGTACAACCGCATGATGCTTTTGCCCCTTTTATAATTAAAGGCTTTTTTCCGGTGTTTTTAAATTTGAATTCATGAGTGACTTTAGCTCCTTCATATATGTCACCGAAGTTGAAAATTTCTTCAGCAAACTCAATGGAAGTCAATGTTGAATCGGTTAGTTTTTGTGGATCATCAAGTTTTTGATTCATCATATTCTGAACCGGCCCCGCAGAATTTTTATTCTCTATAAAATTTGAAGGAAAAGTGTTTTCCTTCGGAATGGTCAACTTGAGTAATTCAATAACTGCAAGCGAAAATAAACTCAAAGCAATAACAATGAGCGCGAGTGTCTTTAAATTTTCTTTCATGGGGCGCAAATTTATATCAGCATTATTGCTTTGCCGCCATTGAACCAATTTTTGATTTACGAATGGTAAAATATTCTTCCATTTCTGAAACATTTCTAGAATTGAAAGTCATTTTTTGAGTAAGCATTCCTTTTCGTGCAGCCAATGTTCCGTAATGAATATCATGAATGCCATTCAGGTTGTGTGCATCAGGATTAATACTAATTTCTACTCCAAGAGAAATTGCAAATTGAATCCATCGCCAATCCAAATCCAGTCGCCAGGGGTGAGCATTCATTTCAATGATTACATTGTTTTTTGCGGCAGCTTCTATTACCGCTTTGTGATTGATTGGATAACCGATTCGGGAAAGAAGTAGACGACCGGTTGGGTGCCCAAGAATGGTGGTGTATGGATTTTCAATGGCGTGTATCAATCGCTCAGTTGCTTTTTCCTCACTCATTTTAAAATTCTGGTGAATTGATGCAATCACAAAATCAAATCGTGAAAGAATATCATCATCATAATCCAGCGAGCCATCCCCTAAAATATCTGATTCAATTCCTTTGAATATTCTGAATGGCGAAAGTTTTTTATTCAGTTTATCAATTTCATCGTGTTGTTGTAAAACCCGTTCAACAGAAAGTCCGCTTGCATATGTGGCAGATTTTGAGTGATCGCTCATGCATAAATATTCGTAACCAAATTTCATGGAGTAGCGAGCCATCTCTTCAATGGTATTATTTCCATCGCTCCATTTCGAGTGTGCGTGTACTACACCTTTTATTTCATTTGGGTCAATTAATTGCGGCAATTTATTTTCTGCTGCTAATTCAAGTTCATTTATTCCTTCACGCAGTTCAGGAAGAATAAAACTCAAATTTGCTGACTGATAAATTTCTTCTTCACTAGAAAAATGTTTTGAATCAAAATCAGCAATTCTTTTTTTCAATGATTCTACATGCACTTCATTTCCGGAAGTGATGAAAAGGTTTTTGAAGAAATTACTTTTTTCTGAAAATGAAATCTGAAACAATGTTCCGGCAGTTGTTTTTGCATGAATGGTGTTTTCAACTTCTTCCAATTGTTCGAATGGAGATTCACTCAGCATTTCCATTACTTCATCAAAAGGAGCAGTAGTCAGTAAATCAATTTTATCAAGCACTTCGCAATAGCGGCGAAACTCGCCAGTGAATGAAATTTCTTCATCGGTAAAATACTTTTTCAGTAATTGAAGCATCAATAAACTTTCTTCTTCCACTTCACCAAAACGAAATTTATTTTTATGCTTCAGGTAAAACTGAATATTTTCTAAGACTGTTTTTTGTGTTTTCTCCCCGAAACCTTTCAGCAAACTCAACCGGTTTTCAAGACAGGCGTATTTCAATTCATCAATGCTTTCTATTTCAAGTTCTTTCCATATAGTAGAAACTTTTTTCGGACCAATACCTTTTATGCTCATCATCTCAACGACACCGGCAGGAGTTTTATCCAGCAACTCATCTAATTGTTTTATGTGCCCTGTAGAGAGAAGTGATTGAATTTTTTGTTTTATAGAAACTCCAATTGTAGGAATGGCATTTATTTCTTCTACTGTCATTTCACTCAGCTCACCATTTACTTTGCTGATATTATAAGATGCAGATAAATATGATTTTGCCTTGAACGGATTTTCGCCATGCAATTCCATCAGCTTGCCAAGCAATTCAAATGCGGATTCTATTTCAAAATTAGTAACCATAAAAAAATTTGGTTACAAAAATAACATCACTTATTTCGAAGTCAACCGCACCACTGGACAAATCATTTCTTCCATACTTAAACCACCGTGCTGAAAAGTATTTCGGAAGTGATTGACATGGTAATTATAGTTGTTCGGATAAACAAAAAATGTATCGGCCTTTGCAAATATGAAAGCACTGCTCACATGCGGTTTCGGCAATTTTGCTTCGAGCGGATTGCGCACTTCAAAAACTTCGCGCGGATTGTAATTTAGATTTCTGCCATGCTTGTAACGAAGGTTGGTTGTGGTTTCCCTGTCGCCAATAACTTTCACAGGTTCTTTTACTCGAATGCTTCCATGATCGGTTGAAATAATAATGTTCACCTTTTTTTCCGCCAGTTTCATGAGCGCCTGATACAATGGCGAATGTTCAAACCACGAAAGTGTGATGGAGCGATAAGAAGTTTCATCATTCGCTAATTCTTTCAGAACCTGCATTTCTGTTCGTGCATGTGATAACAGATCAACGAAATTATAAACGATAACATTGAATGGATTTTGCAACATGTTGTGAATGTTGTCCACCATTTTTTGTCCGTCGATTGAGTTGGTGATTTTTGTATAAGAAAATTTTATATCCTTCTTACTTCTAACTATCAGATCTCCGAGAAAATCCTGCTCGTGCAAATTCTTTCCGCCCTCGTCTTCATCGTTCAACCAGTAATTCGGAAATTTCTTTTCGATATCAAGCGGAGTCATTCCGGCGAAAATGGCATTGCGGCTGTACTGTGTGCTGGTTGGCAGAATGGAATAATAAAAATCTTCAGTATTCACTCTGAAGTTTTCGCTCAGCAATGGCTGAATAATTTTCCATTGGTCGAAACGAAGATTATCAATGAGAATAAAAAAGGTTGGAGTTTCGTCATTAATAAACGGCAAAACTTTTTCGCGCATTAATGTATGCGAAAGGGTTGGCGCATTTTCATCGGGTTTGTTCAACCAATTGATGTAATTTTTCGAAACGAATTTGCAGAACTCACTGTTGGCTTCACTCTTCTGCATGTTCAGCACATCACGCATGTCGTTGCTCTTCGATTTATCCAGTTCCAGTTCCCAGTAAATCAACTTGCGGTATAAATCTCCCCATTCCTGCTGATTCAAACCATTGCTCATCTGCATCATGATTTGCTGAAACTCCTTCTGATAATCAGAAGTGGTTTTTGAACTGATGAGCTGTCGGCTGTCGAGAATTTTTTTTAGTGTCAGTAAAATCTGATTGCTCTTTACCGGCTTAATCAGGTAGTCACTTATTTGCGAACCGATTGCCTGCTCCATTAAATTCTCTTCTTCGTTTTTCGTAATCATCACAATGGGCAACGCGGGATGAAGTGCTTTTATTCGGGAAAGAGTTTCCAAGCCGCTCAGTCCGGGCATTTGTTCATCCAGAAAAACCACATCAATAATCTGGTCCTTGCATTTTTCAATGGCATCCACACCATTGCTGGCTTCAATGATATTGTATCCTTTTTCGCTAAGGAAAAGCAGGTGCGGTTTCAATAATTCAATTTCATCGTCGCACCAAAGTATTGTGGCTAAGCTACTCATAGTATAATTACTTTTGCCTGCGAATTTAGTTGTTACAGTTGCTTCCATCATTAACTTTATTTTTGTTTCGTGAATAAAAGAAAAATCATCAACGACCCGGTTTACGGATTTATTACAATTCCTTCAGAAATAATTTTCGATATCATTGAACATCGTTGGTTTCAGCGACTCAGAAGGATTCAGCAATTGGGATTAACAAGTCTGGTTTACCCAGGAGGAAATCACACACGGTTTCAACACACTGTTGGCGCCATGCACCTGATGACTCAGGCATTGGAAGTGTTGCGATCAAAAGGAATTTTAATTACTGAAGAAGAAGGTGAAGCAGTGGTGATTGCAATATTGATGCACGACATTGGACACGGACCATTTTCTCACACGCTTGAAAAAACCATAGTGCAGGGTGTAAGTCATGAAGAATTATCTGCTCTGTTTATGGAGCGGTTGAATAAGGAATTCAAAGGAAAACTTTCATTGGCGATAAAAATTTTTCAGGATAAATACAAAAAGAAATTTCTGCATCAATTGGTAAGCGGGCAATTGGATATGGACAGATTGGATTATTTAAACCGCGATAGTTTTTTTACCGGAGTGGCTGAAGGTGTAATTGGTTACGACCGCATCATTAAAATGCTTTCGGTTCACAAAGGAGAATTGGTGGTGGAGGCAAAAGGAATTTACAGTATCGAAAAATTTATAGTATCGCGGCGGTTGATGTACTGGCAGGTGTATTTACACAAAACTGTTTTGGTGGCAGAGCAAATGCTGGTGCGCATTTTACAGCGGGCAAGAGAATTAAGTATTAAAGGTTCTGAAATTTTTGCTTCGCCTGCCTTGCATTTTTTTATTTCAGGAAACATTACCACAAAAGATTTTTACAAGAATGATAATGTGTTCGAACAGTTTGCTTTATTGGATGATACCGATGTGATGAATGCAATTAAAGTCTGGCAGACTCATGACGATAAAGTGCTTTCCTACCTGAGTAAATGTTTAATCAACCGGAAATTATTTCACATTGAATTGCAGCCCCAACCATTCAATCAAAATAAAATTGAAACCTTGCAAAAGAAAATTGCAAAGAAATTCGGGTTGCAAAAAGAAGAATTGCAATACTTATTAATTGAAGAATCAACAAGCAACAATGCATACAGTCGCAAAGGCGATGCAATTAAAATTTTGTTGAAGGATGGAAAAGTTAAAGACATTGCCGAAGCATCAGACCAACTGAATATTTCTGTGCTTTCAGAACCTGTTTTGAAATATTATATGTGCTGGCCGAAGGAGGTTGTTTGAATTATATAAATAGCATTCTGTATCAACTTTGTTTTCGAGAGCCGTATATAGTTAAATATAGGAAATTGTGCTTTCTCAAATTTATTCAGAGCTATTTTGATTCTTATTAAATAGAGAAATTACATTTCTGTTATTCATCACTTTGCCACTTAATCATCTATTTAACATTTTCTTAATACTCTTAACAATTATTTAACATAGAACCTCTATCTCAAATACACTATTAAAATCAAGTAGGGATAAATTTGCGCGAGTGAAAAAAATACTTTCATACATCTTCGGCCGAATTATCACGGTGCTGCTATACCTGAGTGGTTCAGTCACCAGCATCATCGTTGTGCTTATTGTTATTTTTCTGTTCAGCGAAGGTTCAGGCTTATTCGGTAAGAAACCGACTGAAGAAGGTTTTATTATGGCGGTGAACAAAACCAACAATGTAAAACATCTGGATGCCGAACAAATCAAACTCATTTTCGATGGTGAAATAACCAACTGGAAAAAAGTTGGAGGAAGGAACGATAGCATCATTCTTTTCCGAATGGATAATATCACCGATTTTTTTACTGAAGAACAACGCGAAAATCCCGATAGCGTTATAAAACTTTTAGGTGAAAATTATGAACGATTACCTCAATGTATCAGTCGGGTTGTTGAAGCGAATCCGGGAATAATTGCTTTTGTCGGGAAGAAATACATTGATAAAAATTTTGCCGGTAAAGAATTAAAGATTGATAAAATTACAATAAGTGATTTTCTTTTCGGAAAATTATGGTTCCCGACAGCCCATCCGGTAGCCGTATTTGGTGCATTGCCGTTATTACTCGGAACTTTTTGGGTGAGTATTTTTGCTATCCTGTTTGCACTGCCACTTGGATTGGCAACAGCAATATACATGGCTGAAGTTGCGCATCCCACTGTACGGAATATTTTAAAACCAGTGATAGAATTGCTCGCCGGAATTCCATCTGTGGTTTATGGTTTCTTCGGATTGGTTGTGGTAGTACCGTTCATACAAAACACTTTTAATTTACCTGTTGGCGAAACAGCATTGGCAGGAAGTATAATTCTCGGCATTATGGCGCTTCCTACCATCATCACCATTTCTGAAGATGCCATTCGCACCACACCTCGGAGCATGAAGGAAGCGAGTCTTGCTTTGGGGGCTACTCACTGGCAAACAATTTTTAAAGTCATACTTCCATATTCTTCATCAGGAATAACCGCCGGAGCCATTCTGGGCATTGGTCGCGCCATTGGAGAAACAATGGCTGTATTAATGGTAACCGGAAATGCAGCCGTGATACCACATACATTATTAGAACCGGTAAGAACAATTCCTGCAACCATTGCCGCTGAGTTAGGAGAAGCTTCGCAGGGAGGTTTGCATTATGAGGCGCTTTTTACATTGGGTTGCATTCTTTTTATTATTACCATGATTGTTAACCTCGCAGTCGAAATAATTTCGAGTCGCAATAAAAGAGTGGCTTCATAACATGACCAAAAGTATAAATCAACAAATTGCTTTCTGGATTTTGCGAATCATGAGTTCGCTTGTCGTATTGTTCCTGGTTTTAATTCTTGGATTTATTATTTCAAAAGGAATAGGGGTTATTAACTGGAAATTTTTAACCACTATGCCAGAAGATGGAATGACCAAGGGTGGAATTTACCCCGCCATCATCGGAACATTTTGTTTGGTAGGTGGAAGCATGTTGTTCGCATTTCCGATTGGGGTGATGAGTGGAATTTTTATTCATGAATATGCACCAAATGGTTTCTTCAAAAGATTTGTACAACTAATGACCAACAATCTTGCTGGTGTTCCATCCATTGTTTTTGGTTTGTTCGGCATGTCGCTCTTCGTTAACAAATTACATTTCGGCGATTCAATTATTGCCGGTTCACTTACACTTGGATTATTGGTTTTACCTGTTGTGATTCGAACAACGGAAGAAGCATTAAAATCTGTGAATGATTCATTCCGGTTAGCGAGTTATGGATTAGGAGCCAGTAAATTGCAAACCATCTGGCGGGTTGTTTTACCAATAGCAACTCCGAATATTATCACCGGATTAATTCTTTCCATTGGAAGAGTGAGTGGCGAAACCGCTCCGATACTTTTTACAGTGGCTGCTTACTACTTACCAAAATTACCAACATCCATGTACGACCAGGTAATGGCGCTTCCGTATCATTTATATGTTTTAAGTACAAGTGGAACAGATATTAAAGCATCGCGCGATATGGCTTACGGAACCGCATTGGTTTTGGTTGCAATTGTATTAATTGCTAACCTGATTGCAAATGCACTGCGAAAATTTTTAAGTAAAAAAGTGAAAATGAATTGAGATGTATAAAATAGAATCGAAAGATGTAAATCTCTATTACGGCGAACATCATGCACTGAAAAATATCAGTTTGCAAATGAAAGCAAATACGGTTACCGCATTAATTGGTCCGAGTGGCTGCGGTAAGTCTACTTACCTGCGTCTGTTAAATCGAATGAATGATTTGATTGAGAATGTTCGTATTGAAGGAACTGTATTGATTGATAACAAAGACATTTATGCAAGAGGAATAAAAATAGATGAGCTGCGAAAAAAAGTGGGAATGGTTTTTCAAAAACCCAACCCCTTTCCAAAAACTATTTTCGAAAATGTTGCTTATGGTTTACGCGTGAATGGTATTTCAAATAAAAGCTACATTGAAGAAAGGGTAACACGCTCATTGCAAAACGCTGCATTGTGGGAAGAAGTAAAAGACAAGTTGAAAAAAAGTGCGTTTGAACTTTCAGGCGGACAACAACAACGGTTGTGTATTGCCCGAGCCTTGGCTATTGAACCTTCAATCGTTTTAATGGATGAACCTGCCTCTGCTCTCGACCCAATCAGTACTGCGAAAATTGAAGAACTGATTTACGAGTTAAAAGACAAGTACACCATTGTAATTGTCACGCACAATATGCAGCAAGCTGCGCGTGTGAGCGACCGCACTGCATTTTTTTACATTGGTGAAGTAGTGGAATACAACGACACAAAAGAAATTTTTACCAACCCGAAAAACCAACGAACACAGAATTACATCACCGGACGATTCGGATAATAAATCAGTACCGACTTTGATGTCCGGGATCTACGATAGACAGTTGACACCAGGTAACACGCAGTAAAAGAGTTTTTAATTTTTACTTTTTAATCTTTAATTTTTTTATGACTCATTTAGATGTTGAAATTCGGCGGCTTCGCGAAGACATGAAAGAGATGATGACTCTTACACTGGGGCAAATGAATAAAATACAAAAAGCATTTCTTACATTGGATAAAGACCTTGCGCGCGAAATTGTTTTTTATGAGCGTCGCATCAATTCTCTTGAATTGAAGATTGATCGCGATTGCGAAAACATTTTAGCGCTGCTCAATCCGGTTGCTATTGATTTACGATTTGTTCTTGCCTGCATGAAAATTAATTCTTCGCTCGAACGGATTGCAGATAATGCAGAAGGATTAGCCAATTATATTTATGAAATCAGAAATCCGTTTTCATCTGAATTGATTAAAAATATAGGGTTGATTGAGATGTTTGATGTAGCTGAAAAAATGCTTACCGATGTATGCCGTTCATTTGAAACTGAAAACAGTTCGCTTGCTCATTCTGTTTTTAAACAAGATGAAAAGCTGAACGAATTAAATAGACATGCTGCATTAGTGACAGAAGAATTTATTAAAGCAAACCTTGAACACACGCACGAATCGCTGTTTGTTTTATCAGCCGTGCGGAAACTTGAAAGAGTTGGCGACATAGCAAAAAATATTGCTGAAGAAATTATTTTTTATATTGAAGCCAAGGTATTGAAACACAAGAAAGATTAACTTCACCTTATTTGTACATGCAATTATGAACTGTTTTTTAACAAAGAATTCCGATATTAAAACAACTATTTTTCAAACCGCTCCTTAATAATTTTATCCAACGCATACATTTCATCGCGATACCTCGCAGCCTGAATGAAATCTAAATCCTTTGCGCTCTTCTCCATATTTTTTCTGGTATCGCGAATTGATTTTTCCAACTGGTCGCGACTCATGTATTTCACAACTGGATCAGCCACCAGACTTACATCGTTGCTCTCAACATATGCACCCGCTTCCATTGGTCTTATTTGCAACACCGCACTCTGATCAAGTATTTGTGCGCGCGATTTTAAAATGGTCATTGGCACAATGTTGTGCTTCAGGTTATATGCAATTTGTTTTTCGCGACGACGATTTGTTTCATCAATTGTTCGCTGCATGCTTCCTGTAATATTATCGGCATACATAATCACCCGTCCGTTAGCATTGCGTGCGGCGCGACCTGCAATTTGTGTGAGCGAGCGTTGATTGCGCAGGAATCCTTCTTTGTCGGCATCCATAATTGCAACAAGAGATACCTCAGGCAAATCCAATCCTTCACGCAAAAGATTTACACCTATAAGTACATCAAAAACGCCAAGTCGTAGGTCGCGCAGAATTTCTACCCGCTCCAATGTTTCAACTTCAGAATGTATGTATCGGCAATTTACATTTAAGCGAGTCATGTACTTGCTCAATTCTTCAGCCATGCGCTTTGTTAATGTTGTAACTAAAGTGCGCTCACATTTTTTTGTGGTGTTGTCAATTTCCTCGAGTAGATCATCCACCTGATTTAAACTCGGGCGAATGTCAATAGATGGTTCCAACAAACCTGTGGGGCGCACTACCTGTTCCACAAACACACCACCTGTTTGTTCCATTTCGTAATCAGCAGGAGTGGCACTCACATAAATTGCCTGCGGAATCATTTTTTCAAACTCATTAAAATTAAGTGGACGATTATCCATTGCCGAAGGCAAACGAAATCCATATTCCACTAAATTTTGTTTACGACTTCTGTCACCTCCATACATACCACGCACTTGTGGAAGTGTGGCATGACTTTCATCCACCACCAATAAAAAATCTTTCGGAAAATAATCAATCAAACAAAATGGTCGCTCACCTGGCTGACGACGATCGAGAAAGCGAGAATAATTTTCGATGCCTGAACAATAACCCAACTCCTTAATCATTTCCATATCAAAAGTCACGCGCTCGCGAAGGCGCAATGCTTCCTGAGTTCTTCCAATTGAATCGAAGTAATCGCTTTGCGCTTTCATCTCATCTTGTATGTCAGCCATTATTACATTGAACTGATCGCGCGGCGCCATATACATGTTTGCTGGAAATATTGCAGCGTGTTCGGTAGTACCGATTTTTTTTCCGGTCTCTACATCAAAAGTTGAAATCTCTTCAATCAAATCGCCGAAGAAAGAAAAGCGATAAGCATAATCAGCATACGGTAGAAACACATCAACAGTATCACCCTGCACTCTGAAATTTCCGCGCTTGAATTCACCTGTGGAACGGGAGTATAAACTGTTTACTAATTTATGAAGAAAGCCATTGCGGCCCATTACATCCTGCTCTTGAACACGGATAATATTTTTACTGTATTCGGTTGGATTTCCCATACCGTAAATGCACGATACCGATGCAACAACAATAATATCTCTGCGACCACTCATTAGTGAAGTGGTGGTTTTCAACCGAAGTTTTTCTACTTCGGCATTTACCTGCAAATCTTTTTCGATGTATAAGCCCGATGCAGGAATGTATGCTTCGGGCTGGTAGTAATCGTAGTACGAAACAAAGTACTCCACTGCATTCTCCGGAAAAAACTGTTTGAACTCGCCATACAACTGTGCCACCAATGTTTTGTTATGGCTCAATACCAATGTGGGACGATTGAGTTTTTCAATCACATTGGCAATTGTGAAAGTTTTTCCCGAACCTGTTACACCGAGTAACACCTGCGCATGATCGCCATCCTTTACTCCTTGCACTAATTGTTCAATGGCTTCGGGTTGATCGCCGGTGGGCTTAAAAGGTGATATAAGTTTGAAATTCATAACGCGGCAAAGTAAATGCAATTATTATTTGATAAAAGTTGATTGCATAGGCTACATCTCTTATTACTAAAACGAAGAGAATTGATAATTTAAGCCTGACACGAGCGGTCAAATATATTATGGTAAGTGATTAGAAATGACAATAGATTTTTTTTATCCTTTTTTATTGGCAAAGAACCTGCAAACTAAGATGCTTATATCGTCACTGAACATTTTTTTCTGGCCTTTGAATGATACGAGGTAATCGGTGAGTTCATCAATGAGGTGCTTAGGTTCATCGTGCTCGTGTTGTTTTACAAACTCCACGAGGCACTCGATGCCGAGTTCTTCCTGCCGTTTGTTTTCGAGTTCGGTTAATCCATCGGTGTAGGTAACGAGAATGGAATCTTCGGTAAGCGAAATTTTTCCGGACTTGACTAATGGTAATTTATCGAACATGCCGAGTATGGTGCAGCCTTCGCCGAGCAACTGCACTTTTCCGTTGGAGCAAAGCACGGGCGGCGGATGACCGGCATTGATGTATTGCAAAGTGTGTGTGATGAAATTGTACTTTGCCATAAAGAGCGTGATGAATTTTTCGCCGCGGGTGATTTCGTTTACCTTGGTGTTGAGTTCGTGCACCATATCTTTTAGCGAACCTTGTTGTTTCACGAGGCTGCGCAGACCTGCCTGGAAACTTGCCATGAGCAGCGCCGCGGCCATTCCCTTACCGGAAATATCGCCGATGCAGAAGAATATTTCATCTTCATTAAGCTCAAATGCATCGTAGTAATCGCCACCGACATCGAAGTGAGGCATATAGATGGCAGCCATTTCCATTCTATCGTCGGCCGGAAGATGTTCAGGAATTAAAGTTGTTTGCATCTTCCCAGCAAGCTCCATTTCTTTTTTTACTTCCTGTTGCTTGAGCTGGTCTTTAAATAATTTCTTGTTTTCGATAGCAACTGAAATAATACTTGAAATGGTTTGTATGAAGTTGAGTCGTTCTTCCAACGAAAATTCTTTCATCTGGTCAATACCGCCAATGAGTGTGAATGCGAGTGGTTGATTTCTATGATAGACCGGAACGATTATATCGAACAGAGGAGTAAATGCGTGCTTGCCTTTTTTCAGATGGGTAAGGTGCGGAAAAGTGAGCAAGTCCTTTTTGTGACTGCTTTTTGTAAATGTTTCTTCCAACCCAATTGCCCGTTGACAGCGCCAGTTATCGTCTTGTAAAAAAAATGCAACTCTTTCAGCGCCTAATTCTTCAATGAGAATATCGGTATATAATTTTATTAATCCATTAATGCCGAGGTTATCGTTAATGGCTTGTGTTACCTGCAACAACGAGTTCATCTCCGTTTGTTTGAGACGGAGTTCTTCATAGAGCTTTTTGTTGTCGTATAGTTTTGCGGTCTCGGTTTTCATTGCAGGGAGCGTAAAAATAACAGCGTTAACCAAAGTTCAACTTTGTGATAACGGT
>CANJII010000036.1 GCA_947474435.1 Chitinophagaceae bacterium | reverse complement strand
TAAGCCATAGATGCGCGCAATACCGTCGCCCACCTGCAAAACGGTTCCCACTTCTTCCAGTTCAGCAGCAGATTTAAAATTTGAAAGCTGCTGGCGGAGTATCGCGGATATTTCATCAGGTTTTACTTCTGCCATGTTTAGTATTTTTTAATGTATGAATTATCTAAGAAATTATCGTCTATTACTTCTAATGCACGGGCAATGCTGGTATCGAACATTTTATCACCATACTGCAACACAAATCCGCCAATTAATTTTTCGTCCACCTTGGTTTTAAATTCAACATTCGATACTGATGAATCTGTTTTTAACAGTTCAAGAATATTGGTTAAAATATAATTGTCAACAGGAACCGTAGTGGTAACTGTAACTACAGTAATACCTTTCTTTTTATTGTATTGAGCAATAAACTCAGTTGCAAACTCAGGTAAAAATTCTTCGCGTCGTTTGCTGATTACTAACTTGAAAAATTCTTTTGTTATGCCATTGAATCGTGAACCGAAAATCTGGTCAACAATCTTTTGTTTTTTATCAGTATGAATTACAGGATTTCTTAAAAGCAATAATAACTCGCGAACATTTTTCAGCACTTCGTTAAAATAACTCACATCATTAAAAACCTCTGTTAACTGATTTTTCTCAATGGCTAAATCAAGAAGAGACTTTGCATAACGCGCCGATAAACGATACGATGACATTTGCTTAGTTCAGTTTTGATTGTTCAATCAATGTATTGATGTACTTCACCTGCTCATCCTTGCTGTTCAATTCACGGCGAAGAATTTTTTCAGAAACTTCCAACACTAAATTTCCCGCAGCATTTTTTACTTCAATTATGGCAGCCATTTTTTGATTGTCAATTTCACGCTTCGCTTCTTCAATCATTTTTGCTCCCTCTGATTTTGCTTTGTCGCGCGCTTCACCAATAATGGCATCCTTCATATCTTTTGCTTCTTTCAAAATCAAGCTACGCTCCTGCCGTGCTTCGTTCAACAATGCTTCGTGCTGACTTTTCATGGCTGCCATTTCCAACTTGGTTTTCTCAGCAGTGTTTAATGCTTCGGCAATGGTTTTTTCACGGTCGTTCAATCCTTTCAGGATTGGTTTCCATGCAAACTTTGTCAATATAAAAATCAATGACAACAAAATAATTGTTGTCCAGATGATGAGGCCGAGTTCGGGTTTTAAGAGTTCCATTTTCTGTTCAAAAATTTAAAATCAAAAATCAAAATTGTTCAAATCAAAAAAACTGCTTCCTCCACCAACCGTGTTGGAAGCAGTTTAATTTTTTTGTTTAGAGGAACAAAACGAGTACGCAAACAACCACAGCAAACAATGCAACTCCTTCCACCAAAGCGGCAGTAAGAATCATGTTTGCGCGGATGTCACCCATCGCCTCAGGTTGGCGGGCAATTGACTCAAGCGCGCTTGAACCAATTAATCCAACACCGATACCTGCACCGATTGCAGCGAGTCCTGCACCGATACCAGCTCCCATTTGTGCAAAGCCATCAATGGCTAAAAACAAAATGCTTAACAAGTGAACCATAATTGAAATTGATTTATGAAAGTGAAAAATTATTTAAGGTAAATCTTCTGCTGCATGTTCATCGTGATCATGACCGCCGGCAATTGCTTCGGAAATGAAAACGGATGACAACATGGTAAAAATGTATGCCTGCAAAGCGCACACTAACATTTCCAGCAAGTAAATGAAAGTGCTGAATGCAATGGAGAAAATTGAAATTCCCCCACCAGCAATCGGACTCATCTGACCAAAAATGAAAATCATGGACAAAAAGCTGAGCACGATTAAGTGACCTGCAGTCATGTTTGCAAACAATCGAATGAGCAACGCAAATGGCTTTGTAATTATTCCTAGAATTTCAACCGGCACCAAAATCAATTTTACGCCGAATGGAATTCCGGGCGGATTGAGAATGTGCATCCAATAATGTTTGCGAGAACCGGTGAGAATTAAAATGAAAGTGAAAAGTGCAAGTGTGGTTGTTACTGCAATGTTGCCTGTAACATTGGCGCCACCAGGCAACAAGCCAAGCATGTTATTTATCCAGATGAAAAAGAAAACAGTCAATAAGTAGGGTAAGTATTTATCAGTCTTTTTTCCAAGAAAAGGTTTTGCTGCTTCATCGCGAACAAATGAAACCAATACTTCCATTAAATTTTGTAACCCAGTTGGTGCCTGATTTGGTCGTGCCCCATATCCTTTCGCTGCACTTCTGAATAACCAGATTAAGAGAATGCTGCTGATCATCATGGCAAATACATTCTTTGTAATACTTAAATCGTAAAACCCCTCGCCATCGCTACGACCAATGTGGTGTTCAGCATTTAAACTGTAACCATCAATAGCACCATGATGCAATTTATTGAAAAGGAAAAAACTGAATCCGTTTACATCGTTATATAATATGCATGGAAGTGGCAGAGCTACATCTTTATAACCATCACCAGTCGGGTAACTGAAGAAATGCCATTCGTGCGAATCGCTTATGTGTTCGAGAATAACTTTTTTAGCGTTGAACTTACCGTCTTCTTTTTTCGATTCGTTATGTTCAGTTGGAGCAGTTGAATTCGTCTCTTCTTCGCCATGAGCGGCAGAAACCAGTGAAACTGAGAAAACAGAAAGTAAAAATATTGTAATGAAAAGTTTGAATTTCAACACTTTGAGAGCGATTACCCTTTTTTTGGTGGCGCAAAGATATTCGCACAAGTAAAAAAAGAAAGTGATGCAGAAAATAAATTTCTGAGAGTGATTTCTGTTGGTTTTTTAATCAATTACATCATTCAAAATATTCCAAACCAATTCTGCTTCATATCCTTTTGTCATTAAGTACTGAGCGAGTTTTCCTTTCTGCTCAAAGGGAGTTTTTTGTTTGAGGGAGGGAAGTTTTTTCTGAATCAATTTTTTAATGGTGGTGCGATAATCTTTCTCTTCAATCTCTTTCAGTCCGGTTTCAATATTTTTTTCTGAAACACCCTTGCGTTGCAACTGTTGTGCGATTTTATTTTTCCCCCAATGTTTTATTCTGAATTTTCCACCTGCATACGCTTTTGCAAATCGTTCTTCACTTAAAAATCCCTCGCCGATTAATTCGGTAATGATTAACTGAATATCTCTGTAAGGAACTTCGTAAAACAGTAATTTTTCTTTCACTTCGTTATGACTGCGCTCCTGCAATGAACACCACCGGCGGGCTTTTACTAAACCCTCTGCATAATTTAATGGTGCTTTCTTTTTCTTTTCCATTGTCACACTGAGCTTGTCGAAGTGTTGTCGAAGAATCAAATAGTTGCAATGCACTTCAACTCAATTGCAATAGGAGTTGGCAAAGATTTTATTTCGACCGTGGTGCGGCAAGGTTGATTGTCTTTGAAATACTCTGCATAAATTTTATTGTAAGTTTCAAAGTCATCCTTCATGTTAGTCAAGAAAACTGTTACATCAATCAGCTTATCCCAATTGCTTCCACTTTCTTCTAAAACTGTCCGCACATTTTTGAAAACTGAATGACACTGTGCAGCAATATCATACTTCACTAATTTTTTGTTTTCATCATAAACATTTCCGGGAATATTATTCGTGTCTGCTTCACGCGAACCAATTCCGGAGAGAAATAAAAGATTTCCAACTCTGCGTGAATGAGGATATAATCCAACTGCCTTAGGTGCTTTATCAGTAGAAAATTTTTCTGACATAATTATTTGATTAAAGTTTTATGCAAACATTTTTTGGTTCGGTAAAGAATCGCATTGCTTCATTTCCACCTTCTCTTCCCACTCCTGAATTTTTCATTCCGCCAAACGGAGTTCTTAAATCGCGAAAGAGCCAGCAGTTAATCCAGATGATTCCACTTTGCACTTTTGCAGCAACCCTGTGGGCGCGATTCAGATTTTCTGTCCAGATGGTTGCAGCTAATCCATAATCAGAATTATTTGACAATTGCAATGCTTCTTCTTCAGTATCGAATGGTTGCAGTGTAACAACCGGTCCGAAAATTTCTTCCTGATTAGTTCTGCAGTTTTGTTTCAATCCTTCAATGATGGTTGGTTGAATGAACAAACCATTCTTACATCTTCCTTCCAATTTCACTTGCTCACCGCCGAATAATATTTTTCCACCTTCTTCTTTTGCGAGATTGATGTGGTACATAATTTTTTCAAAATGAACTTTCGAAACAATTGCTCCGAGGCGAACTCCTTTTTCATTCGGGTCGCCGACTTTCAATTTTGAAGTTTCTTCTACAAATCTTGTTTTGAATTTTTCATAAATACTTCTTTCAATGAGAATTCTTGAACCACACAAACAAATTTCTCCCTGATTGCTGAAAGAAGAATTGATGGTGGTGTGAATCATTTTTTCAAAATCGCAATCCGCGAAAATGATGTTCGGATTTTTTCCGCCTAACTCCAGTGAAACTTTCTTAAACATTGGCGCTGTTACACTTGCAATTTCTTTTCCGGCGCGTGTGCTTCCTGTAAATGAAATCGCTTTCACTTTCGGGTGCTTTACAATTTCTGCCCCGCATCGTGGACCGTTACCATGAACAATATTTAAAACTCCCGCAGGCAACCCGGCTTCAATGCAAATCTTTGACAATTCAAATGCAGTGAGCGGAGTTATTTCCGATGGTTTTGCAATCACACAATTTCCGGCAGCCAGTGCAGGCGCAATTTTCCAGGTGAATAAATACAACGGAAGATTCCACGGCGAAATGCAACCAACAATTCCTATCGGTTGGCGAATGGTATAATTCACCGCCGTGTTTTCGGTGATGTGTGCATCAGAAGAAAACTGCATGGCGGCAGTTGCAAAAAATCTGAAATTACTCGATGCTCTTGGTATGTCAACAACTGATGCGAGTTTTATCGGTTTGCCATTATCACGACTTTCTGCTTCGGAAAGAAAATCGAGCTTACTGTCAATGATATCTGCAATGCGCAATAAAATTTTTGCGCGCTCTTCTGCTGCGATGTTACTCCAATTTTCAAAGGCATTTTCAGCAGCAGCAACGGCGAGTTCTACATCGCACAAATCACTGTCGGCAATTTGAGAATAAATTTCTCCGGTTGCCGGTTCGTAATTATCCATCCACAAATTGCCAATGGGTTCTTTCAGTTCTCCGTTTATGTAGTTCAGAATTTTCATTTCAAAATCGTTTTACAATGAACCCGTTCTTCCACCATCAACCGGAATATTTATTCCCGTGATGTATGAAGCAGCAGGTGATGCAAGGAAAGCCGCAGCAGCAGCAACTTCTGCCGGAACGGCAAATCGCGCCATCGGAATTTCGGCTAACATTTCTTCTTCAATTATTTCAGCATTCACTTTTAAATTGTTCGCGCGGTTGCGGATTATTTCTTCGAGCCGTTCGGTTTTTGTTGCACCCGGTAAAATATTATTTACAGTAATTCCGAATGGTGCTAATTCACCAGATAAAGTTTTCGACCAATTGGCAACTGCGGCGCGAATGGTATTTGAAACACCCAATCCCTTAATCGGAATTTTTACAGAAGTAGAAATCACATTTACAATTCTTCCATAACCCGATTGCTTCATTCCGGGAATTAATGCCATTGCCAGAATATGATTGCAGAGCAAATGATTTTGAAACGCACTGATGAATTGTTCTTCTTTCGCATCCGAAATATTCCCTGCCGGTGGTCCGCCGGTATTGTTTATCAGAATCTGGTACGAATAATTTTTAAGGTGGTACTGAATAATTTCTTTCAACTCAGCCGGCTTGCTGAAATCGCACAACAGAATATTATGCTCCTGACTGGCATCGGTATTCAGTTCTTTCTTGGTGGCAATCAGTTTGTCTTCATTGCGCGCCACGAGTGTAACAGTTGTGCCCAACTCTGCTAAAGCAATCGCAATTGCTTTCCCGATTCCCTTACTGCTTCCGCACACAAGTGCATTTTTTCCTTTCAACGAAAAATCCATATTCAAAATTTCTTGCGGCGAAGTTGGTAGTTTTTCGTCAGAAGCAAATAGATTCGTCCTAAGAAAATTTTTCTTCGAACCAAAAGACAGCATCGTCTCGCCAAGGCGGACGACGCGGTCTGATAAAAATAATTCTCATGCCCATTCAAAGAGCTTTCAATTTTAAAAAGTGGATTGATGATAACCGTCACTTGCTGAAACCACCGGTTGGCAACAAGGTTGTTTACAAAGATGCTGACTTCATTATCATGGTGGTTGGCGGACCAAACTCGCGCAAGGATTATCACTTCAATGAAGGCGAAGAATTCTATTATCAGCTTGAAGGAAATATTGTGGTCGGAATTCAGGAAGATGGAAAAGCAGTTGACATACCAATCAACGAAGGAGAAATTTTTATGCTGCCACCGCGCACTCCGCATCAACCGCGCCGCGGACCAAACACTATTGGTTTAGTGATTGAACACAAAAAACACAATCACGAAAAAGACGGACTGAACTGGTTTTGCGAAAAATGCAACAACAAACTCTACGAAGAATATTTTGAATTGAAAGATATTGAAAAAGATTTCGGAGCCATCTTCGATAAATTTTATGGAAGCATTGAATTACGCACTTGCAAAAATTGCGGACATGTGATGGAGCCGCCAAAGAAGTTGGTTTAGAAATTATTTTAAGTGAAGAAATTATTTCTCTTTTCTTTTTTAATAGTTCTTACTACGCTTTGTACATATTATTTCTTTCCAGATAAAATAATACCTGAAGATATTTCGATTAATCGAATAGTAGTTTGCAAATCGAAAAGAGAAATGGTGGTTTATTCGAATAACATTATTTTAAAAACTTACAAAATCTCTTTAGGAAAAAATCCAATTGGCGATAAAGAATTTGAAGGAGATAATAAAACACCAGAAGGTATTTACTTCATTAATGCTAAAAATTCCAAAAGTACATGTTATAAAAACTTAGGGATTTCATATCCAAATATAACTGATATTGAAAAAGCAAAAGACTTAGGCAAACAAACAGGAGGAGATATAAAGATTCATGGTATTATAAATGGTTATGGTTTTATTGGCAAATTTCATAGGTGGGTTGATTGGACAGCAGGATGTATAGCTATAACAGATCAAGAAATGGATGAAATGTTTAATCATACTCCAATTGGGACACCAATTGAAATCAAACCTTAAAATATTTATTTACTGCTTGCAACTATTTACCTTATTGTAAGGTCTATGCTCTTGAATTTCCGAAAGTGTACTTCATAAAAACCCCAACTCTCCTTAAATCATTGTTTCCGCAGCAGGTTTGGAATATTCCTGTGGCTGAAAAATCTGCCTTCCTCACCTTTGATGATGGCCCCACACCCGGAGTTACTGAATGGGTGCTTGATACTTTAAAAAAGTTTGAAGCAAAAGCCACTTTCTTTTTAGTTGGAAAAAATGCCGTGAATCATCCTGAAATTGTTGAGCGGATTTTAGCAGAAGGCCATTCAATCGGCAATCACACTTTCACTCACTTGAATGGATGGAGAACAACTTTACCTTCTTATACCAAGAGCGCATTAAAGTGTGGTGAAACTGTACCGAGTAATTTATTTCGCCCGCCTTATGGTCGCATTACCAGAGCTCAAGCACGCCGGTTAGGTAATCGTTTCCGCATAATTATGTGGGATGTATTGAGTGGCGATTTTGATACTGAATTGCCGAAAGAAAAAGTAGTAAAAAATGTTTTGAATAATACCGAGCCGGGTTCTATCATCGTATTTCACGACAGCGTTAAAGCAGAGCCGCGATTAAAATATGCATTGCCTCGTGTATTAAATTTTCTGAAGGATGAAGGATACAACTTCAATCCTATTGAAATGAAATAAGCATTATTGCTTAATGATTTTTCCGTTGTAATTTCCTTCTGAAGATTGTATTTGCAACAAGTATGTTCCTGCTGAATAAGCTGATAAATCCAATTCGGAATTTAGTGAAGTTGATTCAACAATTGTTTTGCGGAATAATTCTTTTCCCAATACATCGCTTACAATTAAAATTGTTTTTCCTTCTGAATAAAAACCATTGCTCAATAGAATTTTATCGCTCGTCGGGTTTGGATAAATTTTCCATGAAGACGAAATAGTATTTTCATTCTCTTCCATTTTTGCAATTGAAGAAGGGGTGAAATACTGACTTCCCGTAAATGAAGAATAATCCGAGGCTGTTGAATCGCAAATTGATTTCATCATCCATTGATAAGAAGTACCCGGTAAAAGATTAGTCAATGTGCATTGACTCAAACCACCCGATACAATTACAAAATGCCATGTTCCGTTTGCAACTCTGTATTTAATTTTATTGCAAAATGAATTGCTGCCTGCACTCCATGATAGTGTGGCTGATGTTGAAGAAACATTCGAAGTACTCAAACTTGTTGGCACTGTGCAGGTATTTGCTGTGGTGAAAAAATAGGATGATGAATAACCTGACGAATCTGTTTTACTGCTGTTGCAATAGCTCATTAATTGCACTTCGTAAGTTTTTCCCGGTTGCAAATTGCTGTATGATTTTGAAATGAATGTTCCATCCATTTCAGCATATTTCCAAATTGTTTCTGTTGTTGCTTTTCGTCTCAGCTTGATGAATGATGCACATAAATTTGCATTCCAGTTAATGGTGGCTGATGATGAATTGATATTTGAAATTGAAATTCCGGAAACACTATTGCAAGAAGGAGCAATGAGCGAATTATTTTTTATTGCTGAACATCCCAATGAATTTGAAACCGAAACTGAATAATTTCCTGCTAAAATATTTTGAAGGTCTTGTGTTGTACTTCCACTCGACCACGAATAAAATAGGGTTTGTCCTGCAGGTGTAATTGTAACATCAATCAAACCATCACTTGATGATGGACATGATGTTGGTGATGAAGTTGCAGAAATTATTGGAGTAGTTTTTACCGATAAAAATTTTGTTGCCGTTGCTGTGCATCCGTTATTACTTCCGGTAATTGTGTATGAAGTTGTTGTTGTAGGTGATGCTGTTACACTCACACCCGTTGAAGAATTTAGACTTGCTGATGGCGACCATGAATATGTAGTTGCACCGCTTGCTGTTAAAACAGTATTGCTTCCTTTGCAAATAGAAGTTGCTCCGCTCACACTCACCGTCGGTAATGAATTCACAAACACAAAAACAGTTTGGCTTTTTGTACAGCCATTTGTATTACCCACAACTGTGTATGCTTGATTTGATGTTGGCGATGCAATTACACTTGCACCAATAGTCGCATTCAAACCAATTGAAGGCGACCATGAATATGTTGTTGCGCCGCTTGAAATTAAATTAGCAGATGAACCAACACAAATTGTTGCGTTGGCTGATACTGTAACATTCGGTTGCGCATTAACAGTTAATGGTTGGGTGGCTGATGAACCACTGTAAGTGTATGTGATGGTATGTATTCCTGCTCCGGCTTGTGATGGATAAAAATATCCGCTTGTAACTCCGGGGCCGCTATATGTTCCACCGGTTGGGCTTCCGCCTGTCAAGAAAAATTCTATTGCGTTTGAACACACCGGATTAAATGGATTGAGTGTTACAGTTGTTCCGGTTTTTGTAATGGTCCATACTGTTGTGTATTGCGCCATTTGTTTTTTCGATAAAAAACTGGAGTCGCTAACCGATAATACCAGCGTGTGTGTGCCAGTGGAAAGTGAAGTTCCAATAATGGAATAGGAGGTAGTATTGATTGCTCCGATGTTGTTATCCAATTTCCAGGTAATGAATAATGAATTCGGAACAGGTGCAATTACAGTTGCATTGAAAGTTTGCGACTGACCATCAGATAAAGTAAGATTAGATGTTGCCGGTGTAGTTGATTCAATTAAATTAATGGAATTTGAAATACAGTAAACAAATTCTTGAGAACATACTTCGCAAAATGCATTGTTCAACTGATTCATTTTGCAATTGCATTTCGGGCGATACCAATTCGTGTTACAATAATTCGCGCCGAGATATAGTCCAATGGATGAGCAGTTTGTTCCTGCGGGAGTTGGAATTGCAATTCCATTGGGGAACCAGCTTTTCCATTTTATTAAAGTCGGATTTGTTTCCTGCGTGCAGTTTGGTTTTTCAGTTCCACCGCAACTGGTGCCTCCGTATTCATCACCTAATCCTGCGAACGAATGACCCAATTCATGAATCATTATTTCTGCACTATTTGATTCAACCGAACAAGTTGGAAATGTTCCACCCGATCCACCGTAGTAAGGTGAGTTCACAACTATCAATGCTTTGTCATAAAACGGAGCATATGATTGCAATATGCTGTTGATGTTGGTGGTGTTTGTGCAATAAAGAAGGCGATGAATGCCACCATAATCGAATTGGGCTCCAAGTATTGTATTAACTGTTGCATTTGGAACCTGTGGATTGGCAGAACCACAATCGGCTGCGGTGTGTGCGTGATCGCAACCACTTTCGGTTGATACAACTTTAATGGCATACACATTAAAAAAATTGGTGTAACGATTAAAGGGTGCAGTTATAAATAATTTATTGACGATTGTATTTACATCAGAAATAAATTGCGATTGCTGCGCCGATGTATATCCATCGCCCATAAAAACAAGATTGATGCGGTTGTTTTTATTTCCGTTGTTAATTAAAGTATCAACACCAAGCACAACCTGTGCTGATGAACTTGTTATAAAAAATCCATGAAGAATCAGGGCGAACAACCAATATTTCATTTAAAGAAAATTTATTATCGTAAAGGGATTGAAAAATTATACAAGTGCAGTTTTTTGAAAATTCGGTGACCGGTATTTAGAACCGCATCATTACTTTAAAATTATTTTATAACAAATGTTGCCAGTTTCTGCAAATTACGGTGGTCATTCATTTGATAAACTTCAACTTGTTGCGCGGTGATGTTATATGGGAGGCGAATGGTAAAATTTGCATCCTGTTTTGTAATGTCAGCAGATTCAATGTGACCATCCGGGGAAGGCACTTCAATATGTTCAACGAAGGGCGAAGAAATATTTTGCTGAGAAATAATTTCACCATCTGCATTTTTTAATAAAACCAATATTCCATTTGAACCTACCTGTTTAAGCGATACAAATTCTTTTATGCGATAGGGCAGAACTGAAAAATCTTTTAATTCCACTTCATTTATTCCGGTTGAAATTTCTTTTAACCTGAAATTCATAGAGATGGATTTTTCACCTTTTACTGAAAGATTATTTAATCCCTGAGCAAATGAATTTTCATTGATGCTGAATAAAACAAAAAATGAAAGCGCTGTGAATGGTAATATATAACGCATGAAGTTTTAAAATTTCACGCCCTTACGATGGCATATGCCGATGGTTACAAAAACAAAAGTCCAACTGAATATTTCTTTCACTTTCAATGAACTGTTAAACAAATGGCTTTCAGCTGTTCGTTTCTATAAGCTCAATTAGCAATTGTTCACACCTTGCTTTTCGCATTACATTTACAGTTATAAAAAAAACCTAATTATGATTTGTGCTTTCATTTGCCTCAGTTTATTAACCATGATTGCTGCAATGCATTTAATTGCAAAAAGCAATAAAGAAAATTCAGGCTCATTTTTTAAATGGACTTCTTATTTCATTTTGGTGGTAGCCACATGTACACTTGTTTGCCAGATTTTTTGTTGTTTCAACAGGTGTTTCCTTCATGGTGGAAATTGCTCAGGGAAGGAACAATGTTTTGGAAAAATGCATGGTGACGATTTGAACTGCTCAAAGGAAATTATTAAATGTGAGCGTCGTGAAATGAAATGTGATGGTGAAGAAAAATGCCATGGCGATAATAAATGCCATGACGAAATGAAATGCGACAAAAAAGAAAAATGCTCCCACGAATTGATGGGTAAAGACAGTGCCTGCTGCAAAGACAAAAAAGTTGAATAATTGAAAAAAGATAAAAGCAGAGAAGCATATTTTTACTTCTTATTAATAGGGTTGAATTTTTAAAAACTACTTCTAATAAACACTTAGATAAAAATCATTTTCAACTCCGACAATGAATTTTATTTTTGGTGTCCTTAATTATTTAAATAATGACCATAGAAAGTTTAATAAAAGAATGTAGCGGGCACATGGATAAAATTGTGCAACATTTAGAAGTAGAACTTACAAAAGTTCGCGCCGGAAAAATTACCCCCAACATAATAGATGGTCTTTCAATAGACTATTATGGCACTCAAACTCCTATTAATCAGGTTGCCAATGTGGCTGTGGCCGATGCCCGTACATTAACCATTCAACCATGGGAAAAGAAAAATCTGGAATTGATTGACAAGGCAATTCAGGCTGCAAACCTTGGTATTAATCCACATAACGATGGGAATACCATAAAACTTTTTA
Source organism: Chitinophagaceae bacterium (assembly GCA_947474435.1). GTDB lineage: Bacteria > Bacteroidota > Bacteroidia > Chitinophagales > UBA10324 > UBA10324. The sequence goes on along the minus strand of CANJII010000036.1, from coordinate 21,216 downwards.
TGCCCCCGCCAACTGAAGAACGTCGAAAAGAATATGTGAAAAAAGCGTATGGCATGGCTGAAGCCGCAAGAGTAAGTATTCGAAACATTCGCCGGGATACAAATGAACACATCAGAAAACTGGCTAAGGAGCATGTTCCGGAAGATGCCATTAAAGATGGCGAGGCAAAAGTGCAGGAGCTCACCAATAAATTTTCAGGTATTGTTGAAAAGCACATTGAGGTTAAAGAGAAGGAGATTATGACTGTTTAACAAATTGCAGCAACTGATTTGTAAATTATTTTCTGAATAATTACAAGGCCAACTAAATGATGTTGGCCTTTTTATTTTTTTATACTATTTCTTTTCAAAAACGAAAACAAGATTGATGAACCAAGCATCAATATTATAATTAATAAAGAAAGTTCAGTTGGTATGTGCCAGTTAAAAATTCCGATAAGCATTTTTATTCCGATAAACATGAGCACAAATGAAATTCCCTGTTGCAGGTAATCAAATTTATTTACCGCACCCATTAACAAGTAGAACATAGCGCGTAACCCCATTACTGCAAAAATATTTGAGGTAAGTACTACAAGTTTATGTTGCGAAACAGCAAATGCAGCCGGTATAGAATCAATGGCAAATACCAAATCAGTGCTGGCTAAAACGCCCACCACCAAAAAAAGCATACTGAAATATTTTTTTCCATTGCGGTGTATGATAAATTTTCCTTCACCTTCTTCAGGTAAAATGCTGAAATATTTTTTTATGAATTTATAAATCACATTTTTATCAGGATGCACTTCGGGTTCCTGACCACTCATTAAGATTTTATATCCTGTATAAATCAGCAATACACCGAAAATGTATAGTATCCATTCAAACTCATCCACTATCATCATTCCCAACAAAATAAAAATTGTTCTGAAAATTACTGCTCCCATAATTCCGAAGAACAGAACTTTGTGATAGTATTTGCCTGAAACTTTGAAGTAGGTGAGTATTAAAACAAAAACAAAAATATTATCAATGGAAAGCGAATATTCCATCAGGTATGCAGTAACATATTGCATGGCAAATTCTTTACCTTCTTTCTGATAAATCAGGTAGCCAAATGATAATGCGATGCAAACCCAGGCAAAACTTTGTAATGCGGCACTTTTATAACTCATTTCTTTTGGCTTATGAAACACTCCAAAATCAATGAACAATGAAATTGCAAGCACCCCTGAAAAGATAATGTACAACCAGCTATCTGTACTTATAGAATTGATTATACTCATCAGTTGACTTTTTATGAGATCTTATTTTTTGGAAATAAAAAATCCGATTTTCTGAAACAAGCGCCCGAAATGAAATTGCTGTATCAGCACAAAATCATCTCCATTGTTAATGGTTGCATAATAATGGTCAACATCAAATTGCATGGGTTCTCCGGTGTTTGAAAATTGCTGCATGGTTGATTTCGTAACCGGTTTATAATAACAAGTGGCTGTATATAGATTTTTACGAACATCAGTGACTTTTATTTCACAATAAGGCTGTTGCAATAAAATGGTGTCTTTAACCGGATTATTATTTTCAAACCCTTCGGCGTTTATAAATCGAAACAACGATAAATACATGCTTACTTTTTCCATGTTAATTGACTTCTGATTTATTTGAGCATGACTTTTAAAGTTAAAAAGTTGAATTGAGTCAATTCCAATAACATTAATTATAAATGAACTATCAGGTTGCTTTGGATATTGAACTGAAACTGATTTCAATTGATTGAGTGGCAAATTGAAAACACTTCTGCTTCTCCATTGTTCAATATCGGTAATATACCGGACAGTAAGTACACCATGAAAGCCGGGAACACTGACTACATAAGGATTTTCACCATCCAGTGTTTTCATATAGGTTCCATTAAAATCGTTGGTGCCATTTCCAACATAATAGGAAGTAATAGGGTTATTGTTCAAATCATAAATTTCGACCTTGCAATTATTTGTGGCCAGCGATTTTAATACATTGTTACGGGCTGCATCAGCCACCGGATATTTAATGCTTAGTTGTTTTATTGTTTTCAAAAGCAAGCTTACAGCATCAGGCCTTGCAATAAATTTTTCGTTCACCATCCATCCGCCGTTTTGATTGCGCTCAAGTGTTACAGTCTTTTTACTCATATCGGCAATAAATATTTTTCCAATACTTGCTGTGTCATCTACGGCAAAATTCTTTTCATTAATCGGAAGTGTGCTGCTGCCTTTTCTGAAAACAAAATAATATACAGCAGCGCCAACCAGGATGAATGCAACTAAATAGAACAGATTTTTTTTCATGAAAATGAAATTGAAAACATCAAAATAAAATTATAATCGCGAGTATTTTTTTACCCGGATGATTATATATGTCAAACCAAAAAGTAAAATCAGAAGTATGGGGGCAGCAATGTTAGCGGTTTGCCAGATTGATTTTTCTTTTTTAACTTTTTGTATGTCAAGTAACCTGAGCTTTACCTGCTTTCCCCTTGTTTCAATCTGATTGAGATTGTTGGTTAAATAATCAATGCAATTGAGTAAAAAACTTTTGTTGTTAAAATAGTCGCCGGTGTATTTATAATATCCAAGTGAAAAGGGCTGACCATTTTTACCAAATTCATTATTTGCAATATCACCGTCAGCAATTACAATCATTGCGTTTTCAGTACTTGTTTCTTTAAAAGGAGTTTTTAATGAATCGCGAAGAACATTCTGCAATTCATCAGTCATTCGGTTTTGATACAGTGATTTGAATTTGCCTTCCAGCAAAACTGCAACGGGATAATTTTTTTTGTTGAATGAATTTACCTCGGGCTCTTTTCGCAGTTCACGCATATCAATCATGTAGGGCGCAAATACCTGCTTCGAATATTTTGATGAATGAAGCAAAACCGTTTTTTTTATTCCGATAGTGGCAACAGTATCAAGCGTTGATGGAAATAAAGTACTCACTGCATCAATGCTGTATGTAATCGGATGTACAGCATCAGGAAACAGTACCGGGAAAAACGGGCAATGAAATAACTTAAATTGCGGTTGGTTGTTGGTTGAATTATTATTCTGCACCATCAACGGAATCTGGTTGCACGCTAAATCCATTAACAACCCTGCATTGAGCCGAACACCATAAGTAAATAACTGATCATCTAAGTTGAGGGAATAATTCAATGCGAGCATGGCGGGTTTTTGTGTAAGACTATCGAGCGATGCATTAGAAGCATCTAATAGCCACAATATTTTTCCTCCATTCATTACAAACTGATCAATCTTAAACTTATCCTGCTCGTTAAATGCATGTGTTGGTTGAGCTATAATTAATACATCGATTTTCTTTTTTAGATCAACCACTCTGTTCAACTCAATGGTATCGGCTTCATAAAATGAGGTGAGCGTTTTTACAAAATCATATAAATAATACAGTTCCTTTTCGCCATGACCACGCAGAAAAGCAATTCGTGTTTTTATGGGAGAAAGCTGTGTTTTTATAGCTGATGAAAATTTATATTCTAACTGCGCTTCTGAATTATTCAAAGCGAGTTGCGATTTCATTCCGCTTTCGTTGTTCAACAGATTTACCGGCACTCCAACTCCCGAATGAAAATAAACTACCGCCCCGGGAATAATTAATTTCTGTGAATATTCATCTTCGCCTTTCACGGTAACATTGGTTGGTTCCAATCCGTTTTGTGCAAGTTCTTTTAGAATTTCATTTTTTTCTTTTTCGGTTTTTCCTTCCAGTGGGTCTTCAAATTCATATTGCAATCTGTTACCTGCATATATTTTCATTTCATCCAACAGATCGCGTGTTGAGTTGGCGAGCCGTTTAAATCCAGCTGGCATATCACCTGTGAGATAAACTTTTACAAACACATTATCTTTCAAATCGCGCAACATTAATTTGGTGTTTCGCGAAATGGTAAAACGCCTGTCGCTTGTTAAATCCAACCGGAGAAATAATCTTGAAGCCAGCAGATTCAACAACACAATTATTCCAACAACCACCGTAAGGCGGAAGAGAATGGATTGTTTGTTTGATTTTCTTTTTGTGGTGCTCATACTTTCAGATTACCATTTCCGGCTTTGTAATGATGTGCGGGTCATTAAAATAAAAATGATGATGAACGAAATAAAATAAAGTGCATCGCGCGTATCAACTACACCACGACTAATGGATTGATAGTGATAATTGATTCCGATGTTCTGAACAATGGTATCAAATGTTCCGGCAAAAAAATTCAGCTTGCTGAGCATATCAAAAGCCTGATAAGAAAAGAAACAGAGAAACACCGCAAGAATAAAAGCAACAATCTGATTGGCGGTTATGGATGAAGTAAAAATTCCGATGCTCACAAAAGTGGCACTCAGAAAAATTAATCCGATGTACGAACCCCAGGTGGCACCAATATCCATGTTGCCTTTCGGACTGCCTAATTGGTAAATGGAGTAGAAATATAAAAGTGTGGGAGCTATTGAAAATACAACTAAAAAAAGTGAAGCAAAATATTTTCCCAATACAATTTGTAAATCAGTAACAGGTCTTGTGCTGAGCAATTCTATTGTTCCGGTTTTTATTTCTTCGGAAAAAGATTTCATGGTAATGGCGGGAATCAGAAAAATAAAAATCCACGGGGCGTAAAAGAAAAGCGGATCCAGTGAGGCATAACCATATTCAAGCACATTGCTTTCAGGAAAAACCCAAACGAATAAACCCAATGCCAATAAGAAAACAATCATGACCACATAACCGGTAATGCTGCTGAAATAACTGCTGAGTTCTTTTTTAAAAATGGTAAACATCAAAAAAAATAGTTTCGGATTTTTTAGTTTCGGGTTGTTTTCATTTTGTCAGTTGTCGAAAAACTTCTTCTAAGTTTTGTTTTTCCTGTTGCAATGAAAGAATGGTGAGTTTGTTTTCAACTGCGAAACGAAAAACTTTTTCCTGTATGTCTGTTGTTGAATTCAATTCAAAATTATTTGCTCCTACATTTTTTACACTCTTCACTCCTTCAATTTGCAGCAGCAGTTTTTCATTCACAGTTTCTTTAAAGCTTACTTTCACCACCACTTCGTTTAATGTGGTGCGCTGTAAATTTTCAGCAGTATCGTTCGCCACAATTTTTCCTTTGTTGATGATGATTACCCGATGGCACAGTGCCTGCACTTCCTGCATAATGTGTGTGGAAAGTATCACTGTTTTTTCTTTTCCCAACTCACGGATTAAATTTCTTATTTCAACTAATTGATTCGGATCTAAACCAGATGTTGGTTCATCTAAAATTAAAACTTCCGGATCATGAATGAGTGCCTGCGCCAATCCCACACGCTGACGATAACCTTTTGAAAGGGCACCGATTTTTTTATTCATCTCCTGCTTCAGCCCCGTAACCTCCAGCATTTCTTCCATTCTTGATATCCGCTGCTTGTGTTTTATTCCGTTCAATCCGGCCACGAACAACAAAAATTCTTTCACATACATATCAGTATAAAGCGGATTGTTTTCGGGTAAGTACCCAACCTTGCTTCTTGCTTTGAGCGAATTTTGCTCCACATCAAAATCACAAACAAATGCTTTGCCTTCAGTTTGTGGTATAAAGCCGGAAAGAATTTTCATGGTGGTGCTTTTACCTGCACCATTGGGGCCGAGGAAACCGAGCACTTCGCCCGGCTTCACTTCAAACGAAATGTTGTCGATGGCTTTTTGCTCGCCATACATTTTAGTTAAATGTTCAACTCTTACCGACATATATAAATGACTATTCCCATCTCCCCCTGGAGAGGGGTTAGGGGTGAGAAGATTTTTGTAAGTTCCAGAACCTTTACTGACATGAAAAATGTGCGGAGCGAATTAAGTGTGTTGCATTTAATAACAGTACAATTGATTTTATATTTCACAAACAACTTACAAAGCCGTGACTAAGTAATGATACAAATTGAATGTTTTCAAAACTGAAACCATTTTAATAAAATGGGTTTCCTGTGTTGCAGAAAAAATCTTGCAGGTGAAAACACTTCGCAAGGGCTTGGGGTAGTTATATTTGTTGAAAGTAAAAAATGTGGAACACCATCAAGAACGAAATGGCGTATTCAGTGGCATGCTTACTGTACCTGAAAATGTAAGTGATGGGCTCTACTTTGTGGAAGTAAAATCAGCAACCTTACATGAACTTAAAAAACTAATTATTCAAAAGCTATGAAAAAATATTTAGCGGTTTTTGTTTTTACTTTTACTGTACATGCAAGAGCACAGTATTTTGAGCCAATTGGAATGGGAATTGGAATTGATGGAATACAATCGATTGATACAAGGGTAAAATCTATTTTAGGCGATACCATTCACAATAAATTATTAATAGGGGGGGAATTCTTATATGCTGATTCCATTCCTGTAATTGATGGATGTTACTGGGATGGAAACTCATTCTATCCAATGACAGGATTTGTAGGTTCAAATTTCGATATGAGTTCAACAATGTGGAATGGTTACAATGTTTTTGCAGTTGATTTAGGTGTTCATGTTTTTGATAGTACGCAGCAAATACCATTTAATTTTCCGCAAGTATTCTTTGGAATTAATTATATCCTTGATGTTATAAGCTATAACGATACATTATACATAGGAGGTGGGTTTTACCTACAGGATGGCAGTTCCGGATTGGCAAAATGGAACGGCACAAACTGGGAAGGTGTGGGAGGTAGTTTAACAGATGGAATGGGATCTGTTCAATGCCTTGGAGTTTACGATGGCGATTTAATAGCAGCAGGCACATTTGATTCAATAGGCGGCATAGCCGCCAACCACATTGCAAGGTGGGATGGAGCGCAGTGGCATGCTATGGGGGGAGGGGTGGATGTTTCTGCGGGGGGAGTTCAAATCAGAGATATTTGTGAGTACAATGGAGGTTTATATGCAATAGGTGGTTTCAATGTAGTAGATGGAGTAGGTAGTCCGGGTGGTTTTGCAAAGTGGAATGGAAGCAATTGGTCAATACCATCTGGGTATAATGGTTGCAATGCTTATGAATTACAGGTTTATCATAATAAACTCTATATCTGTGGTATTATTAATAATGGTATCCCTCCTTCAGGGTCTCTGGCAAGTTATGATGGAACAAGTTTTCAAATTTTTCATGAGTATTATGGAGATTATAACATTTTTACAATGGATACCTTTCAAAACTACTTGTACTTGGGTGGCTCATTTCAACATGTAGGAAATTGTGTAATTGCCAATAAGATCGCACGCTTCAGTGATGATTCAATAATTTGTATTCCTCCAGTTATTGAAACAAGTGGCGATACATTATTTGTAAATGAAACCGGTTATTTTCATTGGATAAATTGTGCAAATGGAAGCATAATATCAGGAGCCACATCAAATACTTATGTACCTGATACAGCAGGCAACTATGCGGTAATTGTTACAGGTGGTGGTTGCAATGACACAACGGAATGTGTGAATTATATGGGGGTGAATGAATTGCAGATTGCTGATTACAAATTACAGATTTATCCTAATCCTGCAAATGATGAGTTAATAATAAACAGTAAAGAAATTATAGATGAAATAGAAATCACTGATGTGTTTGGTAGAAGTATTATTATATCAATCATTAAACAATCAAATTTCAAACTCAAGATTGAGTCACTAACAAATGGTATTTATTTTATAAAAGCCAAATGCATAAACGGAGCAATAACAGTTGGGAGGTTTGTGAAGCAATAAAACGCGAGATGAAATATTCGGTAGCACAAAAAATCGTGTGGGTACTTTTACACTACTTATTTTACCAGTCCCCTGTTATTTTCTATTGCACTTTTCAAGTATGGTTTCAGTTGTTCACCTGCCATTAAAACAATTTCTTCATCAGAAATAAACGGAGCAGGAACAGTGTGTGCGAGTTTCGCACGACTTGCATCAGTGAGCGCATTCAAATCGCCAATTGCAACCGCACTCATGTATTGCCAGTGACTCATTCCGCTGATAGGGTAGGAGTAGATCAATTCATTTTGTGAAGTATAAAAATCAACGGTAGCACCAACCAATCCATCTTTTTGTTGCACGGTTTCAAGTAAATCGCAGGCAATAGTTTTATATTTTTTCGTTTTCATATCATTACCCAAACTATCCTTCTTCACATTTCCTTTTGCATCCAGCACATAGTCAAAACCGTCTTCCACCTTTTTTGTGTCGGTATATTTATTTTTCAAAACCTGTTCGGGACTTGCATCAATTTTTACCAAGTGAACCATCACACGGTAATCGTAGATAGTTGCTTCATTTGCTTTACTATCGAACTTCACCCATTGCGAATTCAATCCAATCATATCAATAGAAGTCAGTTGTTTTTCCAATCCCGCAGGCATTATTGCATTCGATACATTCACCACATTTAACAACACATGACTGATTCCTTTTGCATATGCATTTTGAATTTGTGCATCCACATCACGGAAGCCCGGAAAAAATTCTTTAACTTTTAAAAATTCATTATACGCGTCGCGTGCATCATACCGGTTGTTGCTTGCCATAATTTTTACAGCATGAGCATATAAATATTCAGCCGCTTTTGTTTTTGCAGCAATCAAATCATCATCGGCAATGTCTTTAAAAACGGCATCTCTTTTTTTGCTGCTGATGTGTAACGGAGCAATAGGTTCAACTGCATTGTGCCTGCTATGAATATTATTTAACAAATAATAGATGTCAACTAAGTGTGATGGTTCACCTTCTTTTTTCCAGTACTCAATTTGCTTCATGTCTCTGGTATAAGCTTTATCTGAAGCTGCTTCGAGCCAAACAGCATATTTATCTTTTCCGGGATTATTTTTTACACGCTTCAGCGCTTTATCAAAAGCAGAATCATAATCACCGTTTCGCAATTCTTTTTGTATGCTGGTGCAACCTGCAAAAACACTGATTGAAACAAAAAGTAAAAAAATCTTTTTCATAAAAATTAGTATTGAGTGCAAGGATAAAGACAAAGCCCGTGCAAATTTTTAAAAGAAGTATTTATAAACTTAGAATTATTCTAAAGAGAAAAATAATTCCATTAAAAACTCACCGGATATATTTTCATTTTTAAAAAATAAATTATCGGATTCAATTTCTCTGAAACCTTTACTCCTCAACCATTTAAACAGAATGTATTTAGCTTTCAGTTCAAAAAAAAATGATCACCTATTGTATTTATTTGAAGACGAATGTTGGTTGTGTTAAAATATTTTTTGGCAACAATATAAAAACCTCACTTGCCTGTATATTTTTGCCACCATTCAAAAAAAAATAGCCCGCATGACATTTTACTACAAGCCCTCGCGGATTGCTGAGTTAACAAGGGTTTCGGCCAGACTGCTTTTATTGCTTTCGTTTATTTTTTCGTTTAATGTTTCTGTCTCAACTGCTGCTGTAAGCGTGGCCGATGGGCAAAAGCTGTTCGCGAACAATTGCCGGTCTTGCCACACTACTCCGGATAAAGATCAGGTATTGGTTGGTCCATCATTAAAAAATATTGATAAGAAAAGGTCTGAAGCCTGGTTGATCAGTTGGATACGAAACAATGTTGCTTTCCGTGCAAGCGGCGATAAAGATGCAATTGCAATTTTTGAAGAATACAAGAAAGCAAGCATGACTCAGTTTCTTTCTTTCACTGATGATGATATTAAATCTATTGTTGCCTATATAAATGATGCAAGTAATAAAGTGGCAGTTGTTGCAAGTGCACCAACTGGAGGTGCAGCTGGTGCAGTTGAAGAAAGTGCAGATAGCTATACCGGAATACTTTGGGTGGTGGTTGTGACACTTGCAGGTTTAAGTTTTTTAATTTTCCGAATCAATAATAATCTTCGTCGTTATGCCGGAGAAAAGGAAGGAGAAGAAATTCCTGAAGAGCGCCCGTTCTTCAAAGCCATATTTTCAAAAGGAAATGTTGCACTCATGTTATTTATGTGTGTGATGTTTCTTGGGTACTGGATGGTGAATGAAGGTCAAAGCCTTGGCCGCAGTCGTAATTATCAACCCATTCAACCTGTAAAATTCTCGCATAAAATCCACGCCGGTCAAAATCAAATCAACTGTTTGTACTGCCATTCAGGTGCTGAGAAAAGTAAAGTTGCTTCAATTCCTTCAGTTAGTGTTTGTATGAATTGCCATAAGGCAATTAAAGAGGGACCAATAACAGGTACTGCTGAGATTTCAAAAATTTATGCTGCATATGATAATAACCAGCCAATCAAGTGGGTTAAAGTTCACAACCTTCCAGACCATGTTTACTTCAACCACGCACAACATGTGAAAGCAGGGCAAGTAGCTTGTCAAACCTGTCACGGACCAATTCAGGAAATGGATGAGGTGAAACAATTTGCAAGTTTGTCAATGGGATGGTGTGTAAACTGTCATCGCAATACGGCTACTCAGTTTGCCCAAAATAAATACTACGATCCGCTCTTCAGCAAATTACATGAAGAGTTAAAGACCGGAAAAATTTCGCAGGTAACAGAAGGTGATTTGGGAGGAACGGAATGTCAAAAATGTCATTACTAAAATTTTGAAACCTCAGTTGTAAAATAACACTGGATGGAAAATAAATCATATTGGAAAGGTCTCGCTGAATTAGAAGAAACGCCAGAGTTTATTCATGAGCGCGACAAAGAGTTTGCTGAAGAACTTCCGATTGAGGAAATATTTAACAGCAACTTTGTTCAAAAACCAAGAGCACGCCGCGATTTTTTAAAGATGCTCGGGTTCAGTGTTACTGCGGCAACCGTTGCGGCGAGTTGTAAAATACCTGTTCGTCAGGCAATTCCATATGTTATTAAACCTGAAGAAATTGTACCGGGATTAGCCAATTATTATGCATCTACTTATATGGATGGAAGTGACTATTGCAGTATTCTCGTGAAAACAAGAGATGGACGGCCTATAAAAATTGAAGGTAATTCAAATTCTACTGTAACAAAAGGTGGGACAAATGCACGCGCACAAGCTTCCATACTATCGTTATATGATAAGGCAAGAACACATGTTCCACATCAAGACGGGAAACAGGTAGAATGGTCCACTGCTGATTCTGATATTAAAAGTCAATTGGCTGCAATTAAAACCAAGGGAGGAAATATTCGGATACTTTCATCTACTGTTTTAAGCCCTTCAACAAAAAATTTAATTGCTGATTTCGGAACTTTTTATGGTAATACCAAGCATGTTGTTTTCGAACCAATGTCAAACGCAGGAATGCTTTCTGCCAATGAAAAAAGTTTTGGAAAGCGTGTAATTCCGGGTTACAATTTTGATAAAGCAAAGGTGATAGTTTCGTTCGCTGCTGATTTTCTTGGTTCATGGATTTCTCCAATTGAGTTCACTAAGCAATATGTAACGAACAGAAAAGTATCGAAAGCAAAAGCTGAAATGTCTCGCCATTATCAGTTTGAATCTAATGTTTCATTAACCGGAAGTAATGCTGATAAGAGAATAGCGATAAAACCATCAGAAGAAGGCGACGCAATTATTGCACTCTATAATATGGTTGCAGGTTTTGCAGGAAAAGCCGGAGTTTCGGGAGGAAAAGTTTCAGACAAAGCAAACAAGTCATTGAACAAAGCTGCTGCTGAAATGTGGGCGAATAAAAATTCTTCATTGGTTGTTTGTGGTTCAAATGATACCAACGCGCAAATTTTAGTGAATGCCATCAACGATATTCTTGGTAGTTACGGCAGCACAATCGATTTAGATAATTACACAAATGTTGCACAGGGATTCGACAAAGACTTTTCTGATTTGGTTTCTGAAATGGAAGCCGGATCAGTAGATGCTTTAATCATTTACAATACCAATCCTGTTTATAGTTTTTCCAAGGGAAAAAAATTCGGTGAGGCATTGAAAAAAGTTGGTCTCACAATTTCTTTCAACGACAGAACTGACGAGACAACTTCATTGGTTAAATATCATTTACCCGACAATCATTATTTAGAAAGCTGGAATGATGCAGAAGTTAAATTGGGTAAATACAGTTTAAGTCAACCGTGTATCAATCCTATTTTTAATACCCGTCAGGCTGCCGATAGTTTATTGAAGTGGATGGATAGCGCCGATGATTATGCAACGGTTATTAAGAAAAACTGGGAGAAATTTGTTTTCCCAGCACAAACACAAGAAACAAGTTTTCAATCATTCTGGGATAATTGCATTCGAGTTGGTGTTTTTGAAAAAGCATCAGCAGTTGCAACTACAACTGCATTTGCAGGTGATGTAAATGCTGCCGCTTCAGCTTCTGGTGGAAAGAAAGCTGATGGAATGGAGTTAGTGATTTTCGAATCTGTAGGATTAGGAAATGGAAAATATGCCAACAACCCATGGTTACTGGAAAATCCTGATCCGATTACTAAAGTAGTTTGGGATACAGTTGCAATGATTCCGGTTCCATATGCAAAAGAAAATAATCTGGTTGAAGGTGATATGATTGAAGTGAGCGCCGGTGATTTCAAAATGGAATTGCCAGTAGTGCTTCAACCCGGAATTGCAAATAATACCATTGCGGTTGCTGTTGGTTTAGGTCGCGAAAAATGTGGCCGTGCCGGTGATGGCGTTGGAAAAAATGTTTACCCTTTTGTTTCCATGAGTGGCGATACAATGAGCTATTCAAATTCAAAAGTGAGTGTGAAACCAACCGGTAATAAATATGAATTGGCAATCACTCAAACTCACGGAACTTTCGAAGGAAGAAATGTAATTCAGCAAACAACACTTTCTGAATATAAGCAAGATGCTTCTGCCGGAAATGAATCAATAAAAGAATATGAAGAAGTAAATGGTGTAACACTATATCCTCAGAATATTCATGAGTACAATGGTTTGCGTTGGGGAATGAACATTGATTTGAATTCATGCATCGGTTGCGGCGCATGTCAGGTTGCATGTTCTTCAGAAAACAATGTTCCTGTTGTAGGAAAAGATGAAGTTCGTCGTGTTCACGAAATGCATTGGATTCGTATTGATCGTTATTATTCATTTGCAGGTGAGAAAGAAAGAGTGACAAAAGAATCTCACTCAAATGCAATTGGTTTAGGAAATCAATATGATGATGTAAAAGATTGGGAAGACATTGAAGTAGTGCACCAACCTATGTTGTGTCAGCACTGCGAAAATGCGCCTTGCGAAAATGTTTGTCCGGTTGCAGCAACCAACCACAGCAGTGAAGGATTAAATCAAATGACTTACAACCGTTGCATCGGTACAAGATATTGCGCCAACAACTGTCCATATAAAGTTCGTCGCTTCAACTGGTTCGATTATACCACTGCAGATAGTTTCCCTTGGAATACTTACGATAAGAGCGAAGGAGTTGCAATGATGATTGATGATTTAACGCGCATGGTGTTGAATCCGGATGTAACTGTACGCTCAAGAGGAGTAATTGAAAAATGCAGTTTCTGTGTTCAGAAATTACAGGATGCTAAACTGAATGCAAAAAAACAAGACAGAGCATTGGTTGATGGAGAAGCAAGAACCGCTTGTCAGTCTGCTTGCCCTGCTGATGCAATTGTGTTTGGTGATGTGAACAATAAAGAAACAGCGGTTTCTAAAACCCGTGAAGACGAACGCAATTATTATGTACTCGCTGAACTGCATGTGAAACCATCCATTGGTTACATGGTGAAAGTTCGCAACAATGAAAACATGGCTTAATTAGATAACTAAAGAAAAATTATGCACGCAGAATCGGCCGTAAGGGCCCCGCTTATTTACGGCAACAAAACATATCATCAGATTACTGAGGATATTTGTCGCCCGATAGAAAGCAAGCCCACAAGACTTTACCTCATCACGATTACTTTCACTGCATTGTTGATGACCTGGGGTTTATTCATGATTGGCTGGACCGTTTGGTTCGGTATCGGTACATGGGGATTAAACAGAACCGTAGATTGGGGATGGGACATCACCAATTTCGTTTGGTGGATTGGTATTGGTCACGCCGGAACATTAATCTCTGCAATTCTTTTATTGTTCCGTCAGAAATGGCGTATGGCAATTAATCGTGCAGCAGAAGCAATGACTATTTTCGCTGTTATCTGTGCTGGTTTATTTCCGATATTTCACATGGGTCGTGTTTGGTTAATATTTTTCAACCTTCCATATCCTAATTCCCGTGGACCACTTTGGCCTAACTTCAATTCGCCATTGTTGTGGGATGTGTTTGCCATCTCAACATACTTTACCGTTTCACTTTTATTCTGGTACACCGGATTAATTCCTGATATCGCAACAGTTCGTGACCGTGCGAAAAAGAAATTTACAAAATGGATTTACGGAATTTTAAGTTTCGGCTGGACAGGTTCTGCTAAACATTGGCAACGACACGAAGCACTTTCATTGGTGCTTGCAGGTATTTCAACACCGCTTGTACTTTCGGTTCACACCATTGTATCCTTTGACTTCGCTACTTCAGTTATTCCCGGTTGGCACACCACCATCTTCCCTCCATACTTCGTTGCCGGTGCAATTTTCTCCGGTTTCGCAATGGTGTTGACATTGATGTTGGTTGCAAGAAAAGTAATGAACCTTCAGCAATACATTACCTTGGAACACATTGAATCAATGAATAAAATCATTGTGTTAACAGGTTCCATTGTTGGTTCAGCTTACATAACCGAATTATTTGTTGCCTGGTACAGCGGAAACATTTACGAACAATATGCTTTTGCAAACAGAGCACTCGGGCCATACTGGTGGGCATATTGGGGAATGATGACCTGTAATGTTATCAGTCCGCAATTGTTCTGGGTTCGTCCTTTGCGCCGCAGTGTTTGGTTTACTTTCTTTATGTCAATCATTATCAATTGCGGAATGTGGTTCGAGCGATTTGTAATCATCGTTACTTCCATTCATCGTGATTTCATTCCTTCATCATGGTCTTACTATTCACCAACTTATGTTGAGATAAGCATTTTTGCCGGAACTGTTGGATTATTCCTGACAGCGTTCATGTTGTTCGCTAAGACAATGCCTGTAATTGCGATGGCCGAAACAAAACACATTTTAAGAATTTCAGGTGATGCACAGAAAAAAGCTGCTGCAGCACATTCACATAGTCATGAAGATTTACCTGGATCAATTCAAGTTCATTAACCATGAGAAATAAATTTTTAGTAGGATTATACAGCGATGAGGACAAGATGATAGATGGCGTACGAAAAATGCGTGAGAATCATCTGGAAGTGTACGATGTGGTTTCTCCATTCGCGGTTCACGGATTAGATGATGCTTTAGGATTGAATGAATCAAGATTGCACATCACCGGATTTATTTATGGTGCTACAGGATTGACTATTGCACTGACTTTCATGTCATGGGTATTCACTTCTGACTGGCCATTAAACTTTGGCGGCAAGCCCCACTTTTCTTTTCCGGCTTTTGTTCCTATCCTTTTTGAATTTACTGTGTTGAGTGCTTCCATTGGAATGACATTAACTTTCTTGCTTCGTTCTGGATTGTATCCGGGAAGAATCCGTGAAAAATTAGATGAGCGAACTACTGACGATAAATTTGCTGTGGTATTCAGAATTTATAAAAGAACTACTTCTGAAGAAATAAGCAAGATGAAAGAATTGCTTCAATCATCAGGTGCAGAAGAAATTAAGGAGAGAGATTTAAAAAGACATTATTAATTGATTTCGAAAAAAGAATCATGATAAAGAGGTCATCCATAGTAACCGCCGGTTTAGTACTGTTTGTTTGGTTATTGCAAAGTGCTTGCAGTAACGAACCACGCAGAACTCCCGGTCGTGAGTACATGCCTGATATGGCGCATCCTGTAGCTTACGAAACCTATTTAGGTAATGAAATTTTTCCTGACAGCATGAACGCACAAAAACCTGTGTTGGGAACCATTCCGATTTATCAGGGAATTGTTGGAAATGAAAATGCATTTATGCCTTTCCATTATACCAATACACCTGAAGGATATGAAGCAGCAGGAACGGATGTTAAAAATCCATTGACCATTACTCCGGATGTTTTAGGTGAAGGAAAAAGATTATTCAATATTTATTGTGCCATCTGCCATGGCGAAGATGGAAAAGCTTCAGGTCACATAGTGGTTGGTGATAATGTAACAAGTAAATTTCCACCACCACCATCTTATTTTACTGATGCGATTTTAGCATTACCTGAAGGAAAAATGTATTTCTCTGTGCACTATGGAAAAAACCTAATGGGTTCTTACAGTACTCAGTTAGACAGAATTCAAATCTGGAAAGTAATTTCTTATGTAAGAAGTATGCAGGACGATTACCGCAAAACTTTAGCCGGTGCTCCTGCTGTGAGTGATTCAACAAAAAAAATGTAAACACTGAAAATCAAGCGCTGCAATGAACGAGACTTTTAATTTTACATCGAGACTAAAAACCATCAGCATAGTATTAATGCTGATTGGTGCTGCTGCATTAGCGGGAGGCTTTGTTGTTTATAGTGGAGATGAAGTAAACCGTGTATGGGCAAATCTTCTGTTGGATAGTGTGTTCTTCTTAGGAATAGGAATGGGTAGCGCATTTTTTATTGCTGCCGTTTACCTCGCCTGGGGCGGATTTTCAGTTGTGTTTAAAAGAGTTCCCGAAGCAATTTCACAATGGATGCCGGTTGCCGCAGTCATTTTATTATTAGTGTTAGTTGCCGGACATGGAAATTTATATGAGTGGACACATGCAGAGGAAGTAGAACACGATCCGATATTAAAAGGAAAGACAGCATATTTGAATCTTCCATTCTTTTTTATTCGATTTGCATTTTTTCTTGGGGCATTGGTAATCTGTACTATTCTCCTTAGAAAAACTTCATTGAAAGAAGATACAATGATGGCTGGTGATACTACAATGTACAAACGCAGTTTAGTAATCGCTTCAGTATTCATTCCATTCTTCGCTGTTTATATTTTAGTAACTGCCTGGGATTGGTTAATGTCATTAGACCCGCATTGGTACAGTACTATGTATGGTTGGTATTCATTCGCAAGTTTTTGGGTAACCAGTATTGCAGTGATAACATTGTTTACCATTTTCTTAAAGAAGAAAGGATATTTGAAAGAAGTAAATGTGAACCATTTGCATAACCTTGGAATCATGATGTTCGCTTTCAGTATTTTCTGGACTTATGTAACCTTCTGTCAGTTCATGCTGATATGGTATGCAAACATTCCGGAAGAAACTATTTACTTCCAGCATAGATATGGTCATTACAAACCCTTGTTCTACGGAATTTTTGTTTTGAATTTTGTGCTTCCGTTTTTATTGCTGATGTCACGAGACGCAAAAAGAAATATGAATCGTTTAATACTTGTTGCATGTATAATAATTATCGGACATTTTACTGATTTTTATTTAATGATAATGCCTGCAACCGTTGGCGATAAAAATGGATTTGGTTTTCTTGAAATCGGATTGCCTTGTTTATACATTGGCTTACTGCTTTATGTTGTTTTTTCTTCATTGGCAAAAGC
This sequence comes from Chitinophagaceae bacterium, assembly GCA_947474435.1. Taxonomy (GTDB): domain Bacteria; phylum Bacteroidota; class Bacteroidia; order Chitinophagales; family UBA10324; genus UBA10324. The sequence continues at coordinate 3,720 of CANJII010000036.1, read as the reverse complement.
AGCATTGGTTCCCAAGAATCATCCATTCTTACAAGAGAGCATTCATAATTCCCTTTAATAACTGACTGAGAAAAAGAACTTGCAATGACAACATACTTAGTAATAGCGGCCTTACTCCTCATCGGGATGCTGGTTGTTCAGATTTCGAAAGCCAATGAATATATCAATACACTCAGAGGTGAAGATGCTGAATTGGATACCGATAAAATCAATGGTGTACTCTGGTTAATATTTACTGTTTTATTTTTAGTTGGAATTTTTTGGAGTACATGGTATTTCAGTCCATTATTCCTTCCTGAATCTGCATCGGAACATGGTCATTGGATTGACACCATGTTTAACATCACACTTGCTCTTACTGGAATTGTTTTCGTTTTAACACAGGCTGCTTTGGGATGGTTTGCCTGGAAGTATCATGGTAAAAAGGGCAAACTCGGATTTTATTATCCCGAGAATAATAAACTGGAAATGATATGGACAGTTGTTCCTGCAATAGCATTAACAATTTTAGTGGTAGTTGGATTATATTATTGGTTCAGAATTACCGGTCCTGCATCTGCCGATGCAAGAGTGGTGGAGATTACAGGTAAGCAATTCAACTGGTTGGTTCGTTACCCCGGCCCTGATGGAAAATTGGGAACAAGCAACTGGAAATTAATTGACGAAACAAATGCCGTAGGAATTGATTTCAAAAACAAAGATGGGTTAGATGATGTAATGCCAACTGAAATTCATTTTGAAGTAAACAAGCCTTATCTTTTGAAAATTGGTAGTCGTGATGTGATCCATGATGTGGGATTAACTCATTTCAGAATCAAGATGGATGCAATGCCCGGACTTCCAACTCACTTTAAATTCACTCCAACCATTACAACGGATGAGATGAAGAAAATTACAAATAATCCAGCGTTTGATTATGAATTGTGCTGTGATTATTTGTGTGGCAAGGGACATTCAGCCATGAAGATGATGGTATATGTTGATACGAAAGAGCAATACCAGGTTTGGTTAAAAAAGCAACCTTCATTTTTTGATTCAGCAATTAAAGGTACAGAGGCAGAGAAGAAAGCATTTGCAACAGTAACGGAAAAAGTTTCCACCGAAAAAGGAAGCGATCATTCAAATCATTAAAATTCAGGAGATGGACGCAAAAGATCTTCATCATGGACACAGTGAGCATCATTCAGGTGCTGTAATTACTGACCATGTACATTATCAGGATACGGAAGGAGTAATTCGATTCGAAGCTGATCATGGTCATCATGACAATGACAGAAACAAAAAGAATTTCATTCACACTTATATTTTCAGTACTGATCATAAAATGATTGGTAAGCAGTTTTTGATTACCGGAATTATCTGGGCAATTATTGGTGGAGGACTTTCCAATATTTTCAGAATGCAGTTGGGATTTCCTGATGTGCCTTTGCATTTTATTGGTACTGTTTTCGGTGATCAATGGGCACCCGGTGGAAAAATGACTCCTGATTTTTATAACATGCTTATTACTATGCATGGAACCATCCTCGTTTTCTTTGTATTGACTGCAGGATTAAGCGGAACATTCGCGAATCTTTTAATACCGCTTCAGATTGGTGCGCGTGACATGGCTTCACCGGTTTTAAATATGCTTTCATACTGGTTTTTCTTTTTAGCAGGAGCCGTAATGTTTACTTCTTTCTTTGTTCCAAGTGGCGCCGCAGGGGTTAGTTGGGTTTTCTATCCGCCACTCAGTGCAATTCGGGAAGCTGCGGTTGGTTCCGAAACCGGGGCAGATTTATGGTTGGTCAGCATGGCATTGTTTATAGTCTCAAGTTTGTTGGGTGGGTTAAATTACATCACCACCATTCTTAATCTCCGAACAAAAGGAATGTCGATGGCTAAATTGCCATTAACAATTTGGGCTTTGTTAATCACTGCTATTCTTGGATTGCTTTCATTCCCGGTTCTTTTAGGAGCTGCTATCCTTTTGATATTTGATCGTTCAATGGGAACAAGTTTTTATCTCGATAAAATTTACATGAGTGGAATTGGTGCAATGCCTCACGAAGGTGGAAACCCGATTTTATATCAACACTTATTCTGGTTCCTCGGTCACCCTGAAGTTTACATTGTCATTCTTCCTGCATTCGGAATTGTATCTGAAGTGTTAGCGGTGAATTCGCGTAAACCAATTTTCGGATACCGCGCAATGATTCTTTCCATGTTAGCGATTGCTGCTTTGGCTTTCTTTGTTTGGGCGCATCACATGTTCGTTACCGGATTAAATCCTTTTGTTGGTTCTGTGTTTGTGTTCCTCACTTTATTAATTGCGATCCCTTCTGCTATAAAAGTATTCAACTGGATTACAACAATCTGGAAAGCAAACATTCGATATACTCCGGCCATGATGTTCTCTGTCGGGTTTGTCTCGCTTTTTATTTCCGGAGGGTTAACAGGAATTTTCTTGGGTAATTCTTCCATTGATATTCAACTGCACGATACTTATTTCATTGTAGCTCACTTCCACATTGTAATGGGAGTTGCCGCTTTCTTCGGAATGTTTGCTGGAGTTTATCACTGGTTCCCGAAAATGTATGGTCGTTTTATGAATCGTACAATCGGTTTTATTCACTTCTGGGTGACTTTCGTGGGATCATATTGTATTTTCTGGCCAATGCACTATCAGGGAATGGCAGGTGTTCCCCGTCGTTATTATTCTCATGGAGCATTTGAATCATTCAATAAATTCGGTGCACTGAGTGAGTTTATTACCATTGCTGCGATTGTTGTTTTCTTGGCACAGTTACTTTTTGTTTTCAATTTCTTGTACAGCATGTATCGCGGTAAAAAAGTTACTGAACTCAATCCTTGGAAATCAAATACCATTGAATGGACTACTCCGATTCATCCTGGACACGGAAACTGGGATGGACCATTACCAGAAGTTCATCGCGGACCATATGATTATGGAAAAGACGGCGAAGATTTTATTCCACAAACAGTTCCGATGCGACCAGGTGAAACCACTCATCACGGATAATTAATTTTCATAGAAACTAAAATGCAGAATACCGAGCGAATTGAAATTTCATCCTTAATTGTTGCGAAGTTGAAAGACTATGCGCAACTAATGAAATTCCGTTTGTCGATGTTGGTGGTGTTTTCTTCAGGTATCGGTTACCTCATGGGTTTAACCGGTTCAGTTAATTGGCAGGGTTTCATAATGATTTGTGTTGGAGGAATGTTAACCTCCGGCGCATCCAATGCATTAAATCAGGTAATTGAAAAAGATTTTGATCGCCTTATGAAGCGCACTGCGAACCGACCATTACCAACTGAACGGATGGCATCAATTGAAGCATTATTATTCAGCGGAGTTTTAGCAGTAAGCGGAATCGGAATTCTCTGGATTTATTTTAATGAAGCCGCAGCATTGTTAAGTGCCATTGCTTTACTCACTTATGCTTTCATTTATACGCCATTAAAAAGATACAGCCCCATTGCAGTTTATGTTGGTGCAATTCCAGGTGCATTGCCTCCGATGATTGGATATGTGGCCGCCACAAATTTGTTGAATGAACAGGCATCACTTTTATTTTTGATTCAGTTCTTCTGGCAGCTACCTCACTTCTGGGCAATTGGTTGGGTTGGATATGATGAATACATGCGGGCAGGCTTTAAATTACTTCCATCAAATGAAGGCCGATCAAAAGCAAGTGCCATGCAAACTGTTTTCAG
>CANJII010000035.1 GCA_947474435.1 Chitinophagaceae bacterium | reverse complement strand
TGTATTTTGTCGAGACTGTTCCCCTCTCAATTAATTAAATACTTAGCAATTCCCCTTCTCCATGAGTGGAGAAGGTGCCGAAGGCGGATGAGGTGTGGAGAGGGGTTAGGGGTGAGGTTTGTTTGTCGCGACCAACCTCACCTCAATCCTCTCCTTTTCAAGGAGAGGAAGATTGACACGATGTATTTTGTCGAGACTGTTCCCCCTCCAAAAAGCAAACACATATCCGCTTCCCTTCTCCATCCGTGGAGAAGGTGCCGAAGGCGGATGAGGTTTGGAGAGGTGTTAGGGGTGAGGTGAATTTGTCGCTGCCAACCTCACCTCAATCCTCTCCTTTTCAAGGAGAGGAAGATTGACACGATGTATTTTGTCGAGACTGTTCCCCTCTCAATTAATTAAATACTTAGCAATTTCCCTTCTCCATGAGTGGAGAAGGTGCCGAAGGCGGATGAGGTTTGGAGAGGGGTTAGGGGTGAGGTTTAAAGCGCGCGAATAAATGCTGTTATTTTTTTCAAAACAGAATCAATATCACTCAATATTTCCTCATTGGTAAATCTCAATACTTTATAATTTAATTCCTTACTCCATTCATCACGACCTGCATCTTTTTCTTTAATTTCTTCAGTATTGTGAATTCCTCCATCTACCTCAACAATCAAAAAAAACTGTGCACAATAAAAATCAGCAATCATGTTTCCGGCCAATGGATGTTGGCGTCTGAATTTCCACCCGTGCAGTTTATTATTTCTCAACCATTGCCATAAACAATTCTCTGCTTCAGTAGCCTTCTTTCTATTTTCACGGGCATATTCATGTAATTTATTTTTACTCATTTCAATCCCTGAATTTCATTTCAAAAATAAATAATGCTGCTGTCTGTAAAAAGTATGTGGCTTTTTTTTGTTAAGTGTTTTATTCAGCATCAACAAAGTACATATCAATCGCTTTCCGCCAGAGGCGGATTTCGTTTCACTCAACCTTCCACGAAATACATATCAATCTCTCCTTTATTCTTCAGCCCATCTAAATCTTCCCAAAGGGAAGACTTCATACTTCCACAAAATACATCTGCATATTTCCTTTGCCCTTGGTTTCTATTTCGCCTCTGTATTTGCAGTTGAATTTATCCTTCACTAATGCATAAGTGCTTCCGCTGATATTTACTTTACCTGCTTCACCTGATGATTCCATTCTTGAAGCAATGTTTACTGTATCGCCCCATATATCGTAAGCGAATTTTTTTACTCCGACAATTCCTGCTACCACAGGACCGGTGTGAACACCAATTCTGATTTCAAATACTTCCTTGCCTTCGCTAATTCGTTTTGCTGAGTGTTGCTGCATGAAAGTTTGAATTTCCATTGCAGCTGCTACAACATCAATCGCATTTGTTTTATTCGTTACAGGTAAACCACCTGCGCACATGTAACTATCGCCAATTGTTTTTATTTTTTCGATGTTGTGTTTTGAAATGATTTCATCAAACGCTTTGAAGCAAGTGTGAATTTCATTGACCAATTCAGTCGGCGAAAGTTTTTCTGAAATCTGTGTGAAGTTTTTAAAATCGGTGAACATGACTGTTACATCATCAAACAGTTTTGCATCGGCACTGCCTTTTGCTTTTAATTCTTCCGCAACTTCTTCGGGCAAAATATTCAGTAATAAATCATCCGATTTTTTCTTTTCAACTTGTAATTCATGTGTTCGCTGTTCTACTTTTATTTCCAATTCTGCTTTTTGGTTTTCAAGAATTTCTTTTTTTTCGTTTTCCTGTTTTAAAGTTATTCCGGCTAAATATTTTACCTGAATCAATTGTTTGGTTAAATCTTTATTCAATTCAGAAAAACCCCATGCCTGATAAATAGACATGGAAAGCGGAATACTTACCACTGCGAGTATACAAGCCAGTAAAAGTATTTTCCCTAAAAGGGTGCTGTCATTTAATTCAAAATTTCCATTGATAATTGCAAAAGCAATTACCGTAAGCAAAAACAAAATGAAGAACAAAATTCCTGCGCCTATTATCCATGCTCCCTTTACTTTTTGTACAAGGGCCGCTCCAATACTGAACAAACCGTAAAAACAAACGCCGATTATAAGCGATGTGATAGCCATCGGAAAAATATCTTCAATCCAAAAGAGCGATACAAGCATAAACACATTGAATAGAGAAATAAGCCAGAGCCAGAATTTTGTTTTTTTGGAAAACAAATAGTGAATAAAAAAAGTAAATGATAAACAAGTGAATGCAATAAAGAAGAAAGTGAATATCCGGAGTTTTAAAATCACCAGTGGATTGTGTGCAAGTGAACCGATAAATAATATAAAAAAAAGTGTGGCAACACTGAACATAAAAATGCTGAAAAACAAATTCGACTTAATGCTCCGGTAGTACAGGAAAAAAAATAGGTGAAGAAAGCTGAGAGTGAGAAAAATAAAGCCGAGTGAAACTGAAATGAAAGTTGTTGCAATACCATTTGTTTCTTTTTGTGCTATCATTTGGCTGGCTTTACCAAGCACAAAACGAAAACCTGAATTATAGTTTTCTCCGAGATTGTAATTCGCATATCGCACAGCAAATACATGGGCGCCTGACTTTGCCAGATAAATTATTTCAGGTGTTTTAATCGGATTGTAATAAATGCTGCTGTCTTTTCCGTTAATGAATCCATACTTCACAATTAGTTTTCCATCGAGATAAATTTCTGATGCGCCGGGTTGTTCCATTGAAAATGCCAGCGGAATATTTATCAAACTTGAATCAACAACAAAGTGAAATCGAAACCAACCGAACCCTTTAAAAAATCCGGAACGACTTTCATCTTTATCAATGTATGCTCTTTGCACTGACCAACTACTGTCATTGTATTCTGCATTTGCCATTTCCGGGTTATCGTTCTCAGAAAATCTCCAGTTGTTATCAAATACAATTGATAAACTATCAGCAGATATGACATAATCATTTGCATATAGTGAAAATGGTAATAGCACTACAATTAACAGCAGAAATTTCTTTGTCATAATTAGTAATAATAACTACTAATAATTATTATTTAATCAGAAATTGAATCTAAAATATTTAATTCCCAAACAGAATCTGATACTCAAAATTTATAAGCAAGACCAACTCCAATTACATCCTTTATCTGCACACGCTTTCCGGTTCCGGTTTGTGTTTTCACTCCGTTCACTGAATCAGAATAAAGAGGTATCAAAATATTATCGTCGTACAATATATTTCCATAAATGCTTGCTGAAAGCAATTTGTTAACTTTCAAAGTAAGTAAACCTTCAAAGTTTACATCAATGTTTCCTCGGGCAGCTGCAATTTCATCAGTGTAATTGTCAAATAAGTTCAACTTGGCCAAAAGATTTACATTCTTGAAAATGTCTTTTTGAAATTTAGCACTAAGTGATGCACCGAACTCAGCACGCGATTTTTTTCCGTGAATTAATTTATTTGCAGAGCTGTCAAAATAAGCTGGTTTATTTCCATACAATCCGGCATCGGCAATGGAGGCATCGTTCACAAAAGTAAATTTTCCTGTAGCCGGCGACAGAAATACTGAAAAATAATCGCACGGTTTATAATCTATACCAATTGCAATGGTTAAATAGGCAGGAGCCAAAAACCTTGATATGGCATTAGAGTCATCAGGATAATTGTAGCCCGAAGCAAACTGCGATTTAAAATTTAACATGCCGCTATAAAAGAATTTTCCTTTTGCAAGTCGTCCATATTTTGAATTTAATTCCATTTTATCATCGCTCTTGCGCAATGGGTTATTCGAAAGTTTTACCATGCCGTAGCCTAAGTCGAGCGAATTCTCCCAACTTGTTTTTTCTACTTTATAATTACAAAACACATTTAACATTCCATTTATTGCCAATGAATTTTCTCCGCCACCGGCCCAGTTGTTATATTGGGTTTGTGAAAGATTGACAGCAAAAAATCCACCTTTCTTCCACGATGTATCAGCTGGAGTTTGTGCAAAAGAATTTATTACAAGAAGGCAAAACAGAGGGGTAATTAATTTTCTCATTCAAAAAGTGTTTTTAAAAAAGTTTAAAAGAAGCGGGCAAAAGAAATAAATTTTTTGCACCGTAATTAGTGTTTAGAATTTTATTTTTCAAAGCATAAATTATCGTAATGAATTGGATGCTTTGGTTTTTTGTTTTTTAAAAAAATCGGGTGAAAGATTTTAATCTTTCAATCGATAAATTAGTGTTTAAGCAATTAGCGAATAGTGTTTAGGCATTGGATAATTTTCGTTCATGTTGTTGTGAAAGAAATTCGGACAACTACATTTTGGTATTCTCCATTTATTTTTTTAAAGCGTCACGGATTTCCATTAATAATTTTTCTTCATTGGATGGTGGAGGTGGAACAGCCGCAGCAACTTCTTTTTTCTTTGAAGCATTCAATGCTTTTATAACCATGAATACTGCAAAAGCAACTATTATAAAATCAAGTAACACAGTTAAAAACGAACCATACATAATAGCCACTTCGGGTTTATCATCCACTGCTGCCTTTAAAATGTATTTTAGCTGGGAGAAATCCTGTCCGCTTGCAAGCATTCCTACAACCGGCATTACCATTCCATCAACAAAGGCGGTTACTATTTTCCCAAAGGCAGCTCCCATAACAAATGCAACTGCAACATCAACAAGGCTTCCGCGCATTGCGAACTCCTTAAATTCTTTCATCATTCCCATTTAATTGTGCTTTTCTATTTTGTACCGCAAAATTAATTTTCAGTTTTATATAGAACTATTATTTTGCTTGAGCTGTGAAAAAAATAGCTAAAACATTAGAATCTGTAGCTAAAATAAAATGACATATAATAAAACCGGATAATTATTAATTAAATAAATGTTTTAAATATTTTTTCAACACGATCTCTTAGTAATAATAATTTCGCTGGTTCAGTGTTTATTGTTCACCTCTGTAATGCTTTCCAATTGTTTACCGTCAATAATATCAGTGTGTTTGCATTGAAAATAGAATCCGGTCCAACAGATTCGTAAGAGCATGAAAATATGCAGGATTTTCTTCCCCGATAAGATTTATTGTTTGGCTTCCAGATTCCGTAAAGTTATTTTCTGATGATGCTGCACATGGTAAACAGAGAACATAAACATTTCACGAACAGTCAATTTCCCAAGTAACGGATGCGGAAGAATTAAATCATCCAGTTGTTTTTCGGAAAAGCCTTCAAGTTGATTCACCAATTTTTTTATTAAGGCTGTAAGTTGTGAAATCAGTTTTTCTCTGCCCATGTATTCAACGGTTGGTGGAACAAATCTTTTGGTGGCCTTGCCACCTTGGTCAATTTTTATTAAATATTTTTTAATCAACGAATCATAATCTTTTGATGTTCGGTTTGCTTTTCCGAAAATTAGTTTGATCATAAAAGAAGGAAGAAAAAATATTTTTGTTAACGGAGAAACACTCAATACAATGTGATGGAGTTGCTGACCTGCTGTCCATTTGTCATTTACTGAAAACATAAATTCCTTTTCACTCAACGACGAAATAATTTTTATAAAATCATTATGGTTATCAGTTAGCTGCTTTTTAATTTCTTCTATATTCATAAAACAAGTTTTCAAATTCGCTTTTAAATTCTCTTTTCATTTTCCTTATGCAATAATGTTCATAATATTATGAGAAATAAAATAAACAACATCAGTTTTATTGAACCAATCACAACTGAAACAAGTATACTATTGCCAAAGCAAAATAATTAAATGAAAGTAGAAATCTGGAGTGATGTAATGTGTCCGTTTTGTTACATAGGCAAACGAAAATTTGAAATGGCATTGGAACAATTTAACCAAAAAGACAAAATAGAAATTATATGGAAGAGTTTTCAGCTGAATCCGGCAATGAAAACTGATGCTGCTAAAAATATTAATCAATATCTTGCTGAGATAAAAGGATGGAGTTTAGAGAAAGCAAAAGAGATGAATGATTATGTTTCTGGCATAGCACAACAGGTTGGCCTTACTTATAATTTAGAAAAAGCTATAGTTGCCAATTCATTTAATGCGCATCGCTTTTCTCATTTAGCTAAGAAACACGGATTACAAAATCAGGCAGAAGAAACATTATTTGACGCCTACTTTAAAAATGGAAAAAATACTGATGATGATGAAACATTAATTGAACTCGGCACTTCTTTAGGAATTGATTCCACAGAAATAGAAAACACTTTAAGCAGCAATGAATTTGCTGAAGATGTGCAAAAAGATATTTATGAAGCACAGCAGATTGGTGTTCGAGGTGTTCCGTTTTTTTTATTTAATAATATGTATGCCATTTCAGGTGCACAAGAGCCTGCAACATTTTTAAATGCGCTAACTCAATCGTGGAATGAATTTGAAAAATTCAATTCAATTTCAAGAGTTTGATAAAATAAGATTTTAATCTGTTAAAGAAAGCAGTTGTTAAGAAATAATCTTTTCACAGCAGATGATAAATGTTATACTTTTTCTTCTTTTTTAACAGGAACTATGCATTGAAAAACAAAACAGTCTGAATCATGAACAGTAAAAAATTTTATGCCGAACTCGGAAAATTGCTTTACGCCATTGCGGATGCTGACCACGATGTAACAAAAAAAGAATACATAAAACTGAAGGACATTGTAAAAAACGAATTGGTGCCAATGGAAACTTCCACAGATCAATTTGGAACCGATAGTGCTTTTTATACACAGTTCGAATTTGAAGTTGCAACCGAACAACAAATGACATCAGAAGATGCATTGGAATCTTTTATTTCTTATGTGAAACAACATCGTCATGATTTTACCGATGAGCGGAAAAAAGTTTGTTTGAAAGTGATGGAAGAAATTGCCGCTGTTTACCATCACCATAGCAAGGCAGAAGACGAAATTTTCAGCATTGTAAAAAAAGAATTCGAGCGGAAATAAATTCCTGATTTCTTTATAAATAATTCATAGTTAATAAATTTAGGTAATCAGTTCCAATTGTATTTATCTTGCGTCGCAGTTAAATATATTTTAATTCGCAACTATAAACTCTGAACCAGGAAAAAACTGAAATGCTGACCCGATTATCAATACAAAATTTCGCCATCATTGACGAAGCAACAATCAGCTTCTCTCCTCACCTATCTATTATTACCGGAGAAACCGGTGCCGGAAAATCAATTTTACTTGGAGGTTTGTCACTGATACTTGGTGAGCGTGCTGAAGCAACTTCGTTTTTCGATAAAGAAAAAAAGTGCGTAGTGGAAGCGGAGTTTGATGTGAAAGAATTGGAACTGAATTCTTTTTTTGAGGAAGAAGGTTTGGATTTTGAAGAACATACATTAGTGCGTAGAGAAATTATTCCTGGTGGAAAGAGTCGCGCTTTTATCAATGACACTCCGGTAAATCTTCAGACTTTAAAAAAACTCACAGCGCAGTTAGTCAACCTTCATCAGCAGCACGATACTTTGGAATTGAATGATACTTCATTTCAATTAAAACTGATTGACTCCATTGCCGGTACAAAAGATTTATTATTAAAATATCAACTGCGATTCAAATCATTTCGCGAGTTAGATAAAAATATTAATGAATTAAAAGAACAATTGGATAAAGCTGCCCGCGAACAGGATTACATTTTATTTCAATTTACCGAACTGAAAGAAGCATCGCTCACAGAAGGCGAACAGGAAAACATTGAACAGGAAATGAACGCACTTGTTCATGCCGAAGAAATAAAACGAAATCTTTCAATAGCATCAGATCAATTGCAAAACAATGAAGGAAACATCAGTGATGAATTAAGAACTGTTTTACAGTTGTTACAATCAACCTTAAAGTTTCAACCTGATCTGGAGGAATTAGTAAACAGATTGAAGAGCGCAACCATTGAAGTAAAAGACATTGCAGTAGAATTGGAAAACCGCGAACTGAAATTGCAATTCTCACCTGATAGATTAGTAGAATTGCAAAACCGGCTGGATATTATTTATCGGTTGCAGAAAAAACATCGTTTAAATTCTATTCCTGAATTATTGTTATTGCAAAATCAATTTGATTTGCAATTGCTATCCATGCAAAACGATACAAGCAAACTGGATGAGTGGAATGAAGAATTAACAAAACTGAAAAATGAACTCACAGCACTTGCTCAATCTCTTTCAAAAAAAAGAATTTCGGTTATTTCTTCAATAGAAAAAGAAGTAAACAATTTACTAAAAGAAGCGAGCATGCCGTATGCTCAGATAAAATTTGAACACAAACTGAAACCCGAAAATGAATTTACTGAAAATGGAATTGATCATTTTCGTTTGCTATTTGCTTCCAACAAAGGCAGTGAATTTATTGAACTGAATAAAGTGGCTTCGGGTGGTGAGTTATCGCGATTAATGTTGTGTCTTCAATCATTAGTGGCGGAATCTGTATCAATGCCTACACTCATTTTTGATGAAATTGATACCGGAGTTTCAGGTGAAGCTGCCCGCAAAGTATCTATCATACTTCAAAAACTTTCATCAAGGCATCAGGTTATTTGCATCACACATCTTCCGCAAATTGCGGGAAAGGGAGAAAAACATTTCTTCGTTTACAAAGAAAATTTAAAGAGTCGCACTTACACACGAGTGCGTGAACTCAAAACCGATGAACGGATAATTGAAATTGCCAGAATGTTATCTGGTGAAAAACCAACTGAAGCAGCCCTGAAAAATGCAAAAGAATTAATGGAGAATTAACGCTTTTTTCATTACGCCAATTTGGTTTCATTCTGATGCATTTTAATTTTAAATATGAAAATTAAATTCACAAATTCCTTTTGTTGAGAAAAAGCAAAAAAACTGTTTGCGAAATACTTAAATCACTACTTCATATTCATCGCCATCTGTACAGCCATGTAAGCATTTACTATTCCACCGCTCACACACAATTTCTTATACTTCGCAGTCTTTTTTTCTGACCCTGGAATTATAGTTTTTGCAATTGGTTTGTAAACCGAAGAAAGTAAAATCTGCTTTACCTGTACGGCTGTTAAATTCGGAAAATAAGACCTGATAATGGCTGCTACTCCTGCACAAACCGGTGATGCCATGCTGGTTCCTTGTTCATTCAAATACTTATTATCAGGCACTGTAGAATAAATTTCCTCTCCAGGAGCAAAAATATCAACACCTGATTTTCCATAATTAGAAAATGGTGCGGCACTGCCTTCAGGTCCGCTGGCACCAACTTCAATCCACGAAGCAGCGTAGCCTGAACCATCAGCATATTTATCATTTGGAAAATTATCAGACTGATCATTGTTCTTTCCATCGTTACCAGCTGCGTGCACTAACAATACATCCTTTGATACTGCATATTTTACTGCATCATCTACTGCGGTTTTATTGTATCCGAAACCTTTACCGAAACTCATGTTAATAATTTTTGCACCATTATCAGCAGCATACCGAATGGCATTGGCAACATCTTTATCCCGCTCATCGCCATCAGGCACACAACGGATAACCATAATTTTTACATTAGTGCCAACTCCATCCATTCCCAAATTATTGTTGCGAATAGCAGCAATAATTCCCGACACATGAGTACCATGTAAACCATCGGGGCCCTGTACTTCATTGTTGCCATATCCTTTTTCATTTACATCTGCATAATTATCTCCAACAATGTTTCGTGGGTCAAAATCCAGATTGTATCCAAAGTTCACCATGCTTTCGTATTGCTTTTTTCCTTCCTGCAAATCATTAATCACGCTCTGGTAATCAGTAGTTCCCATTTGCTGTGCATATGCATTTAAAAATATTTTTGCCATCATCAGCTTGTTATCAGTCGGGTTGTAATTCTTTAAATCTTCGGCAGTAATGGGCGATTTATTTATGTCTTTCACCAAATCATCAACCGAAGTACACAGGTTATTGAAGAAGGCAAGATTTTTTTGTCCGTCATCAATTTTAGCATTGAACTCGGTTTGAATTTTTAAATAATATTCATACTCTTTACTATCACCAGAAGTATTTCCGTTTGCATATTTCTTTTTCAAATCGCGATAAACCCGTGTGAGTTCATAGTTATCCTGGTTCACATCGGTTCCGTCCTTACCACCAATAAAATCCCATCCATGTATATCATCCACATAACCATTCTTATCATCGTCAATTCCGTTTCCTGCAATTTCCCTTTCATTAGTCCATATATCCTCACTTAAATCAGGATGCGATACATCAACACCTCCATCAATAACAGCAACTATTACCTGCGACCCGGTTTTTTCCTGCAGCAATTTATCGTAAGCTGCATTGGCGGCAGTACCTTTGTAGGCATCAGTTTCGGGGTTTAGCAAAAACCAATTGTGCGGCGCTTGTTGTGCAAGGGCAAACTGAACAGAAAAAATAAAAACGAAAAAGGAGAGTCTGAAAATTTTGTTAATCATTTTGTAGTTTGAAATTTGAGCGGCAAAGTAATTTGATAATTGCGAGATTAGAAATTGAAATTTAACAGTTGAAATGATGATAAAAGAGAAACCAAAACGGGTAGAATCGTTTAGTTATTTTGTTATGTACAAACCGTTTAAAGTGTTGTGTCAGTTTTCGCAGGCTGAAGGCAAGCGAACACTCAAAGAGTTTTTTGATTTTCCGAAAGATGTTTATCCGGTTGGACGGTTGGACGAAGACACCGAAGGATTATTGATTTTAACTAACTATACTTCACTGAATAATAAATTACTTGACCCGAAAAATTCGCACATCAGAACCTACCTGATTCAGGTGGAAGGAATAATAACAGATGAAGCATTGAAGAAATTAGAAAGCGGATTGGCAATAAAAATCAGGGGAGAAAGACATAAAACAAAATCTGCGAAAGCAAAATTTTTAGTGGAAGAACCATTGTTACCTGAACGGGTTCCTCCAATTCGTTTCAGAAAAAACAGCCCGACCTCGTGGATTGAGTTATCTTTGACCGAAGGAAAAAATCACCAGGTACGAAAAATGACCGCAGCCGTTGGTTTTCCAACATTGCGATTGATCAGATGGAAGATAGAAAACCTGACTGCTGAAAAAATGTTGAGTGGCGATGTACTTGAAATTGAAAAAACAGAATTATACCATTTATTAAAATTGAGCTGAAGAGAAAATGAAAATGAAAGTTGAAAAAAAAATGAAAATTGTAAAGGCAACAGTTGCTGATGTGCAGGAAATAAATGAATTGGTAAACTCAGCTTACAGGGGAGAATCATCAAAAATCGGCTGGACCACCGAAGCTGATTTATTAGACGGAATTCGTGTGGACGAAGAACGGTTGAAAGAATTTATTCAGAAAAAGGATTCCATGCTTTTGAAATATGTGGATGATGAAAATAAAATTATCGGCTGCGTGCATTTGGAAAAACATGGATATAAATTATACCTCGGCATGTTAACTGTGCAACCCGATTTGCAGAACAGAGGACTTGGAAAAGAAATGATGAAAGAAGCAGAAGTACAGGCGAAGGCAGTAAATTGTTCCGCCGTTTATATGTCAGTTATAACAGATAGAAGAGTATTAATGGAATGGTATATAAAACATGGATATAAAAATACGGGAGTAAAAAAACCATTTCCGTCGCACGACAAAAGATTCGGGTTACCAAAAAAACCATTGGAATTTATTTTGTTGGAGAAAAGCATTTTATAAAAGCTGCTTTTCTATTTTAGTTATTTCTAAATAGAGCGTATTGTTTCAATACCGTACACTGAATTCTGAATACTGCTTTGTGATTACTAATTATTTTAGATCCCGGACCTCAAAGTCGGGACTTATAAACTGCCTACTGTTCCTCCACTTCTTCTTCATTCTTTATAGTGAAAGAAAATGTTTTGTGCACCATAAAACTTATAACTCCAACACTTACTGCGGCCGCAGCTCTTGATAAAGTCGGATACCATTGGAATTCGCGGATTAAAAAATTCATCAGAAAATAATTCATTACCAATGCACCCAAAGCAACTGCAGTGTAACGCATTAACTGATGACGAACCCGCAAATCAGATTCGGTAAAAACAAATTTTCTTGTCAATGTAAAATTGGTTACCAGGCCAAAACAAAAAGAAATCATCAGTGCTACTGTTGGCGCGCCGATAGTAAAGTGATCGGCAATGTGAAAATCATTTTTGCGTATAACATAATTGTATGTTAAAAAATAAGCAAACACATCAACTGATGTAGCAGTAATTGCGGTAAAGAAATACCTCACCACACGCAACCGGAATATTTTTTTACTTAAATGAATGATCACATTAAAATTATTGCGCTGCAAAAGTGTGCTTTATCAAATGAACTTCAAACTACTTAATGCAGAAAATATTTTTGTACGGAAATTGAAATGTTGCTGAAATAAATTCATCCGTACATTCGTTTAACGAAAAAATAATTTCATGAAATTAAAAAGTCTTGTATTCATCCTTCTGTTTTACAATGTTGTGAATGCACAAACAAATGCAGACAGTATAAAGTGGAAACAATTTTCAGCAGGTTATAATGTTCTTCATTCATTAATTCCAAATGGAACAACAACTGAATTACCGGTTGGTTTTATAAAATACAGAGTGAATGACCATGCATTCAGGTTAACAATGAACTCCGGTTATTTTGACCGGCAGTTTGATCATAATTATTCCGGATTGCCTTCTGCAATTTTCAACACAGATTCAAATTCAATTTATACTTATAAATATTCGTTTAACTCAGGTGGTGCAGTAAGCCTGAGTTTTGAAAAATACCATCGGCTTAAAGTCAACAATAATCTTGAATTTTATATGGGAATTGGATTAACAGGAGGAACGGCATTAACAGAAGAAGGAAATAATTATGTTACTTATCTGAAGGATAGTATGGGGGTTTTTCAATTGAATGATTCCATCAGCCGGATTAATTACGCTGTTGGAATAAATAATTATAAATCCACTCAATTCGGGTTAGTACCTTATGGAGGAATTTTATTTATGCCCGATAAATTATTCAGTGCAGAATTTGAAGTGAGCGCGCCAATAGTTTATGAAAGTAAAATCCCCACTACATCTGCCTATAAACCAAGCTCCGGAATTTATTTTAATATACTTTTTGCAGTTAATCTCATTATTAATTTCGATTTTAATTTTAATGATGATGAATAAACTTCAATTGCAGTATTAAAGCATTTATTCTTTTATCAATCCAAAATCTTTAGCAATATAATAAGTACTGAAAAAATTTTTATCGCTTGCAAACAATCCTGTTTCTCCTCCCTGATTTTTTTCATTTCCGGGATCAACAGGAAGTGAATGCCCCATATCATTGAATGAATAAAAAATGATGATTTCATTTTTCATTTTATCTATCCAGGACAATCTTTTAATATCGACATGGTTTTGAAAAGAATCAAATTCCATTGAAGGAATTGTATCTATGTGAATCACATTTGTCCACTGTTTAATTAACTCATTTGCATTTTTATAATTTACTACAAAGTCTTTCTCACCATGAATAATTATTAATCGTGGATACTTCCCCTTGTAATCCGGATTTTGATTTTTCACTAAAGCGCCCAATTCATCCGGTGATTTTAAAATAGGATTATTCATCATACTTACTCCTTCCAAAGGGTTAGTTGATACCATAAACGGACCTCCTGCAAGCGATGCTCCGGCATTAAATAACTCAGGATAATCAACCATCATTGAAACCGTCATTACAGCGCCGGCAGACAATCCATAAATAAATATTTGAGTGGTATCAATCGAATAATTTTTAACAGCATAAGAAATCATTTGCCTTATTGACAATACTTCGCCATTATCTTTTGAAACATCATTTACATTGAACCAGTTAAAACACGATGCAGTGTTATTCAAAAACAGTTGTTCTGGATATAAAACATAAAATCCATTTCCATCTGCCAGTTTATTCCAACCAGATTGCCGCTCAACAATTTCCGCTGTTTGCCAACATCCATGCAATACAATTACCAATGGTTTCCTTTCTGAAATTTTCGATGAGTCGATTGGTGAATAAAAATATAATTTCAGATTTCCAGGGTTCGATCCGAAATTATTTATCTCGGTCATTGAAGTTTGACCAAGAGCATTTGAATAAAATAAAATGCTGATAACAGAAATTCGAAATAAATTATTGAACAAAACCATTCAGCATTTCTATTTAAAACAAAAGGCAACCCACAATTGTGAATTGCCTTTTGTTATCTGAAAATTATTTCAATTAAGCATCAGACTTTTCTGATTTCTTTAACTTCTTTACAGTGATTTTTAATTTTTCTTTATCCTTCACATCCAAATCTACCATCACAATATCACCGGGTTTAATTTGCGAATTCAGAATTTCTTCAGCCAACGGATCTTCTAAATATTTTTGAATAGCACGGTGCAATGGTCTTGCTCCGTATTTTTCATCGTATCCTTTTTCACTTAAAAAATCTTTTGCTGACTTACTCAACTCCATAGTGAAACCAAGATGTTGAACGCGAGCATACACATCCTTCATCATGATGTCGATAATAACATGAATGTGTTCTTTTGTCAATGAGTTAAACACAATCACATCGTCAATACGATTTAAAAACTCAGGAGCAAAAGTGCGCTTCATTGCATTTTCAATAACCGTTTTGCTGTGAGTATCTGCAGAAGCAGCCTTTGCACCGGTTGCGAATCCGATTCCGGTTCCGAAGTCTTTCAACTGTCGTGCACCAATGTTTGAAGTCATGATGATCAATGTATTCTTGAAATCAACTTTTCGTCCAAGTCCATCAGTCAAAATTCCATCATCCAATACTTGCAATAAAACACTGTACACATCAGGATGCGCCTTCTCAATTTCATCGAGTAAAATAACAGAGTATGGTTTGCGGCGAACTTTTTCGGTTAACTGTCCGCCTTCTTCGTACCCAACATATCCCGGAGGAGCACCAATCAATCGCGATACAGAAAATTTTTCCATGTATTCACTCATGTCAATTCTAACCAACGCATCATCAGAGTCGAATAAATATCTCGCTAAAACTTTTGCCAATTCTGTTTTACCAACTCCTGTTGGTCCTAAGAAAATAAATGAACCAATTGGTTTCTTCGGATCTTTTAATCCTGCACGGTTGCGTTGAATGGCCTTGGTCACTTTTATAATTGCATCATCCTGCCCAATCACACTGCCTCTTAATTCTTCACTCATCTTTAACAAACGAGCGCCTTCACCCTGTGCAACACGCTTCACAGGTACACCAGTAATCATTGCCACTACTTCTGCAATATCATCTTCAGTTACAGGATAGCGTGCAATTTTTGTTTCTTCTTCCCAATTCTTTTTCGCACCCTCTAATTCTTCCTGCAATTTCTTTTCAGAATCACGAAGTCGGGCGGCTTCCTCATACTTCTGACTCTTTACCACTTTGTTTTTTTCAACCTTCACATCTTCAATCTTCTTTTCTAAATCAAGAAGACTTTGTGGAACATGAATATTTTTCAAGTGAACTTTCGCACCTACTTCATCCAGCACATCAATTGCTTTATCGGGCAACAAACGATCGGTGATGTATCGGTTTGATAAATGCACGCACGCTTTAATTGCTTCGTCAGAATAATTCACATTGTGAAATTCTTCGTACTTGCTTTTTATGTTGGTCAGAATAATAACTGCTTCATCTGCTGATGGTGGTTCAACCAAAACTTTTTGGAATCTTCTATCAAGTGCTCCATCTTTTTCAATGTACTGACGATATTCATCTAATGTTGAAGCACCGATGCATTGCAATTCTCCGCGCGCAAGAGCAGGTTTAAAAATATTCGAAGCATCCAAGGAACCGGTTGCTCCACCAGCGCCAACTATTGTATGAATTTCATCTATGAATAAAATCACATCGCGATTTTTTTCCAACTCGTTCATGATTGCTTTCATTCGCTCTTCAAACTGACCGCGATACTTTGTGCCTGCAACCAATGCTGCAAGGTCAAGCATCACAATTCTTTTATCATATAAAACTCGCGAAACTTTTCGTTGGATAATTCTTAAAGCCAATCCTTCAACGATTGCTGTTTTACCAACCCCTGGTTCTCCAATAAGAATCGGATTATTTTTTTTGCGGCGACTTAAAATCTGCGATACTCTTTCTATCTCCACTTCGCGACCAACAATCGGATCCAAATTTCCTTCTTCACCCATCTTGGTTATATCTCTTCCAAAATTATCAAGTACCGGTGTTCTGGATTTTACAGCACCTTGCTTACGGGCAGTTCCTGCTGATTTCGATTTTTCTTCATCTTCAAAAGCTTCATCGTCGCCACTTTCGCCGGGCATTTCATTTTTAATATCCTGCTGTAAAAAGTCTAACTCATCTTTGAACCGTTCGTACTCGACTTCAAAACGAGTTAACAATTCTGTGGCAACTGAATCTTTATTTTTCAAAATCGAAAGCATTAAATGTTCAGTTCCTATTGTTTCACTCTTCATAAGTTTGGCTTCCAAAATGGCAATCTTCAATATTTTTTCTGCCTGTTTTGTCAGCGGAAGATTGCTCACATTCAGCGATTGATGTCCGCCCTTTTCTCGAATAGAGTCTTCAACTGCCTTGCGCAGCATAACCACATCCACATCCATTGACTTAATAACTTTTATTGCCAGTCCCTCTCCTTCGCGAATGAGACCGAGTAATAAATGTTCAGTTCCAATGAAATCGTGTCCTAACCTGAGTGCTTCTTCACGGCTGAAAGAAATCACTTCTCTGACTTTGGGTGAAAATTTAGCTTCCATAATTTATAGTGTTAGACAAACCGCGCTCCAAATGTTAGTGAGCATGCATTGTGTCAGTTTTTTTCAAAGTTGAAATTAATTGCTTGTGTCACAAATCAAAACTAAATGAGATTAATCACTTGACCATTTTTACACAGTCAACTGTTATTTGTTTCCAAAGGTTTCCCACATCTATTAACATTCGGTGTTTTATGACAATTGGTTTACTTAAATAATTCAATTGTAAGAAGCCTGAATTTCAAAAATAGTCTTCACATAATATCTCCGCTATTTTAAGTGTCGTTTTATTCATGTAAGTTTGTGATTCAATAATCAAACACGCAGCATGAAGTTCTCAATAGACAAACAAGAAAAATATTCAGTTTTTAAATTAGAAGATGAAAAATTGAATTCTGTTTTAGCTCCATCATTGAAATCGGAAATGATTGTGCTGAATGCCGAAGGAGTAAAAAATATAATTTTTGATATGAGTTCCATTCGGTTTGTTGATTCATCAGGATTGAGTTCTATATTAATTGCTAATCGTCTATGCAAGGGTGTAAATGGTTCGTTGATACTTTGCAAGGTGAACGATAATGTTTTGAAACTGATTAAAATTTCTCAGTTGGATTCCATACTCACTATTATCCCTACTCAGCAGGAAGCGAGTGATCTGATTATGATGGAGGAACTGGAGCGCGAGCTGAAGGCTAAAAATTAAAATGCCTTTTGAGGTTACTATCTTAGGAAATAATTCTGCAATTCCTGCACACGGCAGGCATCCGACTTCGCAGGTAGTGCAAATTCATGAACACTTTTTTTTGGTTGATTGCGGCGAAGGGACGCAAATGCAATTAGCGAAATATAAAATACGAAAAAATAAATTCGACCATATTTTTATTTCACACTTACATGGCGATCATTATTTCGGGTTGATTGGATTAATTACTTCTTATCATTTAATGCACCGCGAAAGACCACTGCATGTGCATGGACCAAAAGGTTTATTGGATATTATCAATTTGCAATTGGCAGTTTCGAACACCACACTATATTATGAATTAATTTTTCATGAAGTGAAAAGTGAACTAGTGAATGTGTTATTGGAAACCGATGAATACAGCATCAGCTCTTTTCCGGTGAAGCACCGCATACCTACCCATGGGTTTTTGTTTAAAGAAAAAATTGGGTTACGAAAAATAAATCCTGATAAAATTTCCGAGTTGAATTTTCCTTTTCAGATTATTGCTGAATTGAAAAAAGGAAATGATTGTGAGTGGGAAGGAAAATTATTAAAATCAAACGAGTGGACTTTGCCGCCTGTAGCTCCACACTCTTATGCTTTTTGTGCTGATACTGTTTATCATGAAGAACTGAAACAATACATTGCCGGTTGCGATGTTATTTATCACGAAGCAACCTTTATGGAAGAATCTTCTGAAAGAGCAATCATTACTTTTCATTCCACTGCCCGACAAGCAGCAGCAATGGGAAAAGCAATTGGTGTAAAAAAATTATTGATAGGTCATTTCTCTGCGAAGTATGATAACCTTCTACCACTACTTGCAGAAGCTAAAGAAATTTTTTCTGAAACTGAATTAGCAATTGAAGGGCAGGTGTTTTCTATTTAGAGGTAAACAAAAAAAAAGCATCATTCATTTCTGAATAATGCTTTATGAAAATTTAATTTTTAGTCAGAGTTAAAACAAACTCGCCTGATTACTTTTCTTGCCTGATTTTTTATCTTCGTCTTTTTTTGCTGCTGGATTTATTTCCCATTCCATATCAGCTTTTACATTGAATAAATCTGTATCAGTCACATCCTTCATTTTAGAAATATTTTTTTTTAATTGACCGGAACGAATTTGATTTTTTGCTCCGGATTTAGGATTTACCGAATCAGGTTTTTGTATTGTAGTTTTTACTACCGCAGTTTTAATTTCAGTTTTGCCTGAAGAAGATGAAGTTATTTGTTTCGTAAAATTTTCTTTTTTCGGTTCTGCTATTTTTTCAGTCTTCTCTCCTATCCATTCTGCATCAACAAAATCGTTTTCGCATACTTTATTTCCAACAGCCTTCCATGTTTTTATTTCAATGGTTTTGGCAACATTTATTTTTTCTTCTTTCGGAGATTTTTTCTTTCCTGATTTTAATAACAATTTCGGTTCATATGAAGTAGTTGCCAATACAGCATTACAGCCATCATCTTCCGGCATGAAAGAAAATTTCTTATCAATTGTTTGTGTTTCAATATTGAATCGCTTGAGGTAGTATGCTTTATTTCCTCCATGATAATACAGCGCTGAAATAATTTCAGAGGGATTAAATTTTTCAATCACTAATAATTGCGACGCATCGAACTTGTTGGTCAGTTCGGTATTGGTGATTTCATAATTTCCATCTTTGAAAACAGAAAGGATTGTTTCTCCGGCTTCAAAATTTCCGAGGTATTTTCCTTTCTCTTCTGTGTTCAGTTTTCCGAATTGCTCATCGAACCACAATCGTTTTCCGGTAATCATCGGTGCGCCCTTCGATTTCAACTTCACAGTTCGCACGGGATACTTAGTAATAATATTTCCGATTGAACCGCGCCCCTTCACACCTATTTCTTTAAAGTCGTATTCAAAAACTTTTATGCGCGCGCTTGATGATGGATTTAAAGTTACAGTCACAATTTCATTTTCGCCATTCGGATTCACAGAGAAATACAGCACTTTGCTTCCTTCGGTTTCCTTTGTTAAATCATATTCCTTGTCTCTTGTAATTCCGGTAACATTAAATCGTTTCACCATTGCAGGACCTGTTTTTCCATCCTGATATATCATGTGGTAAACAATTCGCTCGTCGTTCTTATTAAAAATACTGAGGTAGAGGATATCCTTTCCTACAAATGTTTTTTCAGCTACTCGTGTCACCATCATTTTTCCATCGCGGCGAAATACAATAATGTCATCGAGGTCTGAACAATCGCAAACAAATTCATCTTTTTTCAATCCATGTCCAATGAAACCTTCTGCACGATTCACATAAATTTTCTGATTTGCAATGGCAACGCTCTTTGCCTGAATGGTATCAAATATTTTCACTTCGGTTTTGCGTTCTCTTCCCTTACCATATTTTTTCAAAAGATTTTCAAAATATTCTATTGCATAATCTTTCAGATGATCAAGATTATTTTTCACCTGCTGCATTTGCGCTTCAACTCCTTTGATGTGTTCATCGGCTTTGAATGAATCAAACTTTGATATTCGCTTGATTTTTATTTCAGTCAGACTCACTATATCTTCTTCAGTAATTGCACGGCGGAATAATTTCTTGTACTTCTGCAAACCCTTGTCTATGGCTGCTATTACAGCTTCCCATGTTTCGCATTCTTCAATGTCGCGGTAAATCCGCTTTTCAATAAATATTTTTTCGAGTGAAGAAAAATGCCAGTCTTCTTCCAACTCACCTAACTTAATTTCCAGTTCGCGCTTCAACAACTCCATGGTGTTGTCGGTACTTATTTTCAGCAATTCATATACAGAAACAAAGTGAGGTTTGTCGTTGATAATAACACAAGCGCTTGGTGAAATAGAAATTTCACAATCAGTAAATGCATACAATGCATCAATGGTAATGTCAGGAGAAATCCCTGGTGCCAGTTGAATTTCAACTTCAACATCGGCAGCAGTATTGTCAACTACTTTTTTGATTTTTATTTTTCCGTTATCGTTGGCTTTGATAATGGAATCAATCAATTGAGTTGTAGTTACACTGAACGGAACATCTTTAATAATTAAAGTTTTTTTATCGCGCTCTTCAATTCGCGCACGCACACGAACCTTTCCGCCACGCGCTCCATCATTATAATTTGTAACATCAATCAAACCTCCGGTTAGAAAATCAGGATACAACGAAACTTTTCTTCCCCTAATAACATCAATAGAACCTTTGAGCAATTCGCAAAAGTTATGTGGCAACACTTTAGTTGATAAACCAACTGCAATGCCTTCCACTCCCTGCGCCAACAGTAATGGAAATTTTACAGGAAGTGTTAATGGTTCCTTTTTTCGTCCGTCGTAACTCAGTTGCCATCGTGTGGTTTGCGCGTTGAACACAACCTCCAATGCAAATTTCGAAAGCCGTGCTTCAATGTATCTCGGTGCAGCTGCAGAATCTCCTGTGCGCACATCGCCCCAGTTTCCCTGCGTTTCGATTAATAAATCCTTCTGACCAATGTTAACCATGGCGTCACCAATGCTTGCATCGCCGTGCGGATGATACTGCATTGTTTGCCCGATGATGTTCGCCGCCTTGTTAAAACGACCGTCATCCATTTCCTTCATCGCATGAAGAATACGACGCTGCACCGGCTTAAATCCATCTTCAACTGCCGGAACAGCTCTTTCCAATATTACATAGGAAGCATAATCGAGAAACCAATCGTTGTACATGGTTTCAACATGCTTGCTTTCCTGCAATTTTTTTATTTGATCTTCAGACATCCGTTTGCTTCTATTTTCAAAATCAACAGGTATTAATTTATATGATTTTGCCGCTGTTGTTTAATTAAAAAAAAAATTCCTTATCACTATTCAAATATCTTTTTTTATCAATTGAATTGGCTCAATTTCGTTAATACTGATTAACATAAAAATGTTAATGTGACAAACCATTTCTTCAATTATACCTTTTTTTATCGTCATACTTTTTCTAAATAAAATCATAGATAAAATAAAAAAGAACAGCCCTTCAATTAAATTGAAGGGCTGCATAATAAAGTTATTATTCAATATTAAAATCTTGGGCAGAAAGTTTTAGAATTCTGGTGTTTGAATGCACCTGTATATTGAATGGCTAATTCAGGGCCACCACGACTGGCACTTGCAGGAACTAAGCCACTTACATTAATATCGTAACTCATTCCAAAAGTAAATCCGCCTACATCCAGTTTAGTAGCTAATATTAATGCATCACTAAAAATAAATACATCCTGATTTCCAACAATTCTATAAAAAGGTCCGATATAAAAATTTGTTCCACCAAGTATCTGACCTTTTCTTTCCTCTAAAATAAATTTAAACAATGTTCCAACTTCTAATTCAGTATGCGGTCCTTGTTTCATTGCCAATAAATAGGGTGTCATATCAGCTTTTCCGCTAATCGGAAATCCGATACCTGCATGGCCGACAATTTTTGTATAAAGTTTATCTAAATCATTGTCAATAAAAGCAAGATTCGGACGGTTTACATGCCACATAGAAACTCCTAAAAATTGATTATGCCTTTTCCCATTAATATGATACCATAAAAATCCAAGTGATGCATCAGCATACGAATAATTGTTTGTAGAAATTGTTTCGTTTGATGCGTTATTTGGATCATAACCTGAATCGCCATATTGACTTCCAAAAGTCAAGTAAAACGGATTAATTGATTTTTGTGTATAAGCAACATTTAATCCTGTACTAATAAAATAATCCATATTTCTTGAGAGGGCAAAATTGTACGAAACTGAACCTGCAAAAATATTAGTTGTTAATTGCGAAGTTCCTGCCTGATCACTTAAGATATGCAGGCCCGCACCAATTCTGTTAAAGTCGCCGGATTTACCAGAAAACTCAATTGCACCAGCCACTGTTTCGTAAGGGTTTGCAATAACACTTGACCACTGATTTCGGTAATTACCTGTAAATCGATAATTGCCGTTAAAAACACCTGTCAAAGCTGGGTTTAGTGTTAATGGTGACATGTAAAATTGAGTAAGGTGAAGGTCCTGTGCATTCACTAAATTCCCAATAAAAATCATTACAATTAACAGGTTTTTTTTCATTTTCATTATTTAAGAATTTAACTTCTACGCAAAAAAATTTTTTCAGTTCAATTAATTTATCTCAAGAGTGTAACATTTCCTTTTTTATACAAATGATTACCATTCAACATGGTAGCATTTGCCTCCCAAATATAAACTCCTACTTCACAATCTTCACCATTTTGTTTTCCATCCCAAACACCATTCGTACTACCTGTCTCAAAAACCAAACTACCCCAACGATTATAAATTTTATAACTCAAAGAAACAACTCCCTTTTTATAAAGTTCTTTAAATAAATCATTTGCGCCATCACTATTTGGAGTAAAGCCTGTGGGAAAAACAATATCATTCCAAGATACAATTTTTATAAATACAAATGTGTCTGACTCAGTGCAGTATTGGTTAGACGCAATTAAAATAACTGTATCATTTCCTACTGATAAATAAGTATGTATTGGATTTTCTTCAGTACTTGAACTTCCATCACCAAAGTACCATAAATAAGTGTCAGCAAATTGGCTGGTATTTGTAAAACTAAATGTTGCCTGTGAAAGATCATATTCTACTCCTGAAATCGCGGTAGTTGTAAAGCTTGGAATTACATGATCAATAACATGTATATATCCTGTTTTTTCTGCAGTGTCTTTACATCCCCAATAAGTTGTTGCAATTAAAGTAACATTATAATCACCGCTATTTGTATACACATTATTTGGGTTTTCAATTGAGGATGTTAAGCCATTTCCAAAATCCCAGGAATAAGTTGAGTCGTTACCTGAAGATTGATTAAGAAAATTGACAATTACAGGGGCGCAATCTTCAGTTGGAGTACCTATGAAATCAGCAATTGGATTTGGATGCACATTAACCGTCTTTGTTGTACTTGAGTTACACGAAGTTAAATCTGTAACTTGAAGACTAATTGAAAAAACACCCGAGTTGTTCCAATAAACATTGTAAGGTCCAAATCCGGTTCCACTAATAATATTTGCACTTCCAAAAGTCCAGTTACTAATAAGACCAGTAGATGTACCCGTGTAATTTACTGTCGCATGTTGCAGTGGGCAAAGATCCGTAGGTGCAATAATGAAATTGGAGGAAGGAATTGGTCTTGCAAAAACATACACAGAATCATTTTGCAGGCAACTACCACTTGATACATCTAAATAATAAATAGTGGGTATAACCGGATTGGCAAGCGGGTTCATTTGAGTTGATGTAAAGGGTGTTCCTGTACTGCTCCAGTTAACATCGTAACCAGCTCCTCCGCCACCTGAAATGCCTGCAAATAAATGAATCTCATCGCCAGCACAAACAGTGTCTAAATTCGAAGTTGGGTTCAGAATTAAAGCGGGAAGCACAAACACAACAATGGTATCTTTATTTTTACAATTTGAACTTAAATCACTTTCAACATAATATGTTGTGGTTGATGTTGGAATACAAAAAGGATTATAAATGGAAGTATCATTTAAACCAGCTGATGGAGTCCATGAAAAATTAATTCCTCCTGTTACAATTAATTGTGTTGAAGTATCAGGCCAACACAAAGAAATATCGGGGCCGGCGTAAGTTGATTGCGGTACATTAATGACAAATGAATAAGCTGACTGACCAAATACCGGACAAGCATCATCACTCATTGTGACTGTGATTACATAATTTCCGGTATCAACTCCTGTTGGTGTCCATGCCAAATGAATTTTTGAAGAATCGGGTGAATAGGTTGTAACTGTAAATGTTCCGCCATTTAATACTGTGGCAATATTTGAAAACATGCTTAAATTATTTCCATCAGGGTCGTGACTATATATATCAAATGACATTGAACTTCCTGGGCAAACTTCAATTGTGTTTGTACCAGTTACAATACCACCTTGCAAATTTTCGAAATTATTTAAGACTTGTTCCGGAGATAGGTTGTTACAAGGGAGCACAACAATTTGTATATCGCGCATTACAGATCCGATTAAAGTATCGTTTCTATACTCTTCAATTTTTATAGCTACACAAGTAATTTCCTGATTTAAAGCTGTTAAAGTTAATTGACCGGTACCAGTATTAAACCCAACTGCTCCTGTAGTTGTGGTTAATGGATAATTAGCAGTGAAAGGTGAATTGTATTGAAATGGTACACCAGCTCCCCCGATATCTGTTAATGGAGTTACCAAACTATAAACAAGCGAATCTCCGTCAGGATCATATCCACCATGATTATAATTTATTAATTGCCCTTGACAAATAAATGGAACTGGTAGTGCACTAAAAGCAGGAGAATTATCACAATTCGCTACGGTTTTATTCCAAGTTGCTTCTACTCGTGTTCCAATACTTCCAGGTGTTACAATATTTGTTATGATAGAATTTCGACAACAACTTTCCCAGTAAAAAAGATAGTCAGAACATATTTGTGTTAATCTGATTTTTCCTTTGTAGATATATTGTTCTACCCCAGGCAAAGTACCACCGCCACAGGTGCTATTATTAATTTGAGATGGACAAAGCGGTGATACTTCAATTGCATTTCCAATCTGCAATACATCACAAAAACTAAAAAATCCGCAAGAAGCTGCTTCAATATTTATAGGATAAGAAGCATCAGGTAAAATGCCATCACAATCCCGGTAAATTTTTAAAGTGAATTCAATTGTATCATTTGATAAACATTTATAAGATAAATCTGCTCCCATAATATGAGAAGCTTTAGCTGGATTATAACAGATCATAAATATTACAATACAAATTGATAGGATTTTGATTTTTTTAATCATGGATTTTTTTTTGAAGTGTTCAAATATAGAATTCTAATTCATCGAGGCAATTTTTTAAAAACAAACATTGGTTTTAATTCTTTCACTTTCAAATCATAAATTTTTTATAAAAAAAGTCTTTTTTAAAAAATCTTTTTTTTCTGAATAAATAATATCGCTCTTTCTGAAAAAAGCATAAACTGCAGATCCGCTTCCACTCATTAAAGAAAACAATGATCCATGTTTATAGAAATCATCTTTCAACTGTTTTATTTCAGGGTGTTGTTTAAAAACCACCTCTTCAAAATCGTTGAATAAAATATTTTTCCAGTCATCTGGTTTTGATTGAAGAATTTTTTCGATTGAAAAAGCAACTCGATTCGAATTATTTTTTTTTCGCAATTCTGAAAGCTGATGATAAGCAAATGCAGTATCAATATGAACATCTGGAAAAGAAACTGCGATTTGCAAATCCTTCGTTGAAATATTAATCGGCGATATTTTCTCGCCTCTTCCCTCTACTAACATAGGTTGATTGTAAATAAAAAAAGCACAATCGCTTCCTATTAATAAAGCTATTTTCACCAATTCATTATCTGATAAACCAAGTTTAAATTTTTCATTTAATAATTTTAAAGTAAATGCGCCATCAGCAGAGCCTCCACCTAATCCAGCACCCATTGGAATATTTTTCAATAAATGAATTTGAACAGGCGGAAATTTTCTTACGCTTCTGAGAACTTGAAGTGCTTTAAAACAACTGTTTCTTTCCACCTCACCAATCACTTCTCTTCCATAAATAAATAGTTCATCTTTTTCGGATTCAATTATTTCCAAAGCATCGCACAATTGAACCGGAATAAAAATGCTATGTAAATTATGAAAGCCATCTTCTCTTTTGTCAAGAATATTTAACCCGAAATTTATTTTGCAATTAGGAAATACTATCATGTCACATCAACCTTGCGCGCTTTAATAAGTATGGTGTTAATATTTGCTGGAAGCCTTGATTTATATCGGCTTCTATTAAATCAATTCGATTTTGACCACAGCGAAGCTTTATTTCCTTTTCCATTTGATGCATTCTTTCAGAATATTTTTTTTTCAATTCTGTTGGCTGTAATTTTATTTTTTCTCCGGTTTCTAAATCAACAAACTGATATGGGCGGTTTTCAAATTCAAATTCAATTTCTTTTTTTCTATCTGCAACATAAAACAAAATCACTTCGTGTTTATTGTATCGAAGATGTTGCAACGCTGCAAATATTTTTTCCATTTGCTCAGTATCTCCAATTACATCATCAAGCATGTCGGTAAATAAAACTACAAGTGACCGCCGATGAATTGATTCTGCTATTAAGTGTATTGCATCTGCGGCTGAAGTGTTTTTTTTTTGATTCTCATTCTTCAATAAATTTTCAAGGTGAGATATCAATAATCGATAATGTTGTGTGGTTGAACGAACTTGTGAATTCAATTCAATTTCATTTGCAAATAAATGCAATGCAAATGCATCCCTTTGTTTCCTTAATAATTCCATCAGAGCAGCAGCTGCAACTGCACTGAATTGTATTTTTGATAAAATTTTTCGATGTAGTTGTTCTTGTTTATCGGGATAATACATGGATGAGGAAATATCCATTACTATATGACACCTTAGATTAGTTTCTTCTTCGTATCGCTTCACAAACATTTTATCTGATCGTGCAAATACCTTCCAATCCATATTGCGTGTCGATTCGCCTTGATTGTATAATCTGTGTTCAGCAAACTCAACAGAGAAACCGTGAAACGGGCTTTTATGTAATCCTATTATAAATCCTTCTACTACTTGCTTGGCAAGTAACTCAAGATTTCCTGTCTGTGCTAAGTGCGAAGGATCAATTAATTGTTCGAAAGGCATGGAGTAAAACTATAAAGCTCTTTCGAAATTGAAAGAGCTTTATTAACGATGCTAATTTAGATTTCTTTTACATGTGCAATTTTAACTTGCCTTCTAATACTGATTTGGGAACTACACCAACCTGTTTGTCCACTAATTTTCCTCCTTTGAAAAAAAGAATTGTTGGAATGCTGCGAACGCCAAACTCGGTCGATACTTCGGGATTATTATCCACATTTAACTTTCCTATTACTGCTGTGTCTGCATATTCTTTGGAAAGTTCTTCTACAATAGGTCCAATCATCCGACACGGACCACACCATTCAGCCCAAAAGTCAACGATTGCCACCTTATCACTTTCCATAATTGTCTGCTTAAAATTTGCGTCTGTTATTTCTAATGCCATGTGCTTAATTATTTTTTGAATTCAGTTAATTCTTATGCAAAGGTGAACAAAGCCCTCAATTAAAAGTTCAGAAAGTTTCAACAATCAAATTAATTTATTTGCATTAAATCAAATGACTGATATGAACTTCAGTTTAAGTAAAAAACAAAGTGTAAAAAACTAATGCTTAACGATTTATAGTAGACTGTGATTTATAAATTTTTTTATGCCTGCGCTGTAGGAACTCCGAAGTTCATGTTCATACCCGGGAAATCTTCCATATCAGCAATCTCGCCATTCTGGCTTTCGAATTTTCTGATGTTTTCGTTTAATGCTTTCATAAAACGCTTTGCATGTTGTGGAGTTAAAACAATGCGCGCTTTCACTTTTGCTTTTGGTATGCCGGGCATCATCTTAATAAAATCTAAAATGAATTCCTGATTGCTATGGGTAATAATTGCAAGATTGCTGTAAATTCCTTCAGCAATTTCTTCAGTCAGTTCAATATTGATTTGATTTTCGGGTCCAGGTATTTTCTTTTCCATGTTTGTTTTTTTAGCTGATAGCTTTTAGCAATTAGCATTTAGATAGCAGCGGTTAGAAATTGTTCTTTGTTAAAATTTATTATTAATAGAAAAGCCATTCAACGCTTGCTGAATGGCTTTTCTGTAATTTATTTATTTATCATAATTTCTATTCATTTGAATTCAGCTAATTGCTAAAAGCTAATTGCTAAAAGCTAAAATGCTATTCATCAATCTCATCAATAGGAACAAGCAGTTCTTTCTTAGATGCTAACAAGCGCTCGTATTCTTCTTTCGAACCAACCACTAAGTTTTCATACTCAGGTAAACCGGTTCCGGCTGGAATCAAGTGACCAATGATTACATTTTCTTTCAAGCCATTTAAGAAGTCTGTTTTACCGGTGATGGCAGCAGTACTTAGAACTTTAGTTGTTTCCTGGAACGATGCCGCAGAAATCCAACTCTTGGTTCCAAGAGAAGCGCGAGTGATACCCAGCAACATTGGCGTTGAAGTGGCAGCAAATGCATCGCGGTATTCAACCAATGCTTTATCAGTACGGCGAAGAACAGAATTTTCTTCCCGCACCTGACGAACGGTTACAATTTGTCCGACTTTTAAGTTTGGAGAAGCACCTGCTTCAGTCACCACTTTTTTATCGAACATGTTTTCGTTCTCTTCAAGGAACTCGTGTTTATTCACAGCTTCACCCTCTAAGAAAGTAGTGTCGCCCGGGTCAACAATGTGAACCTTGCGCATCATCTGACGAACAATAGTTTCAATGTGTTTGTCATTGATTTTTACACCCTGCAAACGATATACTTCCTGAATTTCATTTACCATGTATGACTGCAAAGCAAATGGTCCCTTGATGTTTAAAATATCAGAAGGAGTTATTGCACCGTCGGACAAAGGAGTTCCTGCTTTCACAAAGTCGCCATCCTGAATAAGGATGTGCTTGCTCAACGGAACCAGGTATTTCTTTTGTTCGCCATCGCGAGATTCAACAATGATTTCGCGATTACCACGCTTCACTGTTCCGAACTGCACCACTCCATCAATTTCACTTACCACTGCAGGGTTACTTGGGTTACGCGCTTCAAACAATTCTGTAACACGAGGAAGACCACCAGTGATATCACCTTTTAGTTTTCCCATTGAACGCGGAATCTTAACAATGATAGCTCCCGGTAATACATCATCTCCATCTTCAATGTTGATGTGTGAACCAACCGGAATGTTATATGACTTCAGTTCGTTAGAACCCTTCATTACTTTAATAGAAGGAATCTTGGTTTTATCGCGTGACTCAACAATCACCTTTTCACGGTGACCGGTTTGTTCATCTGACTCTTCGCGACAAGTAATACCTTCAATAATATTTTCGAATTCAATTTTTCCTTTGAACTCGGTAATGATAACCGCATTGTAAGGGTCCCATGAACATATCTCTTGTCCCTTGGTTACCTTATCTCCTTCTTTAACATTAATGTAAGCACCGTAAGGAATGTTGTAGTTAATTAATTGTTTGCCTGTTTTTGGTTCCACAATCCGTAACTCACCCATGCGGCTTAATACCACATTTACCTGTACACCCTTTTCGTTTTTATAAGGAGTGATTTTTAATTCCTCAGTTTGAATAACACCTTCAAATTTGGCTTCTAATTTTGATTCGGTTGTTCCTCCACCTGCAGCACCACCCGTGTGGAAAGTACGAAGTGTTAACTGTGTTCCAGGTTCACCGATTGATTGTGCGGCAATGATTCCAACTGCATCTCCTAACTCTGAAGTTCTTCCGGTAGCGAGGTTACGGCCATAACATTTAACACAAACTCCTTTCTTTGATTCGCAGGTAAGTACAGAACGGATTTCGACACTTTCAATTGAAGTGTTGTCAATCAGTTTAGCCATGTCATCAGTAATTTCTTCTCCACCTTTGATAATTAGTTTATCAGTTATTGGATCCAAAACATCATTCAAGGCAACACGACCAATGATTCTATCACTCAAAGGCTCAACTATGTCTTCATTATCTTTTAGAGCAGAGATTGCAATTCCACGAAGGGTTTCGCAATCGGCTTCTGATATCACCACATCCTGCGATACATCCACCAAACGACGGGTTAAGTAACCGGCATCTGCTGTTTTCAAGGCAGTATCTGCGAGACCTTTACGAGCACCGTGTGTAGAAATGAAGTACTCCAATACTGAAAGTCCGTCTTTAAAGTTTGCAAGAATCGGATTCTCAATAATTTCTCCACCTGTATTACCACCAGATTTACGAGGCTTCTGCATCAATCCACGAATACCACCTAACTGACGAATCTGTTCTTTAGATCCACGGGCACCGGAATCCAACATCATGAACACGGAGTTGAATCCTTGTTTATGTGCTGATAATTCTTTTATCAATACATCAGAAATACGATTGTTCACACGAGTCCAGATATCAATGATCTGATTGTAACGCTCGTTGTTTGTAATCAAACCCATGTTGTAATTATTCCAAACATCATCCACTTCTGCCTGAGCAGTTTTCAGCATTTTGTCTTTCGATTCTGATTCCAATAAATCAGAAATGTTGAACGACAAACCGCCTTTGAATGCCATTGTGTATCCTAAATGTTTTATATCATCTAAGAAACGGGCAGTACGAGGTATGTCAGTGATTTTGATTACATTAGAGATAACTTCACGAAGCGCCTTCTTGGTTAAAAGTATATTAATGAACCCAACTTCTTCCGGTACTGATTGATTGAAGATTACACGACCAACAGTTGTTTCAAGAAGTTTGTTTACCAATACACCATCTTCCAGAACATTCACTTTCACTCTGATCCAGGCATGTAAATCTACTTTGCCTTCGTTGTAAGCGATTGTAACTTCTTCAGGAGAATAAAATGCTTTTCCTTCACCTTTTACCTTTTCATCCTTTGTTGTTTTCTTTCCTTTAGAAATATAATAAAGACCTAACACCATGTCCTGAGAAGGTACGGTGATAGGGGCTCCGTTTTGCGGATTCAAAATGTTGTGAGAAGAAAGCATTAATAACTGCGCTTCCAATATTGCTGCATTACTAAGAGGTACATGCACCGCCATCTGGTCACCATCGAAATCGGCGTTGAACGATCCGCACACCAACGGGTGAAGATGAATGGCCTTTCCTTCTATCATCTTTGGCTGGAAGGCCTGAATGGATAAACGGTGAAGTGTTGGAGCACGATTGAGCAGAACAGGGTGTCCTTTCAAAATGTTTTCAAGTATATCCCAGATGATTGGCTCCTTACGGTCAACTAATTTCTTAGCTGACTTTACAGTTTTTACTATTCCTCTTTCAATGAGTTTGCGGATGATGAATGGCTTGAATAATTCAGCTGCCATATCCTTTGGCAAACCGCACTCGTTTAATTTCAATTCAGGTCCAACTACAATAACCGAACGACCTGAATAATCTACACGCTTTCCTAAAAGGTTCTGACGGAAGCGACCTTGCTTTCCCTTCAATACATCGCTCAATGATTTCAATGCGCGACCACCTTCGGCTTTCACCGCATTTGACTTACGGGAGTTATCGAACAATGAATCTACTGCTTCCTGCAGCATTCTTTTTTCATTTCGAAGAATTACATCAGGAGCTTTTATTTCCAATAATCTTTTTAAACGATTGTTGCGGATAATGACACGGCGATATAAATCATTCAAATCAGAACTTGCGAAACGGCCACCATCTAAAGGTACCAACGGACGAAGTTCTGGTGGTATAACCGGTAAGTACTGCACCACCATCCATTCTGGACGATTAACAGTTCTTGTTTGTGCATCGCGGAAAGCTTCAACTACACTCAAGCGTTTTAATGCTTCTGCTTTCCGTTGTTGTGAAGTTTCGTTTGCTGCCTGATCGCGCAACTGGTATGACAATGCATCCAAATCAATGCGAGATAGTAATTCACGAACAGCATCGCCACCCATCATTGCGATGAATTTGCGAGGGTCAGAATTATCTAAGTGCTGATTATCTTTTGGAAGTTTGTCAACTATATCGAGGTATTCTTCTTCAGTTAGCAAATCCATCTTTGCGCGGTCTTCAACTACACCAGCTTGAATTACTACGAAACGCTCGTAGTAAACAATCATTTCCATTTTCTTGGATGATACACCAAGCAGGTAACCGATTTTATTCGGTAATGATTTGAAGTACCAGATATGAACGATTGGAACCACAAGGCGAATGTGCCCCATGCGCTCGCGGCGAACTTTCTTTTCTGTTACTTCCACACCGCAACGGTCGCATACAATTCCTTTGTAGCGAATGCGCTTGTACTTGCCGCAGTAACATTCGTAATCCTTAACAGGACCGAATACACGCTCGCAAAACAAACCGTCTCTCTCGGGTTTGTAGGTTCGGTAGTTAATAGTTTCAGGTTTCAGAATCTCTCCGAAACTTCTCTCGAGAATTGAATCGGGAGAGGCAAGACCAATTGTAATCTTAGTGAAGTTGGCCTTTATTTTAATATCCTTTTTGAACGACATAAATCAAAGCGGATTTAGTTGGTTTAGAAAATGTGAACGAAATAAAACAGGCACACCACAGGCAGATTGATTCAACCCGGATGATACACATAAAGTGGTGTATGATATTAGTAATGAGTGCATTAATTTGTTGTAGCGGCCAGCCAAAAAGTTTTTCCTTTTTCAAGGGAGTGCAAATGTAACTGAATATGTGACATTTGCAAGTGAAAATTACGAACGGGGTTAAGAGTGGTCAAATGAAAAGTTAGTATTTATTTCTTGTTAATTAATTAAGTTTTGCCACCGCTAATAGCATAATTCTAATGAATATGTATATTAATATTAGCAAGAATTCTGAATGTTATTAACATTTTAAACTTTTAACTAACTAATCCATCCACTCGTCGGAAAAAAAGTCCGATAAAATTATATTTTTTTTTCTTCGGGCCTCCTTAAAAAAAAAGAGTTAAAAAAATTTAAAAAATGCTCTTAATTTTAAAGCAGAAATTTCAATTTTTTTCTTTAATTAATTAAATTTTTTCCCCCATGAAACAGTTCCGTTTATCATTAACTCATTGCAGCCTTTTAATCGCAATTTTGATTTTACTATTTGCAAATTCAAAAAAAGTTGATGCACAAACATTACCCATTTCCAATTATGTATTATTCTCAGGAGCAGGCGGTGCAGGAACAACCACTCCACCTTCACCCGGCTATGGAGTTCATTTAGGTTCACCATGTATAGTGGTGAATGGCTCTGTTGGTAGTAACAGACTGGTTAAAACTTCCGGGTCAGGAAATTTTGGTGGGAACATTAACTCAGGTGGAACAATTATTCTTTCAGGAAGCAATACTGTATCTGGAAAAATAACTGCGGCAAATTCTTACAGCTCTACCGGAACTATTCTTTCAATAGGAACAGGTGCAAATCTAAGTGGCAATATTGATGTAAATGGAAATGTAGTAGTAAGCAGCGGAACAGTTTCAGGAAAAGTAACTCACCCAGTTGGTACAACTTATACAGGCCCAATTCCCGGAGGTGGTAATGTAACCGGTGCGCCTACACTTCCAACTTTGCCTTCACTGCCAACTCCTATGGTTTTTCCTTCAGCTGGAATTACAAATATTACAACATCTACTACTCTCACTCCCGGTGCATATGGAAATGTGGCGCTATCAAACAACCAGGTTTTAACGCTTAATGGCCCCGGTGTTTATGTATTCAACTCTATCAATAATGGAAACAACTGTTCGTTTGTCTATAATTTTAATAACACTTCATCTGGTGATTTTTTAATTTATGTTCATCAGGATGTTTATCTCGGTAAATTTTCTGGTGTAATTGCTAATGGTGGAGGAGCTAACAGAATTTATTGTGAAATTCATGGAACCGGTTCAGTGGGCGGAAATGCAATTACCATAAATAATGGT
>CANJII010000034.1 GCA_947474435.1 Chitinophagaceae bacterium | reverse complement strand
GAAGAATCGCCTTTGATGTTCAGAGTACGGAAAATGTATTACCGGCTTATTAATAAGCTATCAGAAACCGAACTGATAAAAAATTATACCGGTTTCGGATTATATGATAAAGTGGTGATTGAAATTTTAAGAAAGATTGATGACCCTTACCCCTATTTCCGTGGATTGATTTGCGACATTGGTTTTGAGATTTTCAGAGTTCCATATACTCAACCGGCAAGAAGAAGAGGAATAACAAAAAATAATTTTTATACACTTTATGATATGGCAATGCTTGGCATTACCAATCATTCTAAAATACCACTGCGAATTGCAACCATGGTTGGATTTTTAATGTCAATCCTGAGTTTTATTGTAGCAATCATTTACCTGGTTTACAAATGCGTTTTCTGGGATTGGTTCAGTGTTGGAACTGCACCCTTGGTAATCGGTTTATTTTTCTTTTCATCTGTCCAATTATTTTTTATCGGTGTCATTGGAGAATACATTGGCTCCATTCACACACAGGTTTTAAAACGGCCATTGGTTATTGAAAAGGAAAGAATAAATTTTTAGGTTTTTAAAAATTTTACAAAAGATTTTTCAATTCCTGATGTAATTACTTATTAATTTTAATCCATATTTATATATGAACTCTTATCACCTTGTTCGTTTTCATCAGTAGAAATTAATTTTAAAAATATCGCAGAATTAATTTCTGAAAATCATCTTTGCACAAACCTGCCTGACAGAAATGAATGAATCGCAATTGATAGAACTACCTAAAATAATTGATCCCCGTGGAAATTTATCGTTCATTGAGGAATTCAATCAAATTCCATTTAAGATTGAAAGAACCTACTGGATTTATGATGTGCCGGGTGGCGAAATGAGAGGAGGTCATGCGTTTTATGAAATGCAGGAATTCATCGTTGCGTTATCTGGAAGTTTTGATGTGGTGCTTGATGATGGCGTTTCAAAAAAAATAATTCCATTGAATCGTTCTTACCGTGGCGTTTATATTCCAAAAATGATCTGGCGTTCACTTGAAAATTTTTCAACCAATTCACTTGCCTTGGTTCTGTCAGATAAAGCATATGATGCAAATGATTACATACGCGATTATGATTTGTATTTAAATGTTAAAAACAAAAAGCAATGATCAGTATCAATGATTGTGCGGTTATTGAGTTGCCAAGAATTGCCAACAGAGCCGGTAACATTACTCCCATTCAATCCGGGTTAAATGTTCCTTTCGATATAAAAAGAGTATTTTATCTCTATGATATTCCGGCAGGCGAATCGCGTGGTGCTCATGCCCATAAACAATGTCATCAGTTTTTAATAGCTGCGAGCGGAAGTTTTGAAATAATGCTTGATGATGGAGAGAATAAAAGAGTGGTGCAGTTAAACCGCCCCTATTACGGCCTGCATATTCCACCAATGATATGGGCATGTGAATTAAATTTTTCATCGGGAGCCATTTGCCTTGTGCTTGCATCAGATACATACCAGGCAACCGATTACATTCGCGATTATAATCAATACCAGCAATTAATAAACTCATGAATTGGTTCAAACATCCATTAGCCGATGTGCAATCAGATAAGATTGGAAAAGATACACGGGTGTGGCAATTTGCTGTAATACTTAAAAATGCAGAAGTGGGCGAAAACTGCAACATCAACAGTCATACTTTTATTGAAGGTGATGTGATAATCGGAAACAATGTGACACTAAAAAGTGGTGTGTATTTGTGGGATGGAATTCGGGTGGAAGACGATGTGTTCATTGGCCCGAACGCAACTTTTGTAAACAATCCATATCCGCGCTCGCAAAAATATCCTGGCAAACATGTCGGCGCTTTCATTTGCAGAGGTGCTTCGATTGGTGCAAATGCCACCATCATGGGAAATATTACCATTAGAGAATTCGCCATGATTGGTGCAGGAAGTGTGGTCACAAAAAATATTCCTTCGAATACCATCTGGTACGGAAACCCGGCGAAGCATAAAGGATTTGTCACCAACGACGGATTAATTCTTGACATGAATATGATGGATACAAAAACCGGCGATGAATATTTTTTTGAAAACAACCGAATTGTAAAAAAGCAATAATACATTTAAGCAATCACTATGGCTAAAATTTCCATTATCACACCCTGCTACTTCAACGAAAAAAATATTCCGGTAACTGTTAAAACATTTCTGAAAAATGAAAAAAATTTTCCTGCAGGAACGCAATTCGAATATGTGCTGGTGGATGATGGTTCGAAAGACAATACGGTGCAGGAACTTTTAAAATTTAAAGAGCAACATCCTGATAAATTCAAAATCATAAAACTCGCAGGCAATGTTGGTTCATACAATGCAATTCTTGCCGGAATGAAATTCGCAACCGGCGATTGCAATGTGATTCTCACTGCTGATTTACAAGACCCGCCAGAGTTGGTTCCAAAAATGTTTGACTACTGGTCGAAAGGAATAAAATTCGTGATTGCCAATCGCAACGACCGCGAAGACCATTGGATGCACAATATTTTTTCGAACACTTATCACTACTTGATTAAAAAATTTGCGCTGCCGAATATTCCAAAAGGCGGTTTTGATTTTTGTTTGTTTGATAAACAAATGCGCGACGAAGTGGTGGCGATGGATGAAAAAAATACCAATACCATTTATTTATTGTCGTGGCTCAACTATGATTTTGTCAGCATTCCCTACACCAGAAAAAAAAGAGAGATTGGAAAATCGCGCTGGACTTTAAAAAAGAAATTGAAATTATTTATTGATTCGTTTGTGGCATTTTCATTTTTCCCGATTCGCATGATTTCAACCATCGGATTATTGCTTGGTGCTATTGCATTCATTTACGGAGGGTTTATTCTATTCGAAAAATTTTTTGGAAATATTCAATTAACCGGTTGGACCACCATGATGGTTGTGATCTTATTTGTTTCAGCATTTCAAATGATTGCCCTTGGAGTTATTGGTGAATATGTTTGGCGCGCATTAGATGCTTCACGAAAAAGACCAAACTATGTGGTTGATAAAATTTGGTAAAAAAGTATGAACGACGAAATAAAATTTCTTGATTTCACTTACATGAATGCTCAGGTACGGGCATCCATGCTAAAGCAATTTGAAAATGTATTTGACAGTCAGTGGTACATTTTAGGTGACCGGGTAAAGCAGTTCGAAAAA
Source organism: Chitinophagaceae bacterium (assembly GCA_947474435.1). Classification (GTDB taxonomy): domain Bacteria; phylum Bacteroidota; class Bacteroidia; order Chitinophagales; family UBA10324; genus UBA10324. The sequence continues at coordinate 30,992 of CANJII010000034.1, read as the reverse complement.
ATTTACGCCGATGCAAACGAAGTGAAACATTGTGTGGGTGTAGCCAATGGATTAGATGCTTTGATTTTATGTTTGAAAGCACTGGATGTAAAAGCAGGCGATGAAGTAATTGTTCCTTCGAACACTTACATAGCCTCATGGTTAGCCATTTCATATGTTGGAGCAACCCCTGTTCCGGTTGAGCCGAACCAAAACACTTACAACATTTCACCTGAAAAAATTAAATCGGCCATTACAAAAAAAACAAAAGTTATAATGCCGGTTCATTTGTATGGTCAAGCTTGTGAAATGGATGCCATCCTGAAAATTGCAGAAGAAAATAATTTGTATGTGCTGGAAGATAATGCTCAGGCGCAAGGCTCATCTTACAATGGAAAACTGACCGGCAGTTTCGGGCACATTAATGCAACAAGTTTTTACCCTGGAAAAAATTTAGGTGCTTATGGCGATGCAGGCGCTGTTACAACAAACGATGATTCGCTTTCTGATAAAGTAAAAGTATTACGCAACTATGGTTCGCAGAAAAAATATTTCAACGAAATAAAAGGTGTTAATTCAAGATTAGATGAATTACAGGCAGCTTTTCTTTCGGTAAAAATTAATTACCTCGCTCAATGGAATGCTGAAAGAAACACAATTGCTGAAGGGTACAACGAAGGATTATCATCCATAAAAAATATTTCAATTCCACAATTGGCCGAAGGAGCAACAAGTAATTATCACCTTTATGTTATCAGAACAGAAATGCGAGATGCACTTGCCGAACATTTAAAAAAGAATGCAATTGGTTCATTGATTCACTATCCTGTTCCACCCCATTTACAGGAAGCTTATCGCGAACTCGGCTACAAGAAAGGGGATTTTCCACTCGCTGAAAATATTGCTGAGACTTGTTTGAGTTTGCCCATATATCCGGGAATGAAAAAGGAGCAACTGGACAGTATTGTGAATTGTATTGGAGAATTTTTCTAAAATATAAAAACCGCTCCGATAAAATCGAAACGGTTTTCACTTTTAATTTTTAACTATTAATATTTCGCTCAGCAATTATATCTCCTGAGAGAAAATCATATCTTCAGTATCAATCACATTTGTATCACTGATAATTGCAGCTCGCTCCACCAATGCTTTCATTTCGCGCACATTGCCCGGCCATGGATGCTTTTGAATTGCTTTAAATGCATCAGCTGAAAATGTTTTCTGTGGCATTCCGTTTCGCTCACAAAATCCTTTGAGGAAAAATTTTGAAAGCAATAATATATCATCACCTCTTTCGCGAAGTGGCGGAAGGTGAATTAAAAATCCTTGTAAACGATAGTATAAATCTTCACGCATTTTTCCTTCTCTAACCCGTTGCGATAAGTTTTTATTTGTTGCTGCAATGATGCGAACATTCAGTTGTGTTTCTTTATTCGAACCCAATCGTGTGATTTTATTTTCCTGTAATACACGGAGCAATTTTGTTTGCAAGTTCATATCCATCTCGCCAATTTCATCTAAAAAAATAGTGCCTTCATTTGCTTCTTCAAATTTTCCGATTCGTTTGCTGTCAGCTCCTGTAAATGCGCCTTTCTCGTGACCGAATAATTCGCTTTCCATTAAATCAGCCGGAATGGCGGCCATGTTCACCGGCACATAAGGTTTGCGTGCGCGGTTGCTGTTAAAGTGTATGGCACCTGCCACAACTTCTTTACCGGTTCCACTTTCACCGGTAATTAATGCGAGCATACTTGTCTTCTCTACTTTTTGAATCAAACGAAGCACCCGTAGAATTGCTGCACTTTCGCCAATAATTTTATCGTAACGATGGCGATCAATTATCTGCTCCTGAAGTTTTGATACCTGATTTTTCTGTTTGATTTTATCTGCTACTTTATGTACAGCTTCTCCCAATTCAACAAAAGCATTGTTGTTCTTGATAATATAAGATGCTGCTCCTGCTTTATAGCACTCAACAACTACCTCAACTTTATCCTGGCCTGAAAGAATCACACACTCAATGTCTTTATTGTAGTGCTGAATTTCTTTCATCACCTCAATTCCGTTTCTATCAGGAAGGTTGTAATCAATGGTGACAATGTTTGGATTTTTATAAAGGTCTTTTAATAATTCTTCAGCTGTTGGATAAATGGTTATTTCATAATTGTCGGTTGCAGCTAATTCGTTTTGTATCAGTTGCGAATACAAATCATTATCCTCTACCACAAATATTTTTGTGATGTTACTTTCAGGAATTAATGATGGTACAGGAGTTTCTGTTTTAGGCGCAGGATTGTTATTTCCTGAAGAAAAGAGATTAATCATTGAATGGGTGTTTTTTTATTCTATCGCTTTTTCGTTGAAATTGTTGTTTTGTTACACCGTTAGTCTATAACTATTTTAAAACGGCTGTTTTATTTATTTCCCTTAATTTAATGCATATGAAATACTTAACACAATTAATATATTGCAAGCCATTTAAAAATCATGAAAAAAAGACTGATTGTTGTTTTTATAATTTTAAATTCAGTTTTTATTTCTTACTGCTCTGCCCAGCAAATAATTGACTTTAACCATTACCAAACATTACAGGCTTCCGGTGAAATACCAATTGACTTTCAATTGGCTTCTGCCGAAAAATTTGAATTGGAAAAACAACAGATCAATGGAAGCGATAATAAATATTATCAAAAACTGAAGAGTAAATTTTATTTAGAAAACAGTATTGATATCACCCATCTGTTAAAAAGCGGAAGGGTTTTATTCGGCGATCCCATTTCCGGTTACCTTAATAATGTATTAGATGAGGTTTTAATAGAAAATCAATCCTTGCGAGATTCAATGCAGATATATTATTTACGCACTGATGAAGTAAATGCATTCACTACACCCGATGGAATAATAATTGTGTCGGCAGGATTACTGGCACAACTTTCAAATGAAGCACAATTGGCTTTTATTCTTTGCCATGAAATTCAACACTTCACCTTAAAACATGCCTTAAGTAAGTACAAAAAAGATGATGAGATTGTCAGAGGAAAAGGAGAATTTAAAAACATCAATTTTTCTGAAGCTGAACTCAGTCATTATCATTTCAGCCGTGAACTTGAATCAGAAGCTGACATGAAAGGCCTTGAACTTTTTTTAACTACTCCCTATTCCGTGAATGAAGTAAATGGTGTGTTTGATGTTTTATTATATTCTTACCTGCCATTTGAAATTGATTCGTTACCTCGCGATTATTTTAATGAAGGCGATTATAAAATTCCCGATAAATTTTTCAGTAATAAACTGAATGCCATTGATGCAAAAGAAAACGATGATGATGAAAAAAGCACCCACCCGAATATTTACACCCGACGGTCAGAAATGGCAAATGTGCTGGGCAACAAAAGTTCGAATGGAAAAGAAAAATACATAGTTGGTGAAGAAGTGTTTAATCAAATAAGAAATGTTGCCAGGTTTGAAGTGGTGAGCCTGCAATTGCGCGAACACAATTATGAAGATGCGTTTTATTCAACTTTTCTTTTGCTTAAAGATTTTCCGGAAAGTGAATTTCTATATCAATCAAGAGCTACTGCTATTTATTTTTTAGCTCATTATAAAGTGAACGGTAGTTTTTACGATGTTCATCATGCTGATAAAGATGCCCAGGGGAGTATTCAACAGATTTATTATTTCTTCAATAAAATTCCTGACGAAGATTTAGGAATTCTGGCAACAAAAATTGCCTGGGATGCACATATAAAATTTCCAGCCAATTCTGATTTAAATAAGATTGCAACCGATCTGTTGAAATTAATGGATGATAAATTAAAATTTTCTCCTGCTGATTTTGCTTTTACTGTTGCAAAAGAATTAAAAACTGACACGGATACTTTAATTAATACATCAACTGATAAGTATTCGATGATTAAACAATCAAAATCTGAAACAGGAAAACCACAGGACGATAAGTATTACCGGTTCGCTTTTGAAGAGTTATTAAAAGAAACAGTTTTTGTTTCAGCTTTCAACAAACAAATGGATTTGGAGGAAGAAGTTATAGTTTCAAAAAAGAAAAAACAAAAGGGAGGGTTGGCTATCAACCACATGATTGTTGCCAATCCTTTTTATGTTAAACTTGATTATACAAAAGATCATCCTCAAAAATATTTAGCAAGCGAAGAATCAGAAGATGAGTTGAACAAACAAATTAAGTTTTGTGCCGGGAAACTGGATTTGAAACTCAACATTATTGATAATGATCACCTGAAAGAAAATGATGTTGAAACTTTTAACAATATGATAACTCTGAATGATTGGTTTGATGAAGCAATTGATCAGCCTAAAGAGATGCAGTTATATAACACGAGTGGCACCCAACTTAAAAACATAACCGAAGTTTTCGGAACTGATTATGTGAGTTGGATGGGAATAGTTTCAGCTCGAAAAAAAGGAAACGGTTATGAATTTGCTTCGTTGTGTTTAGGAGTTATCTGGTTTCCACTTATTCCTGTACTGATTTATAAAGCAGCTTTACCCAATTATGAAACTGATTTTTATACATTGATTGTAAACAGTAGTACAGGCAAGTTTGAATACCTGAATGTCAGATCGGTAAAATTGAACGATCATACTTCAGTAGTAAAAAGCAACCTGTACTATATTCTTCAGCAAATAAAAGCTAGAAAGAAATGAGGGAAATATTTTTATTGTTGATGGTTATTTGCTGTTCATTAAAAACAAATGCCCAGGTTCCCGGTTACATGGGAAAGAAACTTTCTGTTGGATATGATTTTAATTTTTATTTAGGCGGAGTGAGCAGTAAACCAAGAATGTACGACTCACATTTTATTACACATCAGCCTGATTTCTTCTTGAATAAATTTCATGAAATTCATATTGATTATGTATTAACAAAAAGTTATTCGCTTGGCTTGTCGTATCAGTTTTTTAAAACCGGTCAGCGATATACTGAACTGAGTTCAAATAATTTTTACACTTCTAATTATGAAGCATCTAATTATTTGAATATTTCCGGTTATACCATTCAGCTGAATAATAAATTTTTCTTTTTCAATAACGGAACTGGTCTGGCGCCTATTGGCAATTATGGTCAGCTTTCTATTGGTTTAATAACTGCTGAAACAAAAGCTAAAATTAAAGGCGAATACCGTAATAATATCGAAACGGAATATTTTACAAGATATGTAACCTACCATAACATCACTACACCTGTTATTTCGGGTGGGTTTGGCAATCAATCAATATTATTTGAAAGAATTATTCTTGATCTCGGACTTGAATTTGCTTTTGTTCCGGGTGCATTAAAAGGAATAGATTTATATGGCAATTATTCTGATAACTATTACACATTATTACCGGAAGTAAAACTTGCTGAAAATGAAATTCAATTAAGGATGCAAACTTTTTATTTGAGTACAGTTAAAGTTGGAATCGGAATTTTATTGTTCTGATTTTTTTAAGAAATAATTTTAAATCCTGATAATTAATTCAACTTCATTAAAACAAAAAGAGCCTTCCGAAATTCGGAAAGCTCCAGTTGCATTCTTGTTTTCAGGTGTTACTGTAAAACAATATTGTAAACCACGCCATTGATTTCAACGGTTGCCTGACTATCACAATTACCGGTGCCGAAATCAAGTGTTCGAATAGGTTTTCCATCAGGCGTGATTTCAATTGTTCCTTGCTTAATGTGCGGGCAACCAACAGCTATTATTAAAGGATTGGTAATGCTTGCAGTGAAATTGATTCCGGCTCTACTGGTTCCTTCAGCAGTTCCGGTAATTGAATATTCATCATCGAGAGGTGTTAGAGTTCCTTGTCCTTCTACCCATTCGCGGGTTCGCTGTGATGTCCAACTCATAGTTGTTCCATCAGTAAACAAAATATTTGCAATGCTCACATTTATTGCATAAGTCAAATGACCTGCACCGTTTGTTCCGTTGTTGGTTACCGTTTTTACATAATCAAACTTATCGCTGTTCACAAAGTAGTTGTGAGTGGTAATAGTAATAACAGTTCCTGCTGCGCGATATGGGCCGGTCCATGTTGCTTTTATTTCCCCTTTGCGATACTTGTTATCCCAGCCACTGCACAGGCATCCTAAATTATTGGTGGTGTCAAATAAAATTGTGATTGATTTCTCTCCGGTAATTGAATCAGGAATGGTATCGAGAAAGACTTCAGTACATGACGGAAGCAATGCAAAATTTCCGTCTTCTGTTTTTAAAATACTGTTTTCGTAAGCCGATGAATTTACAGCATCCCAAATCCGGTCTGATTCATTTTCGGCTTTGAAATTATCAGTTGCTACACCAGTATCACTGTCGCTTTGTTCCTTCTTACATGAATTGAAAGTAAAAACAGCGGCGAACAAAAGCGAGAGAAGCGAAAATTTCAGAATTCCTTTTTTCATAATTAATTATTTTTTATCGATTGACTTTTTAAAGATGAAATTTTATTGAATGAAGTTGTATCAGATTTTTAACAGGGCAAATGTATTTGCATTTCATATGCCAACAATTTAATGTGGTCCGCCCGGACCGGGACCTTTTGGCGGAGGCATGCCATTTTCTTTTTGTTGTTTTAATTGTTCGAGCAGGTAAAGTTTGAATTTTTGTTCGGCCACCCAAAACTTCGCGACCTTTTTTACTGACAAAACTTTTTTAAACTCTTCATTGTATTTCTTTTTGATGTTGAGTTCTTGCTGTTGTGAGTAGAATTCGCTATCAATTATTTTAGCTAAATCAGCGTCGCTCATTTCCTCGAAGTTGATTTTCGCATTCATTAATTCAGTTTTTCTGTTTTTATGAATTACTTCCATCTCAGCATCATACTGGTTATAGATGGGCCAGAAAAGTTTTGCTTCTTCAGTTGTCAATTCCAGTTGCTTGGTGAGGTATCCGATTTTTATTGCTTCAATTTTTTCTTTCTTGTCGCCACCGCCGGGACCGGGTTGTGCTTTTACCAGTACGAAACTCATTACGGCAATCATTAGTAAAAAAATTCTCTTTTTCATTTTGTAAAAATTATTTATCGTTTAAAGATTTTGTATGTCGTCAATTGTTACTTGTGTGGCATCAATCAGCAATTCATCATATTCATTCGCTTCCTGTTCAATGCCCGAGGTGAGTTTTGAAATTGAATTATCATCCATTTGCGCTACAATGGAACTTTCATCCAAAGAAGAAATATTTTCAGAAAGATAGTTACTGATTTCTTCGTTGCTCACTTGTGCAATTGCAGAATCATTTTCAATCACATCAGCAGGTTTTGTTAAAACCAAAATTGCTAAAATCATAACCGCGAGCATTGGAGTTGCAGCCAGCAAATGTGTTAACCGAAAAGAATATTGAAAGTATTCATTCACACCTTCCAAAATGGATTGCGATTTTTTGCGCGAAGTCTTTTGCAGAATTTCATTTGGCAATCGTTCGAAATATCCGTACGGCACATCAAACACTTCCTGCTTTTTAATTTCCTTCAAACTTGAATTTTTTAATTCAGCGCTCACTGATTCAGCATAAATTTTTTCCATCACATTGTGTTCAACACTGCTGAAATAATTTTCGGGAACAATAAACAGATTCTCTTTTTTCCGTTCAGCTAAAAACAGAGAGAGTTGTTTTAATTCATTTAATATGTCGTTCCTGTTTTCCATCAATTGAAAGTTCCGGGTTTCTGGTTTTTAGTTTCGGGTTGATTTAAGATGTTACAGTTGCCATTAGGTTTAATCGGCGAGTAAAAATTTCTCTACTTTTTTCACAGCGTGATGGAATGATGCTTTCAGTGCGCCTTCCGATGTGCCGAGCACGCGACTCATTTCTTCGTAAGGCATTTCGTCGTAGTAACGGAGATTGAAAACTATCCGTTGTTTTTCGGGCAAATTCAAAATGGCTTCCTGCAATTTCAATTCTGTTTTGCTCTCAGAAAAATTTCCGGATGTGGTGAGTTTATTTTTTAATTCCTTGGTGACATCTTCAATCGGGAGATAAAATCGTTTCTTCTTGCTGTTTAAAAATGTGATGCTTTCGTTCGTGGCGATTCTATAAAGCCATGTAAACAATTGTGAGTCTTCACGAAACCCATCCAAGCTCTTCCACACTTTGATAAAAACATTTTGCAGAATATCATTTGCATCGTCGTGGTTAATCACAATGCGGCGTATGTGCCAGTACAACCGCTCCTGATAACGGCGAATGAGAATGGTGTAACTCTCTTCGCGCCTGTCAGTTGTGCGAAACTGCATTAATAATTCTGCATCGGTTATTTGAAGTGTCATTCAAATGTAATTTGATGATGGAATTTCTCTGACCTTGAGTTAAACAAAAAGTTTAACGCTCAAAATAAAAAGTTCTTTTGTCAAAAAGTATTTAATCCCACAATGGATAATGCTCCAGCACAATTTCTTCATGAAAAAATATCCGCGCAGTTGTTTCAAACGCAGGAGTGAAATCTGAAACATAAAAATGGTGTTTCTGATTTTTTGAATGATTCAATAAATTATTTTCAGTCAAAACTTTCTGAACTGCTGAAGCAATAATATCAGTTGAATCAAAAACTTTTATCCGGTTATGATAAAAGAATTCAATTTCTTTTCTGATTAACGGATAATGTGTACAAGCGAGAACCATTCCATCCACATCCTGAAAATCAGGATACGCTAAATACGAATTGATGATTGCCTGACTCACGCTGTTGTTATAAAATCCGGCTTCTATCATTGAGGCGAGCAATGCAGTGGCCAATGATGATGGCTCCAGTGTCGGCCGAATTGCTTTTAATTTCTTTTCATAAATACCTGAAGATATTGTTCCCTTGGTTCCGATGATGCCGAGTTTTTTAATTGAAGTATCGTTGGCAATTGCTTGCACCATGGGGTCAATTACATTCATCAATAAAGCTTTATCGCCAATGTAATTTTTCAAGGTTTCATAAGCTGCTGCTGATGCAGTGTTGCACGCAATCAAAATCAGTTTGCAATTTTTTTGCAATAGGAAATCAGCAATCTTTATTGAATAACCCTGAATGGCTTCTACTGATTTATCGCCATATGGCAGGTGAGCAGTATCGCCGAAATAAATCAGTTCTTCATTGGGCAAAGCCTTAGAAACAGCATTGGCGACTGTGAGGCCGCCAATACCTGAATCAAAAATTCCAATCGGTTGTTGAGCATTCAACAATTGAAAACTTATTTAAGTCCGAGTTTCTTTTTCACTAAATCCATAATGTTGTCTGAATCCTGTGCATATATCACAGCGCCAACACTGGTATCAAACACATAAGCATAGCCGTTATCTTTTGCAACAGATTTAATTCCGTCTTCAGCTTTCTTTAATATGGGAGTATAGAGTTCATCTTTTTTAGAGGCGAATTTATCCTGAGCTTCTGCCTGAAATTTTTGAATGCGCTGTTCCAGATCACCAAGCTCTTGTTCTTTTACCTGACGAACTGCATCATTCATGGTTGCTCCGTTGGTCTGGTAGTCGTTCAGTTTAGTACTGTATTCCTTGGTCATGCTTTCGTTCAAATCTTCCAGACTTTTTTGATAAACCTGTAAAGCTGAATCGGCTTTTTTTACTTCAGGCATTGCCTGCAATAAATCTGAAGAATTAATGTGTCCAAACTTTTGTGCCTGAGTAGTGGAGAAACTCAAAATCAGTAATAAGGCAATTGCAATTCGCGAAAAATTTTTAGTCATGTTGTTTTTTAGTAAGGTGGGCAAAAATAATCGGATTATTTATTTAGGAGTAGTGGTTGTTGTTTTAGGTGTGTATCCCATTTGTGTGAGCACTTTATCACTGATATCAATTTTCGGATTTGAATACAATACAGTAGTTCCGCCGTTTTTATCAAACACCATATCGTACCCCAATTGAGTGGATACTTTTTGCAATGCATCATACACCTTATCCTGTATTGGTTTAATTAATTCCTGGCGCTTTTTAAATAAATCGCCTTCGGAACCGAAATGTTTTTTCTGTAAATCTTTTACTGCTTTTTCCTTGTCTTCAATTTCTTTCTGGCGGGCTTTGCGCATCTCTTCAGTCAACAACACCTGATCCTGTTGGTATTGCTTATACATTCCGTCAATCTCTTTGTACTTGTCTTCTATTTCTTTCTGAAATCCTTTTGAAATGTCATCTAATTTTTTTTGAGCATCAGTATATTCCGGAACATTGTTCAGAATATAATCGGAGTCAACATAGGCAAATCGTTGGGCTGAGGCAACTTCTGCTGTCATCAAAATTGTTAAAACGATAAATAGTTTTTTACGCATGGTTTAAAATTTTTTTTGTAAAAGAAATTTTATTCAGGTTCAAATCCAAGTATAATGTTAAACTTTCCGTAGTTGCTGAAAAATTCGCCAACATTTTTTGGTTTGGGTGCATTCTTGTCAAAGCCGATGCCATAATCAAAACCAAGTAATCCGAATGCCGGAAGAAATACTCTTAATCCAACACCTGCTGCTCTGTTTAACTGGAACGGATCGTATTCTTTAAATTTTGTCCAGGCATTTCCGCCTTCTAAAAATACCAAGCCATAAACAAATGTTGATGGATTGGTGCTGAACGGATATCGAAGTTCGATAGTGAATTTATTAAAGATGGTTGAAGTCTGATCCTGTGGCCGTTGATCATAACCACGAAGCGTGATTGATTCCTGGCCGAGAATCGGATTGTAGTTAGCTGTGAAATCGCCTCCGAAAGAATAAGTTTCAAACGAACTCAAGCCAATGTTTTTATTGTAGTAACCCATGAATCCGAACTTGGCTGATGTTTTAATTACAAACTTTCCAAACGGACTGGTGTACCATTCAGCATTAAAACGATACTTGTGATATTCAACCCACTTAAACTTTGTTTGATAATCAAGATTGGGATCAGAAAATTTTGCTTTGTTGAATAAAGAATATGGCGGAGTGATTTTGGCAGTCAATGAAAAACTGGAACCACGCATAGGAAACTGCGGATTGTCAACTGAATTGCGCGAGAATGATTCCTGTAATCCTAAATTATTAAAACTTCCCTTGGTTACTCCACTGAAATAAGAAGTTGCATAATTATTTACGCGGTAATTCTGATAATCCAGTGAAGAAATTAAAGTGAAATAATCATCGGGCCATTTTAACTGAACACCATATCCAACTGTTCCTCCATTTGTAACCAATGAACCATACAATGGATCATCTTTCTTTTTGTAATTCGTATAACGAGTGTGAACTCCACCAACTGAAAACGAATTTGGTTTGTGACCACCAAGATAAGGTTCAGTGAAGGAAAGATTATAAGACTGATAGGCTTTGCCACTTGAATTCACGCGCATTGAAAGCCGCTGCAAATCGCCGGAAGGAATAGGATCCCATCCACCTTTTGCAAACATGTTTCGCAATGAAAAATTATTGAACGAAACTCCAAGAGCGCCCACAATTCCGGTAGCGCCACCATAACCTGCACTCAATTCAAACTGATCGCTTGGCTTTTCTTCCACTTCATAATTAATATCAACTGTTCCATTTTCGGGATGTGGTTCGGGAGTAATTTTTATTGCTTCAGGATTAAATACTCCGAGCGTTGCAATTTCCCTCTGTGTTCGAATTACATCGGCACGACTGAATTTATTTCCGGGCAAAGTTCTAATCACCCGACGAATAACTCGCTCTGCAGTTTTTGAATTGCCACTGATATTTATGTTATTGATGGTGGCTTGTGGTCCTTCGTAAATTCTTATTTCCAAATCAACTGAATCGTTCACCACATTTACTTCAACAGGAGTTGCAGAGAAAAACAAGTATCCATCATCCATATACAATGATGAAATATCATTCCCGTTCGGATCAGCGAATAATCTTTTGTTCAGAAATTCTTCGTTATAAATTTCTCCGGGTTTAATACTCAGAATGGTATCTAATCTTCCGCTGGAATACTTGCTGTTGCCACTGAAAGTTATGTTTCGGAAATAATATTTGTTGCCTTCATTAATTTTTATGGTGATGTCGAGATTTCCTTTTTCATTTTTCACAACTGTATCCGATTCAACTTTTGCATCCCGAAATCCTTTGGTATTATAAACTGCAACAACATTGTTTTTATCATCCGCAAAATCTTTTTTCATGAATTTACTGGTAGAGAAAATGCTGTACCATGGATTTTGTTTTGTGTTTTTCATGGCGCGTCGAAGGCGACCTGCTTTCACATTTGTATTTCCTTCAAAAACTATGTGATCAATTTTTACACTGTTTCCTTTATCAATATTAATAAACATCAACACGCTGTTTGGTGTGGCTGTGTCTTTCACTGTTTGAATATCCACCTTCACATTCAGAAATCCTTTATCCAGATAAAAATCGTTGATGATGTTATTAGAACTGATGACTAAATTTTCGGTAACTGTTTTTCCTTTTATTAACGAAAGTTTATCACGCAAATCGTCCTGTTCTCCTTTTCTTATTCCTTTAAAAGTGAAAGCGGTAAGTCGTGGTTTTTCTTGCAACACATAAGCAAGATAAATTTTATCGCCTTCAATTTTCTTTATCACCACCTGAACATTGGCAAACAATCCCTGCTTCCACAGATTCTGAATGGCCTTGGCAATTTCATTTCCGGGAACTGTAATTACCGATCCAACTTTTAAATCGGCAATGGTGATGAGAATGTCTTTATCTAAAAACTGAATTCCTTCCACGGTAACACCTGCCAATGTGTAGTCAACAGATTTTCCGTAATCAACATTTAAGGTATCTGCAGTTTGTGCAAATGAATTTAGCGTGATAAAGGAGAGAATAATAATGAAGAGAAAATTTTTCAATCGTTGGTTTTATATTTTATCAGATTCGAATTCCGAAGCTGAGTTTTTAATCTTTAATTTTTATTTCAGTGTTACCTGCTCACTCGTCATTCCGAACCGGCGCTCGCGTTTTTGAAAGTCGAGAATGGCTTTATACAATTCTTCGCGACCGAAGTCGGGCCAAAGAACGGGTGTTATGTACAATTCAGTATAAGCGAGTTGCCATAGCAAAAAGTTACTGATGCGCATTTCGCCGCTGGTGCGAATCATTAATTCGGGATCTGGAAAATCCTTTGTACACAAATGATTGCTGATCACCTGTTCATTAATTTCATCGGGAGAAATTTTACCCTCCTTCACTGACTGTGCAATTTCTTTTACAGCCTTAGTTATTTCCCAGCGAGAACTGTAACTGAGCGCCAGTATCAATTCCATTCCGGTGTTGGATGATGTGGTGGTAATTGCCTGATTCAATTCATCGTGACATTTTCGGGGGAGAGATTCCAGATCACCAATGGCTTTTAAACTGATGTTGTTGTCCATCAGCGTTTTTATTTCCTTGCTGATTGTTTGAACTAACAATTCCATCAGCGCATCTACTTCTTCTTTCGGACGATTCCAGTTTTCGGTGCTGAAAGCATACAATGTTAAATATCCGACGCCCAATTCAGCACAGCCTTCAGTGGTTTCGCGCACTGCACGCACACCATGATGATGACCAAACACACGCTGCTCGCCTTGCTGGCGAGCCCAACGACCATTACCATCCATTATGACGGCAATGTGTTTAGGAATCCGGGAAATATCTATTTGTTCTTTAAGGCTCAAGGCTGAAATAAATGCGGCGCAAGATAGTTCGGTGAATCCATAAATCGGATATTAAAAAGTTGGATTAGAAATCGGACGAGAAAGAATGGCATTTGCATCCCACTTCATCCAACTATGTAATAACAGCAAGTGGTAAAAAAATCTCTGAAGAAAGGTATTGATTTTAAAACCGGAATTTGCTTTCGGGGTTTCCATCCGAATTTGTAATGGTAAATTGGATTGATTAGAAAAAATTCTTTCTTCTTAATTTTTAGTCCGGCACCTTTAACACAATGCTCAAACCGGTTGATGGAAATTTGTGTATCGTGCACTTCGAGCAATGCAGTTATGGTTGTTTCAGGTTGCTTTAGAATATTTTTTAATACGAATTTATAAATGCTTCGCGGCAGAATGTGGTAGTAAGGGAGCTTTCCAAATTTTCCGATAGCCACCTGTTGATGACCACCAAACGGCATGAACCACGGAGGAAATCCGAAAAAAATAATTCCGTCTTTTTTCAAAAACTGTTTCAGCATTTGCATTACTGATTCCTGATTCGGCAAATGTTCAATCACATCTTTTAAAATGATGATATCAAACTGAGAAATAAATTCATTTTGAATTTGCGCGTCATAAAAATTTCCGACTTTTAAATTCAATTTGTATTGACTGATAAAGTCTTTTGCATATTCCTTTCCACGATCAACACGCCAGTATTGTAATTCCAATCCGGTGCAATCTGCGCCTTGTTCTGCAAACGCACACAACACTCCACCTTCGCCTGCTCCAACTTCCAGTACTTTTAAATTTTTGATTTCATGTTTCACCTGATGAATAAACGGAACGACATATTGCCGAGCATTGTCCAACTGTTGTTGAAACATAATTTCCGGCTTTCCATGATGTTCGAGAGACATTTATTTTTTTGTGAAAAATTATAAGTGAAAAGTGAAAAACTGTCGGCGCATGAGATATTTAATTATCAAATCAGTTGACCGCATCTCGTCCGATACTATTGTAATAAAATCCGGCTTCGCGTAATTGGTCTAAACCGTAAAGATTGCGTCCGTCGAAAATTATTTTGCTCTTCATCAGCGATGCAATTTTTTCAAAATCAGGTGTGCGGAATTCGGCCCACTCGGTGAGTATGGCTAATGCATCAGCATCTTGCAGCATGTCGTACATATCATCAGCAAACTCAACAGTAGTTCCGAAAATCTTTTTTGCATTTTCAGTTGCTTCCGAATCATAGGCGATTACGCTGCAACCTTCTTTTAATAAATCTTCCATTATGTACAACGATGGAGCTTCACGAATATCATCGGTGTTCGGTTTGAATGCTATTCCCCAAATTGCAATTCGTTTTCCTTTCAGATTTCCACCAAAATATTTTCTGATTTTTTCAACGAGCACATGTTTTTGTATGTCGTTCACTTTCATTACTGCTTCTAATATCTGAAAATCATACTGGTTATCGTCAGCAGTTTTATACAATGCATGCACATCTTTAGGGAAACAACTTCCTCCATAACCGATTCCTGGAAATAAAAACCGTTTCCCAATGCGGTTATCACTGCCAATTCCCTTTCGCACCCAATCAACATTAGCGCCCACTTTTTCGCAGAGATTCGCAATTTCATTCATGAACGAAATGCGTGTAGCGAGATATGCATTTGCTGCATACTTGGTCATCTCGGCGCTGCGCTCATCCATAAAAATCACAGGATTACCCTGCCGAACAAACGGATCATACAACTGCTCCATTAATTTTTTTGCTTTCTCGCTGTTGGTTCCAACTACAACTCTATCGGGTTTCATAAAATCTTCCACCGCAATTCCTTCTCGCAAAAATTCAGGATTTGATACCACATCAAATTCCACTTTTGCATTTTTAGCAATTGCTGCTCGAACTTTTTCGGCAGTACCAACCGGCACAGTACTTTTATCAATAATCACTTTGTAATCAGTAATTATTTTCCCCAACTCATCAGCAACTCCAAGAATGTAAGATAAGTCAGCACTGCCATCTTCTCCTGGTGGAGTAGGTAATGCGAGGAACAAAATTTTTGCATCCTTAATTGCATCAGCAAGATTGGTTGTAAATTTCAAACGGCCATGCTCCACATTGCGGGCAAATAAAACATCAAGGTCGGGTTCAAAAATCGGCAGCTTTCCTGCACGCAGCATTTTTACTTTCTCTTCATTGATATCAACGCAGGTTACATTGTTTCCGGTTTCGGCAAAACAAGTTCCTGTTACCAAGCCCACATATCCTGTTCCTATTACTGCAATGTTCATGTTAGTTTTTTTTGCTTTTAGCTTTTAGCAGTTAGCATTTAGGTATTAGCAATCAGCTAACAGCTAAATTCTGACAGCTAATTGCTTTTATTAAGAAATTCTAAAACTGATTGTGAAATGAAACTCAATTGTTCATCATCCATTTCAGTATGAATCGGAAGAGAAATCACACGAGGAGAAAGCCAATTTGTATTTTTTAAATCGCCAACTATGCGTGCGCCTTTTTCAAATGCTTTTTGTTTGTGACACGCAAGCGGGTAGTACAGCATGGTTGGAATTCCCTTTTCCTTCAGTGCATTAATCATTGCTTCGCGGTTAACTTCATCGGAAAGAATCATTGTATACTGGTGATACACATGCTTGGTGTAAGCAGCACAAAATGGTGTCTTAATTTTCGGATGATTGGCAAATGCTTTATCGTAAAAATCTGCAACGGCTCTGCGCGCATCACAATATTCATCGAGGTGTTGCAATTTCACTTTTAAAATTGCTGCCTGCAAAGTATCAAGCCGACTGTTACACCCGATTAAATCGTGATAATATTTTATTCGCTGTCCGTGATTGGCAATCATTTTTAATTTCAAAGCAAGCTCTTCATCATTAGTGAAAATCGCTCCGCCATCACCGTAACACCCAAGATTTTTTGAAGGGAAAAATGAAGTGGTTGATATCAACGACATTGAACCATTCTTAAATATTTTTCCATTGCTGAAAATGTATTCACCTCCTATTGCCTGTGCGTTATCTTCTATTACAGCGATGTTGTGCTTTTTTCCAAGTGCAAGAATTGGTTCCATGTTAGCCGCCTGACCATATAAATGCACCGGTACAATTGCTTTTGTTTTTGGCGAAATAGCTTTTTCAATTTCAGCAGCTTCAATGGTAAAAGTTTCAGGATTCACATCCACAAAAACCGGAACACATTTTAATAATGCTATAACTTCAACTGTTGCGAAATAAGTAAACGAAGGGGTAATGACTTCATCGCCGGGTTGCAAGTCCAAAGCCATCATAGCAATCTGCAAGGCATCGGTTCCGTTGGCACAGGGAATAACTTTTTTTACACCTGCATAAACTCCAAGTTCATCTGCAAATTCCTGCACTTGTTTACCGGCAATAAAATTTGCATTATCAAGCACTTCCTGAATGCCCTTATCAATAGCAGGTTTTATCTTTTGATACTGCGATTTCAGGTCAACCATTTCTATTTTTCTCATGAAGTGTAAACGGCTTTTTTAAGGAGCGGCAAACTTAATGGAAATAGATTTAAGTAAGAAAGCCGAATGAATTCTGCAATAACAATATCGAATATCGAACAGATGATTTTTGAATTTTGAAGTATTAATTCTACTGAATTCAATTTAAAAAAGGGCTATTGTACCTGCTTCAAACTATTGAGAAAACCGATGCCATCAGCAGTTAATTTTTTAACGAATAAAGTATCGTTGAGTTTGTAACTCACCTGCTCGCAACCATCATGCAAACTGAATTGCATTTCAGTTGAATCTTCATACACTTTAAAAATTAATTTGCCTTCATACGCACAATCGCCTGTTGCGTTTGATTTTTCATCAATGTAATTCTTCCACATTTTTATTTTATCAATGTCGTTGGTTTCGTAATGAACCATCGGAACTGTGGCACCTGAGGTGATATAAACTTTCACCACATCGGTTTCCTGAATGAGTTGTTTCAATGCAGATTCTCTCGTACAGGAAGCAAAAAACAATATGCTGATGGAAAGAAAAATTAATTTTTTCATAATGGAATTTTTTTTGATTGAACGAAGAAGAAACAGTGCAAGGTATGCGAAATAAAAACTCAAATTATCCAGCGCGTTTTCTGTAGCGCAAAGTAGCCAGCGAACACATCACCAATCCACCAATGCTGATTGCTGTTAGTTGAGGAAGAATATCTTTTATTGATGAACCTTTGAGCACAACCATTCGCATTACTGAAACGAAGTAAGCGATTGGATTAAACTTAGTAATGTTCTGCGCCCACTGTGGCATTGCTTCAATTGGAGTAAATAATCCGCTCATTAAAATAAATATGACCATAAAGAACCAGGCGAGAAACATGGCTTGCTGTTGTGTCTCCACCATTGTAGAAATCAGTAATCCGAAACCGAGCAATGTGATGAGATAAACAGTTGCGAATAAATAAATGATTGGAATGGAACCGAGAATATGAATACTGAAAACCCATCGGGCCACCAGTAATCCAATGGTGAGTTGCACTAAACCAATAATTAAAAACGGAACTTGCTTGCCAATGATGAAATGTGCTTTTTTTATAGGTGTAACATTTATTTGTTCAATGGTTCCGATTTCTTTTTCGCGCACTATGTTTTGTGCACTCATGAACATACCGACCATCGTAAGCAACATTACAATCAATCCAGGAACCATAAAAGTTTTATAATTCATGTACGGATTATACCAGAATGAGTAAGGAGTATTTAATATTTTCTGCTGATCAAATTGTTGCTGATTGATCCACTGCGCATCAATCTGCTGGTTGAAATTCTGAATAATGCTGAGTGCATAAGTATTGATTACACCTGCTGCAGCGCCATCAATCGCATTAATGTTGAGCAACAATTTTGTGTGCTGCTCCTTCATCAGGTCATGTTCGAATCCTTTTGGAATCATGAGTATGCAACGGTCTTTTCCCTGCATGATGTCTTCATCAGCATGTTTCTCATCAAATGAAAAATCGGATAGTTCGAAATAATTACTTGCTTTAAATTTTCCAATCAGTTGTCGTGATGCCTGACTTTGATCCTGATCAATCACATGCATATTCAGGTGACGGATTTCAAAAGTTGCTGCATTGGAAAGTATGAGCAACTGTATCAGTGGCATCATAATTATTTGCGGCAACATCGCGCGGTTGCGGAATATTTGAAGAAACTCCTTTCGGATAATTACAATGATTGTTCTCATCTGAGTTTCATTTTAAATCTGCGCGAAGCCAAAAACAAAAACACAACCGCCATAAACGCAAGAACACAAGTGTCTTTCCAGACCACGCTCCATCCTGCACCCTTCAACATGATATCACGCAACATGCTGATGAACCATCGCGCGGGAATTATATTACTGATCACCTGTAACGGCACGGGCATATTATCAATCGGAAAAATATATCCGCTGAGAATAATTGTGGGCAACATTAATCCCATCATAGAAATTAACATGGCTGCCATTTGATTTGGCGCGATGGAAGAAATTAAAATTCCGAAGGAGAGTGCGGTGATAACAAACAACAACACTTCACCGAGCAATAGAAAAATATTACCGCGAATCGGGACATGAAACACAAACATGGAAAGCCCAAGTGTAACAAGTGTAATACTGAATGAAAGTACGAGATACGGAATCACTTTTCCTAAAATCACCTGCCATGATTTCAGTGGAGAAACCATGAGCGCTTCCAATGTGCCGGTTTCTTTTTCTCGAGCAAGAGAAATGCTTGTCATCATTGCGCTCACCAGCATCATGATGATGGTCATAACACCCGGAACAAAAAGATAAACTCCTTTCAACTCTTCATTGAACCACATGCGCACTTCAGTCTGAATAATGGCAGGTGGTTTTGTGCCTTTGTTTAATTCCTGCTGGTAGTTCAAAAGTATTGCACGGGTGTAGGCGACAATTGTATTGGCGGTATTCGGATCTGTAGCATCGCTGATGATTTGAATGTTGCCAATATTTTTTGAGTAAATATTTTTCGCCAGATTATTTTCAAACACAATTACCTCCTTCACCTTTCCACTTTTAAATGCAGTTTCAATTTCTTTTTCTGATTGAAGATTCTGATAGAGATGAAAATATTCTGAAGAAAGAATCCGATTGGTGATATCGCGCGACACATCATCGTGCGCCATATCAAGCACTGCCACATTCACATTTTTTATTTCGTTGGTAATTGCAAAACCAAAAAGCAAAATCTGCACAATCGGCATTCCGAACAGAATGAGCATCGTTCTTCTGTCACGAAAAATGTGACGAAATTCTTTTTGTAAAAATCCAAAGAACCGTCTTCTGTTCATTTGCTGATTGATTCTGTTGGTCTTGCTAATCGCAGAAAAACTTCATCCATACTTTCTGCATTGAATTGTTTTTTCAATTGCGCGGGAGTATCAAGCGCTTCAATTCTTCCATCCACCATTATGCTCACACGGTCGCAGTATTCCGATTCATCCATGTAGTGCGTGGTAATAAAAACAGTGGTGCCTTTTTCCGCAGCGTTGTAAATCAAATCCCAGAATTGTCTTCTTGTAATCGGGTCAACACCGCTTGTGGGTTCATCGAGAAAAACAATTTTCGGTTTGTGAATCATAGCAACCGACAATGCCAGTTTCTGTTTCCACCCGAGCGGAATATTTTTTATTAATTCCTTTCTGAAACTTTCCATTCCCAATTCCGAAATCAACTCCTCAGCTCTTTCCTTTAAAATATTTTTTCGCAAACCATAAATGCCACCGTAGAACTGAATGTTTTCTATCACCGTTAAATCTTCGTACAACGAAAACCGTTGCGCCATGTAGCCAATGTTTTTTCTGATTTGATTTGCTTCAGTAAATAAATCAAATCCGGCAACATTTGCTTTGCCCGAAGTCGGCGACCACAAACCGATTAACATTTTTATCGCTGTGGTTTTCCCCGCACCATTCGCTCCGAGAAATCCAAACACTTCACCCTTCTTCACCTGAAAAGAAATATTATCAACCGCCGTGAACGAACCGAATCGCTTCACTAAGTTTTCAACTTCAATAATATTTTCTCCTGTGAGTTTCAATTATTCAATTTTAGATTTTCAGTTTTTGTTGTGCTCCATAAGGTGCATAAAACAATCTTCAATTCCTGCTTCAATCAATTTCACTTCTGTGTGCTGATGACCTTGTTGTTTTAAAAGCGATTCAATTTTTTCTGTTGATGAATTTTCTTTCTTCATCGTGATGTGTAAATATTCTCCGAAGCCATAAACACTTTCAGCATATTCAACTTTTAAAATATCCTTCCGCAGTTTCTGCATGTTATCTGACTTCACTGCAATCACATGCAACGGAAATTTTTTTGTAATCACACCCGGTGGATCTATATCGAGAATTTTTCCTTTCTGAATTAATGCCACACGATCGCAACGACTTGCTTCGTCCATGTATGGAGTGGAAACCAGAATGGTGAGTCCGCTTTGTTTTAATCTTCCGAGCATTTCCCAGAATTCCCGTCGTGAAACCGGATCAACTCCCGTTGTTGGTTCATCTAAAAATAAAACTCTTGGTTTGTGAATGAGTGCGCAACACAAAGCGAGTTTCTGTTTCATTCCTCCACTCAATTTTCCTGCACGGCGATCTTTGAATGGTTCGAGCTGCACATAAATTTCTTTGATGATGGAATAATTTTCATTAACAGTTGTGCCAAAAACTTTTGCAAAAAACTCCAGATTTTCCTGAACAGATAAATCAGGATACAAAGAAAATTTTCCGGGCATGTATCCCACTCGCGAACGAATAGCAATTTCGTCTTTCAAATGAAAACCATCCACAAGCGCATCTCCGCTATCTGCATTCATCACAGTTGTGAGTATGCGAAAGAGCGTGCTCTTACCCGCGCCATCAGGACCAATAAATCCAAATAACTCGCCTTCATTCACCGAGAATGAAACAGCATCCAAAGCTTTTGTGCTGCGGAATGATTTGGTGATGTTGGTGGCGATGACTCTTTCGTTCATTTTTTTAACTGAATAAAAATTCTACATCATCTCGTGTGAGTTTTTTTACAAACCCTTTTTCTTCACTGATCAATTCCGTGCTGATTCCTTTTTTCCGCTCCTTCAGTTTCATAATTTTTTCTTCCACTGAATCTTTACAAATCATTCGATACGCAAAAATTTTATTCGCCTGACCAATGCGATGTGTGCGGTCAATGGCCTGCTCTTCCACTGCAGGATTCCACCACGGATCAACAAGATATACATAATCAGCAGCAGTGAGATTGAGTCCGACTCCGCCTGCTTTTAAACTGATTAAAAATATTTTTACTGTATCATCGGTTTGAAACTGATCGACCCATTTTTTTCTGGTGGCAGCTGGAATACTTCCATCTAGATACAGAAATGAAATTTTTTCCTTTTCCAATTCCCCTCGAATCAGTTTTAACATTTCGGTAAACTGCGAGAACACTAAAACCTTATGACTGCCGGTATTTTCTTTTAACTCGCGCAATAGTTCTTCAATTTTTACCGACTGCTTTGTTTCCACTTCTTCATCCTTCAGCAACTCAGGGCTGTCGCATATCTGCCGCATTCGTAATAAACCTTCCAACACATAAATGCCTGCATTCTTCATTCCCACCTCATCAATTTTACTCAGCAGTTTATCTCGGTAATAATTTTTGTATTGCTCATACACCAACCGTTGCTCACTGGCCATTTCGCACCACAAAATGGTTTCTGTTTTATCTGGAAGATCAGTTGCCACTTGTTCCTTTGTGCGCCTTAACATGAAAGGAAAAATAAGTTTTCGTAGATCGTTTACTTTATCCTTATCACCGTTTTTGTCAATGGGAGTTGCAAATTCAGTTCTGAAAAATTCGCGATTGCCAAGCAACCCCGGATTTAAAAAATTCATTTGCGCATACAAATCATAAGTGTTGTTCTGCACCGGAGTACCACTCATAATCAGTTTATTTTTTGCTCGTAACACCTGCACCGCTTTTGAAATTTGTGCGTCAGGATTTTTTATGTATTGCGATTCGTCTAGTATGATGTAGTGAAATAAAAATTGCGTTAACTCTTTTATATCGTTTCGCATAATTCCATACGAGGTGATAATTACATCGTAATCGGCAAAGTGTGTTTCATTTAATTCCCTTTCTACACCATAATAAATATGATAACGAAGTGATGGACAAAATTTCATTATTTCATTTTCCCAATTATAAATAAGTGAAGTGGGACACACGACAAGATGCGTTGAATCAGGGTTTGATTTTTTCAGGTGATTAAGAAAAGTAATTACCTGCAAAGTTTTTCCCAATCCCATATCATCCGCTAAACATCCGCCCCAACCCAACTCATTCAACACCTGCATCCACTCAAAACCCGATAGCTGGTAAGGACGAAGCGTGGCATTAATATTTTCAATTTTCGTTTCGGGTTTTATGTTTTCAATGTTGTGGAGTTTTTCTTTTTTCTCAGCCAATTCACGAAGCAAATCATCGTCTTTAATAAATGAATGCAATTCATCCACTACAGTAAAATGCATTTTCGAAATTTTCAGGCTGCCGGATTTTGCATCACCCATTTTCATTACCATTCCGAATTTGGTGAGCCATTCTTCGGGTATAATTCCCATTGAACCATCACTGAGTGCAACCATGGTTTCACCTTTCTTAATTGCCTTTTGTACATCCTGCAAATTGGCAATCAGGTCGCCGAATTTTATTTCTATCTGCAGGTCAAACCAATCCAGATCATTGCCGGCCTTCATTTCCATGGTTGGCAAATTCGGATTGATGTTAAATTTTTTCAATTGCTTTAATCCAAGCACCTGAATATTTTTTTCCTTCAAAGAAGAAATTGTTTGTATAAACCAGCTGTTCTTCATTACCTCATCTGCCGGTAAAAAATAAAACGGATTTTGTTTTTGTTTTTCAAAAAGCGGATGAAGCAAACGGAGTTCTTCAAAAAATAATTTTTCCTTTTCCCTGTTACGCTCGTATAAAATCTCCTTCTTATCACCTAAATCAACAAAGTCATCGCCTTCGTCAATACTCAATATAGATTTTCCGTAACCAAACATTGGTTTTACTAAAAGAAACTTTTCGCTCAACTCACTCAACATCACCCTTGGAATGAATTCGGTTTGCTTCAGTTTTATTTCACCCTGATCTTTATCTGTTACAGAATAAAGTTTTTTCAACGGAAGAATAATTTTCCGGTACGCATCCATTTTATATTTCAACGGAAAAATCAATTTCCCTTTTGGAAATTGCCTGATCAGGTTCAGTTGTTCAAAATTTTCGAGAAGAAATAATTGTTCAGGAGTTTTGAAAAAGAAAGGTGGCCGGAATTCAACCGGCGTGCTTTCATCATCTGCTTTGAATTTCAGCTGAATGATAAAATTCCTTTCATTGGTTTCTGTTTCAAAATAAATTTTTGCAAAAGATTTACTTAATGAAATGGTTGTCAGTTCTTTTTTTGAAAAGTATTCTCCTGATTGTATAAATGTATTCTGTTGCTCACTTAGGTAATTCCACAGTTGTTTTAGTACCTCGTAATATCTTTCAATTAAAATTTCCTTTTGCTTCGGATCCAGGTAGGTCATACCACTGTAATAGTTATATACACTCTGGCCCTGACCGGTTTGCATTAAATGCTTTTTTAAATTATCGGTAGTTAGTTTCTCCAGTAAAAAATAAAAATCATCGGCAAGCGGTTGCAGGTAAGCAAGACTGGCTTGATTGGATAATGATAATTTTTTATACTCCTTTTTATTTTTTTTTGTTTGAATGCCAATTGGCAAAAGTTCGAATGATAAAATTGCCTTGTTCGAAAACACGAATGAAAAACCAATTTCATAATCAATAAAATCCTGTACCTGCAATTTCGGTCGCACATTTATTTTTTTGCTTCTGCTTCCGATTAACTTTTTACTGAATTCGGTAAACTCAATTTCATTTTTTATATCAATGTAATAATCAGGTTTTTTCAGAATGGAATATTCGCCAAACTTATCGTACCCGAATTTGAATTCGAATGATTCGGGATCTGCGCAGGTCAGGCCGTATGGCTTTAGTAACTCATTTTGTATTTCAACTAATTCATTTAAGTTTTTAAAATAAAATTTATCAATATTTTTTTGAATGAAGTAGAGCGCACAGTACGAATGAATGCAGGGAGTAGTTTGCTCGGTGCGGCAATTGCAATGGACAAAAATGGTTTCATCATTATCGTAATGAACAATCTGATGAGGTGTCAAATTTTCTCTGACACGAAAATTAAATTCGAGGTGATTAATTATTTTTTTAGAAAGCGTAGTGTTTAATACTTCATTGTTCAGTGTAAATAAATCGTACGGACAAGAGAGAAAAAAATAATCGTTGAACGAATGCAACTGAACTTTAAATCCTTTGTATCCGGGAATTGCTTTTGTAAAATTCTGATGTTCGGTTATTGTTTTGTCGATAGAGTTTTCTGTTGTTGTTTCGTTGAGAACAGAAACATTATCAGCAGAATTATAATCAATTTCATCTTCATCATTTTCTTCATCATCTAATTCATCGGCGTGCAATTCATCATCTTCAAAATCTTCTTCCTCATCAATTGTTGTTGATTCAACAATTAAATCCAATGCACTGCTGTTTTTTGATAGAAATAAAAGCGCAGCAAATACATGCTTACATTCATTGGAGTTTTCAAATTTTTCGCACGAACATTTATAGGGCAAAGCATCTTCAGCTTCAAAATCAATACTTACATCGTACGGCTTTTTTCTGCTTTCGCTTGGGACTTTTAATTTAACTCCTGAATAATCAATACTGACAATTCGAATAGCAGGTTCAAATGAATCATAAATCCTGCTGCCGCGACTTTTTGTAGTGTCGTCGCATTCCTTCATCCATAATGCTATTAATTCCTGCTTAGTCATTTAATAAAATATGAAATAATTAAACTGATTTATTTTTCTATAAATTTTATTTCCCCAGGCATTCCGATTTTAAGTGAGCCATCATTTTTCACTAATACTTTCACTGCATACACCAGATTCACGCGTTCTTCCTTTGTCTGAATAATTTTTGGTGTGAACTCAGCCGTCGGTGAAATCCACGAAACAGTTCCGCTGAGTTGCGTATTTTCTTTTTCGTTTTTGTCAACGAACACTGCAACAGTTTGTCCGAGCTTAACTTTCGGCAACTGGTCGCCACTCACAAACACTCGAAGAATCATCGTATCAAGTGGAGCAATTTTAAACAGTGGCCTTCCAGTCGCAGTCACTTCACCCATCTCAGAATATTTATCAAGCACCACTCCGTTGATAGGAGAGGCAATCAAGGATTTCTTAATCTGGTCGTTCACCTGGTCAACCTGCACATTCAATGATTTCAAATCGCTGCTCACAGGTTCAAATTGTGTTTGCAAACTTTCAATTTGTTTATCAATCACCTGAATAGCTCCGGTGATATCATCTAAATTTTTTTGTGTGGCGGCTCCTTCTTTTACTAAACCTGCGATACGATTTTTTTCTTTCTCCTGAACAGACTTCTGTTGCTTCAGCACTTCAATCTGCGCACCGATATTCGGATTGCGAGATTGCGAACCCTGCATCATGGCAAACAATTGTTGCTTCTTTAAATGCAATGCATTCGTATCAACGCAACCAACAATTTCTCCCGCTGAAAGCGTTAATCCTTCACGAAAATTCAATTGAATGATTTGTCCGCTTGACTGCGATGAAACCATTACTTCATTAGTTTCAAAATTTCCGTATGCATCGGAATTTCCGTTTCCGTCATTACACGAAGCAAGAGCAAATAGCATTGCAACGATGGCGAAACCGACGCGGTTTTGAGCGCTGAGTACGACGCGGTTTCTAAAACCGCGTCGGTCTATTGCTGGAGTAAAAAAACTTTTCATATCAGTATCCTCTTGTGTTTTTTAATTTCATTTCTGCCTGCAGTAATTGCAATTGATGAATTTTTAAATTCAACTCCGCCTGTGTTGCATTGTTTTGTTCGGTCACATAATCGGTTGCAGTTGCCGTTCCGTTTTCCAATTGATTTTCTATTGTTGCTGCAATCGATTTTCGCAGTGTCACCAACTGCGCATCGTATTCTAATAATTTATTGTACTTGGTAATATCCGCATTCTGTTGAATGGATTGCATGTCGGTATTCAGCACAAAAGTTTCCTGTTGCTTCTGAATAATTTGTGTGTTGAGCGAATAAATTTCCGATTCATGATTGGCGGTGTTCCAACCTAAAATATTCCAGTTCAGTTTTAAGCCAACAGTAAAGAATGGCTGAAAAGTATTATCGAAAATATTATATCCCGGACGACCATAACCACCCTGACCGAATGCACTGAGTTTTGGTAATCGTTTGTCGTGACTCAAATCAGATTGCAGCGATAAGTTTTTTTGTTGCAAAGAAAAAAGTGTCAGCTCAGGTCGTCCGGCATGTGCTGAATCGTCATTAGTAATTGCAGATGGTAAACTGAAAGTGGTGTTACTGTTAAATTGTTTTCCGGTGAGCAAATTCAAAATCTGAATAGCAGCATCGCGGTTTGCATCAATCTCGGCAACGCTTTGGTCAATGCTGATTTTTTGTGCGCTGATAATATCTGCATGCGACTGTAATACTGTCCCGAATTTGATTCCTGAATTTACCTGTTGCAGTTTTTTATCGAATGTGCTTTTCTGTAACAGTAAAATCTCTTTCTGCTGATTTAACAGCAACACATTGAAGTATGCTTGCAACACCATGTCGCGCACTTTGTATAAATCAACCTGCACTTGCTGTTGCTGCACCTGAGAGTTTAGTTGCAGAATTTCATTTTGCTTTTTTGCCAATCCGCCATCGTAAATCAACTGACTTGCATCAACAGTTACTTTGTACTGGTCATGATTTGGTTCAGGAATATCTATTCCCGGAATTTTTATCGGAACTGTTACAACAGGTGACTGATAAACTGCCTGCCCATTCAACTGCACCTGAGGAAGAAAAACAGTTTGCAGATTCTTCGATTGCAAATCAGCAATTTGCTGGTACAATGTTGTTTGTGATGCTGTGGGATAATGCGCTGCTGCTGCGGTGTAACACTCATCGAGCGAAATGGTTTGTGCAAACGAAAAGTGAAAGGTGAAAAGTAGCCCCACCAACATCGGTACCCCTCCCCTAAAGGGAGGGAAAATACAGCGCGTCCAATTTTTTCGCGACTGTTCCTCTCCCCTTGGAGGAGAGGTTAGGTGTGGGGCTTTATCTTTTGATTGCATTGATAATAAATTTTGGAATTTCTTTTTTGCGTTCAGCCAGCAGCTGATTGAATTTTTTGTCGTTCACATTCATAACGGCTTGCAACATCGGTCGCCCGACAAATGGAAACACGCACATCGAAAGCATGTTCATGAATAATTGTTCGGGTTGAACGGCAATGATGTTCTTCCTTTTTATTTCCGCTTCTACCTGATGAAAAAAATTAGAAAGGTTTGGTCGTCCGCCTTTCTTTATTAATTGCTCTGAAATTTTTTCAGGATTCATAGTGATTTCGTGCAGAATAAATCCGGGGAGCAATGGATTGTCAGTAACGAAGCTGATATAACTCTCTACAAATTTTTCAATCTTTATAAATAGTGAATCATCACCACCAAGAATCGGATAAAGGCGACTGAGCATTTGCATTTTTGCTTCACTCATAATCACTTCAAATAATTTTTCCTTCGAGCGGAAGTAGTAATGAAGCAATGCTTTATTGATGCCTGCCTCTTTTGCTATTTCTTCCATCCGTGCACCAGCCATTCCCTTACGCTGAAATATTCCGCGTGCAGCAGCAATTATTTTTTGCTCTGTGCCTTCCTCCTTTTCCCGACTGGAAGTCCGGGATGTTCCATTAACTTTCTTGTTTAACTGCATTGTTTAACCAAATGGTTAATAGTGCAAATGAAATACAGGGAATTGGAATTTGCAAGAAAAGCGTTTTTACCGCAGAGTCGCAAAGGCGTAGAGAGAAACCCATTCTATTAAGGTCCCTTCTACTGTTGTCAATTTGCAATTGAGCCCTATTTAGAAATAAGATTTATTCAAAAATATTTTTGTTTTTAATTGACTTCATGAACTTGCGTTTGTAATCTGCTGCGGATGAAATTAGAATTGTTTAAAGCAACCCGACTGTAAAACGAGAGCAACAGATAAAAAAATATTTTTCGATATTCTCAATTTACAATCAAGAACCATTAAGAAACAAGATTTATTCAAAAGACTTTTTGTTTTTAATTGACTGCTTGAACTTGCGTTTATTATATGCTTCAGATACTATATCGTTAACAATAAATTTTTAAACTCAAAATGTATTTCATCATCAAATTATCAAATCAGCACATCATCAAATCAGCGACTCAAGTACATACTCTTCTCCTTATAAAGTTGTCGGAATATCGGGTCGTATAAATCTTTGATGAAGCGGATAGATTCGCCGGTTGATTTCATTTCGGGTCCGAGTTCTTTGTTCACATTCGGAAATTTATCGAATGAGAAAACTGGTTCCTTGATTGCGTAGCCGGTGAGTTTACGGTTGTATTTGAAGTCCTTGATTTTCTTTTCACCCAACATCACTTTCGTTGCAATGTTAAGATATGGAATCTGGTATGCCTTCGCGATGAAAGGAGTTGTACGCGATGAACGCGGGTTCGCTTCAATCACATATACTTTTCCTTTTTTAATTGCGAACTGAATATTGATGAGTCCGATAATTTTTATTGCCTTCGAAATTTTCTCCGCATACTCTACCATACTGTTCACTACTTCAAATGGTAAATCGAATGAAGGAAGCACTGCACTGCTGTCGCCGCTGTGAATGCCTGCAGGTTCAATGTGTTCCATCACACCCATGATGTGAACTTCGTCACCATCACTTATTGCATCTATCTCCGCTTCTTCTGCGCGGTCGAGGAAGTGGTCAATCAAAATTTTATTTCCCGGCATGTGCTTCAATAATTTCAGCACTGCTGTTTCCAACTCCTCATCATTAATCACAATGCGCATACGCTGACCACCTAACACATAACTCGGACGCACGAGTACGGGATAACCCACACGATGCGCAACTTCCACTGCTTCATCAACTGACATTGCCACTCCGTATTCCGGATAAGGAATTCCTAACTCTTTCAGCAAATCAGAAAATGCGCCGCGGTCTTCAGCGATGTCCATGTTCTCGAAACTTGTTCCTATGATTTTTATTCCGTGTGCATTTAATCGCTTCGCCAATTTCAATGCAGTTTGTCCGCCGAGTTGCACAATCACACCTTCAGGTTTTTCCAATTCAATAATTTCAATCAGGTGCTCCCAGTACACAGGTTCGAAATATAATTTATCTGCAATGTCGAAATCGGTCGAAACAGTTTCAGGATTGCAGTTGACCATGATGGCTTCGTAGCCACATTCGCGAATGGCAATCAATCCGTGAACACAACAATAATCGAATTCAATTCCCTGCCCGATGCGATTGGGTCCTGAACCCAACACAATTATTTTTTTCTTCGTGCTGACTACACTTTCATTTTCACTCTCGAAACATGAATAATAATATGGAGTGCGCGCTTCAAATTCTGCGGCACAGGTGTCAACCAATTTGTAAGTACGGCGGATGTCGAACTCTTTTCTTTTTGCATATACATCATCATCGGTGCAATTCGTAAACAGAAAAGCAAGTTGCGAATCAGAGTAACCCATCTGCTTTGCTTCCAACAAAATTTCTTTCGGAACATTTTGCAAATTGTACTTGCGCAATTCCGTTTCTGTTTTCACCAACTGATTTATCTGGTCGAGAAACCACGGGTCAATGAGTGTGAGTTTCTGAATTGTTTTTACAGATACACCAAGTGTGAGCGCATCTTTTATTCTGAATAATCTGTCCCAACTCGGATGCTGAATCCGATCTAAAACTTCTTCTGATTTTTTACTGTATAATTTTCCATCAGCACCCAAACCAATTGAATCATTCTCTAAACTCTGACAAGCTTTCTGCAATGCTTCAATAAAAGTTCTTCCGATGCTCATCACTTCACCAACCGATTTCATTTGCAGTCCGAGTGTTTCATCGCAACCCGGAAACTTATCGAAATTCCATCGCGGAATTTTGACCACCACATAATCCAACGCAGGTTCAAAGTATGCGGAAGTAGTTTTTGTAATTTGATTTTGTAATTCATCCAGACGATAACCAATCGCAAGTTTCGCTGCAATTTTCGCAATCGGATAACCTGTAGCTTTTGATGCAAGCGCTGATGAACGAGACACACGCGGATTAATCTCTACGGCTAATAAATCTTCTGTTTCAGGGTCGAGTGCAAACTGCACATTGCAACCGCCGGCGAAATTTCCCATGCT
>CANJII010000033.1 GCA_947474435.1 Chitinophagaceae bacterium | reverse complement strand
TTCTGGCACTGGCTTCCATCAAATCTTCATAGAAAAAATAAAGAGGGCATTCGTCCGCTGGTTCGAAGACCAACCACTTTCAATCTTAAAAACAGATACATTAAAAAAGCCGCCAATGTGATGGACGATGCTGATGATACTGCCGAAGGATTTATGGCTTTGCTGCTTCACAATAAAATAATTTACTCAACTGATACACTTGCGTTGTTGCCTGTAGTAAATAATTATCGAGATGCCGACCGGAAAAACTTTCACTGGTACAATCATAACCGCGCTGATAAAAAAAATTCAGGAGCTTATCTCACATGGCTTGGGAAAGAACATCGGCTGTGGCCCAAATCAATTGTCAATACTTTTTTACAGAACTGCATTTTCTTTTTACCCATCAGTGAGTGTTGCCCGAAAGCATACAAACCTTACATGCCTTATGGAACTAACGATGTGGATGCAATCGTGAATGCAAATATTCTTTCGTTCCTCGGAGAAAATAACGAAATCGTTGATTCAGCCAATTACAAATTCGCCATTGCATTTATCAATCGAAAAATTGTAAGAGAGAAATTTAACAGCGCTGCGATTTACTATCCCAATCGATACCATTTGCATTATGCGGTTGCGAAAGCATATCGCGCGGGTGTAACACCGTTACAGTCCTGCGTAGATTTATTAATTGCAGATATTAAAAGCACACAACAAACTGATGGTTCATTCGCAAGCAAAAAGATTGTGAATCATCAGGATAAAATTCAATCAACCGCTTATGCGTTGTATGCATTATTGAATGTCGGAAATTTTTCGGAATACAACACTGTAGGAATTATTGATTCGGCAATTTACTATCTGCAACAAAACAAAAAAGTTACAGGCAATGAATGCCACTGGACGGGCGGAGTTTTTTTCTCAGGCGGAACGGTGATTCGAAAATGTTTATTCTTTAAATCAGATGCGTACACCACTTCATTGATTTCACAATGCTTCGCTCTGTATCTTGAATTGAAAAATAAAAACGAATTGTAATACAGAAATTTATTCCTGTGTAACTGTCGGGTGAATATTCACCTGTAAAATAGTTTTACCGCTGCCCACAACAATTGCCTGTGTCGGACTTACAAATGCTGCTTTATACAAACTGAATTGATCGGTGAGTTCGGTATGAATCAGTTGCTGGTTTGTTCCGTTATCAGAAAATAAAATATTGCCATTACATGCGGTCATGATTTCATAATTATCCAAAACAGTTTTCGACCAGATTAATCCTGATTCTTTAAATTCAATTTCATCGTCACTTCCGTACTTCAGTTTTCCGCTGCCGTTTATTTTTCCTCCGTAACAAATCTGTTCCTGTTGGTTTCCCGATTCAATGTCGTAATAAATTCCGCGACCGATTTTTCGTTCCTTCTTCCAGGTGTTTCCAAAATCAGATGACGAAAATAAATTGGTGTGATTCGGAACATAAACCAATGCCGATGCTTTTTCATTTTCTGCATTGTAATCAACTGACCAAATCATTTTGAATGGAGAAGAATAAACTTTCGTCCATGTTTCTCCGCCATCAGTGGTTTTAATAATGAAGCCATTCGGAATTGCCTTCTTGGAATGTGCAATCGCCGAACGGCCGCCACAAATCAGCGCTGATTTTTTATCAATGATGGTGATATTATAAAAGCACGAATTTTCAAATCCCGCAATCTGTTTTGATTTCCATTGATTTGAAACCATATTGTAGAAATATAAATTTCCCTTATCAGCACAGGCGATAAAATTGCTTTCATCAAATTGGTCAATCTTATAAATATCGCGATGATTCGATGGATAGTTGACTGAAGTGATTACGCCATTCACATTGTAGTTGCTGATGATTCCATACTTTCCAACCAGCCAATAATTTTCAGCATCCACTTTTAAAATATCGTAGTACGCTGAGTCATCAAAGGATTTCCCCTGCTGAAGAATTTCAACGGAAACACTTTGAGCAACAACAAGGTTGAAGGCAAATGAGAAAAATATTAATAGCGGTACAATTATTTTCAAAAAATACAACGGATTTTTTAATGGCCGCAAACATAAAATTCCTGTTGAAATTTGTCGAATTATTCTGTTGAGTACTATTTTTTGGGTGATAAATGAATTTAAACTGACCAATGTCTTATGAAGAAAATTCTGTGTTTTTTAAATTCTGTTAATTTTATTCTGAAAAAAAAATCAAAATGGCATTCGATGAAAAACTGGGCGACCGCATTCGTGAAGCGCTTGCTGAAATAAAAAATGTGGAAGAAAAAAAGATGATGGGCGGATTAACTTTTATGGTGAATGATAAAATGTGTCTCGGAATTGTGAAAGACGAACTGATGGTAAGGCTCGATCCTGAAATTCATGAAGCGGCCATAAAAAGAAAAGGCTGCCGCACAATGGATTTTACAAAACGCCCAATGAAGGGTTTTGTTTTCGTATCTCCCGATGGAATAAAAAACAAAAACGATTTTCAGTACTGGGTTGATGTGGCGCTTGAATACAATAAAAATGCAAAAGCCACCAAAAAGAAAAAGAGCAAGAAGGTTTAAATTATTTTATCTGTCGGTTAAAATACTATAATGAGGCCCCCTGCGTTTCATCATTCCATGAAAACAATCATGGCCTACCCTCGTGCAATTATTTTACTCTCCGCTCTTTTGTTTTACCTGTTGTTCTATTCCCTCGCTTCCGGAATTAATGTTTTGCTCATTGTTGTTTATGCTGTTTGTCTGTTCGTGTTTGCGATGAAAAAATCCCCCGGCAAACTCATGTATTTATTAATGGCGGGAATGCTTGTCTCTTCGCTATCCGTTTTGCTCGCGCATACCGATTTAAGCATTGCGATTTTCTGGTGCTGTTTCATTTTGTTTCTCGGAAATTTCTCGTACCAGCAAATCAATCATCTGCACTTCGGCGCAATATTCACTTCGTATTCCATTTTCCGCCTACCCTCAACAATGATGAAACAGTTTTGGGTGATTAAAAAAAGGTCGGGCATTAATTACTCGGCGTACATCCGGTTTGTTTTTGTGCCTGTAATTACGCTCGTTGTTCTCTTTGTAATTTATTCTTCTGCTAATGATTTGTTCTTTCAGAGCTTCGAAAATTTCATGACGCATGTGGCAGATTTTCTTTCTACCATTTCTTTCTCCCGCATTTTATTTTTCCTGTTGGGTGTAACAGTTTTCAGTTTGTGTTATTCGCAAGCAAATGCCGCGGCAATTATTCAGGCAGATGCATCACTCTCATTTAACCTGGTGAGAAGAAGAGGAAAATCATTTTTGACTTCGCTCAACAGAATGCTTTTCAAGAAAAGACAAATGGCGATTCTGCTTTTCGTGATTCTGAATTTGATGATTTGCTGGCTGAATTACCTCGACATCACAAGTATCTGGTTCGGATTTCAGTGGGATGGTGGTTACCTGAAAGACATGGTGCACGAAGGAACTTATTTATTGATTGGCGCGATTCTGATTTCCATTGCCGTGTCAGTTTATTATCTCAGCAGCAATATTGTTTTTCTGCGGAACAGTAAACTGTTCAACTTGTTGGTCATTCTCTGGTTGGCACAAAATGCGGTAATGATTGTTTCGGTTGTATTACGAAATACTTACTACATCAATTTTTTCGCGCTCGCTTATAAAAGAATATTCGTTTACTTTTTTCTCGCTGCTTGCTTAATCGGCTTAATCAGCATTGTGATTTTAATTCTTCATAAAAAATCTGTCGGATTTTTATTGTCGGTAAACTCGCTTGCGCTTTATCTCATTATTCTGTGTGCCGCTTGTTTCAACTGGGATTCAATTATTGCGCGCTATAATTTTTCGCACTACAACAAATCATTTGTTCACTACAATTTTTTAGCGGAGCTGAATGATTCATCGCTGGCTTACATGAATTATTCGGAAGAAGAGTTGAAGAAAATAAATGTGGTGCAGCAAAACCGTTTCAGCTTCGCGAGTTCGGATGAATACACTAAAATTAATTTTGCAGAAGTGATTAAACAGCGAAAAGAAAATTTTAAAAAACGCTGGGAAAACCGCAGTTGGCTCGAATGGAATTATCCGGAACAGAAAGCATACAATCTGTTATTCAAATCATAGTTCTCACTTCGTGTCTCCGCAGCGTTTGCATTGAGCGTTGCGGGACACTGAGTTGAAGTGTAACAGCATACTATTTTAGTTTTTACATTTATCGAAAACTAAATCCTTGTTCATGAAATTCTTTTCTCAGAAATCTATTGGTGTGATTCTTCTTTTTGCCGCATTCATTTCAATCAGTGCAACGGTAAAATTTAATTCCCGCCCGGGAGATAAATTCAAGAATTTAAAAGTTCTGCCGAAAGACATCAGCGAAGATGACCTTGATAAAATCATGGATGGTTTTAAAGAAGCACTCGGTGTAAAGTGTGGTTTTTGTCATGCAAGAAATGCCGACACTTCTATACACAAACTGGATTTTGCAAGCGATGCAAACGAACACAAAGACATTGCACGCTACATGTTGACCATGACCAATGAAATAAATGCAAACTATTTTAACTGGCAAAAATCAACTCGCCCCGATACTATTCATGCAGTAAGATGTATCACTTGCCATCGTGGATTGAAAGAACCAGGTGCTGAAGAAATTGGCGAGCAAATGAAATTGTTGGTGCCCGCGAAATAATTTTTTAAGCAGCGAATTCATCTCCTTCTTCCAGTTCTCCAAATAAATTTTCGAGAAATAATTTTCGTTGTTCCATCTGTTCATTCCAGAAATCGCGCTCTTCAAAAACGCGCGTTGCTCCTTTGTGCCCATTCATAGTAATGAGTCGTAATTTTTCTGAGTTCGCCACCTGGCCATTATCGTGCAGCAT
Organism: Chitinophagaceae bacterium; assembly: GCA_947474435.1. Taxonomy (GTDB): domain Bacteria; phylum Bacteroidota; class Bacteroidia; order Chitinophagales; family UBA10324; genus UBA10324. The sequence continues at coordinate 30,453 of CANJII010000033.1, read as the reverse complement.
GAACCACTTGAAAAATGCCTCTTTATCTTGCGCAAAACAATTCGCGATGTAGTGACAAGTATAAATCAACATTAACTCCTGTTCATCCACTTCAAATTCATCGCCCTCTTTATCTTTTATCTCTTCATAAAAATCTTTGAGTTGCTCGTAGTTGATTAATCCTGATTCAAAAACTTTCTTACTGATTTCAGATTCCAGTTCAAGCATTAAATACAAGCTTGTACTCAAACTCATTTTCAAAAGCATTTTATAAAATCCGTTATTCGGTAAACTGTACAAGCCCTTTTCCATTCAGAAAATTTTTTCGGGCACGAAAATAAAATTGGCAATCACTATTTCAGAAAATCTGTTTTGCAAATCAATTTCCTGAATCATAAACTTCATTTCATGAAGCGCTCCCATAACAATACTTTTGCGCTCCCCGACAAATAACTAATCAACCAATTAACTAATAACTTTTGTTTCCTGAATACGACATCATTGTAGTGGGCGCCGGTCATGCAGGATGCGAGGCAGCAGCAGCAGCGGCTAACCTTGGCTCCAAAGTCATGCTCGTAACCATGAACATGCAAACCATTGCACAGATGAGTTGCAATCCTGCAATGGGCGGTGTGGCGAAGGGACAAATTGTTCGCGAGATAGATGCACTTGGCGGTTACAGCGGAATGGTAACCGACAAAACAATGATTCAATTCAGAATGTTGAATCGTTCGAAGGGTCCGGCGATGTGGAGTCCGCGCGCGCAAAGCGACCGGTTATTATTTGCGAAAGAGTGGAGAGACATGCTGGAGCAAACTCCAAACATAGATTTCTGGCAGGATATGGTGAGCGGATTATTAATTAAAGACGGAGCTGTAGTCGGCATTCGCACCGGAATGGGAATGGAAATTCGTTCGAAAGCAGTTGTGCTTACTAATGGAACATTTCTGAACGGCATCATTCACATTGGAGAAAAACAATTTGGTGGCGGGCGCATGGCAGAAAAATCGTCAACCGGAATTACCGAACAATTAATTTCTCTCGGACTGGAATCAGGAAGAATGAAAACTGGAACTCCTCCGCGCATTGATGGAAGAAGTTTGAATTATAGTTTAATGGAAGAACAGAAGGGCGATGAGAATCCCGGAAAATTTTCTTACAAACCCGGAACCTCTCCATTCGAAAAGACTGACGCGGAAAAGACCGACGCGGTTTTAAAAACCGCGTCGGTCTCGGCAAGGCAACAAAAGAGTTGCTTTATCACCTACACCAATCAGGAGGTGCATGATGTTTTGAAAACCGGGTTCGAACAAAGTCCGATGTTCGCCGGTCGCATTCAGGGTTTAGGTCCGAGATATTGTCCGAGTATTGAAGATAAAATAAATCGCTTCGCTGATAAAACGCGCCATCAATTATTTATTGAACCCGAAGGTTGGGACACCATTGAAATTTATGTAAATGGTTTCAGCACATCGTTGCCCGAAGAGGTACAGTACAAAGCATTGAAATTAATTCCAGGCTTGGAAAATGTGCGGATGTTTCGTCCGGGTTACGCCATTGAATATGATTTTTTTCCTCCGCATCAATTGCACACCACACTTGAAACACGCGCAGTAAAAAATCTTTTTCACGCTGGACAAATCAACGGAACCACCGGCTATGAAGAAGCGGCATGCCAGGGAATAATGGCTGGAATAAATGCACATCAGAAAATAAATGACCAACACGAATTTATTCTCACTCGCGATGAAGCATACATCGGTGTGTTGATTGACGATTTAATTACGAAGGGTACCAACGAACCTTATCGCATGTTCACCTCTCGCGCCGAGTACAGAATTTTGTTGCGTCAGGATAATGCTGACATCCGTTTGACACCACTTGCTCATAAAATCGGATTGGTCGGTGATGATAGATTAGAATTGGTGAATAAAAAGATAGAAGAAGCCAAACAGATTATGGATTTCTTCAGAAAGGAAAGTGTTACACCCGATGAAATAAATTCCATTCTCACCGAACAGGATTCAAGCGAAATAAAACAGAAGACCAAACTGTTACAGTTGCTTTCGCGACCACAGATTGAAATGAAAGACCTGCGCGAAAAAATTTCATCAGTGAAAGAAATTCTCTCCGGAAAAATGGAAGACAGCATTGAGCAGGCAGAAATTCTGATGAAGTACGAAGGTTATATTGAGAAGGAAAAGGAAATCGTGGACAAAATGAATCGGCTCGAATATGTTCCGGTGCCCGAAAATTTTGATTTCTCGGTTATCAATTCTCTTTCACTCGAAGCCAGAGAGAAGCTGAAAAAATTTAAACCGCGCACACTCGGACAAGCAAGCAGAATCAGTGGAGTAAATCCGAGTGATGTTTCTGTATTGATGGTTTATCTCGGCAGGTAAAGCCCCGCCCCAGCCTCCCCAAAGGGGAGGAGTTAGTGCAACAAAAATTTATATTTGCATCAGATAAAATTTAAATTATGAAATCAGTTGTGATCACTCTGAAAAATGAAACAGAATATAAATTCTTATCCGGTCTGCTGAACAAGCTTGGTATTAAACAACACACGCTGACCGAAGAAGAGGTTGAAGATGCTGGATTATTAATGATGATGAAACAAGTTGACCGCAGCAAAAAAGTTAGCCGCGAATCAATCATGAAGAAATTGCAATCATAATGGTTGTTGAATTTCTTTCCGGCTTCAGTCGTGATATTGATAAGATTAATCAGAAAAGTATTAAGGAGAAAATCACGAAAGTGATTTTAAATATTGAACAAGCGAAGGCATTATCTGAAATTACAGGTGTAAAAAAATTAGCGGGTCATAAATCTGCATATCGTATTCGTATCGGCGATTATCGTCTTGGGGTTTTTTTTGAAGCGGGTATAATTCAATTTGCTCGTGTTGCACATCGAAAAGATATTTATAAAATGTTTCCTTAAGGTATTTCAGAATTAATACTCTGTTTTGGAAGATAAATCCTTCACGCAAATACCTGCTCAATCACTTCCAACGATTTCAAAATATTGAAACTCGAAACATGCAAGCGGTAATATTCAAGCAATGCGCTTAATAATTCTTTGCGGCTTTTTTTATTGAGTTGCATTTCTGCGTTGTTAAAAAATAAATCAGAAAACAGTTTTGCTTTTTCTCCATTCAGAAAATTAGGTTGCAGCACCGAAACTGATTTCACAAAACTTCCATCTGCCAGATTAAACTCCGGTGTTTCTTCCGAATAATTTCCATGCGGTGTAAATCCTAAAAAGTTTGTAAGCCGTGCTAAAAAATGTAAATGAAAATCAGATGGATTACTCGTTGCATCCAATTCAATAATTGAATGCCGCAGAAACTGATACAGTTGTTCGTTGCATTCTTCTTCCACCACACTGCGATTCAATACTTCTGCCAGAAACAAAACCAATGAACTCTTCACCACATCAAAAGGAATTTGTTTGAACACAACCGCCGGCTCAAAACTTTTTATCCGATTGATATTTTTATTTTCCTTTTTATAAACCTCCATGTTTAAAACCGAGAGCGGAGCTAGTGCCGATGATTTTGAATTCGATTTTCCTTTTCCACGCACGCCGTTAATGATGTACGATTGCAAACCGAATTGCTCAGTATAAATTCCTGCAATCACACTCGTTTCAGAATATTTCACGGTGCGAAAAACAATGCCCTCGGTTTTTGCCTGCATGAAGCAAATGTAAGTTCACATTTATCATTTACTTTTGAATCATGTTTCTCGCACCTGAATTAACTGAACAAATTCGCAAGGCGGTTTACCGTATTGAACCTGATGCAAAAATTTATTTGTATGGTTCTTATGCACGCGGCGATTTTCATGCGGAATCGGATGTGGATTTATTGGTGTTGTTGAACAAGAAAAAAATTTCTTACAAGGATGTAAAAGCCGTTCGGTATTCTCTTTATGATGTGGAGTTTGAAGTTGGAAAAATTATGAGCGCAATGGTTTATGCTGAGAGCGATTGGGAATCTACCCGCGCAAATACTTCTTTTTACAACAACATAAAAAAAGATGGCGTGCCTTTATGAAAGCCAAAAACAAAGAAGAAAGAATTTTGCTATGGCTGGACAAATCGAACTCGACATTAAAAGAAATTGAATCGCATATCGAAAATGAATTTATAAATACATCAGCCAACAGAATTTATTTCGCTTGCTTTTATGCTGTTACCGCTTTCCTGATTTCTATAAATCTTGAGTCAAAAACACACAGCGGAATTCGCACTTTGTTTGGTCGTCATTTGATTCAAGCCAATTTGCTTGACAAAAAATTCGGGAAATTTTATACTGAGATTTTCGATTACCGAAAAGAAGTTGATTACGATGAGTTTACTGATTTAGAAATGGAAGACATCATGTCAATTTTTGAAGAAGCAAAAGAACTTGTTGCTGAAATTGAACGGCTTCTTTCTGAAAAAAAATAATTCATGTCAGAAAACAATCTCCGCGTTACACTCATTCAAAGCAATCTTTATTGGGAAGATGTAGAAGCAAATCTGCAATCGTTTGAAGAAAAAATTGAAGCCGCTGAAGAAACCGACATCATTCTTCTTCCGGAAATGTTTTCAACCGGATTTTCAATGAAGGCAGAATCACTCGCAGAAGAGATGAGCGGAAGAACGGTTCAGTGGATGGTTGAAGTTGCTGTAGAAAAAAATGTGGTATTGTGCGGAAGTGCAATTATTAAAAGCAAGAATAAATTTTACAATCGCTTGCTCTGGGTTCAACCCGATGGAAATATCTGGATTTACGACAAGCATCATTTATTTAGTATAGGAGAAGAAAACAATCACTACGCACCCGGAACAAAAAAATTAATTGTTGATTACAAGGGTTGGAAAATTTGTCCGCTCGTGTGTTATGATTTACGGTTTCCGGTATGGAGTCGCAACACACAGAATTATAATTTGCTGATTTATGTTGCCAACTGGCCCGAGAAAAGAAATCATGCGTGGAAATCTTTACTTGTTGCGCGCGCCATAGAAAATCAATCGTATGTAGTTGGGTTGAACAGAGTGGGAGAAGATGGAAGCAAAATTTATCACAGCGGTGATAGTTCCGTGATTGATATGAAGGGCGAAATTCTTTTTCAGCAATCAGACATTGAAGTCGTGCAAACTGTTACACTTTCAAAATCTGCGCTGGATAATTACAGAAAAGAATTTCCGGTGTTAAATGACAGAGATGAATTTGAATTTAAAATGTAACGATAGGATTATTCTATAATGAGCAACGAACAACAGACAAAAAATACCCAACAGCAATTTCTCGAAAGAGAAAAAAAATTCCTTGCGCTCCGCAAAAGCCTTCACGAGCAATTCGGCAAAGCGCCTGATATGAATGCAATGCTTTTTCTCATTGGTGTGCGCGAGTTGGGGAAAATTCAGGATTCATTTACCAAGGAAGAAAAACAAGACCTCATGCACATTGCCACCTGTCGATTGCTGAGTGACCAGAGATATTTTTCGCTGGAAGGTTTGGATGATGAGGGATGGCCGCACTGGGTGCAGACAAAAAAAATTCCGGTTATGACCATTGAAGAGCAGGAAGATTTATTGAAAGAGTGCATCATCAACTACTTCGAGCGTTTGGATTAATAAACAATCCATCGTTACCACTGTGCAAAGAAGATGTGGTGGTTGTGGTGAAAAAATTATTTTTGGCTGCAACACAAAAACACCATGTTAAAAAAATCCTTATTCCTTCTTATCCCGCTTTTCTTTTTGGTTTCATTCAAGCCGAAAGAAAAAATTCATACCGTGATTCTGAATACCAAATTCGGTACGATGAAAATTTTGATGTACAACGAAACTCCGAAACACCGCGACAATTTTCTGAAGCTCACCAACGAACATTTTTATGACTCGCTGCTTTTCCATCGCGTGATAAAAAACTTTATGATTCAAGGTGGTGACCCCGATTCGAAACACGCAAAGCCAGGACAAATGCTCGGTGGCGGAGATGTTGGTTACCGTGTTGATGCAGAATTCAATCCTTCTTTATTTCACAAGAAGGGTGTCCTGGCTGCGGCCCGAGATGAAAATCCAACAAAAGCATCTTCTGGATGTCAGTTTTATCTTGTACAGGGGAAAAAATTTAATGACACAGATTTAGACAACATCGAAAAACAAACCGGCAGAAAAATGTCGGCTGAACAAAGGGAACTTTATAAAACCATTGGCGGAACTCCTCACCTCGATATGGGTTATACTGTATATGGCGAAGTGATTGAAGGAATGAATGTACTTGATTCCATTGCCGCTGTAAAAACTGATAAAACTGACAGACCACTTGATGATGTGCGCATCATCAGCATGAAACAGGGAAAAGATTTCAAACCAAAAAAGGTGAAGAAATAAATTGAAGAAACAACTCGCTTTATTGTTGGTAATTATGTTGCTGGGAAGCAATTCCTGCAAAAATCTTTTTTCAAAAGATGAAGCACCAAACAATTTATGCGTGGAGTGCATTCAGAAATTCATGCTCTCAAAAACTGATGAGCAAAATATCCGCAAAGAAATTCGCGCCGACAAAAAACATCACCTGCTCGATTCGCTTTTCAATTACCGCGCAAAGCGATTAGGATTTAACGGCAATGTTTTAATTGCGCAGCGCGGAGTAATTCTTTACGACAACAATTTTGGTTATGAGGATTACAGGAAAAAAATAAAACTCACCGACGATTCTAAATTTCAACTCGCTTCTATTTCAAAAACATTCACTGCCGTTGCAGTGTTACACCTGATTGAAATCGGAAAGCTGGCGCTCGATGATTCCATTCAGGAATATTATCCGAAGTTTCCCATTCATGGCATCACATTAAAAATGTTGCTGTGTCATCGCAGTGGCTTGCCTGATTATCGTTTTGCGTATGAAGACAGCGCCGCACTCGGTTTCAAAAAAGTAAACAACCAGGATTTAATGCGCTGGATGGAAAAGCAACCGCCCCCTTTGCAGTTTAAACCCGGAAGAAAATTCACTTACTGTAACACCAACTACGCGGTGCTCGCAGCCATAACCGAAAAAGTAACCGGAATGAAATTCGATGAATACATGCAGCAGTATATTTTAAATCCGGTGGGCATGAACAATACTTACTTCATCACCACGGAAGATAATAAATTATGCGAGCATAAAACCTGCGGCTACAATTACAACTGGAGTTCAATTGCCACCGATGCATTTGATGGAATACTCGGCGACAAGGGCGTGTACAGCACCACGCATGATCTGTTACAGTGGTACAAAATGCTCACCTCCAATTGCTTCCTCAAAAAAGAATCGCTCGAGCAGGCATTCACGCCGCAGAGTTTTGAGCATGCAGGAAATAAAAATTATGGATTAGGTTTTCGCATGTATGAATATGCGCCCGGCAAAAAATATATTTTTCACAATGGCTGGTGGAGGGGTTACAACACTGTGTTCTACACCAATCCGCAGGAGCAGTATGTAATTATTGTGCTCGGAAATAAATTCAACCACTCGGTGTATGCACTCAACGAAATAAAAAATATTTTGAACGATGGCTCAACTGATGCTTCGTTGAATGATGAAGGTGGAGAATAATTACTCCATCACAATCAGCAATTGGTTCTTCTCCACTTTATCTCCGGCTTTTACTTTCAGTTGTTTTATAATTCCGTCGCCCATACTCTTTAATACATTTTCCATTTTCATGGCTTCGAGCACGAGGAGTGAGTCGCCTTGTTTTATGGTTTGTCCTTCTTCGGCTAATATTCTTAAAACCAATCCGGGCATTGGCGCTTTCAGTTCGTTTACTTTTTTCGTGAGCGCTTTATCCATGCCGAGCTTCTGTAACAGTTGGTCGTATTCGTCTTCTACTTTCAGCTCAATCGGTTTGTTATTTATTTTCAGGTGAACGGTTTTGTTTTCCGCATCCACCTTCAGCAGTTCTGCCTCAAAACTTTTTCCCTCAAACAAAATATGATACAGGTTGTTCTTGATTTTCTGAATATCCCACTCACCCGGTTTTCCGTTTACCGAAAATCCATCTTTATCAAATTTTATTTCAAACTCTTCTCCCTTCTTGCTTGTGACTTTGTACATCATAAAATTGTTTTGTAAAGAACGACGCGGTTTTTAAAACCGCGTCGTTCTTATCGGGTTAAAGATAATTCCATTAGGTTTGTTTCCGAACACAAACTCAACATGAAATTAATTTCAAACAAATTTTTTCTCTCCTCTCTTTTATTTTCTTTCCTCATCATCTCATTAAATTCCGGTTGCAGAATTTTTCGAGGACACGATTACTATCCTGAAGATGTTCCGGAAATATCTTATGATTCGGAATACGATTATGAAAATGAACAGGAAGCAGAAGAACTTCCAACAGGAGAATATCATCCATCACACACCATCATCAATGATATTATCAGTACCTCGCTCGATGTTAGTTTCGATTGGGAACATCAGTACATGCCTGGCAAAGCAACTATCACCTTCAAGCCACACTTTTATCCGACTGATTCTTTAACACTCGATGCAAAAGGATTTGATATTTATAAAGTGGAAATGGTTTCTGCTTCCGGAAATAAACTGTTACAGTATGTTTATGATTCATCACAACTTCATATTTTTTTAGACAAGACATACACAAGAAATGATCTCTACACAATTTACATAGAGTACAAAGCAAAGCCCAACGAAAGAAAAACTGAAGGCAGCGCAGCCATAACTGATTCAAAGGGTTTGTACTTCATCAATCCGAAAGGTGAAGAACCGAATAAACCAAAACAAATATGGACGCAGGGCGAAACAGAATCGAACTCGGCGTGGTATCCAACCATTGATAAGCCGAACTTGAAAACACTGATTGAAATTTACATGACGGTTGACACCCAGTATGTAACACTCTCGAATGGTTTAATGCTCGATTCAAAAAATAATAAAAACGGAACACGCACCGACCACTGGAAAATGGATTTACCAATTGCACCTTACTTAGTGATGATGGCTGTTGGTGATTTTAAAATTGTGCACGACAAGTGGCGCAACATGCCGGTAGATTATTATGTGGAACCGAAATACGAACAATATGCTAAAGAAATTTTCGGAAGAACTCCGGAGATGATTGAATGTTACAGTAAGCTGTTGGGAGTTGATTATGCCTGGCCAAAATATTCGCAGATAGTGGTTCGCGATTTTGTTTCAGGTGCAATGGAAAACACAACCGCTGTTGTTCATTACGATGCATTGAATCAAACACATCGCGAAATGATTGATGGAAATAACGATGATATTATTTGTCACGAATTATTTCATCACTGGTTTGGCGATTTGGTTACATGCGAATCGTGGTCGAACATTTCGCTCAACGAATCATTTGCTGATTATGCAGAAGCATTGTGGGCTGAATACAAGAATGGAAAAGACGCGCACGACCTTCAGGTGAACAACGATAAAAACACTTATCTGACAGCAACTGCCGGCAGCCCTGTTCCGTTGATTCGGTACCACTATGAAAGTCAGGAAGATTTGTTTGATGCCAACAGTTACCAGCGAGGTGGTTGTGTGTTGAACATGTTACGCAATTATGTGGGTGAGGATGCTTTCTTTAAATCATTGAATGTTTACCTGACAGAAAATAAATTCGGAACCGGAGAGGTGCACACGCTCAGAATGGCTTTTGAAAAAGTAACGGGTGAAGATTTGAACTGGTTCTTCAATGAATATTATTTATCGCCAGGTCATCCGGTTGTAAATATCAATTACACTTACAGTGATGAATCAAATGCTGAATTTGTATCCATCGAACAAACACAAGACACCACCACCAGCACTCCGGTTTTTCGTTTGCCGATAGATGTGGATGTTTATTCAGGCGGAGAAACAAAGCGGTATCGTGTAGTGATGAATAAGGCGAAACAAACTTTTTCATTTCCAGCATACACAAAACCTGACTTGATAAATGTGGATGCAACCAAAAGTATTTTATGGGAGAAGACAGATAACAAAGACGATTCGTCATTCTTGTTTCAATATAATTATGCCCCGCTTTTCATGGACAGATATGAAGCTGTTCAGGAATTTTCAAATGAACAATATTTATTTGAATCAGAGCGGTTAGCATTAATCAATGCATTGAATGATAAATTCTGGTACATCCGCAAAACAGCAATTGAGCTGGTTACACTTGATAATGAAAAAACAATTTCAACTGTAACACCTATTTTAATTTCAATAATAAAATCAGATCCGAATCCGCAGGTGCGGTCGGCTGCATTAAATAAATTGAGTTCACTTAATGATGCGGATTTAATTAATTCAATTACTGAAATCACCGCAAAAGATAGTTCGTACGATGTGTTGGGAACCACAATTACAATTTTGAAGGAAAATTTCCCCGGAAAAGCATACACACTTGCTGTTTCATTGAAAAATGAAAAGTCAGGCGATTTAATGTATTCGCTTGCTGATGTTTTAGCAGTGAAAGGAAATGCAGATGATTACAACTGGTTCGAACAAAATTTAAACTCAGCAGGATTTTATGAAATGTTTTCGTTGCTCTCCGCAATGAAAACATTTCTTGTAAATACAAATTCCGAAACAAGATTGAAGGGAGTTGATTTACTTTCTTCCATTGCCTTGAATGATTCAAAAAGTTTGTGGGTGAAGCTGTCGGCTTCCGGAGTTTTATCACAAATAGAAAATGAGTTGGAATTAAAGCGCACAGAAAATAGCACGCTCGATAACGATATTCAATACATACAAAAGAAGCTGGATGATATAAATGAAAAGCAACCGAATGATTTTCAAATCAATTCTGAAAAATAATTTTTCTCAATGGCATTAATAAAATCTGTTCGTGGTTTTACGCCTGTATTTGGAAAAAATATCTATCTCGCTGAAACTGCCACTGTAATTGGTGAAGTGACTATGGGTGATGATTGTTCAGTGTGGTTTAATGCCGTGGTGCGTGGCGATGTGCATTGGATTCGAATCGGAAACAAGGTAAACATTCAGGATGGCGCCATCATTCATTGCACTTATCAGAAAGCGCCAACTACAATTGGCAACAATGTTTCAATTGGTCATAATGCAATAGTTCATGGCTGCACATTAGAAGATAATGTGTTAGTGGGCATGGGTGCCATTGTGATGGACCATGTGGTGGTTGAAAAAAATTCTTTAATCGCAGCTGGTTCTGTTGTGTTGGAAAATACGATAGTAGAATCAGGAACAATTTATGCCGGAGTGCCTGCAAAAAAAGTGAAGGAAATAAGTCCTGAACATTTTGAGCAAATCAATATGCGCATTGCAAATAATTATGTGATGTATTCGGAGTGGTTTCGGTAATAGGTTTATTAGGGAATTGGGTGATTTGGAAATTGGGTGAAAATTATTTTTTCATTTTCCCCAATGAAGATGAACCCACTTCCGCTTCAATTTCTAAATCCCAATTTGGTCGAACAGTAATTTCCTTGTTGTATAAAATAATTTTTTCGGGTTGTTGTTTTTTCCAGTAATTGCCCGAATCCCATTTGCCATTCCCGTTTTCATCGCGAATGAATTGCAGTTTGTAAGTACCGGGGACGAGCGCTTTCACTTCAAAAACATTTTTTCCATTCGCCAATTTCCATTCCTTGCTGATTGTGCTTCCCGAACGGAGTTGTGCGATGTAATTATTCAAACTGTCTTTACAATTTATGGTTACGGTCAGATTTCCTGCAGCCGTTTCTTCTAACTGGCTGAACGAGAAAACCGTGCTGTCGTTTTTATTTCCATATACATCTTCAAACAATCCGGCAGGAACAATCACTTTGTATTTTAATCCTTCATGAAATTCATAATTGCAAATTGCATAAGGCAAATTAGTAAGTGAATCAATTTTTTTAACAAATAAAGTTTTCTTCAATTCATCAGTTGAATCAATAACTATTGAAGGAAGAATATCTTTTGCAATATTTTTTAACGGATAAGTGAAATACAATTCCAGCTTTTGTTTTGGAAAAAGTCCATAGCTGTTTTTTGAACCATACAAATTTGTTCTGATAGAAAATTTAGAGCTGGCTCCTTTTAGTTGAGTTGAAGAGGTGTATCGGAGTTTAATTCCAATAGTATCTAACCCATCATTCAATTGCAATTGAAAAAAAACACTGTCGGTTTGCTTTGTATTTATCCAGGCATAAACAGAATCGCCGGTTTTGTTATTCGATTGAAAAAGAATTTCAGTTGAATCAGAAATTGTTTTAATGGAAAAATCTTTCGCTGCGTGATTGAATACAAACGAAATTTTTTTGTTGTCGATGGTGGATGAAGAAAGAAAAACTGTTTTGGCCTGAGAAGTTAGAAATGAATTCAAAGAATAAAATGAAGTGGTATCTCGAACATTAATCATGGTATCAACAAAAGCAATTTCTTCGCTCGGCTGATCAAATAAATAATTTGCGTTTTGATCGCTCAGGCAAAACAACCGATAGCGACCTTCATGCAAATGATCTAAAACAAATTGTCCGCTCTCATCCGCCCGGGCAAAATAATCGGGTTTACTTTTCGCTACTACCGAATCTTCGATTGACGAATACAGCATTACTAAAAATCCTTTCTGTGGTTTTAGTGTTTTTGCATCAGTTAAAATTCCCTGAATGCGAAATGAATCAATCACAGGCCCGGTAGAAAAAACATAATTGTATCCTTCCAGTTTATTTCCTTCGGTATTATCAGTAATGGCGTTTCCGAAATGAAGCGTGTAAGTGGTGTGCTCTTTCAATGAATCAGGAAGTGTGATTATCAGATTTTTTTTTCTGATTTTCCACTTTAATGGTTGAAATGCTATTGGCGATAAATAAATTTCAGTCGCCGGATTATTCAATACAAAATATTCGTCGAACGAAATTTTTATTTCCCGGTTCTTAAAATTTGTTGTTAAATTTTTTGGTGTTGATGAAAGAACTTTTGGCGGTGTGGCATCTCTTTCTCCACCGGTTGGTGAAACAACATTGGCACAGCTATAAATAAAAACCAATAAGAAAATAAATACTGTTTTATAAAAAAGAAGAAATGCGCCCTCTGAATTTTTCACAGTGTGGTTAAACGCTCAAGCAGTTCTTTTTTGTATGACTTGCTTACCGGTATCAGTTTGTTTTCAACCAGTAAAATATCTTCTGATATTTTTTTTATTTTATCAATTCGAACTAAATAAGAACGATGCACGCGAACAAATTCTTTTGAAGGAAGTTTTGATTCAATGTTTTTCATTGTGCTTAACACCACATATTTTTTTACCGCGGTAATAAAATTTACATAATCGCCGAGCGCTTCAATCCATAAAATATCAGTGGTTGGAAGGTTGATTAATTCTGAATCCACTTTAATAAAAATATTTCCACCGTTCACCGATTCAATTTTTGATGGGGCGCTTTTAGCTCTTACTTTCTGAATGGCTTTTAAAAACCGTGTGTGGTTCACGGGTTTAATTAAATAATCTGTTACTTCATACTCAAATGCTTCAACAGCATATTTTTCTTTTGCGGTAACCAGAATTACCTGTGGTTTGTGATTCAGGCTTTTTAATAAATCAAGCCCGCTCATTTTTGGCATTTCAACATCCAGAAAAATTAAATCAACTTCATTGTTGTTGAGATAATTTGACGCTTCTATGGCATTCTTGCAAACACTTGACAGCACAAGGTCTTCAGTTTCATTAATGCATTCACACATTAACTCGCGTGAAATTTTATCGTCATCTACTACTAAACATTTCATATTGTAAATCAGAGTTGGTCAAAAATAATATTAACTTCTAAATAAAATTTATTATCGGTATTAAAGAATTACCAACTAAAACAGGCGAATAAAAAAATATTATTTATTGCCCTCGGCTTTTTTCGATTTACCTGATGATACGGTGCCAGACGACTCGAGATATTTTATATACGAACTTACTTCGCTCATTAATGTCGGTTTACTGAAAACCGCATCGGCGCCCTCAGAAACCACTAAAGAAATTTGTTCTCTTTCAACTTGTTCAGGAGTAAATGCAATTAATTTGGTGTCTTTCAGCTTGCTTTTTGTTTCCAGAAATTTCAGTGTTTGTAAACCCGAGGGATCTAATAAATCAACTTCCGTAATAATTAAACTGGGTGGAACCTCGTATCGCTTAATCCATTTATAGGCTTCAAACATTTCGGCGAAACAATAAACCTTGTTTGTTTGCTGAAATGTTTGAAGGAATGACTCCCTCAACACTTTATCCTGGTTAACAAAAACTATCATCATCTGTTATTGCTTGTGTTTTTTTCAATGAATCACTTTCTCTTTTAAAATTATTTCTACTCTGGATTTTATTTCTTCAGGTGTAAATGGTTTTTGTAAAAAATCACTTGCTCCGAGCCTGAATGATTTCATGTAGTTGTCGGTCTTTGTTTTTCCTGTTACAACCATGCAGGGAATTGATTTGGTTTGTTTGTTGTCGCGTAATTTAACCAGTAATTCAAATCCATCTAACACCGGCATTTCAAGATCAGCTAAAATTAAATCGGTATGATTTCCTTTTTCTAACCAATCAAATGCTTTACTACCGTCTTCTTTAGTCACCACATTGTATTCTTCGCCAAGAAAATGTTCTAAGAGCAGACGAATGTTTAATTCATCGTCAACAATGAGTAGTGTTTTTTTCATTAAGTAATGACTTGGTGTTTTTCTTAATGCCCAAATGTATTTATTGAATACAACTTAGGTAGTAAGTTTCGATAATGTGGTAATTATATCTGCCGAAGGGATATGTTATCGGGATAACTATTTTTTATAGGTCAGAATAATTATGATAAATACATTAATAAAATTTTATTTCTGGTGTAGAAAATTTTATGACTTAACCGTACTGTAAAATTCATGCGCCCTACGAGCCTCGTCCATAGCAGGATGTAGAAGTTGATTGAAGTTTTCGAAAACAGATGGCAAAGTTTCTAATTCTGTTTTTGCATCCGCATTTTTTTCCAATTTCAATATCAACTCGTTTAAATCCTGATTTCCGAGTAAACCAATATTTGGTTTCATTTTATGAGCAAGCCCACGCACAGTCTCCCAATCGCCATTAGGAATAGCCTCTCCGATTTGTTGAACGGCGGGTGGTGTTTGATTAATTAATAGCTGTAACATTTTAACTAAGAAGTCATTTTTCCCCCTGGAGAATTCTTTCAGATTAATAAGATCAATAATGGTTGATGTAAATTCCTGTTCCACGGATGACGGGTTTTTTATTAGTAGATTTTTTGCTTCAGCAGCATTCTTTTTTTCTTCTGAAATATACTGCCAGATTTTATTATTCAAATCAAGAGGTTTAAACGGTTTGGTGATGTAATCGTTCATGCCTGCTGCAAAACATTTCTCGTTGTCGCCTTTTATCGCATTTGCAGTCATTGCAATAATTGGAATTTTATTAATTGACTCATCAGAGTACTTGCGAATGATTTCGGTTGCTTCCAGTCCATTAACCACCGGCATTTGCACATCCATTAAAATCAAATCGTATTTTTTCTTGCGAAGTTTATTCACTGCAATTTCGCCATTATCGGCAATATCAATTTGAGCTCCCCATTCTGCAATTAAATCATTTGCTAAAAGCTGATTCACCATATTGTCTTCAGCTAATAAAATATTTACCCCTGTAAGTTGATGATATATTACTGCCGTTGTTGTTTTTACCTTTTCTGTAGTTGCTGTTTCAAATGTTAAATCAAAAATAAAACTTGAGCCTTTTCCCGGTTCACTTTCAATCCATATTTTTCCTTTCTGTGCATCCAGTATTTTCTTAACAATACTCAATCCTAATCCCGTTCCGCCATACTTGCGAGCAGTGTCTTTATCTGCCTGCTTAAAACTTTCGAAAATAGTTTCTGTTTTGTCAGCCGGGATTCCAATGCCCGTATCATCAATACTGAAACGAAGACTGATAGAATTATTTTTTTCTTCCAGACATTTTATTCGAATGGTAACTCCACCTTGTTCGGTAAATTTTATTGAATTGCCAACCAGATTTACCAGTACCTGATTCAACCGAACAGGATCGCCTAATAATTTTTTAGGAACATTTTCTCCAATATCAGAGTGTAAATAAATTCCTTTATCCAATGCACGATTACCGTAAGTCTGATTGATGTTGTAAAGTAATGAAGATAAATCGAATTCAATATTTTCGAATTCCATTTGGCCTGCAACAATTTTTGAAAAATCGAGCAGGTCGTTGATAATGACTAATAAATGTTCTGATGATTGTTTTATGGCGGTAATGTATTGCGATTGCTTCTCGTCAAGTTTAGATTTTTGAATGAGTTGTGTTAAGCCGATAATGCCATTCATCGGTGTTCGGATTTCATGGCTAACATTAGCCAAAAAACTTTCTTTTGCTTTTGAAGCTGATTCAGTTGCTTCCATCGCCAGAATAATTTCGCGCTCTTTTAATTGCTTGCTCATAGCGCCTGAAATTGCTGCTGCTGCAGTTCGCAAAATACTTTCTTCAATATTACTCCACTCCTGTTCGCTGTGGCAATTATAAAATCCAATAAATCCGCTGAAACGCTCATCAATAAAAATCGGAACCACTATTAATGACTGAGTTCCTCGTGGTTGAAGTATGGCTTGTTCACTCTCCGGAAAATCACGAACATTTCCTTTAATTGCGTTTCCACTTCTCAATTCATATTGCCAGCGTGGCAGGAAATTTTCATAAAGTATATTCTGAAGTTTCGTCCGGTTGATTCTGAATGAATCTGTTTCCTTTATCCATTCATAACGATGACTGAAAGTTATTTTTCCTAAATCACTGTCTGTATTATTTTCATAAACATAAACGCGATCAACACGGGTTGCTTTTCCAAGCATTTTAATTGCACTCTTAATAGCTGATTGAAAATCTTTTTTCAGCAATAAACTGCTGCATGCTTCGGTTACACCACTCAGTAAATTATCTTTTAATCGTAATTCATCCGCTAATTTTTTATCATCAGAAATATCCAGTATCCGAATGATACCATACTGTTCTCCTTCAATTGAAAAATTTTCGCGTGCAATATTCACCCAAATGTTTTGACGGCCGTGTACACTTAATTCTAAAATGGCCATTGATTTATTAAGCTCTCTTCCAATCAATTCTTTTACTGGATGATAGCCGAATTTTTCTTCATCATCAATATTAAAAAGCGACAATGCTCTTTTATTTATCCGAAGAATTTTATCGGCCTTCTTCTCCACAATAATAATGGCATCGGGTGATTCCTGATATAGCGATTCTAATAAATAGGTTCCAAGACTTGTTTCGTCTTCTGCCTGAATTTTATTTGAAAGCAGAATAGAAATGACTGAAAATAAAAGCCCTGAAGAAAAAATATAGAATGAGGCATCACGCGGGTCCAATAAATTAAAAGATGAAACTGCTATGGATATTATGGAGAAAATTAAAAATATCCATAAATCGGTGAGTCTTTTAAATGTGAAACTGAAAATAAATACCACCATAATAAATCCGATGTAGTAAAACACCTGAAAATTATTAAGCCATAATAAATAGGTAAAATGCGCTACCGCACTGAAAGAAATGATGTATAAAATTTTATTGAGATAATTAATAAATATTTTTTCAGAAAATGAAAGGAAAAAAATTCCAAAACACATAGCTGATATTATGACTCTTAATAAAAATGAATCATGGCTTTCGGGATACGCATATTTGAATATAAAATAGAAAACAGGATAGGTTAAAGCGCCAATTAAACTAAAGAATCGATATAGATTAATTACATGCTTTGCCTCAGTTTCCCTTGGCTTAAAATCAGAAAGTTTATGCGCTAATGCATCAGACATTTGAACTATATTAGTGTTTTTACAGTGTTTATTGAAGCTCTTATTCGCTACCATTCCTAAATAGTTTCTTTCATAATGAATTTTTAAGGTTATAAATGATATATAAGACTTAATTCAATGATTTACTTTTACCTCCTTCAATAAAACAGATAAAAAATGACTGTTGAACAACTTTATACAAACTGCCTTTCAGAAGCTGCTTATTTTATAACAAGTAATGGCGAAGCTGCGGTTATTGACCCTTTACGCGATTATCAGACCTATATTGATAGGGCAGAAAAAGCAGGAGTTAAAATCAAGTATGTTTTTGAAACTCATTTTCATGCTGATTTTGTGAGTGGCCATATTGATTTGGCGGCAAAAACCGGTGCACATATTATTTATGGTCCGAATGCGAAAACTGATTATAAAATTTATGAAGCAAAGGATGGTGAAAAATTTAAACTTGGAAATTGTGAAATAGAAGTGCTTCACACTCCAGGACACACACCTGAATCGAGTTGTTACTTGTTGTATGACAAAGCAGGTAAACCATATTCAGTTTTTACGGGTGATACTTTATTTGTTGGTGATGTGGGTCGACCTGATTTATTCGGTGCTAAAATTTCGAAAGAAGAATTAGCAGGTATGTTGTATGATTCTTTGAATAATAAAATAAAAAAACTGAATGATGCTGTGATTGTTTATCCTGCTCACGGACCAGGTTCATCATGCGGAAAAAATTTAGGTAAAGAAACTTTCAGCACAATTGGCGAACAGAAAAAACTGAATTATGCTTTAAAGGAAATGACTCGTGAAGAATTTATAAAAGAAATTACATCAGGTTTATCGGCACCTCCTGCCTATTTTCCTTTAAATGCACAGATAAATAAAAAAGGATATTCGTCATTGGATGAAATAATGAATCGTAATTTAAAATCATTATCAGTTTCTGAATTTGAAAGTGAAATAAAAACCGGTGCGTTGGTTCTGGACACCAGAAATCCTGATGATTTTGAAAATGGTTTTTTAAAAGGAGCAATTAATATTGGGTTGAACGGTCGGTTTGCCGAATGGGTTGGAACACTAATAAATATAAATCAACCATTATTAATTGTGGCTGAAACCGGAAAAGAAGAAGAATCAATTTTAAGATTGGCGCGTGTTGGTTATGAAAATGTAAAAGGATATTTAAACGGTGGATATAATTCATGGATGAGCGCCGGAAAATCGTTGGATATGGTTTTAACCATTGATGCTGAAGAATTTGAATTGGATTTAAAACATGAAAAAGATATTGTGGTGGTTGATGTTCGGAAAGAATCGGAATATGATTCAGGCCATATTGAAAACGCAGAGAATTGTGTGTTACAGAATTTTGATAGCGCTATTTCTGATTTAAATTTTTCTGACCGCTTGTATGTTCATTGCCAGGCTGGTTACCGAAGTATGATTGCTGTTTCTATTTTAAAACGGAAAGGTTTTGATACTGTAAAAAATATTAAAGGTGGTTATCTGGAAATTGTTAAGCAAGGAATACCGGTTGAAATTTCACAGCCTGAGTTAAATTGAAATATCTTTTTATAAAGAAAATTTCTTCCATAATATTTTTTATCTTCTCAATAGAAATTCCACTTTAAAAAGATAAATGGAATTTCTGATGTTATATAAAATCTTTTATCTGATATTAATTGTGTGAGTTACACAATCATCCACCATTAATTTTTTGTCTGATATTTTTCCTGTCGTCAGTCCACGAACATGATATTGGGCAGAATCGCCGCTTGGTAAATCAGTGTGACATGAACCATCAATAACTAAATTACCGCATCCATCCGGACTAGTTCCGTTCACTGTTATTTCAATATTTTCAGTAGTGGTCAGATTCCAGAAAACAAAAGTTCCTTTGTTGCATTTCTTTTTACAACTTCCAAAAACAAATCCTGTCAATAAAATAATTAAAAAAATTCTTTTCATAAAACCTTCCATTTTTAAAATCGCCGCAATTTAAGTTTCTGATTTTTTAAATAAAATGACTTTTGTAAGTCTTTTTTTTTACTTACCAACCTTCTATATAAATAACTCATTTATAAAAATTATTATTATAAACTATTAAGCGTGTGAATTAGTGTAGAAGATTTTTTTACCGATGATGCAAACTCAGTTACCACCGTTTCAATCACACTATTCACATTTTCATCAACAAACAAAACCACTGCTTATCAATCATTCATCAGGTTTATAAACACAAAATATAAAACCGCTTTTTAGGGAAATCTTAATAAATAAATCCAAACATGGTTTTATAAAATTTGTTGGTGTTAAGGTTAATTTACATCAGTTAACCACACTTTAAAATCTCAATTTTATGCTTTTGTAGTTTTAGTTGTTTTTCGTTTGAGTTACTAACCAGTACTAACATTATTTTATTTTAATGTTGATAGTTAAAAACCACACATTAAATGTGTTTTACTTTTTGTTCACTCAATTGTTTTTCTTGATACAAACTGATATAGGTTAAAATTTTTATTATTCATTTCTGTTTTAATATCAATTAATAATTGCTCACGGTTAATGTGTTTGGTTTTGTGTTTCACTATTAATTGAATTGCTTTTTCGGCCATCAATAAATTTTTCCGGTCGTTGTGATTTGTGTCAGCAAAATGATTTTGAATTTGTTGTATCAGTTCATCGACTCCTTCACCTTTTATGGCAATAGTTTTAATAACCGGAATTTGCCAATCACTATCTGATTTTTCATGAACAAGCAATTCTAAATTTTTTGCAAAACGGTTTGCGTCAGTTCGGTCGGCTTTGTTCACCACAAACAAGTCGGCAATTTCCATTAACCCGGCTTTCATGGTTTGCACTTCGTCACCCGCTTCAGGAACCAACACTACCACAGTTGTATCAGCAAGTCCGGCAATTTCAACTTCACTTTGTCCAACTCCAACTGTTTCAATAATTATAAAATCAAAATTGGCTGCACGAAGCAAATCAGTCACCTCAATAATTTTTTCGGTCAGTCCGCCGAGGGCACCTCTTGTAGCTAAACTTCTGATAAAAATATTTTCATCGTTAAAATGTTCACTCAATCTTATTCTATCGCCAAGCAGCGAACCGAAATTAAAAGGTGAAGTGGGGTCAACTGCAATCACCGCAATTTTTTCCCCTTGTGCCGAAAGCTTTTTTAATAAAACATTTACCAATGAACTTTTGCCTGCTCCGGGCGGACCGGTGAAACCAATAACCGGAATCTGATAATTTATTTTCAGCTGATGTAAAAGCTGGTGACCAACTTCTGAATCATTTTCAACCAAACTTATTGCACGGGCAAGGGCTTTATAATTTCCGATTTGAATTTGAGATAATAAATTTTCAGGGTCATTCATTTCCTAAATAATAATCAAGCGTCGAGTTGACCTTTAATTTTTTCGCGAATAGAAATAAGTACATCAACCGATAATTTTTTCCGCTCAACTTTATTAACGATATAATCTTTAAAATTTTTTTCGATGTGATAAGATTCAAGGCAATGATTGCAAATGGAAACATTAGCCAAAAAATCTTTTTCTTCCGCTTCACTCATTTCTCCATCGAGCAAGAGCATGACTTTGCGCATGAGCTGCTGGCAATTGTGCCGATCGAGTAATCGCTGTTTGTCGTCCATTTTATTTATCTGATTTCTTTTATGCCTTTTGTTTTTGCGTAGTCTCGTAATTTTTCTTTCAGCATATTGCGTGAACGATGCAGGCGCGAACGAACGGTACCAACCGGTATGTCAACAATTTTTGCAATTTCTTCATAGGTAAAATCTTCCACATCACACAACAAAATCACCGTTCTGAAATCGGCCGGCAACGAATTAATGGAACCAGTAATTTCATCGCCCATCATGTTTTGAAAAACATTGGAGCGCATATCCAGACTTCCTATTCCGGTGGCTTCGTCACTATCCTGGTAAGCAATGTAATCTTCGTAATCAGTTTCATGCGGAGCCCTGACTTTTTTACGGTACTCGTTAATGAAACTGTTCTTGAGAATTTTGAACAGCCATGCCTTTGCATTCGTTCCTTTCTCGTAAGAATTTATAAACCGATACGATTTTAAAAAAGTATCCTGGACAAGATCGTGTGCATCATCTTCGTTGTAGGTTAAATGAAAAGCAAAGTTGTACAATGCATCGGCATGAGGGAAAAATTCCCGCTCAAACAACAGCTCGTTTTCTTTTTTTATTATTTCTTCAGCAGTCACGATTTAAAAATAGTTTAATTCGGGTTTATTTTACAATCCCTAAATGAAAATCATTTTCTCCTGGTTTACCATCAACAACAAACCTGATCATCTGAAACTGGGTTTGCTTTTTCTGCTCACCTTATTTGCAGGATTAATTTTTTCTCACGCGCTGCAAAGTATAAGTATCGCGCTATTAGTTGCTAATACTTTATTCAACAAATATGTGAGGGAAAATATTTCTGAATATTTCAACGACCGGGTTTTACTCATTCTTTCACTATTCTTTATCACTTTTTTAGTTAGCGGAATTTATTCTGAAGACCAGAAATACTGGCTGCAAAAAGTAAATGTGCGACTTGCTTTTATTTTAATCCCGGTTGGAATGATTGCGCTGCGGAACATGACTCATAAAACTTTTCAGTGGTTGTTGTATTTTTTTATGTGGATGATTGTAGCATCAAGCACCGCTGTGCTGGTTAATTACATTGAACATTATGATCAGATAAACGGAATGTATTCAGCTGGGCAAACAATGGAAACTCCATACAGTCATGTTCGATTCAGTTTAATGGTTTGCTTTTCACTTTTTATCGGATGGTATTTATATCAAGGGGATTTTCAACCACTATTCAGAGGAGAAAAGTATCTCACTTTAATTGCCACTGTTTTTTTAATTGTGTTTTTACATGTGATGGCAGTACGGAGCGGATTACTCGCTTTTTATTTATGCGCAATTTTTTTATTGCTCCGTTATGTTTTTCTTTTCCGAAAGTGGAAACAGGGATTTTTAGCTATGTTATTATTAATGCTGCTTCCGTTTGTGGCGTATAATTTTTTTCCCTCTGTAAAAACAAAATTTCAGTACATGAAGTACGACCTCGACCAATATTTTTCTTTTAATCAAGTGGCTGGGTTGAGTGATGCAACACGATTACTTTCCATGAAAAACGGGATTGAAATCTGGAAAGAAAATATCTGGATTGGAGTAGGAGCCGGCGATGTAAAAAATGAAGCACTGAAAAAATATGCCGACCCTGAAATAAAAACCGCAAGCAAACTGCCGCATAATCAAATTGTTTGGGAACTGGCCTCGGTTGGCTTTATAGGTTTTGCATTGTTCTGGTTCGCATCATTGTTTCCGCTTTTTTATAACCGGAATTATACCGACCCGCTTTTTGTATGCCTGCACATCATTTTATTTTCATCCTACTTAACCGAAGCAACCATTGACGACAGCAATGGAAATGGATTGTACCTGATATTTCTGATTCTCATTTATTTTCAATTGCGAAAAAAGAAAGGATGAAAATTTCTGCCACTATCATCACTTTTAATGAAGAAGAAAATATTGGCGATTGCATTGATTCGTTAAAAGAAGTTGCCGATGAAATTATTGTGGTCGATTCATTTTCAACTGATGCAACAGAAAAAATATGTGTAGAGAAAAATGTAAATTTCATTCAGCATAAATTTGAAGGACACATTGAACAAAAAAATTTCGCCACTCAACAAGCTGCAAACAATTTTGTTTTGTCACTTGATGCGGATGAAAGATTATCAGATGAATTAAAAAAAGAAATACTTGATTGCTTCGACAGACTCCCGACGAATACATCAGGACAAGTCAGCTTGACAAGCGACGCATTTATTATGAACCGACTGAATAATTATTGCGGCAAATGGATTGCGCACGGTGTCTGGTATCCCGATAGAAAAATACGGCTGTGGAATAAACAAAAAGGAAAATGGGGTGGTACCAATCCGCACGATAAAGTGGTGATGGATAAGAACACAACAGTAAAATCTTTAACGGGAAATATTCTGCACTACACCGTTCGCACACCCGAACAATATAAATTACAAATGGAAAAATTCAGCACCATTGCCGCAGCATCCATGTTGCTTGAAGGAAAAAAAAGCAGTTTGATTAAAGCATATTCAGCCGGAGCATTTGCATTTGTTCGTTCCTATATTCTTCGTGCCGGATTTTTAGATGGAAGTGCCGGATACCAAATCGCAATTGGATATGCACAATACACGCGAATGAAATATGAAAAAATGTTGAAGAAATAAAAGTGTCTATATCATCTTGATGGAACATCCCGGCCCCCAAAGTTGGGAGCCCTGTCGAAAGATTTTCGAAGTTTTTTCCAAAATTAAAATTTATTGCTCTGAGACAATCTTATAAAAGCAGTCAAGCGATTTATAATAATTTTTAAATCTGTGAATCGCTGCTTGCGTCAGGCAAGCTTGGCTTCCATATTCCTGAAAATAAAAAAACCGGAGCGATTCACATCAGTCCGATTTTCTATTTTATAATTTAAGTGGTTACCACTTTTTTTCTCTGTCTTGTGGTGGGCGCGCTTCGCTCACTTCAATGCGACGCTCTTTCACATCAGTGCCATTGATTTTTTCAATTGCAGCTTTTGCTTCCTCGTCATTCGGCATTTCCACAAAACCGAAACCTTTTGCTCGGCCGGTCACGCGGTCTTTAATAATTTTTACTGAAGATACCTCTCCACACTGAGAAAATATCTCCCTTAATTCATCTTCCTGAAGACTGTAACTAAGGTTGCGTACATAAATGTTCATGGTCTGAAAATTGGGTTAAGAAAAAAAGTAGTTGATTTTTGAATTGGTTTTGAAGAAAG
Source organism: Chitinophagaceae bacterium (assembly GCA_947474435.1). GTDB lineage: Bacteria > Bacteroidota > Bacteroidia > Chitinophagales > UBA10324 > UBA10324. Next base: position 5,757 of record CANJII010000033.1, on the reverse strand, counting down.
AAGCCGCTCGTATTTTTTATTTTGAAAATTGTGCGGACAATATTTTTTAGTTGGTTGGTTAAGGGTTCGTGTCAAAGATATTCTTTTATTTTAATTGTCAAGGAAATGATTGACAAGTAAGTGCGTTAATAAAGGAATTTAGATTAAGCTATGAAATAAGCGTTAAGAGAAAATGCCAAGACTAAAAGCAACTTCAAAAATTTAAGTAAAAACAGTATTTACAAATGATAAAGTACTAATCAACTAATGAAATATCAAACTGCACCAGGTCAACAAATTCCTGAATGCGGTTTTCAATTTCATCGTGACTGAGATTCATCAATCGCTCGGTTCCGAATTTTTCAACTGTAAATGAAGCGAGCGCTGAACCATAAATAATTGCGCGCTTCATACTGTCGAATGATATGTCGTTGCTTTGAGCAAGGTATCCAATAAAACCTCCTGCGAAAGAATCACCTGCGCCGGTCGGATCAAAAACTTCTTCGAGCGGAAGAGCCGGAGCAAAGAACACATTGTTCTCATGAAACAACAATGCACCGTGTTCGCCTTTTTTAATAATGAGGTAGCGCGGACCCATTGCCATAATTTTTTTCGCGGCTTTCACCAATGAATATTCACCTGATAATTCTCTTGCTTCTGCATCATTCACAGTGAGCACATCCACCAGCTTAATCATTTCATCCAAATCAGCTTTGGCTGTTTCCATCCAGAAATTCATGGTGTCCATCACTACTAATTTCGGACGCTTCTTCAATCGCTGTAACACCGTTCGCTGAACGGCAGGAACCAGATTTCCGAGCATGAGAAAATCAGTGTTCTGATATGCTTCAGGAACAATAGGATCAAAATTCGCGAGCACATTTAATTCTGTTGCAAGTGTATCGCGCGTGTTCATGTCGAGGTGGTACTTACCGCTCCAGAAAAAAGATTTTTCATTTTCTTTTATCTGCAAACCGTCGGTGTTAATGCCCCGCTCGTTCATGGCAAAAATCTGTTGCTTAGGAAAATCGCCGCCAACAACCGAGATGAGATTTATTTTTTTACCGAAGTACGAAGCAGCTAAAGAAATATAAGTAGCCGCGCCACCAATAATTTTATCTGTTTTTCCGAAAGGCGTTTCAATGGCGTCGAAGGCAACAGTGCCCACAACCAAAAGCGTTGATTCTGACATGGAGGTTTTTTAATTCGGCCGCAAAGAAAGAAGAAAAATTTTTTGATTTTAGATTTTAGAATTAAGATTTTAGATTATTTAAGAATGGTTGATTTAAAAAATCCTAATCTTAATATCTCCGTGAACGCTGTGGATCCGCGCAAAACGGCTCTCAACTATAATTTGTTAAATATTTCAAACAACCGCTCAGGCGATTTTCCATCAATCAATAATTTTTGATTTGATAATTGTTGCGAAGTGGTTTCGTCATTCATAAACAATTCGAATCGCGCTTTCAGATTGTTTTCGTCTTCAGTTAAAAAATTTCCGAAATTATTTACTACTCCTTTTGCTACCAGTCCGTGCAAAATTTCCATTTGTGTTGGCGATGTGTATCCTGAAATAATTTTCATTCCAACAGCGCATGCTTCGTACAACACATTGTTCGCCGCGCAAATCATGTAGCGACAGGTTTTCATCAGATCGCACAGTTCATCGCCCGGCAAATTTTTGCACAACATAATTTTAGCGGTCTTGCTATTTGCATAAATAAAATCTTCGAGCAACGAAATATTTGGATTCATTTTACTAATCACTACTTCGATTTCATTTATCATTTCAGTTTTCACCAATGCCGATAAAACTTTTTGTGTGGTGTTGTGAAAATCATTTCCGCCAATGTGAATCAATGCGCGGTTGGCAATACTTGGTTCTGAATTTTCTTTTGCCGCCGTAATAAACGGTTGACGAATCATCGCATAGCGCGCTCCGAGATAAAAGCGTGTGTGCTCATCAGTGGAATATGCATTTGGTAAAATTCCTTCTGCATGATTGATAATTGCATCCGCCACAAAATGATGGTTATGTAAATCATCAATACAAACAAGTTTACAATGCTCACGAATTTTTTTCTGGTACTCTGTTTGAAATTGAATGCCATCGAACACAACAATATCACCGGCATGCAAGTATGAAATCAGTTCATCGCCTTCATAATTTTCAGAACCAGGAAGCGAAATAATAGAATGAAAAACTCCGCCCACCAATTGAAGCGCCGAAGGATTCGGAACACGAATAGCGAGTACACACTCATACTGCTGGCGCAACATTTCAGCAAGCGCAGCGCATCGGATTAAATGATTCATTCCGACTTTTTCACCGCCATCGGTGCGAAAAATAATTTTGCCGTGCAATGCCATAAGCAGCCATTATTACGAGCCACAGCCAAAAAAGGATGAATTTTTACAGGCTAATTTTCTGTAATGGAAAAATTGATAATCAATTCAGCAAAGCTTCTGAACATCTCACTTACGCCGCAATATTTTTCTTCTGAAAGTTGAATGGCCTTATCTATTTTTTCTCTGTCGAGATTTTTTCCGGTGAAATGAAAATCCAGAAATACTTTCTTATACATTTTCGGATCAGTATCTGTAAGTTCACCCTTAACTTTTATGTTGAGCGAATCAACATCAATCCGCATTTTCTTTAACACATTCATAATGTTCATGCCGTTGCAACCGGCAAGCGCCGCCAGCATCAATGGTTTTGGGCGAGGACCTAAATTGGTTCCGCCACTTTCAAACCGATCGTCAAGTATCACTTCATGTTCATTCACTATTGCATTAAACTGTTTATTTTCTTTCCAGTCGCAGGTAATCTCATGTGTATCCATCGCAATAAATTTTTTCATTTACAATTTTATGATACGACCATCTACTGTAACAGGAGATTTGTCATATCACTCAAAATTCCTGCGTTTATATTTATCCCGATTTTTAAAAATGAATTTCGAAAACACTTTATCATTCGCACAAGAACTCGACGAAAACGATTCGCTGAAAAAATTTCGCGAACGATTTCATATTCCACAACACAACGGAAAAGATGCCATTTATCTCTGCGGAAATTCTTTAGGATTGCTTCCGAAGAGTGCGCGAAGTTTTGTTGAACAGGAATTTTTGGACTGGGAAAAACATGGAGTCGAAGGTCATTTCAACGCAAAGAATCCGTGGTTTCCGTATCATCATTTTGGACGGAAAATGTTAGCAGAAATTGTTGGTGCAAAAGAAGAGGAGGTAGTGGCGATGAATTCGCTCACTGCGAATCTTCACTTGCTGATGGTTTCATTTTACCAGCCGAAAGTAGCACGAAAAAAAATTATGATGGAAGCAAATGCTTTTCCATCCGACCAATATGCGATTGAAACACAGGTAAAATTTCACGGCGGAAATCCGGAAACTGATATCATTGAAATTTCTCCGCGCGAAGGCGAATACACTTTGCGCACCGAAGATATTTTATCGCATATAGAAAAAAATAAAAATGAACTCGCATTGATTTTATTCGGCGGAGTTAATTATTTGAGCGGACAATATTTCGACCTGAAAAAAATTACAGAAGCCGGGCATGATGCAGGTGTTACAGTTGGTTTTGATTTAGCGCACGCTGCCGGAAATGTTCCATTGCAATTGCATGATTGGAAGATTGACTTCGCATGCTGGTGCTCTTATAAATATTTAAACAGCGGCGCAGGCGGTGTGGGTGGAATTTTTGTTCATGAAAAACACAGCGCGAATAATGATTTGCCTCGCTTTGCTGGTTGGTGGGGAAATGATGAGCAGACAAGATTCCAGATGAAGAAAGGTTTTTTTCCGCAGGCGGGTGCGGGCGCGTGGCAGGTGAGTAATGCTCCTGTTTTCGCCATGGCAATTCATCGTGCATCATTGGAAATTCTTTCTGAAGCAGGAATTCAACAGCTAAGAGTTAAGAGCCAACAGCTTACAGCTTACTTGGAATTTATCATCAACGATTTCAATCAGAAAAATCCGGAACACGAATTAAAAATCATCACACCAAAAAATATTTCTGAAAGAGGGTGTCAGCTTTCACTCATCGCAAAAAAAGACGGAAAGAAAATTTTCGAGCAACTCACCTCGCAAGGTGTTATTGCTGATTGGCGCGAACCGAATGTGATTCGAATTTCGCCCGTGCCGCTGTATAATTCGTTTGAAGATGTTTTTAAAGTTGGCAAGGAGCTTATGTTAATATTCAGGTAAGATTTCTTGGTTTTTTACTGTTTCACGAGAAAAAAAATTAATTATATTTATGAACCAAAATTTTTTAATTCATTTTTAAAACTCAAAAAACTTTTATGAAATTTATTTTTTCCCTCTTGTTTGTAGTTACTGCATTCAGCACACAAGCACAAACCGGCAACATGGTTTTCTTTTCTGAAGACGGTGATAAATTTATTGTGTATGTAAATGGCATTCAAAAAAACACCGACTACCAAACCAATGTTCGTTGCGATGGATTAAAAGAAAATGTGATAAAAGCCCGTATAGTTTTCGAAGACAAAAACTTGCCTGAAATAATTAAAACTTTCGGCTTCCAGTATTTTCAGGAGGTAACAGTAAATATTAAGCGAAATAAAAAGGGGGAGATTGTGGCAAGAGTTGCATCGGTAATAAATCTTCCGGGATATGTTGCACCATCAGGACCGGCACCGGTAGTTGGCGCCCCTATTAATACACCTGCACCAACAACTACCACACCCGGCGGGCCTTTAACAGCAACCGTTTCTGCTGATGCAATCAGCTTGAGCGATGGTCGTTCATTCAGTATTTCTAAATCAGAAGTATTTATGGCTGCACCTGAAATTGAAATGAAAAATCCGGTTGGTGCGAAAGTTACCATCTCTTATGATGGAAAAGTTGCTTATACCAGCGAAGTACCGTTTCACTATACAGTTGAAGATTACAACAACTACAATGTATATTGTAAAATGGAAGTGGAAGAAACCAATGGAGCCAAGTGGTCGTGCAAAATTCAACACGGTACTAAGTACAAGCTGACAATTGAATAATAATTGAATGGAACTAAAGCTATTTGAATATGCCCTCTTAAATTCCAGAGGGCATTTTTTTTAAATATTTTAACAAGTCATTAACAGCTCAGTAACTACTCAATAACATAATCCGGATTGAATCGAAATTACTTTTGATTTATCCGTTAAAAATTATTCTTGTGACTTGTTTAAAAAAAAATTTAGGGGAAGATATTATAGTGACTATTTCCCTCTCCTTGGGAGAGGGATTAAGGGTGAGGATGTTCATCTATACTATTTTCTTCCTTCCATTCGTTATTCAAAAAAGTATTTTCACCTCAGCACATTTTTCTTCCCATATAAACAGAATTGATATGGTAAAAAAAATCACAAAAATATTTTTACTCCCTGTTGCATTACTTTTTTCCTTTCAATTTTCATTTGCACAATCCAATAAACAAACCTGCATTGCCGGCGCGTTGAAGGTTTATTTGGACTGTCCGTACTGCGACGAAGATTTTATGCGCACCGAAATCAACTGTGTGAATTTTGTTCGTGACCCGGTTCAAGCCGATGTTCACCTTTTAATCACGCGCGAATTCACAGCAAGCGGTGGAAGCAATTACACGCTGTATTATCTCGGACAGCAAATATTTCAGAATGAAAACGACACGCTGTACTTCACCGCAAATTCAACAAACACTTCCGATGAAACCCGAAAAGGTTTAACACAAATTATTTCAATCGGTTTAATGCGGTATGTGGCACACACCACAATGGC
>CANJII010000032.1 GCA_947474435.1 Chitinophagaceae bacterium | reverse complement strand
TGCTTCTAAACTTAATTGCTTTAACTCACCCACGCCAACTATTTCATTTGCCTCATCTAAACACACCCTCTCTTTTTTCAAACTTAAAGCAGAACAAAAAGTTAACGATGGAAAAATGAGCGAGAGAAAAATATAATTCAGAGTTGTTTTCTCACTTGTTTTTACAAACTCCCTCTTTGTTTTCTTATCAAACTCCGAATGATTTTATAACTCCGAAAACAGAGAGGGTGGAAATAGTAAACGCTGACTGTTAGTTGAGCGCGCGTGAGTCTTCAAGGTTTTACTCACCCACGCCAACTATTTCATTTGCCTCATCTAAACACACCCTCTCTTTTTTCAAACTTAAAGCAGAACAAAAAGTTATCGATGGAAAAATGAGAGGGAGAAAAATATAATTCAGAGTTTATTTTCTCAACTGTCTTTCAAACTCCCTCTTTGTTTTCCTGAATAACTCTGAATGATTTTATAACTCCGAAAACAGAGAGGGTGGAAATAGTAAACGCTGACTGTTAGTTGAGCGCGGGTGAGTCTGCAAGGCTTTACTCCTTCACCACCCTTTTCACCTCGCTCCATTTATCGCTTTTAACTTTGATAAAATAAATGCCGGATGGGAACGATTGCAGACTGCAGATTTTTGATTTCTGATTGAGTTCGTCAGTAAATAAAATCTCTCCAAGCACATTTGAAATTTCTATTGTGCAATTACTGCAAGGTGAATGGAGCTGAACAGTTACAATATCAGCAGTTGGGTTCGGGGATAGTTGAAAGTTGCTTGAAGTGGTGATTTCATTTATACCAGCTCCGGTTATTGAATAACATGCTGAAGTATCCGGACAACCGAATATAGACATTGCAACTGCATAACTTCCATTGACAGTTGCATAGAAAGTATAATTATTTTCTCCAATGATTGGAGAAAATCCATTATTGCAATCTAACCATTGACAGAAAGTTGGTCCATCCGGCGATACAGTTAATGTAGTACCGTTTTGCACCATTGAAGTATCATTAAAATTTACGGTAAGTTGTATTGTGATAAAACTATCGCAGCCTGCAATGTTTGGTATTGTGTCGTAATATGTTCCTGAAGTTGTCCAGTTATATGTTCCACTCGGAGAAATATAATTATGGCAGGCAGTGGGGTATATTGTTGCAATTGATGTATTGACGACAAGATTAATAACGATAATTGTATCACATCCATTTGTGCCCTGAATATAATCTTGATAAACTCCTGAAGTGCTCCATGTATAATTACCACTTGGTGAAGCATAACTATTGCATGTATATGCAGTAATATTTTTTGAAGTAGGACATGATGAAAGTTTTGAAATAAATATATCAGCAAATTGACCCGTGCTATCTGTATTTATCAAAAGAGTAGAATCAAAAGTGCAATTTTCCCCTATAAAATTACCTGTGACAAAAAGATTTTCTTCACTATCGAAATCTATTGAGCCGCCCACCTCTCCCCACCAATCGGGTTTTCCAACAGTTTTTGCCCAAACAAAATTTCCGAATTTATTTAATTTCGAAATATAACCCGAAAAAGGTGTCGCAATTAAATTGAAAACTCCTCCATCAGGATTAAAATCTACAGTATCTGAAAATACTCCTGATATATAAATATTTTTAGCTGCATCAATCATTATATTTTGTCCCTGTTCAACTGTGCTACCGCCTATTGCTTTGGCCCAAACAAAACTTCCATTGTTGTTTAATTTCGAAATAAAAATAAGGCCATTTGCAGAAGAAGATAAATTAAACACATCTGTTCCAGGGTCAAAATCAACAGTCCCGGAAAAATTTCCAGTTGTATAAACATTTTCTGAATCATCAACAGCTATTGAATTTCCATATGAATCGGATCCAAAAGATTTTGCCCACACAAAATTTCCCAAACTATCCAAATTAGAAATAAAAACAGATTGACTTATTCCCGAATTTAAATAATATGTCCCTGATCCGGGATCAAAGTCTGCACCGCCCTGAAAACTTCCTGTTGTATAAATATTGCCAATAGTACCCACTGCTATTGATCTTCCATTAGAATATCCTCCTCCAATTGCTTTTGCCCAAACAAAATTACCAGAGGTGTCTAATTTTGAAATAAAAACACCCATACCTATACCATTAGTAGTTGATACATTATAAATTACCAGTGAATCTGGGTCAAAATCTCCTTGACCATAAAAATTACCTGTTGTCAATACATTACCAAAAGCATCAAGTGAAATTGAATTGCCGCCATCATTATTTTGCCCCCCCATTGTTTTCACCCAAGCAAAATTACCATCACTGTCCAATTTTAAAATAAAAATATCCCAAGATCCACCTAAAGAATTTAATATAAAATTACTTGTAGAATCTGAATCAAAATCAATAGATCCTTCATAGCTTCCTATAACATAAATGTTCCCATCACTATCATTTTTTATTGAACGGGCAACACAGTCATCAGCTATTCCCCCTATAGATTTTACCCAAATTAAATTACAAGAACTATCAAATTTGGAAATGTATGCATCCCAACTTCCAATAGAAGTTAAATTGAAAATTCCCAACCCTGGATCAAAATCAACTGTTCCATTGAATGAACCAATCGTGTAAATATTATTAGAATCATCTATAGTAATGGATGAAGAATATTCTTCGTTTATGCCGCCAAACCCTTTCGCCCATTCCCATTCAGGGGCCTGAGCAAAACATAAATTACTAAAAAGCGAAACAGCAACTATTAAAATTATCTTCTTCATATTCTCTTCACCAAATCTAACAACCACAATTCATACTTCAACTAAATAAAAAAAGAGAAGCAGAAAACCACTTCTCTTTTTCATTGATAAAAAATTAAAAATTACTTACTCGCCTCAGCAAACCTGCGGTTCACTTCATCCCAGTTAATTACATTAAAGAAAGCGGCAATGTAATCGGGGCGGCGGTTCTGGTATTTTAAATAATAAGCATGTTCCCACACATCCATACCAAGTATGGGAGTGCACTTGGTTTCTGCTACATCCATCAAAGGGTTATCCTGGTTGGGTGTGGAGCAAACACATAATTTTTTATCGGCACCAACACCCAGCCATGCCCAACCCGAACCAAAGCGGGTGATGCCTGCCTGCGAAAATTTTTCTTTGAACTTATCAAAGCTTTCAAATGCACTGTTAATGGCATCAGCAACCGCACCAGTAGGAGCGCCGCCGCCATTAGCTTTCATCAGGGTCCAGAACATGGAGTGATTGTAATGTCCGCCACCATTGTTGCGAACAGGCATTGGGAATTTCGAAACATTTTTTACAATTTCATCAATGCTCCAGTTCTCTTCGGGTTTGCCGGCGAGCGCAGCATTCAGGTTGGTTACATAAGCTGCGTGGTGCTTAGTGTGATGAATGGTCATGGTCATTGCATCAATGTGTGGTTCCAAAGCTTCAACAGCATAAGGCAACGCGGGTAATGTGAAAGCCATATTATTTGTGTTTTTTGTTTATGAATTTTTTTTAGATTGCTAAATTAAACTTATCCTGATAAGCTTTGGTTCATATGGAAATAAATTTCATATAAATTTTACTTCCTTTTACTTCTGAAAAATTCTTTCACCATTATTGAAGATTCTTCTGCCAACACTCCGGTTTTTACCTCACACTTCGGATGCAAAACTTTTTTGCTGATTAAGGTGAATCCTTTTTTTTCGTCATCAGCTCCATAAACCAATCGTGAAATCTGCGCCCATCCGATTGCGGTAGCGCACATCATGCATGGTTCAAGTGTTACATACAAAGTACAATCAGTTAAATACTTACTTCCGAAATGATTGGCGGCGGCGGTTATTGCAATCATCTCAGCATGCGCGGTTACATCTTTCAATAACTCCACCTGATTGTGTCCGCGTGCAATTATTTTGTTGTTGCTCACGATTACCGCACCAATGGGCACTTCATCTTTTGCCAAAGCATACCTTGCTTCCTTTAATGCTTCGCGCATAAAATGTTCGTCGGGTAATAGTTGAGTGGGTTCGTTCATGGGTGATTATGAGCGCGCAAAAATGAATCTGAACTTTCGGAAAACACAGCCTTGTTTATATTTTAAAATCATCTGTGAGATTTACTTATAAAACTTTAGGTTTGGCGCTTCTTAATTCAATCAGTTCTTGTCACACATTTTTATCCGCTTCTCTCTCTCTTTAGCTTTTATCTGTTGCATTACTTTTTCCCACGCTCAGGAATCGTGGTCGTTGGAACAATGCATCACCTTTGCACAACAAAATAATATTCAGCTCAAACAAGCAGCCTTGAGTACTGAGTTGAGTCAGGATTCGTACCTGCAATCGAAATTAGGATTGCTTCCGAATCTGAATGCTTCATCGAGTTACGGAATCAATACCGGAAAAAATATTGACCCAACGAGTAACCTGTTTGTGAATCAAACCATTCGCTCCGGAAATTTTTCATTGGCATCTAATGTCACTTTGTTCAGCGGCTTTTCTAAAATAAATGAAATGCGAAAAGCGTATTTCGATTTCATGGCCTCGAAGTACAGTACTGAACAATTGACAAATGATATTTCGCTGAGTGTTGCTACTGCTTACCTGCAAATTCTTTTTGCTCAGGAACAATTTGCCAATGCAACTGCACAAGAACAATTAATGCAGGATCAGGTTGACCGCACCAAACAATTAGTGGATGCCGGAGTTTTGGCGCAAGGTTCTCTGTTGCAAATTCAATCGCAACAGGCATTGGAAGAACTGAATACAGTGAATGCAAAAAATCAATTGTCGCTTGCGAAATTGAATCTGCAACAATTGCTGAACATGGATCATCAGGTTGATATTGTGATTCCAACATTGAAAATTCCAGTGGGCATGGCTTTTCAGGAAATGAATGCAGGAACCATTTATGAAACAGCATTAAACATTCAACCCGGAATTAAAAGTGCGGAACTGAAATTGAAAGGTGCTGAAAAAGGATTAAATGCAGCGAGAGGCGCATACTCTCCATCGCTTTCGTTGTTCGGAAGTTTATCTTCACAATATTCAAATGCAGTAAAAAAAATAAAGGATGGTTCTACCACCTACGAACCTTTTTTAATTGGGTTTGATTCAATGACTTTGGCGCCGGTATATACTTTACAACCAAACTATCAATTTGAAAACACACCACTCGGCGATCAGATAAACGATAATTTCGGACAGGCATTCGGTATCTCTTTAAACTTTCCGCTATTTAACGGTTGGATGACTCATACCAATGTGAGCCGCAGTAAAATCAATTTATTGAATGAGCAGTACAATCTGGATTTGCAAAAACAGCAATTGAAAAAAAGCGTGGAGACCGCTTTTAACGATGCAGTTGCAGGTAAGGACCGGTATTCGGCAGCATTAAAAAGTGAATCTTCATTTGAATTAAGTTTTAATTATACCAAGCAGAAATTTGATGCGGGATTACTTACTTCATTTGATTATGTAACTGCTCAAAACAGTTTGAGTAAGGCAAGAAGTGAAACCCTGCAAGCCAAGTTTGAATACATCTTTAAATTAAAAGTGCTCGATTATTATCAAGGCAAACCATTAAACCTTCAGTAGATGACAAAGAAATTAATGATATGGCTGGGAGTGGCAGTAGGTGTGCTGCTGCTGTTTGCAATCATCGGGAAAAAAGCCGGATGGATTTCAAATGACAATGCTGAAAAGGTGAGCGTTGAAAAAGTAAGCAAGCGCGACATCGTTGAAAAAGTTTCTGCATCAGGAAAAATATATCCGGTAACAGAAGTAAAAATCAGTCCCGATGTGTCAGGAGAAATTATTGAATTACCCATTGAAGAAGGCGACAGTGTGATACAAGGTCAGTTGCTCGCGAAAATAAAACCGGATATTTATGTGGCTCAGGTTGATCGGTCAGTTGCAGCGGTGAACAATGCGAAAGCAAATTACCTGAATGCACAATCGCAACTCACACAAATTGTGGTGCAGTTTGAAAAATCAGAAAAGGATTACAACCGCAATAAAGATTTGTACGATAAAAAAGTAATCAGCCAATCGGAGTTTGATGTGTATGATGCTGCTTACAAATCTGCACGAGCAAGCAAGGAAGGAACACAGCAGGCAGTAGATGCGGCCAAGTTTATGGTAAATAGTGCTGAGGCATCCTATAAAGAAGCGAAAGATCAGTTGTATAAAACTTCAATTTATGCGCCAATGAGTGGAATTGTTTCTGCATTAAATATTGAAAAAGGTGAGCGCGTGGTTGGTACATCTCAATTTGCAGGAACAGAAATTATGCGCATTGCCAACTTGTACCAAATGGAGGCCAGGGTGGATGTAAGTGAAAATGATGTACTGAAAGTTTCAGTTGGCGATACCTGTGAAATTGAAGTGGATGCATATCCCGATAAAGTTTTTAAGGGAGTGGTTTACCAAGTAGCCAATTCCGCAAGTTCTTCAAGTGCTTTAGTGAGCACCGAAAGTGTAACTAATTTCACGGTGAAAATTTTATTGGATCAAAGTTCATTCACTGATATGATTGATGTGAAGAAAAAGAAATTTCCGTTTCTTCCGGGTATGACTGCTTCTGTAAATATTTTAACCAATCATGTGTATGGAATCAGTACAGTACCTATACAATCTGTAACAACGCGTGAAGACTCAACTGATAAAGCTGATTCGAATAAGAAAAAAGCCACGAAGGATAAGTTGAAAGAAATTGTTTTTATTTATGAAAATGGCGAAGCAAAAAAAGTGGTGGTTACAACCGGCATTCAGGATGATGAATACATTGAAATAAAATCAGGATTGAAGGGTGATGAAGAAATTATTACCGCACCTTACAGTGCCATCAGTCGCCGCCTGAAAGACAAAATGAAAGTGACCAAGGTTGATAAGAAGGAATTATATAAAGATAAAAAAGGTGGTGCAGAGGTTTCAGTAGAAGTGGATTAGAAAATTTCAAATTCAGCATTGATTCTACCAAACCTCATAATTGCAGGAGTACATAAAGCAGGAACCTCATCTGTTTTCACTTATTTGTCAGGGCATCCTGAAGTTTGTGCTTCCTCAAAAAAAGAAATCGGATTTTTTATGCCGCTGAAATTCAATCAGCCCATTCCTGATTTGAAAGAATACGCTGCATATTTTAACCATTGCAACAACAGTAAAAAATATATTCTCGAAGCAAGTCCGAGTTATTTATATGGAAATGAAAAAATTGGAGATGTATTGCAAGAAAAATTGCCCGGTGTAAAATTGATAGTGATTCTGCGCAATCCTACCGAGCGTTTGTATTCGTTTTATGAAAGTGTGATGATCAATGGAATGCTGCCGGGAAATGATTCGTTCAGAAATTTTGTTGAGCAATCCATTTCCTTCACCGGACAAAAAGATTTACCGAAAACAATCGACAACGAATTTTATTTGCGTGGAGTGGAAGAAGGTATTTACCTCAACTATATTCCTTATTGGTTAAATTCATTTAATTCAACCAATCTGAAAATACTTTTTTTCGAAGATCTGAAAAAAGATACTCCATTATTTATGAAAGAAATATGTGAATGGCTGAACATTGATTTTTCAATTTACAAACCGGACGATTTTAAAATTGATAATAAAACAACAACTTATAAAGCAGGTGGTCTCCATCATTTTGTTTTTAAATTGTATAACCGCATGGAATCATTCTGGAGAAAAAATGTAAGACTCAAAAGAGTACTCCGTTCTATGTATAAATTTATAAATGCAAGTTCCAAACAAAATAAACTCAGTAATGAGGATCGCAATTTTGTAGATTCTTATTATTTAAAATACAATAGTGAATTAAAAAATCTGTTATTAAAATCAGGGTTTAAAAATTTACCTGATTGGCTGTTGAAAGCAGAATAAAAAAACCGTTCCGGAAATCGAAACGGTTTTAAATTATTTTAAATGTTATCTGTATTACAAATAACCAATCAACTTATAAGTTCACTATTTACCAAATCTTCACCCGTAAACTATCAGGTAAAAACATTTTATCGCCTTGCTTTACACTGAATGCTTTATAAAATTCATCCACATCGCAGAAAGGTCCGTTCACACGCAGGAAGTTCGGAGAGTGAACATCTGTTTTAATTTGTTGCGCCAAGGATTCTTCGCGCGCATGTCCCATCCAGCTTAAAGCATATCCAAGAAAATACCGTTGACTCGGAGTCATTCCACTTATCAGTTCACCTTTTTTGTATTGCTCGGTTTTCTTAAATGCTTCGTAACCCAAAACCACTCCACCAAGGTCAGCAATGTTTTCACCCAAGGTTGCTTCTCCGTTAATGTGCATGCTGTCAAGAACAGTGTAACCACTGAACTGCGTTACTAATTGATGCGCCCGGTTATTAAACTCATCACCATCTTCCTTGCTCCACCAATCACGCAAATTTCCTTTTGAATCAAACTGTCTTCCCTGATCATCAAAGCCGTGAGTTATTTCGTGGCCAATGGTACTTGCACCACCGTAACCATAAACAATTGCATCATCCACCAACGAATCTTCCAATCCCGGAATAATAAATATGGCAGCAGGTAAAACAATTTCGTTGTTCGATGGGTTGTAATATGCATTCCATGTTTGCGGAGTCATTTCCCACAGAGTCCGGTCAACTGGTTTGTATAATTTAGAAACAGCATCATTGTAGTTCCAGATATTTCCTGCAATAATATTTTCAACATACGAACTGCGGCCAATTTCCATTGCAGAATAATCTTTCCACTTTTCAGGATAACCTACTTTTTTAACAACAGTACTTAACTTATGAATTGCTTTTTCTTTGGTCGAATCACTCATCCAACTCAAACCCTGAATGCGTTCTTTATAAACTTCAAAAATATCATCCACTAATTTTTCGTACCTGTGCTTTGTTTTTTCAGAGAAATATTTCTGAACATATAATTGTCCGAGTGCTTCTCCCAACAATCCTTCTTCGGCATTCAACACACGCTTCCATCGTGGTCGCTGTTCTTTCACACCATTTAAAACGGTGCGGTAAAAATGAAAATTTTCTTTATCGAAATTGCTGCTGATGTAAGGAGCAAAAGATGAAATTAAATTGTAACGGAGATAGGTTTGCCAGTCGGCAATTGAAACTGATTTTAAACTTGCTTCAACCTGTTTGTAATATTCAGGCTGACCAATAATTACTGAGTCAATATTTTTGATGTTCATTTTGTCGAGCATCATTTTCCAGTTGAGCGATGGAGTAACTTTTGTAAAAGCATCAACACTCATTTTATTGTAGTTCGCATACGGGTCGCGCAGGTCTTCTAATTTTCTTGATGCTTTAGCAAGCGCAGTTTCCAGTTTCATCATGGCTGCTGCATTCTTAGCAGCGGCAATCGAATCTTCTCCCATCAGCTGCAACATCTTTGCAACATGCACTAAATATTCTGCACGGATTTTTACAAAGCGTTCACCCATATCAAAATAATAATCGCGGTTTGGCAAACCAATTCCGCCTTGCGAAAAATGAAGTACCACTTTTTCGCTGTTCATTTCATCCTGATAAACATCGGCCTGGATTAATGCTCCTGCACCAATCAACTGCAAATGCGCCAGTTCATCTAACAAAGTTTGTTTGTCCTTAACGGCTGAAATCAAATCGATTTCAGGTTGAATTTTAGTGAGCCCTTGTTGCTCAATCGTTGCTGAATCCATTCCGGTAAACCAGAAGTCACCGATCTTTTGCGCATTGCTTCCCTTGGCAGCATCTTTTTGTGCAGCCGATTCATTGTTAATTAATTTCAAACGGGTAAAAGATTCTTCATTCACCAGACTCCATATTCCCCAACTGTTTTCCGACGCAGGAATAGGATTGTTTTTTATCCATGTACCAACTGCAAAATGAAAAAAATCGTCGCCGGGCTTCACCGTTGTATCGCGATAGCTCGCAATTAAGTCGGGCGTTTTTTCGGTTGGCTGCGAAGTGTTATTGCAGGCAGAAAAATAAATAACTGTAAGAATAGTAATGAGGATGAGTGGGGCTGAAATTGTTTTCATGTTTTAATTTGATGCCACGAATGTAGGAGGGAAAGGTGAAAAAGAAAGTGAGATAAATGAATTCTGGTTTTATTATTCCATCGCTTTTCCAACTATTTCCTCCTGTTCCTGATTGTGAACTTTCTGAAATCCGGTGGCAGGTGAGGCACTCGCTTTTCGTGAAATCATTCCCCACTTGATTTTTGAATAGTTGAGTTGAATGAAACTCCATGCGCCCATGTTGGCGGGTTCTTCTTGCACCCATACAAAAACTGCGGCGCGATATTTTTTTGTCAGTGCATCTAATTGTTTTATTGGTAACGGATATAATTGTTCGAGGCGAACGATTGCAACATCCTCCTTCTTATTCGCGATTTTTCTTTCCAATAAATCATAATAAATTTTCCCGCTGCACACCAACACTTTCCGAATCTTCGATTCATCTGTTACACTTGCATCATCCAGTAATTCCTGAAATCCTCCGGCAACAATTTCATTCACATTGCTGATACATCGTGAATGGCGCAGCAATGATTTCGGACTCATCACCACCAATGGTTTTCTGAACGGGCGATACAATTGTCTTCTCAGCAAGTGAAAATAATTTGCAGGTGAAGTCACATTCGCAACGGTGATATTGTATTCAGCGCTTGCCTGTAAAAATCGTTCGAGTCGTGCGCTGCTGTGTTCAGGTCCTTGCCCTTCGTAGCCATGCGGCAACAAAAGTGTGACACCACTCATGCGCTGCCACTTGCTTTCACCCGCAGTGATAAACTGATCAATAATTGTTTGCGCTCCATTGGCAAAATCACCGAACTGTGCTTCCCATATGGTGAGTGAATTTGGTGAAGCAAGCGAGTAACCATATTCAAATCCAAGTACCGCAAATTCAGAAAGCAATGAATTATAAATCAAAAATTTTCCTTTCTGCTCTTTTTCTAAATGGTCGAGACGATTGTATTCGTTGTTGTTGTCTTCATCATAAATTACTGCATGACGATGGCTGAAAGTTCCGCGCTTCACATCCTGTCCGCTCATGCGCACATCGTGACCTTCGAGCAAAAGTGTTCCATAAGCAAGCAACTCCGCCATTCCCCAATCAATTCGCCCGTCATCAAAATAATTTTTGCGACGCTGACTCAGCATCGTTTCAATTTTGTTAAGTGGATTAAAATTCTCCGGATAATTCATCAGCCCTTTTATCACTCTGTCGGCTAACTCTTTGCTGACAGCAGTTTCAGGTGATGTATCAAAATCTTCTTGAGCATTTGCTCTTCTTAATTTTTTCCATTCCAGTTCAGGCAACTGATAATTATATGGAAGCGGATGCTGCTTCACAAAATCCAACCGGTCCTGCAATTGTTTCCAGAAATCTTTATCCATTTCCTTCGCCAACTCCGAATCAATATCTCCGCGACTGATTAATTGCTGACTGTAAATTTCACGCGGATTTACATGTTCGCCAATGAGTTTGTACAAACCCGGCTGTGTAAATTTCGGATCATCGCCTTCGTTGTGACCATGACGACGATAACAAACCATGTCAACAAAAATGTCGCGCTGAAATTTTTGTCGCCATTCGGTTGCCAATTCAACTGCGAACACCACTGCTTCCGGATCATCGCCGTTCACATGTAATACCGGTGCTTCCACCATTGCAGCCAATGATGTGCAATAATCAGAAGAGCGCGCATCATCAAAATCAGTTGTGAATCCAATTTGATTGTTGATGATGAAATGAATGGTGCCTCCTGTTAAATATCCCTCTAACTGTGACATCTGTAACACTTCGTAAACAACACCTTGGCCTGCAACTGCAGAATCACCATGAATCAGAATGGGAAGAATGCGCTTTAAATTTCCATCGTACAACAAATCTGCTTTCGCTCGGGTGTAACCTTCCACAACCGGATTCACCGCTTCGAGGTGCGATGGATTCGGTGAAAGCTTCAGCATCATTTCTTTTCCATCAAAAGTTTTTACCTGCGATGCGTAACCGAGATGATACTTCACATCGCCATCGCCCATTGTGGTATCGGCAACTGCATTACCTTCGAACTCATTAAAAATCTGCTCGTAAGTTTTTCCGAGTGTGTTGGCGAGAATATTTAATCGCCCTCTGTGAGCCATGCCCATCACTACTTCTTCTACCCCGCTTTTTGCCGCTGAATTTATAATTGCATCGAGAGCCGGAATAGTTGTTTCGCCACCTTCCAGCGAAAATCTTTTTTGTCCGACATACTTGGTGCTCAGAAATTTTTCGAACACCACTGCATCATTCAGTTTTTGCAGAATGTGTTTTTTCTTTTCAATGGGAAACGAAAGCCGTGCGAAATCTTTTTCCATTTTGCCAAGCATCCATTCATACTGTTCATCATCATTCAGATAAATAAATTCAGCACCGATGCTGCGACAATAAATTTTTTTCAGTTGGTCAATAATATTTTTCAGCGAAGTTTTTCCAAGACCGAGAATATTTCCAATTGAAAAATTTTCATTCAAATCATTTTCAGTGAGTCCAAAAAATTTCAAATCCAGGTTTGCGAATCGGTTTTTCCGCTTACGAATTGGATTTGTTTTGGCTTCGAGATGCCCCTTTGCACGATATGCTTTTATGAGATGATAAACTTTCAACTCCTTTGCGACATCAGTTGCTGCTCTAACAGTTTCAGGTTCCGCAATTGATTTTATTTCTGCGCCTGCCTTTTCAATTGTGGAACCACCGTTAACTGCATTGGCTGAAACAGCAAAATCAAATCCTTCAAAAAATTTCTTCCATTCCAATTCAATTGAATCCGGATTTTTTTTGAATTCATTGTAAAGTGATTCTATCACATTGGGATGAGCATTGCTGATATATGAAAATTTATCCATTGTGTTTTTTGCACCGGCAAATATAGAGCAAGCAATATTTTGATTTATTCAATGATGATTTCAATTAACCACACTTATAAAATATAAAACTCCAATAATTAATTCAGTTGACTCCAAATTCAAAAATGCCTTTTAAAATTTTGTGATTTAATATTTGATTCGGTAAATCCTTCAAAACATTGGCTGAAGAAATAATTTTTATTGTTTAATTCTTTTATATATTCATTAAACAATTACTTTTGCAAACCATGACAGGAAAATACTCAATTCGCGATTTAGAAAAACTTTCAGGCATAAAGGCACACACCATTCGAATCTGGGAATTGCGATATGGCTTGCTCACTCCTTCGCGCACCGATACGAATATCCGACATTACTCTAATGACGATTTGAGGAAACTGCTGAATGTTTCTTCCCTCATTAATAAGGGGATGAAAATTTCAAACATCAGCAAACTTTCATCAAAACAAATTCAAGAGGAAATTGCCATTGAGCAAAATATTGAATCACCGATTGAAAATTTTCTTCCTACAGCTCAAAACGCACTGATGTTTGCTTTATTCGAGTTTGATGAAGAGAGTTTCAATAAAGCATTCTCACTTGCAGTATTAAAACTTGGATTTGTTGATGCGCTAATTAAAGTATTATATCCTATACTTAATAAAATAGGGTTTCTATGGAATAGTGGTGAAATTTTTCCGGCACAAGAGCATTTTATTTCCAATCTCGTAAAGCAAAAAATTTTATCCGCTACTGATTCTCTATTGTTGAACACCGATAAACAAGATACATTCATTTTATTTCTTCCTGAAGGTGAAATGCACGAAATCGGATTGCTTCTCACGAATTACCTGCTTCGTTCAATGGGAAAACACACCATTTTTCTGGGGCAAAGTGTGCCGCTTGATAATGTAATTGCGACTTACAAAGCAACCAATGCAAAAAATTTGTTGCTTTTCATTATCACACCAAGTCATCAAAAGGAAATTGCAGCTTACCTTCAAAAACTTTCTGTTGGTTGCAATAATTCCCATATATATTTGAGTGGCAACAATAAATTGCTTGATAAAGTAAAACTCGCTTCAAATTTCGTTCGATTAAAAAGCCCGGAAGATTTAAAATTGATAAAATAAATATTTCTGGGGTATTGGAAATTTGTTTTTGTTTAATATATTTGTATAATGTTTAAACAAAATAAATCAGAAATTTCAAATCTGTTTTAGTTACAATGGTAAATTTCATGACGCTCAAAAAGAAAATTGTCATTATCGGTTCAGGGTTTTCGGGTCTAGCGGCTGCATGTTGTCTGGCGAAGGCTGGTGCTGATGTAACTGTACTCGAAAAGAATGAACAGACAGGAGGTCGTGCACGCAGTTATGAAGCAGATGGTTTTCTGTTCGACATGGGACCAAGTTGGTACTGGATGCCTGATGTGTTTGAAAATTTCTTTCAGCTCTTCGGAAAAAATGTGGCTGACTATTATGTGTTGAAATTATTGTCGCCGTCGTTCTCTGTTTTTTTTAATGGTGATGAAAAAATAAATATCCCTGAATCGGAAAAAGATTTGGAAAATCTTTTTGAATCAATCGAAAAGGGAAGCGCACTTCAACTGCGAAAATTTCTGAAAGAAGGAAAGTATAAGTATGAAGTCGGAATGAAGGAACTGGTTTACAAACCAGCGCTTTCATGGATGGAGTTTGCCGACAGAAGAGTACTTGGGGGTTTAACGCGCCTGCACATTCTTCAATCGTTTCAAAAATATGTTCGCCGTTATTTCAAAGACAAACGACTCATCAGCATTCTGGAATTTCCTGTTTTGTTTTTAGGTGCGCAACCAAAAGATACTCCGGCGCTTTATAGTCTGATGAATTATGCAGGACTCTCACTCGGCACCTGGTATCCGATGGGTGGAATGAAAAAGATTATTGATGCAATGGAAAATTTAGCGCTATCGCTCAATGTTAAAATCATCACGAATACTCCTGTAACAAAAATTTCAGTCGCTGATAAAAAGGTAACCGGAGTTTATTCAAATGAAATATTCTTCGAAGCTGATTCAGTCATCGCATCTTCTGATTATCATTTTACAGAGGAGAAATTACTCGCTAAAGAATTCAGAAATTATTCAGGCGAATATTGGAGCAAGCGAACTATGGCTCCTTCGTCAATCATATTTTATCTCGGTTTAAAAAAGAAAATTAAAAATCTGGAGCATCACAATTTGTTTTTCGATGAAGATCTGGAACAACACGCAAAAGAAATTTACGAGACTCCTAAGTACCCGGCGCGGCCATTGTTTTATGTGTGTTGTCCTTCTAAGACTGATGATGCAGTTGCACCAATTGGAATGGAAAACTTATTTATCCTGATTCCTATTGCAGCCGGATTGAACGATGATGATGCAACACGGGAAAAATATTTTGATATCGTTATATCAAGATTGGAAAAGAAAACCGGAGAGAATATTCGCGAACACATTATTCACAAGAGAAGTTATGCGATTAATGATTTTCAATCGGACTACAATGCATTCAAAGGAAATGCTTATGGTTTAGCAAACACGCTTCGTCAGACTGCGGTGCTGAAGCCATCAATCCGAAATAAAAAATTGAAAAATCTTTTTTACACCGGACAATTAACAGTTCCTGGCCCTGGTGTTCCGCCGGCTTTAATATCAGGACAAATAGTAGCTAAAGAAGTAATTAAACAACTCAATCTTAATTGATGAAAAATTTATTTGACAGAATTTCTGCACGAAGCAGCAAAATGGTCACAAGAACTTACAGCACAAGTTTTTCTCTGGGCATTTATTTTCTCAGCGGAAAATTTCATGAACCCATTTATGGAATTTATGGTTTCGTTCGGTTGGCTGATGAAATCGTTGACAGCTTTCATGATTTTAATAAAGCAGAATTGTTAAAGCGTTTTCGTGCAGATACACAATTGGCTCTTGACGAAAGAATCAGTTTAAATCCGATACTGAATAGTTTTCAGAAATGCGTTCATCAATATAAAATTGAACAGGAATTGATTGATACATTTCTTCACAGTATGGAAATGGATTTAACACAATCGTTTCATAATAAAAATTCATTCGACAATTATATTCTTGGTTCAGCTGAAGTGGTGGGCTTAATGTGTCTTCGCGTTTTTGCGGAGGGAAATAATGAACTGTATGAAAAACTGAAACCAGCTGCTATGTATCTTGGTGCAGCATTTCAGAAAGTAAATTTCCTGCGCGATTTGAAACAGGATTACAAGCAATTAGGTAGAGCTTATTTCCCCGGAATTGATCTAGATAATTTTGATTACGCACAGAAAATAAAAATTGAATCGGACATTGAATCTGATTTTACATTGGCATTAAATGGAATAAGAAACCTGCCGAAAGGCGCTCGACTGGGTGTATATGTTGCATTTGTTTATTACAAAGCATTGTTTGCAAAAATCAAATCCGTTCCTGCGGAAAGAGTAATGCGCGAACGAATTCGTGTTCCGAACAATCAGAAATTCGGGTTGCTGATTAACTCTGTCATTCGTCATCAATTCAATATGTTATGAAAATATTTTTCATTCTATTTTTTGTAATGAGTTTTTCATTCTTTACTAAATCGCAATCGCTGATTCAAATCAGAGATCAGTTTTACAGAGCGGAGGTTAATGAAGAATCTGCTGACTCGTTTTATACAAAAATGCAAAGTGTTACTGCAAATGCTTCTTCCATAATGATTGGATATAAAGGAATGTCTTCATTCATGCTTTGCAATTATTCATACAATCCATACAATAAATTGAAATATTTCAATGAAGGAAAAAATTTATTGGACAAAGCAATTACGATGAGTAGTGATAATATCGAGCTTAGATTTTTACGATATACTATTCAAAAAAATGTTCCTTCCTTTTTAGGATATAGTTCGAATTTGGTTGAAGACAAACAGCTGATGACAAAGAAAATTGCTGATCAGCAATTCAAAACTGCTGACAGCGATTTGTACAATAGAATGGTTAAATTCATTTCTTCTGAAAATAATTAATGACTTGGTCAAATAAAAAATCAGAAAGAGGAATTATGCTTAAACAATTTCAGTTATTATTCATTATACAATTTTCATTTCTGCTAAATTTTATTGCCATGAACAATACAAGTGCACAACCATTACAATCAGTTCAACATGTTGACTTAAAAAAGTATGAAGGGAAGTGGTTCGAGATTGCATCATTCCCGCAACGATTTCAAAAGGGTTGTCATTGCACAACGGCAACTTATACCATCAGTGAAAAAGGATATGTAATCGTTGAGAACAGATGCAATAAAGGAAGTGTAACAGGTAAAGAATCATACATAAAAGGAAAAGCATTTATAGAGGCCGGAACTAATAATGCAAAACTTAAAGTTCAATTCTTCTGGCCTTTCAGAGGCAAGTACTGGATAATAGATTTGGCAAATGATTACAGTTACGCAGTAGTCAGTCATCCGAACAGAAAATATTTATGGATTCTTTCAAGAACTTCGAAAATGGATAATGCAATTTATCAGCAGATTATTTCTCGACTGGTTGAAAAAGGATTGGATGTAAGTAAACTTCAAATTACCGAGCAAATTTGAAAAACGAAAAACAATCTGTTACACTCTTCTGGTTTCGCCGCGATTTGCGGCTGAGCGATAATCATGGATTGTACGAAGCATTGAAAAGTTCGGATGCAGTGCTTCCTGTTTTCATTTTCGATAAAAATATATTGGATGCACTTGAGAATAAAAAAGACAAGCGCGTTTCATTCATTCATCAAACATTGAAAAATCTGAATGATGAATTATTAAAAGTTGGTTCATCTCTTTATGTACTTTATGATGAACCGCTTGAAGCATTCAAAACAATTTGCAAAACTTTTGATGTAAAAGCAGTTTTCACCAATCACGATTACGAACCTTACGCGATTCAACGCGATGAGGAACTGACTGCATACTTCAACAAGAAAAATATTCCATTCCAAACTTTTAAAGACCAGGTGATTTTTGAAAAATCCGAAGTGATGAAAAGTGATGGAACACCTTACACCATTTTCACTCCGTATTCTAAACTCTGGAAAGAAAAATTCAGAAATGAAAGTCAGCAGCTTTTTCCGAGCGAAGTTTTCAAATCAAATTACTTAAAAACAAAACCAATTTATTTTCCCTCGCTAAAAGAAATTGGTTTTGAAGAAACAACTGTTACAGTTCCTTCGCTTGAAGTTGACAAAACCATTATCAGGAATTATCACGAAACCAGAAACTTACCTTCTGTTGATGGCACCAGCAAGCTCAGCGTTCATTTCCGTTTCGGAACAGTAAGTGTGCGCAAGCTCGCGCAAATGGCGGCAGCACTGAACGACCAATGGCTGAATGAATTAATATGGAGAGAGTTTTTTATGATGATACTTTTTCATTTTCCTGAGGTTGTTACGAAAAGTTTTAAAAAGAAATACGACAACATTGCGTGGAGAAATGATGAAGAGGAATTTTTGAAATGGTGCAATGGTGCAACCGGATTTCCGATTGTGGATGCAGGCATGCGTGAGTTGAATGAAACAGGATTGATGCACAATCGTGTGCGCATGGTGGTTGCAAGTTTTCTCACCAAGCACTTGCTCATTGACTGGCGCTGGGGCGAATCTTACTTTGCAGAAAAATTGCTCGACTACGAACTCTCATCCAACAACGGCAACTGGCAATGGAGCGCAGGGTGTGGTTGCGATGCTGCGCCTTATTTCAGAATTTTCAACCCAGAGGAACAAACAAAAAGATTTGACCCGGAAAATATATACATCAACAGGTGGGTGAAGGAATTTTCTTCAGCTGAATATTGTAAACCAATAGTTGAACATCGCTTTGCGAGAAATCGCGCTTTAACAGTTTTTAAAAATTCTTTGCAATGAAAACAATTCAAAATGTAGTGCTCGTGAATGAGCACGATGTGGCTCTCGGAAAAATGGAAAAGCTCGAAGCGCATATCAGAGGTGAATTGCATCGCGCCTTTTCAATTTTCATTTTTAATTCGGATGGCGAATTGCTCTTGCAAAAACGCGCCGATGAAAAATACCATTCAGGTGGGTTGTGGACTAACACTTGTTGCGGTCATCCGAGTCCGGGTGAAGTAATTACAAGCGCTGCTTCAAAAAGATTGAACGAAGAAATGGGAATGCTCTGCGATTTAAAGTTCGGTTTCAAATTTTTGTATAAAGAAAATGTAGGAAACCACTTAACTGAACACGAAGTGGACCATGTGTTTTTCGGAATCAGCAATGAGTTACCGGAAATTAATGAACACGAAGTTTCAGCGTATCGTTATGTTTCTTTAGAAGAATTAAAAGATGAAATGAATGATGTACCTGATACATTTACCGAATGGTTCAAAATTATTTATGAAAAGGCCTTTGATTTTTTTAGTGTAACAGAAAAATATTTGACTAAATCCACTGCGTAAAAATTAACTTAATCGAATTTCAATCATGACCATTTTGTTTAACTTATTAGTGCTCATTTCTTTCTTCGTTTTAATGGAAGGAGTCGCGTGGTTCACACACAAGTACATCATGCATGGATTTTTGTGGTCGCTGCATCACGATCATCATTTAAAAGAGCATGGAGGTTTTTTTGAGCGTAATGATTTCTTCTTTTTGCTATTCGCTGTACCAGGAATTTTTTTGATGTCGTATGGATTGACACATTCTTATTCTGATTTTCGTTTCTGGATGGGAGCCGGAATTACATTGTATGGCGCAGCATATTTTTTCGTACACGATATTTTTATTCATCAGCGCTTTCCGGTACTTAAGCAACTGAACTCAACTTATTTCCGCGCACTGCGCAAAGCACATAAAGTTCATCACAAACATTTAAACAAAGAAGAAGGCGAATGTTTCGGAATGCTTTTTATTCCACGCAGGTATTATGAGGAAGCGAAGAAATCAAAAAGCGAACTCTGGAGTTAAATGATTCGCTTCACTTATCTCGCAGTTGATATTGGCGCAATTCTATTTCCATTCATTTTCAGTTTTCATCCGAAACTGAAATTTCATAAAACATGGGTTGCATTTTTTCCTGCAATGATTATTTCAGCAATCATTTTTATTGTTGCTGATATTCGATTCACACGCATTGGAGTTTGGGGTTTCAATCCTGATTATTTAACAGGAATTTATTTTTTCAATTTACCCATTGAAGAATATCTTTTCTTTTTCTGCATACCATACGCGTGCATTTTTACTTATCACTGTTTTAAAATACTGTTACAGCAATCTCCTGATGAAAACACGACCCGATTGATTTCAAAAATCGCAAGTGTTGTTCTGTTCATCGTCGGAATTATTTATTTCAATCACCTTTATACTTCAACCACTTTTATTGCGCTGGCAATTTATCTTTTCATTACTGCACAATTCAATTTAAATTTTTCATTGGGGAAATTCTTTCTTGCTTACCTCATTTTACTAATTCCGTTTTTTATCTGCAATGGAATTCTAACTGGAACAGGATTAGCATCTCCTGTTGTGTGGTACAACAACAATCAGAATCTTGGAATCAGAATTCTCACCATTCCCATCGAAGATTTTTTTTACGGGCTGTTGCTGATATTATTGAATGCAACAATTTATGAGCGGATACTTCTCAGGAAAAAATAATTCAAATTAATAACCTCTGTGTTTCTCCTTGTTCTCAGTGTCTCCGTGGTTAAAAATTTTCGAAGTAAATATTTACATCTCAATTTTCTCCGCCCTCATTTGTTCATTGAATTATTTTTTTCAATGGCATTCACGAATTCGGCGCACTGCTTCAATCCATTTGCTCTTGCCTCATTTGCGGAAACAACAACACATCCTGAATAGAATGTGAGTTCGTCAGAATCATACACAAGCGGTCTATTCCCATTCCCAATCCTGCTGTTGGAGGCATACCGTATTCCAGTGCGCGCAGAAAATCTTCATCCAGCATCATCGCTTCTTCATCACCACGCTTGCCGAGTTCCAGTTGCTCTTCAAATCTTTTTCGTTGGTCAATCGGGTCGTTCAACTCCGAGAAAGCATTACATATTTCCTTTCCGTTACAGATAGCTTCAAACCGTTCCACCAAACCATCCTTGCTGCGATGCTTCTTTGCAAGCGGACTCATCTCCACCGGGTAATCAGTAATAAAAGTTGGCTGTATCAGTTGCGCTTCGCACTTCTCACCAAAAATTTCATCAATCAGTTTTCCCTTTCCCATTGTGTTGTCAATAGGCACATGCAATTCTTTTGCAGTGGCGCGCAAAGCCTCTTCATCCATTGCCGAAATATCTATTCCGGTAAAATGCTGTATCGCTTCAAACATCGTGAACCGTTTCCACGGGCGCGCAAAGTTGATGACATGTTCCCCCACATGCACTTCTGTTTTTTCATATAGGTCAATACAAATTTTCTCCACCATCTCTTCCACCAGATCCATCATCCAGTAATAATCTTTATACGCCACATACAATTCCATTTGCGTGAACTCCGGATTATGAAAGCGATCCATTCCCTCGTTGCGAAAATCTTTTGCAAACTCAAACACGCCGTCAAAGCCACCAACAATCAGGCGCTTCAGATAAAGTTCGTTAGCAATGCGCAGGTACAAAGTCATGTCGAGCGTGTTATGGTGCGTTTTAAAAGGGCGCGCCGCCGCACCGCCATACAACGGTTGCAGAATCGGAGTTTCCACTTCCACATACTGCTTCGAGTTCAGAAAATTGCGCATGCTCATCATCAACTGACTGCGCTGCATAAACACTTCCTTCGAATGCGGATTAATGTTCAGGTCCACATACCGCTGACGATAGCGCAACTCCACATCACTCACCGCATCAAACACCTCGCCCTCCTTTTCCTTCACCACTGGCAGCGGCTTCAGCGCCTTCGACAGCAGTTTAAGTTGCTGCACATGCAGCGATATTTCTCCCGTCTTCGTGCGGAACACATAACCTGTTACACATATAAAATCGCCGAGGTCCAGCAGTTTTTTAAACAGCACATCATACAGTTGCTTGTCTTCACCAGGACAAATATCATCGCGCTTAATGTAGAGTTGAATTTTGCCCACCGAATCCTGTATCACCACAAATGCTGCTTTGCCCATATCGCGGCGGCTCATAATTCGTCCGGCAAGCGAAATCGTTTTGCCTTCATACTGCGCAGCATTTTTTTCAAATTCAGTTTTTATGCGAACCGAGTTATCGTTCACTTCCACTAAATCGGCGGGATAGGGATTAATGCCGAGATTAATTAATTCTTCTAAAGCTTGTCGGCGTAAAACTTCGTGCTCGCTCAATTGCATTTGTTTGTAAAAATTTTTTGCAAATGTAACAGGAGAGTGAAGAATTTTATGATGCTTATAATTGAAAAAGAAACCTAAATAAAAAATGATGAATTATTCTCTGCGCTTATAAATGAAAGTTTAACAAATGCTGAATTCATCATTTGTTATTAAACAAATAAAATAAAAAAAGAGGGAGCATTAAAAATGCTCCCTCTTTTCAAAATCAAAACCAGAAATATTAACGCACTATTAATTTTTTTGTCATTACAGAATTTTCACCAATCAATTTTACCAGATACAAACCTGAAGAAAATGAATCAATATTTATTTGAATCAAATTCTGATTTGATTGAGGTAAAATATTTTTCACGATTTTTCCGGTGATATCGGTTATTTCTATTGCATTAATCCGATCATTTGTATTGGCAAAAGAAATGGTTGTTGATGCACTTGCCGGATTAGGATACAATTCAACTTTATCAGAAATATTTTTTTCATCAATTCCTGTAATGGTATTATTAAGAGTTAAAACAGTTCCATCAGCAAGTACAACTATTAAAGCAAAGGCTTCACCGGTTTGGTTTGTAGCAGGATTTAAAAAACCTGATGCAAGAACTACCGCTGAAGCACCAGCTGCAGTTGAAAGTGGTGCATTAAAACTTGCAACTATTGTTGTATTGTCATTTCCAGGAGTAACATTTAATGTATATGATGCAGCAGGAACGCTTATGTAATTAGTGATTGCACTATAAGGTGCATCATTAACTATTGTGGCAACACCTTGTGCAATGACATCAACTGTAGGTGCATCAGTTGCTCCATGTACTACACGGAAATCAACTTCATTTGCATTAATGGAAGACTGACGCATATTGTTCTGAAGAAATAAAGTAAACCCGGTAGAAGCTGCATCAGGATTTACAGCAAAGCTTGAAGGATTCAACACTCCATTTGCAATGGCTACATACGAACCGCCATTAGCAAGGGTCACTTGGAAATTTTTTAAAGTATCACTTACTGACATACTGGTTGGAGGAGCAACACCAATGTTTAACTGAACTCCGGCAGGCACTTCAATGAATGGGGTAGCAGTGCGAAACGCAAAATTGTCAAGTGTCAATGTGCCGTTCACATATATATCTACTGATGCAGCCGCGGGATCTGCAGCATTGTGTATTACCTGAAGTGTTGCAATACTCGTCTGAGGCAAAGCAACAACAGTTCCATTTGCCAAAGCAGCAAACAAACCAAATGCAGGTCCGTTTTGGTTAGCTGAAGGAGTTAAGAAACCGGAAGCAAAAACAATTGCTGATCCGCCACCTAATCCACTCAGGTCTGCCTGAAATGTAGCAACAATCGGAGAACCCGCAGCAGGTGTTACATCCAATAAATAATTTGCAGCCGGTACAGAAATGTAAGGTGTAATAGCACTGTAGGGTGCATCATTAACCAGTGTTGCAACATTGCGCGCAATGACATCAACAGTCGGTGCATCAGTTGCTCCATGTACTACACGGAAATCAACATTACCCATCATGGTAGCAGCAGTCTGAATATTGTTTTGAAGAAACAAAGTAAAACTTGTTGAGGCGCCCCCAGGATTTGATGCAAAGTTTGAAGGATTTAATACTCCGTTTGCAATAGCTACATACGAACCTCCATTAGTTAGTGTCACCTGGAAGTTTTTTAAAGTATCGTTTACTGACATACTTGTTGGAGGAGCAACACCAATGTTTAACTGAACATCAGCAGGAACTTCAATAAATGGAGTAGCAGTGCGAAACGCAAAATTGTCAAGTGTCAATGTGCCGTTCACATATATATCTACTGATGCAGCCGCAGGATCTGCAGCATTGTGTATTACCTGAAGTGTTGCTATGCTGGTTTGTGGAAGAGTAACTACCGTTCCGTTTGCCAAAGCAGCAAACAAACCAAATGCAGGTCCGTTTTGATTTGCTGAAGGAGTTAAGAAACCGGAAGCAAAAACAATTGCTGATCCGCCACCTAATCCACTCAGGTCTGCTTGAAATGTAGCAACAATCGGAGAACCCGCAGCAGGTGTTACATCCAATAAATAATTTGCAGCCGGTACAGAAATGTAAGGTGTAATAGCACTGTAAGGTGCATCATTAACCAGTGTTGCAACATTGCGTGCAATGACATCAACAATAGGTGCATCAGATGCTCCATGCACTACACGGAAATCAACATTACCCATCATGGAAGCAGCAGTTTGAATATTGTTTTGAAGAAACAATGTAAAACCAGTTGAAGCTCCATCAGGATTTACAGCAAAGTTTGAAGGATTCAAAACTCCGTTTGCAATGGCAACATATCGTTGGCCGGAAGTAAGTACCAATGAGAAGTTTTTCAAAGTGTCATTTACTGAAGTGCTGTTTGATGCAGCGATTCCAATATTTACCGTGCTACCAGCCGGAAGTGTTACAAACGGAGTAGCAGTGCGAAACGCAAAATTGTCTAATGTTAGTGTTCCGTTTACATAAACATCAACTTGTGTTGCAGCAGGATCAGCTGAGTTGTGAATCACCTGCAGTTCGGCGGTTTGAGCCGATGCATAGCCAATAGAGCTTAAAAAAGCTAATGTGGCTAGCGTAATGGTTTTTAGTTTTTTCATTTTTTTTGTTTTGTGTTTTAATTTTTTTAATGATTGTTTTTATTGCTAGCATGCTTTAGTGAGTGCAAATTAAATATGTTTTGTTTAACAAAAACAATAAAATGTTAAACAAAATAAAATAACGATTATAACCTATTGAAAATCAGTGAGTAATTTTTTGTTCAATTAATTATTTGAAACAGGCAACAACACAACGAAGAATTTTTGAACTAATTTAATTTTAACTTAAATGCCTGTTCTATAATAAAACACCAATGAGAATAAAGAAAAATATTGTTGCATGGATCAATAAATTAAATGTATTAATATCCAGTTAATAAGTTCCATATTTATATGAATTGCTTGCGTTGAAATGATCTGAAATAATAATTCATCAATTTTCTAAAAAAAATTATGTTTAAGTAATTATAGATTTTAATAAACAATATTCTTAAACAGAAATAAAATGGAGTTACATATCTTAAACTTTCATACCAATTATCGAATGAACGGGAAATTGAAAAATAATTTATGGTGTAACAGTTATTTCAAACTGCTATTCTTTATTCTCCCACTCATGAAAATCCGGAAGCAATAAAACTTTCCATGCATCCATAATTCTTCCTTCTTCCAAAAATTCTTTAGCAAGCAAATGAAGATGATACTCCATACTTTCTTCATCTAACTGAAAGCGCTCGAACACTTCCTGCATGCGACCATCTTTACGGATGAGTGAAACTTCATCCCACGATGGCAATACTTCCACATGACCTAACTGACCGAGATCGTTTCCGGTTAATACTTTACTCAATCGAATTCTCTCTGGAATTGAATCGTAACCGATGGCAGGTTTAGTATTCGGCTTTGGAACTTCAAAAATTGCAGCACCACTTGCACGACAGTAATAATCATTTCCCATGCGCGCCACCAGATCTATTTTGTTCGGATCAATTCTTCCGTTTGCATCCAATACATTTTCACTCACATGCATCAATAGAATTTCGCAGATGATGAGATTGGCAGCGCCGCCTTCGTGTCCCATTTCTTTTACCTCCACCACTTTGCATTCCATTTGCACGGGAGATTCTTTTACGCGAAATGGTTTTACAATTTCAGATGCAATTGGTGTTAATCCAGATTTCTCAAATTCGTTTACTCCTTTCGGAAACTCGACACTCGACAGTGACATCTGGTGCACCATATCGTAATTCACCACATTGATCACTACTTCTTTTATGTCATAAACATTTTCTAGTGTGTGCTTGATGGAATTGTCGCGCACTCTTCGCGCCGGTGAAAAAATAAGTGTGGCAGGATTGGAACCAAATGCATTGAAGAAACTGAACGGCGATAAATTGGGAACTCCGTTTTTATCTATTGTGCTTGCGAATGCAATTGGTCGCGGAGCAATACTCCCGAGCATGAAGGCATGAAGTTTTGCTGTTGCAATTTCTTTCGGGTCAATTCGAATCATAATTTCAAGTTTTACCGCCGAGAAACAGAGGCGCAGAGTTTTTTGATTGTAACAAAAGAATTTTTTTCTCTGCGCCTCTGTTTCTCTGCGGTTATTTTTTTATTGCGGTTAAGTTTTTTTTCGGTCGAGAATTGAAAAATCAGAATCGGCTTTTACAATTGTGTTTGAAATTTTTCCGAGTCCTGTTATTTCCATTTCCACTACATCGCCTTCCTGTAACCATTGTTCCTGATAGTTCGGATCATTGAGTTTTCCTGTGCCATTGAGTTCAAGAAAACATCCGGTGCCGACTGTTCCGCTGCCAATGACATCGCCTGGATGAATGTCAACTCCGTAAGCGCAGCGCTCTAATATTTCAGCGTAAGTCCAATCCATGTCACCCATGTTTCCCTGCGATACTAATTTTCCGTTCACCCAACATTTCATGTCGAGATTAAAATTATTGCCGACATGATTTGGCTTTGCAGGGATTTTATATTGTTCCAATTCATCAGCAGTCACAAGCATGGGACCAATAACAGTACAAAAATCTTTTCCCTTTGCAGGACCGAGATTCAACAGCATTTCTTCCATCTGTAATGTGCGTGCACTGATGTCATTCATAATCATGTATCCGCCGATATAACTGTCGGCTTCTTCAGCAGTAATATTTCTTCCCTGCTTGCAAACGACAATTGCGCTCTCCAATTCAAAATCCAGTTTCTTAAAATGATCGGGCATACAAATAATATCTCCACCACCTTGTATCGCCTGGTGATTGGTAAAATAAAAAATCGGATACTGATCGAACTCAGGAATCATCTCCACTTTTCTGTTACGGCGCGCAGCAGCTACATGCTGACGAAAAGCATAACCATCGCGACACGAAGAAGGATGCGGAACAGGCGCCATGATTGTTAAATCAGCCAATTGTTTTGGCTTGGCCGTTTTTATTTTTCCATCTATCACGCGCTGATTAAATTCTTTTGCCATGTCAATCACATCTTCCCAGGCATATAAAAAGAGTTGCATGTTGTCGGGGAATTGCCAGTCGAGGTCGCGCATGTCATACACCAGGTCGTTATTTAACAGTCCGAGGCGATCTTGTTCTTCAGTTGGGCTCCAGTAGGAAACGAGTTTCATTGTGTGTTTTGAATAAGTGGCGGTAAATATAATCTCACATCAACAGGTCTTTATCTCGGTCGTCGTTCGGATTGCTTTTGTAATTTATTCGTGAATGATATTTCTGAATTTGTCTTTCAATCACAAGGTCGGCTAACACTTCTGCAGGTTTATCGGGATGCTCAGCTAACAATTGATTGGCGCGGCTTTCACTTACATCCACACGATACAGCACCCACAATAGTTTTTCGAAATCGTGGTGTAACAGATCTTCGATTTTATCTTTTAATGCTTCACGGAATTTTTCGAAATCGCCGATGGATAATTCAGGTAGATTAAAATTTCTGCTGATGATTTGTTGCGCCTGCGTTTTTATTGCATCATTCGGAATCTCCATGAAATTATTTTTTTGAAAGATATTAATAATCAATTTAAAATTAACAGCAAGTCTCAAAGGCACAGTGAAAAAAATTACAGTGCTGACAAGTTGCCTTTTGTTTGAGAATTAAATTATTTTGTGTGCGATAAAAACCTGCTAGTGAAAACACATAGACAGGGCGCGAGAGGGGAAACAACAATAACTAAAAAAATAATGAAGTATTCAAATGGGTTATATAAACTTCATCCAATAGAAGATGATTGCGTTTCATTATTCGAAGATAAGGCACCTAATTTTTGTAAATTTCGTTTTGACTTTATTGATCCTTTAGTAGATCAAAGGGGACCTACAATAAGGAGTTCATGGAAAAACAATTTAGATGATAAGAAGGAGTCTTTAGGAATTGCATGTTTTGGTATCGTAAAAAGCATAAACTTCATTCGTATAAATAAAGATAAAATTTGTATAGGTGACCCTGAACAAAGATTTAAAAATATCCAATACCATAATGTGCTTGTTTTTGAATGCATAAGAGCAATCTCAGAATTGATTTATGCTTTGCGGTTCGAAAATAAACTTGAAAGAACTGACCCAATATTTTTAATTTCAAAATATTTTAATTTTTTACCTCTTTTAATAACTAAAAAAGATATGATTGAATATAAAAACAAATCAAAAAAGCTGAGAGAATATCGAAATTACTATACGCATATCCCTTCTTTTGATTTATTCGGATTTGAAAAAAATAATCCTTTAATAATTAAAAGGGAAAAGCTTGAAAAAGTAAAGCGATGGTCAAAAATTAATGAATTAATAAAGACAAATCCTGAATATTTTGATGAGGCAAAAAAGATCTTAAGTAATGATTTTGATGACTTGATAATTTTGATTGATGATATTTTTATTTCTTTTTATAGCAGATTGGAAGAGATTAAAAAATGGCCTTAATTGGTAAAGCAAAAATGAATATTTAAAATTCCTGCTGGTTTAAACACATGTATCGTTCTGATTACAGTAACACTTAGGCAAAATGAGAATCGATCGAAACTAAACACACAATAAAAATTTATAATTAAAAAACTATCTTGCACTATAATTAAAAAAAGATAATGAGTAGAATAATATTGTCGTTAATAGTTTTATCAGTTAGTCTTAAAACATTTGCTCAAGTAACTACAGATTCATTGCAAGTTTTAGAAAAAACAGCAAAAGCTTATTATGATAATAAAATGTATGATAACGCTGCATTCTATTATGATTTGAAAATTAAAAATTCAAACAAACCAATTATTCAAGATTGGTTTTCATTAGGACGCTCATATTATTTTGATTCTTCATTTGCATTAGCTGATACTGCCTTTAAACATATAAATGAAATTAATCCTGAATGGCCTATCGCATTCCAATGGCGTGCAAGGTGCAATTTGAATTTAGATACAAGGGATACTACTGCAAAAGGATTGGCAGTTCCATTTTATTTTGAAATGATTGAAAAGGCAATTCCAACCTCTAAATATTTAAAGGAAATTAAAGAAGCATATCGATACATTGCAGATTATTATATGGTTAAAGAAAATTATTCAGATGCGTTAAGCATTTACGAAAATTATCAAACATTTGACAATGACAATATTGATATAAATAAAACTATTGATGCTCTTAAAATTTTATCCAAAAAAAAATCAAATAAAGTTGTTTACACTTTTACAGGAGGCTCTGGTTCCTATTTAATAACATATAGTGATGAGAACCATAATTTGATACAAAAAAAAGTTGCTAATGGTTATTCTTTAACTTACGATATTATGTATGGAAATGTAATTGTTGTCAATTGCGTTGATGATAGTGCATCTTCAATGCAATTAAAAGTTACGAGTGAAGGCAAACTAATTTATTCGGAAAATGGTATCGCTTTAGCTTTTACTACACAATTTAGATAATTATTATTTTAACAAGATTCTTTGCTCAGAATTTGTTTGTTGAAACGATATAACGCAAAACCTACTGCCGCTGGGCAGCTACAGCAAAGACAAACCCGCGTTCTGACAAACCCGTGAAGACAAACCAACCTTGTCTGTATTTTTTCCCCAAAAAAAAATAAAGTTGTCATGCTGAGGAACGAAGCATCTCTCAAAGACTGACAGATTCCTCCTTCGTCGGAATGACAACGACTATTTACTATTACACCAACAACTTCTCTTTTCTGAACTGCATCTCATATAATTTTTTATAGAAGCCATTGAGTGCAATGAGCTGTTCGTGGGTGCCGCATTCTTTTACTTCGGCGTGGTCGAGCACGAGGATGGTGTTTGAATTTTGTATGGTGCTGAGCCGGTGCGCAATGATGATGGAGGTGCGGTTGCTCACCATTTTTTGGATGGCGCGCTGTATGATTTGTTCGCTCTCGGTATCAATGCTGGATGTGGCTTCGTCGAGTATGAGTATGGCGGGGTCGTGAACGAGCGCGCGCACAAACGAGATGAGTTGCCGCTGCCCCATGGATAGTGTGGCGCCGCGTTCTTTAACAAGGTAATCGTAACCGCCGGGCAGTTGTTCGACAAACTCATTGACGCCGCAAAGTTTTGATGCACTAATTACCTGCTCTCGCGAAATGCTTTGGTTGCGCAGGCGGATATTATCGAGAACGGAACCTGAAAACAAAAACACATCCTGCAAAACCATTCCGAGATTTTTGCGCAGCGAGTACACATCGTAGTCGCGGATGTCAACACCATCAATGGTGATGCGCCCACGATGCACATCGTAAAAGCGCATGAGCAAATTGATCATGGTGGTTTTTCCGCTGCCGGTGGCGCCCACAATGGCGAGCGACTCGCCTGCTTTTACTTTGAACGAAACATCTTTGAGCACATAGTACTCATCGTCGTAAGCGAACCACACATTTTCGAAAGCGATTTCGCCCTTGAGTTTTCCGGCGCTTATTTTTCCGGTGTTTTGAATGCGGTCGTCGCTGTCAATTAATTTGAAAACACGGTCGGCTGCCACCATGCCCATTTGCAGGGTGTTGAATTTATCGGCGAGCATGCGGATGGGTCGAAACAATAAGTTGATGCAAATAATGAATGAACTTAACATCCCGACAGTGACTTCATTCTCCAAATATTTTCCAGACCAATACCATACGAGCAGCGAGATGGAGAGGGCGGAAATGATTTCGACCATCGGAAAAAATATGCTGTAGTACCAGTTGCTGCTGATGTGTGCATTGCGGTGGTCGCGGTTAATGATTTTGAATTTCGCCATCTCCCGTTCTTCGGCAGTGAAGAGTTGCACCACGCTCATGCCGGTTAAATGTTCCTGCACAAAAGTGTTGAGGCGCGCCACCTGGTTGCGCACTTCGGTGAATGATTTTTTTATTCCTTCTTTAAAAATCCATGCCGATAAAATGAGCAGCGGCAGAATGGACATTGCCACCAGCGTGAGTTTCCACGACATGCTGAACATGAAAATCAACACCACAATAATGGTGAGCAGGTCGCTGAGGATGGTGATAATGCCTTCCGAAAAAATATCGTTGATGGTTTCCACATCGTTCACTGTTCGGGTGGTGGAAATGCCGATGGGAGTTTTATCGAAGAAGCGGACATTCATGTGTAACAGGTGCGCGAAAACTTTTACGCGCAGCCGCTGAATAATATTTTGCCCGAGCAGTGCAGTGGTGAAAGTGAATTGGTACGAAAGAAATCCCTGCACGAAAAGCGAAATGAGCAGCACCGTACTCATGGTCACCAGCATTTGATAATTGCCTTGCAGAATATATTTATCGAGTGTGATTTGAATGATGTACGGGTTCAGAATGCTTAAGCCCGCCATCAACACGGCAATAAAAACAGCAGTATAAAATTTTGTTTTGTGAGCCGCCGCAAGGCGCAACACGCGCATCAGCAAACTGAAATCAATAACCTTATTTAAAATTCTTTTCAACTACAAGTTGCTGCTTTGTTTATGCGGAAGCAATATTACTTCGATACAATTAATTGTCACTCTGAGCTTGTCGAAGAGTTTTTTTAGGGGAAAAGAATACAAATGGGGTTGGTTTGTCTTCGCGGGTTTGTCGGAACGCGGGTTTGTCTTCGCTGCATCTGCCTTGCGGCAGTAGGTTTTGGTCTGCGCTATAAATGGAAGTGTTACACTAAACAAAAAAGCCGCACTCGACAGAGTGCGGCTTTTTTGTTTTTATTTTTTGGTGCTCGATTATAAATGGAGCACAACTGGTATGACCTAATAATAAGAGAGTGCTAAAGCAAGCAATATTAATCCTACAATTAAATCAATAAAACCAAGTATAAGTCCTGTTATTGCTAAACCTTTAAGTTTTTTATTCACTCCAATTCCACCAAAAATCATTGCTACAACGCCAAAAGGAATTGGTAATACTATCAAACCAACTAGTCCTACAACAAAAGAAATAATTCCCCATACTGAATTTCCATTCGAATCATCTAAATCGTTTTTTGAATTATCGTTATTTGGTGTGGGTGATTTTTGGGGTGAAGAATTATTTTGAGTTGAATTATCTGATGATATAATATCCTTTGTTCCGTTGGAATATTTAATCATAAAGACTAAGGATTTATTCATAGAATAAGTAGGTCCACTTAAGTTGTCACACTTCTTATATTTTATTTCATCCTGTCCTATCTCTGTAACTTTAGCGCTTACTTCTTCCCCTGTTTTCAAAACAATTATATCACACTCTTCTAAATTGTTTGCTGACCAATCAATTTTAAAATCATCAGAATTATTTTTCGTTATTGATGGTATTTCATTTTTTAATTCAGGGTTAGATATTTCAGTTGATGCGGTTAAAGTTTCTTCTTTACTTTTTTTATCAGCAATGAGAGAATCGAATTGAGTTTCAATTTTTGATTCTTTGATTTGATGTTTTGATTTTCCAACAACTATTGTTTCAGTTTGTTTAGTTTTTTTTTCTCGAACTATTTGAATACCATCAATAGATCTATTACAAGATGATAGAAGGAATAATAAAATTACTATTCCCAAATTCAGTTTTATAAAAAGATTTGCTTTCATGTGATTTGTTTTTAAAGTGTATTGATTTTTTAAGAACTAATAGAGATAAAACTTAACACATCCATTAGAAGTAATTGTAAAATACCCACTCCAATTTGTAAATCCATCAGTAGCGCTGTAACTCCCAACTCCTACTGCAAGGTTGGAAAAATTTGCACAACCACTTTGACCACAACTTGGTGTACCTGTCATGTCAGAAGTTATTGTCGCAGATGCAAAATGACTGCTTGCATCTAAAATATTTACAGTGGTTGTACCAAATCCACCGCCAACCATTTGATAAAAGACAATATCCCCCGTATAAACACAACTTCCATCAGATGTGTTTGCAGAAGAATTATAATTTGTCGCAGATGGATCAGTACATCCATTTACTTTCGCAATACACCCTGTATTTTTATTTGCATTTGGATTGTAATTGAAAGCACTTGGGTCAGTACATCCCTCAATCTTTTGACATGATTGATTTGTAAATGCAAAAATTGAGATTAGAATAATGAATAAGAATTTTGTTTTCATTTTGTATTTGGTTTAAAAATTTATTTTTTGTTTTTATTTTAGATAACCAGATTATTTATAATCGCCTCCCTTCGGTTTTAAATTTTTCACAAGAATTCGTATGAAATCTATAAACCAAAAAATACCAAATCCCCCGCCTGTTAATAATTCAAACACTCCCATTCCAGTATAGCCTAAATAAAATCTATGAATACCTAAGCCACCTAAGAAAAAACATAATAATAAAGCAACTATCCAACTTTTATCACCCGCTGGCGGTACAGTTTTTTTTGCATTTTCTTTTTTCACAAAATTCTTTGCAATGCTGTTATCAATTTTTATGATCAATTTTTCTGGAACAGAAACTTTAACAGAATTTGTTTTAACTGTTTTTTTAATTGCTGTTTTCTCTTCCTGAGTTTGATTAACTTGTTTTGATACTGATTGATTTGTTGTAGATACATAATTTATTATTTGACTTGCAACAACATTATCATTTGATGAATTATTCTTAACAATAGAAAAGCTATTACTTGAACTGTTCACAGTTTTTCTATTGCCTTGTTCAATCAGTTTACCTTGTTCATAGCTTCCTCCATTATAAGAAGAAACTAATTTTTCAGATGAGCAAGAAGAGAACAGATAGCAAATGGTCATTAACATTAAAAGATTTTTCATAGGGTTTGTTTTTGTTTATTTTTTATTAAAAATTTTTGTTGATATTTTTATTTGAATTGAACAACATCATATTCATCCAATGCATCGGTCTTAATAATGATTGCATCAGCAGTTGGATATTTTTTCTTTGCTTTCTTTTTCATATCACCGAATAATTCTTCGGGTTTACCACTCCAAGAAACGGTAGTTTTTAAAGTCCCTAAATAAGTGTAATCATCAACAGGGTCGCACTGATAGAACATATACATTCCATCAGTTTGCCTCATTCTTCCTGTTCTCTCCGTTGGGTTACTATGAGTAAATGAGATTGTAAATGCAATCATGGCAATTACAGTAAATGTTAGTGTTAAAATTTTTGTTTTCATTGTATTAATTTTTTGTTTTTATTTTTTTTGAAGAAAAAAAAGAGAAGCAATTACTCACTTCTCTTTTTTTTATTTTCATTTTTTCATTTTCATTTATATAACCACTTCATTACTCTTCACACCAACTTCTTTATCGTTAAGCACATACACGGCAAAATATCGAGTGCCTGGTTTTACAGTGTCAGTATCAAGATAAGGATTTGAGTTGTCGAATGCTTTTTTAGTAAATCCTGCTTCACCTTCCATTTGACGATAAATATTTACTCCTTCAAAAAAATCTTTCAAGTTAAAATCAAGCCGCCATCCTGCGGGGTCTTTTCTGCCTTTTAATTCAGGAGAACTTGTTACAGGGTCAATACTGTTTTCGTCACCCACCACACCAAGATGCTGTCCGATGTCGTTTGTATAAGCACTGTGAGTTTTTCCGCGCTTAATATGTTTACGAATAATTGTTTCAGCGTCATGAATTTTATGGTTTGCCGTGCCCATTGCTGCTTCCTTTGCTGTGTTTGCTGCATCAATATCATTCACTCCTGACACTACATTATCGCAAGCACCTTGTACTTCTGTAATGTCACTCGGACTTAGTCCGATTGTAGGTCCATCTGTTACAATTCTTGCCTTCAGTGTGGTAGCCCAAGGGCTTTTTTGTGCAATCTGTCCGGGGACATAATCTTTTTTTGCCATTTTGTTTATGGGGTTTTTAGGGTTGTAAAATGATTATTTGTTGATTTTTTCAATAAAATGCGCGGTTTCATATCTGAACCGTGCGGTTGCAGGCGATAGCCATGTGGTTGAGCGGGTGAACCGTGCGGTTCATTCATCCGTCCGTGTGGATGATAGCCCATCCATGCGGTTGAAACTTCCAACCGTGCGGTTAGCTGACCGAACCATGCGGATGATTGAACCAACCATGTGGATGAACATTCATCCATGCGGTTGAATTGTTCAACCGTGTGGCTGACTGACTGAACGGTGCGGATATTTTTTTCAGCCGCATTGTTTACGGCATCATGCGCATGAATAATTTTTTCGGTTGCACCGAAAAAATTAATATCAATAAAAGTGTTGGAAGAAAAAGTAAAGTTGGAAAAAGATAAAGTGTAACTTACAGAGTTACATATAGTGAGTGAGTGAGTGAGTGAGTGAGTGAGTGAGTGAGTGAGTGAGTGAGTGAGTGAGTGAGTGAGTGAGTGAGTGAGTGAGTGTTAACATAGCGGTCACAATATAATTACTGTTTTGAATTCCTACTATTTTCTTCTAATTATTTTCCGAGTAGCGAATGGTTTCAATCAATGGTTCAGGAAAATAACCTTCGGGATATTTTACTGTGGTTAGTGTTAATCCGTTTGCAGGCGCAGAGAAATCTGTTTTCTGATTCACTGAACTGTTG
>CANJII010000031.1 GCA_947474435.1 Chitinophagaceae bacterium | reverse complement strand
GCAAGAAAAGCGGAACCACCACCCATTGAATGCCCCATTGCGGCAGAAGTTGGTGAGACTGCTCCAAAAAAATTGGATGAAGCCGTGTTGCCTTCTGTCTTCATTGCCCCAATCAGAAAAGCTATGTCTTTTCCAAAATCGGTATGAGAAGGTGATAAGGAAGTTTCAGTTGTTGGAAAAACCATGATATAACCTTGTGGC
Source organism: Chitinophagaceae bacterium (assembly GCA_947474435.1). Taxonomy (GTDB): domain Bacteria; phylum Bacteroidota; class Bacteroidia; order Chitinophagales; family UBA10324; genus UBA10324. The sequence continues at coordinate 36,613 of CANJII010000031.1, read as the reverse complement.
ACTAATGCATTCCAAAGCACATCATAAGAGCTCCAAACCATTACAAAGCCATGACCAAAAACCAAAACCGGAAATTGTCCATTGGCAATTGGTACATTATCGCCGGCTGTATTTGAGGGATAATAAATTTCAGTTGTAATATTTCTGTTTGCTCGGGAAGGATCAACAACTGTTTGTTGTAGATGACCGACCTGGTATGATTGAGCAGATACATTGAGCAGAAAACATACATGTAAAAGCAAAAGATTAATTCGTTTGATCATAAAATGAGTAGTTATTTAAATTGTATTAAGAAGAATTTTTAAAATTTGTCTTCCACCAATATTTCATTAAAGTTAAACTTTTTCTCACTGCGGATAAAACTCAAACTCCCGGTCAGTAATTTGAATTGATTTTCCATCGGCATCGTACTTGGTTTCCTTTATCCATAAACCAGGTCCAACAAACGGGCCGCATTGAAAAGTAAATTTTTTAATCAGTTTTCCGTTTTCATCAAAATCATCTTCTTCTGTTTTACTTCCTGCATTATCATATAAAATCATATGGCGCGATGTGGCTATACCGCTGGCATTGTAGGTTTTGCGTTCAATTAATTTTCCACTCGGGTTGAACTTGGAACTCAAATACATTTTTGCGTCAGCATTGAAATAATCATGCTCGGTCAGTTTTCCATTTGCATCGTACTTGCAAACTTTTCTGTAACTGATTTTTCCGGAATCATCCGTGCATTTTTCCTCTCTGAGTTTTCCGGTTTCGTTGTAATTAAAAGAAAGTTGTTTGAGAAGATTGCCTGAAGTGTCCTGTGTTTTTATTCCGAGCAATTTTCCTTTCAAATCATAAGTGTAAATTGATTTCGAAAAAATATTCTCTCCGTCTGTGCTGTCGGCTTCAATGGTTTTCCTTGATTCATCAAATGAGAAAATAATTTTTGATTGCCTTCTTCCATCAGCGATGTACTCATATTGTTCTGTCAGATTTCCTTTATCATCATAACGATAGACACGAATAGACTGAACAGTATCCTTCACTTCTTCTCCCGGAATATGTTTAGTACTGTAAGCAATTTCGCGTTGCGATTTTATTTTACTCTCCTGTGCTTGTTGCTTGGTTAAGCATTGAGCATACGAACTTTGAACTGCTACCGATAAAACCCAAAGAATAATAGTTTTTTTCATTAACTACGAATTTAAAATTCGTTACAAAATCAAAAATAGTTTTTTACTTTTTTAATTTGTTTAAACTTCACTTCTCTTTCGGCGATAATAATTTTTACCTGACTCACTTTATACAATACTGAATTGAATAACTTATTCCAACTCAGTGTTTAAAATGTCTGGTTCCGGTCAGTACCATTGCTATGTTGTGTTGATTACAATAATCAATACTGTCTTTATCTTTTATGGAACCACCGGGCTGAATCACGGCTGTTACACCCGCTTCACCTGCTATTTGCACACAATCCGCAAAAGGAAAAAATGCATCGGATGCCATCACCGAATTTTTTAAATCGAATCCGAAATTCTTTGCTTTTTCAATTGCCTGCTTCAATGCATCCACTCTTGAAGTTTGTCCGCATCCCATTGACAATAATTGCTGATTGCGTACTAAAGTAATGGTGTTTGATTTTAAATGCTTGCACACTTTAGAAGCAAATTCCAAATCAGCAATTTGATTTTTCTCAGGAGATTTTACTGTGGCGATTTTAAATTCAGCAGCAACATCTGTTTTCAAATCTTCATCCTGTTCAATCACTCCGTTCAAAATATTTTTGAATTGTTTTCCTTCGGGAAGATTTTTTTTCTGTTGCAGAATTATTCTGTTCTTTTTCGATTTCAGAATTTCAAGCGCAGAAGAATCATAATCGGGAGCAATCAGAATTTCAAGAAATAATTCGTTCACCAGTTTTGCAGTGGCTTCATCTATTTTACGGTTCGTAATTATCACACCACCGAATGCACTCACAGGGTCGCCTGCCAGTGCTTTCTTCCATGCTTCAGATAAATTCTCATCACTCGCTACTCCGCACGAATTGGTGTGCTTGATAACTGCGAATGTTGGCGCATCAAATTCTTTTATTAATTCCATTGCGGCATGCACATCCACCAGATTGTTGTACGAAAGTTCCTTGCCATGAAATTGCTCGAGCAGTTCATCTAAGTTGCCATAAAAAATTCCCTGCTGGTGCGGATTTTCCCCGTAACGCAACACCTGCGATTGATGCATGCTTTTTTTGAAAACAGGAAGTTGAACCGATGAATTAAAGTAATTAAAAATTGCAGTGTCGTAATTCGAAGTTACAGAAAAAGCTCTCAAGGCAAAAAGTTGTCGGTCGCTGATTTCGGTGGTGCATTTTTTATTTGTGAGAATTTCAAGCAATGCGGGATAATCATTTCTTGAAGCACAAACCAAAACATCTTTAAAATTTTTCGCCGCTGCACGAATCAAACTGATTCCGCCAATGTCAATCTTTTCGATGATTTCACTTTCATCATCAGTTTTCAAAAGTGTTTCTTCAAAGGGATACAAATCAACAATCACTAAATCAATGATATCAATTTTATGTTGTGCAAGTTCCACCCAATCCACATCATAATCTCTTCGTGCTAAAATTCCACCGAATACATGTGGGTCTAAAGTCTTAACTCTTCCACCGAGAATGGCAGGAAATCCGGTAATGGTTTCTACTTTTTCACACGCGATTCCCAATGAAGTAATAAAATCATAAGTGCCTCCGGTCGAAATCATTTTTACTCCAAACTCATGGAGTTTTTTGATAATTGGTTCAAGATTGTCTTTGTAGTAAACTGAAATGAGTGCTGATTTTATGTTTACGGATTGCATTTTTATTTTTTATGAATGCGCAAATGTAATGTTGCTTATTAGTAGAAACAGATGAGAAAATATGTTGTTAATAATTTTTATAAATCGAATCCCGATAAAATTATTTCAGAACGAAACTGCTGACTAAATAATTTTTCTTACAGCTGAATTCTTGGAAAAAGAATTATCCCCATTCAAATCAGAAATCAAATTAATTCCCGGCTGCTTACCAATTTCAATTGAGCCGAATTGACTATCAATTTCTAAAAACTTTGCTCCGTTAATGGTTGCCCAATTAATTAATGTTTCTGTTTTTATCTCCGGAAAATTTGACTGAATTGTTTTCATTTCATCTAAAATCGATAGTGTATTATTAGAAGCGAGACTATCGGTACCAATGCAGACTTTATCTGTTATTTGCAACCAATTATTGTAATCAGGCAAACGATTTTCGATATACATATTCGCTTTCGGACATGCACACCAAAACACATTCTGAAAATCTTCGGAAGTTTTTTTCAATTCTTCGGCTGTTGTAAAAGTGTTGTGAACGAACAATGCGTTTTTTTCTTTTGGTAAAAACTGTAACAGATATTCAATGCTTCGTTTTCCGGTGGGGTGAAATACTTCCGCTGAATTCAATTTAAAAAAATCATCAATCAGATTTTTAAAATCTCCTGTTCCATCCAAAAAAATTTTTGTTTCCGCTTTTGTTTCCTGGTTGTGAATACTGAATATTTCCGGATGGTTTTCTTTCCATTCAAAAATCAAATTCATTAATGTTGGCGGAACCGAATAGGGAGCATGTGGAGTAATAGATGCAGCAAGTTTCATTTCACTTGCTTTCAGAAAAACTTTTTTCGCATCACTGAAATACTGTTCTGCATTTTCTGGCTTGAATCCATAGGCCTCAACAAAAGTGTGATAGAAAATTTTTGATTTCTGCTTCGTTAAAAGTGAATGGTCGTCGTTACTGATATCGCCAACGGCAACAATTCCATTCCGAAACATTTCTTCATTCGCTTCATCAATAGTCTGAATAATTATATTCAATTTTTCATTCCGAATGGTCAACAGGTCTTTTACAAACTGAACCAATCCACTTCCTCTCGCAATCCGGTTTCGCATGTAAGATAATTCCAAATGGCAATGCGCATTTACAAATCCTGGGCAAATTGCCCCTTCAAAAAACTGAATCGATGCTCGGTCGTGATTTTCAATAGAATCAATGGCCAGAATTTTTCCTTCTTCATCAGTAATCACCACTGATTTCTCCAGAACTTCTTTCGCCGTAAAAATTTTATTCGCAGAATATTTTTTCATTCTCTGCAAAAATACCAATGAACAAATGAACCCTTGAACAAATGAACTAATCCACCCCTGAACCTATGAACTATTTCTGATGGCTTACATTTGCCGCCGCAATGAAAATACAGGACAAAAAAAATCTTCGCCACCTCTCATTAGACGAAATAAAAAATATGTTCGTGGAGCTGGACGAAAAACCATTTCGTGCCACACAAGTTTGGGAATGGATATGGCAAAAGGGTGCCTCATCAATTGATGATATGAGCAACCTTTCAAAAGAATTACGCGAAAAACTAAAAGAAAATTTCGACCTCTATTCCATTACTGTTGATACCATTCAGCGCAGTAGTGATGGCGTGGTGAAAGTTCGTTTTAAAACTTCCGATAACTTTTTTATCGAAGGTGTTTTAATTCCGGCAATTGATCGTGTAACTGCTTGTGTTTCATCACAAGTAGGTTGCAGTTTAACCTGTACTTTTTGCGCAACCGGATTAATGGATCGGGAAAGAAATTTAACACACGACGAAATTTTTGACCAGGTAGTTCAATTAAATAAAATTGCAGAAGAACAACACCAGCGCAGGCTTACAAATATTGTTTTCATGGGAATGGGCGAACCGTTACTCAATTACAGTAATGTGATAAAGGCCATTGATAGAATAAGCGCGCCAGATGGCTTAGTCATTTCTCCGCGACGAATTACTGTAAGTACGGCCGGAATTTCGAAGATGATTAAAAAACTGGCTGACGATAAAGTTCGATTCCGTTTAGCTCTTTCGTTACATGCCGCTGATGATCAGAAGCGCAGCCGCCTGATGCCAATCAATCAGGAAAATAATTTAGAAAGTTTAACAGAGGCTCTTCAATATTTCTGGGAGAAAACAGGCAATCGTATTTCATTTGAATATGTGTTGTTTGAAGGTATTAATGATTCTTTGCAAGACGCAAAAAACCTGGTTACGCTTTGTAAAAAATTCCAGTTGATACATGTGAATTTGATAGAGTACAACAAGGTTCAGGGAGTTGCCTACAAAGGATTATCGTTTGATAAAATGGAAAAATTCTCCGCCATTCTGGAAGGCTATGGGCTAAATGCTACCATTCGTCGGAGCAGAGGGCGTGATATCGATGCAGCATGCGGTCAGTTGGCGAATAAGAAATAGTTGAAGGAAAATGATTTACTTTTGTGTCCCTCTAAAAAAATCCACTTATGACAGACCTTGAGAAACTCGTAGAAAGGATTACAGCTTGCGCTACTACCGTGCATGAAAACATGGGTCCCGGCTTTCCTGAAAAACATTATCAGGAAGCTATGATCAAAGAATTCGCTTCAGCTAAAGTTGTTTACACAACCAAGGAAGCAAAAACAAGAATGATTGACGGCGCACAGATTGGTGCCAGTCGCATGGAATTTTTTGTTGAAAACATTATGATTGAACTGAAAGCACTTCCTCGTTTGGAAGTACCACACATGGTTCATTTCAGCAACGGGTTAAAAAAATCGGAGAAAGACATGGGTATGCTCATCAATTTCGGAACTCAGAAAATGCAGATTCGCACTCGCATGAATGAGAAAATTGAAATAGAAGAAGTATAATGAAACTAAATAAATTACTGTGATCAGAAAACAGTAATTCAAATAATTTTCAAAGCCATTCCTGCAAAGGGATGGCTTTGTTTTTTGTTAAAATTTAAAACTGCTAACTTAATTTCGCCGGATGATTGCCCGTATTCTCGACTCCCGGATTATTGATTTACTACTGATTGTGCTTGCCTTGCGGTTTATTTTCCCTAATCTGTTTTCGCTCAAATCATTCAAATCAGAAAAGAAAACCGAACGGATTATTATCGTTCATAAAGAAAAAGAAATAGAAAAAAAACATACTTCGGATAAAGCCGGCGAATATGTTGACTATGAGGAGGTGAAATAATATCCTCAAATTTTCTGATAGCAATTTAACTCAGGGAAATTTTTTAAAATGAATATTATTGTTACATCCATTTTTTCTTTTTGAAGTAGTAAATCATTCCGGCAGCAATTCCAGCCATTATCAGCATGATTAACTGATAACCATACTTCCAGTGTAATTCCGGTAAATTTTCGAAGTTCATTCCATACACGCCAACAATAAAAGTGAGTGGAATAAAAATGGTGGAGATGATGGTAAGCACTTTCATTACATCGTTCATGCGAAAACTCTGAACTGAAAAATTTACATCCAACACACTTGCCAGCGAATCGCGATACGACTCAATTGAATCTATCACTTGAACAGTGTGATCATATAAATCGCGGTAAAATAAAAGCGTTTCAGGTTTTATTTCTTTCACCTCACCGCGCAACAGTGTATTTATCACTTCCCGCAATGGCCAGATAGTTTTTCGGAGCAGAACCAATTCGCGACGCAGGTAACTGATGTCGCGGATAAATTTTGTGTCTTGTTTGGTAAAAGCATTGTCTTCAATTTCCTCTACACGCTCTCCCATTTTTTCCATGATTACAAAATAATTGTCAATCACTTTATCCATCAAGGCATAAGCGAGGTAATCGGTTCCGTACTTGCGAATGCGCGAATCGGGATTGCGTACACGGTTGCGAACCGTATCGAAAATATCGCCTATGTTTTCCTGAAACGAAATGAGGTAATTTTTTCCGACAATCAATGAAAGTTGTTCCACTTCCACATTTTTTGTTGCGTCGTTATAATCCAGCATTTTAAATACAATGAAATTATATCTCTTGCCTTCTTCCACTTTCGGTCGCTGCTGTGAGTTCACGATATCTTCCAGAAACAACGGATGAATATTAAACCCGGCACCTATTTTATCAATCACATCGGTGTGATGAATGCCATCAATATTTATCCAGGTAACTGTATCGGTTTCTTTAAAAGCAAAACACTCTTTCAAATCTTTTACCTCACGCTCTGCAAAATTATCAGCATCATAATCAATAACAGTGATTCGAACAGGAGCTGTAGTTTCTTTGCCAATGTAAACCAACCTGCCAGGCGGCAAACCTGATTTGCTTGCAACACTTGGCTCCTTAATTTTATTAGTGATGTTTTTCATCTGAACAAAAATGTAAGAAAACAATTAATGTAAGCAGGAATCTAATCAACAGCATGGATGTTCTATTTTTGTGACTTCAAAATTTAAAGAATGGAAACATCGCAACTGGTACCAACAAGTGTTTATACCGAAATGACTCCAAATCCGGAGACCATGAAATTTGTAACCGATAAAATTTTAGTGCTCGATAATTACATTGAGTTCAAGGATATTGAAGCTGCAAAAGTTTCTCCGCTTGCCATGGAATTATTTTCATTCCCGTTTGTGAAAGGAGTTTTCTTCATGAATAATTTTGTGACTGTTACAAAAGATTTGAATACCGAGTGGATGGATATAAATACTTCGCTCAAAGATTTCATTAAACAATATTTTGATGAAGGAAAACCGGTTTTCGAAAAAGGATTTAAGCCAACACCAAGTGCAGAAATAAAATATGATCAGGTGGCTTCTTCTGATACCGAAATCGTTTCGAAGATTAAAGAGATGCTTGAAACTTATATTAAACCCGCAGTGGAAATGGATGGCGGCGCTATTCAATTCAAATCTTACAACGAAGGAAAAGTTTCGTTACTGTTACAGGGAAGTTGCAGTGGCTGTCCATCATCAACCATCACACTGAAAGCAGGTATCGAAGGATTATTAAAGCGAATGGTTCCTGAAGTAACTGAAGTGGTTGCTGAAGCGGAGTAAAACTCGGTTAGAAAATAGTTTCGAGTTTTTTAGTTTCGGGTTGTTTGATGCTAACAATTAACTCGCAACAATAACTCCAAACCCGAAACCCGTAACTATTTTAAATCGTATTCAAGCGTAACTGTAATTGAAATTGTTTTCTCTTTTGAAGTGGTGTTATAACTTCCACCATATTCATAATCTTCATTTGAATTCTGTGCGGTGATTTGAAAAACTCCCATGTACGATTGCACAAGACTGGATAATCCGCTTCCTGCACTTTGCGTAATTGTTTCGGCGCGCTTCCGTGCATCTTCAGTGGCGGCTTTCAGTAATTCAATTTTAATATCAGAAAGTTTGGTGGAGAAATAAGAAGGTTCGCTGCTGTAAAATTCAACACCCTGATTAATCAACTCAGTTATCTCGCGTGAAATTTGTTCCACCTTGTCCACTTCTTTTGATTCGATAGAAACATTTTGTGTTAATTCATATCCTTTAAAAACAGTTTGCACCACATATCCTTTGTCGTTATAAATGCTTTCAAATTTTTTGTCAATCGTAATTGACGAAAATTTTATCTCTTCTTTTTTCAATCCTTTTTCCTGCAGGTAAGCATTCACTACATCCTGGTCTTTTTTTACCAATTGATAAGCATCAGAAAGATTATCTGATTTTTTAGTGTACGAACCACTCCATACAATCAGGTCGCTTGTAAAATTCCGATCGGCTTTGCCTGTTACGCGAATGGTTGATTTGTTCGAATCATTCAAATGCGATTTTACCCATGCACCTGAAAGTAAAACTGCGGTGATGACAATGCAAGCACCAATGATGATGGAGTTGATGTAATTTTTCATGGAAATAAAAACGATGAACTTTTAGTTTTCTGATATTACTCCGATAGTATTTTCCTCGGGCTGTTCAATGTCTTTAAGTTTTGGTAATTCCGATGGAGAATTAATTCCAAAATAATTCATAAAGAAACTGCTGACTTTATATAAAATTGGTTTGCCAACCTGAGCAGCTCTGCCACTGATAACGATTAAATCTTTTTCCAATAATTTCTGAATAGAGTAATCGCAATTCACACCGCGAATTGATTCTATTTCAGGTTTTGAAATCGGTTGCTTATATGCAATGATTGAAAGAACTTCCAATTGATTTGTGCTGAGTCGTTTGTTCAGTTTGCTCTTTAACATTTCAGCAACAGTTGTTGCATATTCATTCTTGGTAAAGAACTGATATCCGCTTGCTAGATTTATAACCTGAAATGCATAATCATCACCTTCAAATTTTTTCACCAGATCAATCAAGTGATTTTCAATTTCAAATTTGCTAACTTCAACTCCGGCGAGTTTCGAAAGTGTTGTTTGAATTTCGTCAATGGTGATAGGCTGGTCAGCCGAAAAAACCAATGCTTCAATATGCGATTTCAGTTGTTCTAACATTTAATAATTATTGAATGGTAAAAATCTTAATTCAATCACCCTTTCCCAACTTATACCGGTAAATTTTTATTAACAAGTAATTAACTTTTTTGAATTTCACTTTTGCCGGATTTTTCTTTCAGAAATAAATGATAAATACTAACAGCTAAAACAAGTAGCAATAACATACGAACCGGTATGGTATATCTCGATTGAATAACAAATGGAACATGAATTAATCCGTAATAAATAATCAGAATCAAAATGGAATATAGTTTAGTGAACAGGAATTTATATTTAATAAATGCAATGGGAATAAATAAAACAGAAAGCAAAAAAATTGTTCCGGTCAACAGCATTGGTATTAAGAGAATAAATTTACCGGATAGGGTAGCTTTTCTGAAGTTTTCAATTTGCACTCCTGTAACCCAGAGTCTGACGGCTGAGTAAAGCTTTGATTTTATTACATACATTTTATCATGCATCATATCATTTATTGTCGCTGCTTTTATTAAGCGCTCTCTCTCCATTGTATATCTTCCGCTAAGAGTTGCAGGAAAATGATATTGACCGGTGTGCCATAAATTTATTTGAAAAGAATCATTGAGGGTCAAAAATCGGGCGCAGCTTGAATCAATAAAATCCCATTCCTTATTGTATAGTTCTATGTTTTTTTCTTTGTCGGCTCGATTGATAAATAAAATTGGCTCTTCAAAAAATGTATTTGCAAAAGACCGGTCTTCTTTATAACCTGGAATTTTTTGAGCCCAATAACCGGCATTCAAAACTTCAGCCCCGCCTCGTAATGAGGTAATACTAAAAACTCCATGGTTGTTATAATTCCATAACCCATAAGGAATCATGGTTAAAACATAAATTACCAGTATGATTGAATTTTTTCTTAACAAAAACTCTTTTTTAAGAACAATCCAGTCAAGTATGAATTTAAGTAACGGAAAAAAAAGAAAAACAGGACGCACTTGAAATATGAAACCATACAACAGACCAAGCAGCAAGTATTTAAAGTATTTTTTATCCGATAGTTTTATGTCAATCCAAAAGGATAATGTCATCATGAAACACATTAATATTTCAGGGGCAATACTTGGTGTATAAATAGCAATGTAAATACTGCCTGACAGCAAAAGCAGAAAAATATTTTTGATGACCAACCTTTTTTCAAAATAATGGTCAATGATATTCAGAATCAGAAATATGGTTGCAAAGTATAAGAGTAATTGTGCAACTTGAATTAACAATAACGACGAAGAAAACAGTTTAAAGAAGGCAAGAAAAACCGGATACCCGGGATTTCGAAATGTATCTGGAAAATATTGAGGCAAAAAATGATACATGGAATAATTTCCGGTTAATAATCCATCTGCCAAACTGTTATATGTTTCATAATCGCCTCCAAGTGTTTTTCCGGTTAAAATAAAAATTAGAAGGCCAACAATAAAATTCAAAAGCAGTAATGACCAGTATGTTTTTTTTCCTTCCAATAAATTAATGATTGTATTCCTGACCATAATTTTTTTTCAATTTTAATTATTTGAAATCTGATTTCAGTTCAATCAATTTTATTTTCCTTTTTCACGCTGATCAATATTTGTATCTTGTTTTAATCTTTTGTGGCAACCACCAAAAATTGCTTTCCCATAAATTTCCAGGCGAACGGAATAGATAAATACAAGCGGACTAAAAATCTATTTACCGGTAACCCGCCTCTGAATGAAAGCGGTAAAAACTTCGGATGAATTTCATTTACAGTAAATCCGGCTCCGTATAAATGTTCTGCCAATCCCAATTCAGAAAGTATAACTGTGTGGTCGGCAAAATCAAAATATTGTTTATACACATATTTAAAGTTGGGACCCATTACTGCAATCTTTCCTTCTTTTCGCAGTGACTTAAATAGTTTCTCCAGCAAATCCGCAACTTCTTCCTGCGAGTGCAGGTGTTCTAAAAAATTAGAAATAAATATTCCATCAAAATAATTTTCAGGTAAATCGATATTGAATACATCGCCGATCAGAATTTTAACATCGGGGTTCGCCCATTTTTTTATGAACTCTTCGTTTAAATCAATCGCCCATTTTTCTTTTGCCGGAACCAGATTAATGAATTCACATAACCCTGCAGCAGGCTCCAGTATTTTTGCAGGCTGTGCTAATTTTTTAAAAATAAATTTTGATATTTCAGTCCACACAATTTTCTTTTTCTGCTGGTCAACTCCCTGAAACCGGTATTGATAAATTCGTTCGTAGTTCATTTTACCTTTTTAATTATTGAATTCTATCAGCCTCAACACAATTTATGAATGCAATAAAACAATTAAATTTTTCATTCATTCTATCTGCATAAAAATTTCTTTTAACCACCAACTTGGTTATTGAAATATTTTTTGTTTGAGAAACAAAACTAATAATTTATGCAGGACAAAATTTTTCAGTCTGGTCATTAAATCATTCAACCGGCAATAAAATATTTTAAGGTGTATTTGGAAAATAAAAATATTCAATCGTATATTTGCGATAAACTATTAATCAAATGTCCATTCATAAGAAAGATGAGTTCAGTAAAAAAGAAAATGAACTGGCTGATTTTGCCAATGCCATCAGTCATCCTGCACGGGTTGCCATACTGAAGGAAATTGCAAAGAGAGAAACCTGCATTTGCGGGGAGATAGTGGAAGTATTACCGCTCGCCCAATCCACTGTATCGCAACACCTGAAAGAATTATTGAAAGCAGAATTAATTACCGGAACAGTGGACGGAGCAAAATCGTGTTACTGCATTAACTGGAAAACCGTTGAGCGTTTTGAAAAAACTTCCAATGAATTTTTCAAGAAAACAAATTCGAATAATCCTAAATGTTGTTAAACCGCTTTTCAAAAAATAAAAAATAAATACTATGCAAACCGCTGAAGAAATTAAACAAATGGTAAAAGACAAGTACAGCGAAATAGCTTTACAGGATAAAGAACAAAACAGTTCGTCGTGTTGTGGTGCTTCGTGTTGTACTGACGAAGTGTATAACATCATGAGTGATGATTATACTGAATTGAAAGGTTATGCTGCCGATGCCGATTTAGGTTTGGGTTGCGGATTGCCAACTCAATTTGCAAAAATTGAAAAAGGTGATGTGGTAGTTGACCTCGGTTCAGGCGCCGGCAACGATTGCTTTGTTGCGAGAGCCGAAACCGGTGAAACCGGAAAAGTAATTGGTATAGATATGACCGAAGCCATGATTAACCGTGCGAGAGTGAATGCCGAGAAACTTGGTTTTCACAATGTGGAATTTCGATTGGGTGAAATTGAAAAAATGCCACTCACTTCAACGGTGGCTGATGTAGTGGTGAGTAATTGTGTACTTAATCTTGTTCCTGATAAAGCAAAAGCGTTCAGTGAAATATTTCGTGTGCTGAAACCCGGAGGTCATTTCAGTATATCGGATGTGGTGCTGGTTGGAAATCTTCCTGAAAAAATTATACAAACTGCAGAGTTGTATGCCGGTTGTATTTCAGGAGCCATTCAGAAAGAAGAATATTTAAACATCATTCGCGAAGTAGGATTTCAAAACATACTGATTCAAAAAGAAAAAGTAATTACCGTTCCTGATGATATTCTTTTAAGCTATCTCACCACTGAAGAAATTAATTTGTATAAAGAAAGCGGGGTAGGAATTTTCAGCATCACAGTTTATGCAGAGAAAAAAAGCGAACCTTGTTGTGATAGTGAAACTTGTTGCAATTAAATCCATCGAGACTTTCCATAAAAAATAAAATAAAAAATATGAATAAAATAAAAGTTCTATTCCTCTGCATTCATAACTCTGCTCGCAGTCAGATGGCTGAAGCATACCTGAAAAAATTTGGCGGCGAAACATTTGATGTTGAAAGCGCCGGATTGGAAGCCGGCAAACTCAATCCTGTTGCAGTTGAAGTAATGAGCGAAGATGGAATTGATATTTCAAACAACAGTACTCACGATGTATTCGACTTTTTTAAAGAAGGTCGGATTTACAATTATGTAATAACAGTTTGCGATGAAGCAAGCGCTGCCCGCTGCCCTATATTTCCCGGAGTAAATAAAAAAATCGCGTGGAGTTTTCCTGACCCTTCATCATTTGACGGAACGCACGACGAAAAATTAATGCTGACCCGTGAGGTACGCGATAAAATAAAATCGGCGGTGCAAGAATTTATAAAAAATATTTCTCCAATATAAACCTCACCCCTAACCCCTCTCTCAAGGAGAGGGGAACAGTCGCGAAAAATAAATTCGCTGATAAATTTTTTTTAGAATATTTTTTTAAAATCAACAAGAATCAGAAATAAAAAATTTATGAGCGCCAATGATTGTAATCCTGTTACAGGCAGGAAGAAGCTGAGTTTCTTAGACCGATACTTAACGCTATGGATATTTCTCGCAATGGGAATTGGAGTGAGCGTTGGAAATTTTATTCCAGGCACAACTGATTTTATTAATTCATTTCAATCGGGTACAACAAATATTCCGATTGCCATTGGCTTAATATTAATGATGTTTCCGCCACTGGCAAAAGTGAGGTACGAAGAGCTGGGGCAGGTTTTTAAAAACCTGAAAATACTTTCACTCTCGTTAATCATGAACTGGATTATTGGTCCGGTGCTTATGTTTTTATTAGCCATAACTTTTTTAAGCGGCTATCCCGAATACATGGTTGGCTTAATCATGATTGGCATTGCGCGATGCATTGCCATGGTCATAGTATGGAACGAACTGGCAGAAGGCAATCGCGAATACGCCGCAGGACTTGTTGCACTTAACAGTATTTTTCAGGTGTTGTTTTACAGTGTGTTTGCGTGGCTGTTCGTTACTGTGCTTCCTCCGTACTTTGGTTTGCATGGTTATGAAGTAAACATCAGCATCAGTCAGATTGCGCAAAGTGTTTTTATTTATTTGGGCATTCCGTTTCTCGCCGGATTTTTTACGCGACTAATTCTTAAAAAAATAAAAGGCGATGAATGGTACACCACTGTTTTCATTCCAAAAATCAGTCCCGTTACATTGGTCGCATTGCTGTTTACCATTATCGCCATGTTTAGTTTGAAAGGGAAGCTGATGGTGCAAATTCCATTTGATGTGTTGCGCATTGCGGTTCCGTTGGTTATTTATTTCGCTATTATGTTTGTGGTTACTTTTTTAATCGGGAAAAAAATGGGTGCTGATTATTCACAAAATGCGGCACTCTCCTTCACCGCCGCCGGAAATAATTTCGAACTCGCCATTGCAGTTTCCATTGGTGTTTTCGGCATCAACAGCGGCGAAGCATTTACCGGAGTCATTGGCCCGCTGGTGGAAGTTCCTGCTTTAATTGCTTTAGTGAATGTGGCGTTTTGGTTGCGTCGGAAATTTTATAAAAACCAGATAACTTCTAAATAGCATTTTATAATTCAGCTCTCTTCTGAAAAAATGAAATTCAGAAATCCAATAAATTTTTGGTTGGAATTTTTAATGCTTTGGCAATTGAATTTAATGTGGTGATGGTGGGATTAACTTCTCCTCTTTCAATATTGCTGATTTGATTTTTATTAATATCAGCTTGCAATGCAAGGTCCTGTTGCGATAAACCGTGTTCAGTTCTCAGCTCTCGAAGGTTTTCTCCGAATGCTTTTAAGAATTTTTTGTCTCGGTTATTTATCACCGAACAAATGATGAAACTATTCCATCATCAGTCAACCCAATATATTGGGTATTTAATTATGTTTGTGAAAAAAGATTGAAGGAGCTTTTTTCTTTTCAATTAAATAATCTGCACAATCAAATTCAATTTTAAATTCACAAGCGATAAAAAAATTTAATCAATGAAAAAAATAATTGTACTCTTTGTTTTTCTGTTTTCAAACTCAATATTGCAAGCTCAGAATTATCAGTTGAAGGTAAATGAAAATTCAACACACCCTGTTGATTGGCAGGATAAATTTGATTTCATAGGTGAAGATGGAGAGAATGCCTACTACTCAGTAAGCGGAACAAAAAGTTTTGATCTTGCAAAAGTGAATGATAAAGGTGATGTAATCAGCCGCAATACGGTAACACTTAATGGATTTGAAAACCTTGAAGATGCTAAAACTTCAAATTTTATTTTCTTGAATAATAAACCTATTCTTCTTTTCAGTGGGTTTGTGAAATCAGAAAAAAAGAAAAAAAATATGCTTGTCCTGTTGAAGATGATGGAACACTTGATGCTGAGAAAGCTGTTTTATTAGATGAATGGGAAGCCACATCTTCTTATGGAGGGCCCTTAACCACCTCAACCCAAATCTTTTTCAATTTTGACACTACCGAATTTATTTATTGCGAAGGAAAATATGGAAAGGGCGACAATAAACTACCAAGTTATAATATAAAAGCTACCTGTTACGATAAAGAATTAAAAGAAATGAATTCTGCAAAGTTCCAGTTACAAGTAACCGGAATGAATATTTATGAAGAATTCGGAGGGTTTGTTTACCAGGATCAAAAACTAATTGTTTCACTTCATGCAATTCCACCAAAAATTCTTACATCCATGTCAGAGACAATTTTATGGATCCGGAAAGATGTAGTCGATTATATTTTTTCGTGTGATATGCAAACCGGAAAATCGCAGATGAAAGCTTTCCCTATTGAAAGAATGCGCGATATAGAATCATATACCCGCACCAAGGATAAAATATTTATACTGGGTTATATTGCAATTGAAAAATATGGCGTAAATCATAATTCATATGATGTTACAAAACGGTTTGTACTTATTTACGACATAGCAACAGGAACTTTGATAAACAAAACGCTACCCATTCAAGCAGCGATATATGGTAAACTCAATATTGGTTTTGGTAATAAACCACTCGACCTGACTAAGTATAGTATGAGCGTAAAATCAAGAGAAGTGCAGCCCGATGGATCTGTTATTTATTCAATAACCCATGAAGGGCTGCATGATAATTCTATTGCCAACGAATGGGTTTTTGAAGTACTTAAAATTTCGCCGCTGGGTGTGCAAACCTGGAGCGTGAATTATCCGATACCGGATTATTTGAATACATCAGTTTCATCCATTGTAAAAAATGGATTAACCTATATTTTCATTACCATACCTGATAAAAAATATTCGCCCGATTCAAAAGACGGTTCTACCAAGGATTTAGTGATGCTCGTTTATAATGATGCAGGAAAAAAACAAAGCGAAAACATAATTTATGCATGGCAATGGAGCGACCTTGTTTTAAACTTTAACAGCTTTGCATGGATAAGCAATAAGAGTTTTCTTTTTGAAATGAAACGAAAAGACACTGCCTACTTCGCTTATCTTCCGATTTAGTTTTTTTTCTTAAACTCAATTTCACTTTCCAATTTCACAAACAATAAAACAATCATGAAGAAAAAAATTTTAACCCTATTAATAACTTTTATAATTTCATATAATTCATACGGACAAGGTTATAATAACATCTGGCATTTTGGAAATCATGCTGGTATTGATTTTAATTCGTGTGTTCCAACCGCTATTTATGGTACAATAAACACATTAGAAGCAGTTTCTACAATCTGCGATTCTTCAGGTAATCTTTTATTTTCCACAGACGGAAGGGTCGTTTTCAACTCGTTAGGAGATACAATGGGCTCAGGATTATCTGGGAGTTCAACAACTGCTCAAACTCTTATCGTTCCGTTTCCAAGCAACCCAAATAAATTCTTCCTATTTAGCG
The DNA here is from genome assembly GCA_947474435.1 of Chitinophagaceae bacterium. Lineage (GTDB taxonomy): Bacteria > Bacteroidota > Bacteroidia > Chitinophagales > UBA10324 > UBA10324. The sequence continues at coordinate 19,578 of CANJII010000031.1, read as the reverse complement.
CAAATGCGGTGGGAGCATCTGGCGGTACAAAATATTCTATTGTGGATATGACTGTAAATGGTGGTTTAGGAGGAATTGACACAATGAATATTCCACTTCTTTATCCTTCGACCGAAACAATGACTGCTACAAGAAATACAAATGGTTTTGACTATTGGGTTATAGTACATAAGTGTAATACAAGTGAATTTTATACTTATCCCATAACGGCAGGTGGAATTGGCACCCCGATTATCCAATCAATTGGCCAACCAATTACAAGCGTTTTTGGATTCAATGGATATTTAAAAATTTCGCCAAATGGTCAAAAATTAGCTCAGGTTTCAAATGCAAGTAATAATAACTCAGTAGAACTTTTTGATTTTAATGCAAGCACAGGAACGATTTCTAATTGCATTCCAATTCCATTTCCATTTCTTGAATACGGTTTGGAATTTTCACCGGATAATACAAAACTATATATAAGCAATTTCGCAACTTTGTCTATACCTAAAATAGAACAGTTTGATTTAACACTCCCAAACTTTCAGAATTTTCCATATACAGTTACTACTAGTTCTGCTGCTTACCATGAATCTTTGCAATTAGCTCCTGATGGAAAAATATATTGTTGCAAATCGAATCAAAACACACTTGGAGTTATCAATAACCCAAACCTTGCAGGTGCTGCATGTAATTATGAAGATTCAGGATTTGTTTTGCTTTCAGGAACACTTGGATGGTCGGGTTTACCAAATCATTTTGAATATTATTATAATCCATCTAATCAATTAAATATTCAAACATCGGTAACAGATGCTGCATGCAATGGATTTGGGAACGGTAGTATAGACCTTACTTTAAATGGTGGGTCTGTGCCTTATTCTTATAGCTGGAACAATGGTTCTACTACCGAAGATTTATTTAATCTTAATGCAGGAGAATATGCTGTGACTATTTCTGATAATTCCGGATGTGTTGATTCAGCAAATGTTACGATAACCGAACCTTCAGTACTTTCTTCAGGTTTAACATTAAGTAGTAATGCTGATACAATTTATTCATCAAGTTCAGGCGGTACAATTCCATATAGTTATGAATGGTCAACAGGTAGTACCACTCAAAATTTAATTGTCACAAGTGCAGGAACATATTCAGTTACCATTACTGATGCAAATGGATGTACAACATCAAACTCAATCACAATTGTTGGAATTGAAAATATTTTGTCAGGAAATAATTTAAACATTTTTCCCAACCCCTGCACCACCTGCGAAATAACCGGAGCAACAAATGCAAAAGATTTAACTGTTACAGATATTCTCGGCAGAAAACAAAATGCATCATTCACCAAATCAGCAAACGGTTACAACATTAATTTAGCCGAAGCAAGCGCCGGCATTTTCATAATCAGAAATAAAAAAACCGGCGAGGCGGTGAAGTTTGTGAGGGAGTAGATTTAAAAAAGAATATCGAACAGATGATTAACGAGTTTTGAATGATGAATTAATTATTGGTGTAAAAGAAGTTCCACTTTTCTTTTTATAAAGAGAAACTTCTCCTTGAGTAGAAAAAAAGAAATATCGAACAGAGGGTTAACGATATTTGAATGATGAAATATTTATTTGTGAAAAGTAAAATTTCACTTTTTAAAAATACGACTCAGAAGTTCCACTTTTCATTTTTAAAGTGGAACTTCTATTCAGCAACTTAAAATTGCCACATTAAAACAGCCAGTCTTTTTTCCCACTGATTATCAATACCAATTTCGCCCAACAATTTTAAAATAGTGAAACAAAAGTTTGGTAAAGTGAACTGAGCCGTTACATTTGCCGTCCCTTAAAAAAAGAAGAAAAGTGGATACGCTTAGTTACAGAACCAAACACGCCAATTCGGCAACAGTAAAACGCGAGTGGCATCTGGTAGATGCTGAAGACAAAGTTCTTGGTCGGCTCGCCTCAAAAATTGCCATGATTCTCATGGGCAAAAACAAACCATCATACACCGCGCACTGCGATACCGGTGACTTTGTAATTGTGCTTAATGCCGGCAAAGTAAAACTGACCGGTAAAAAGATGGACACCAAGGAAGTGATTCACCACACGGGTTACCCCGGCGGTCAGCGGTCAGAAATTGCGCGCGATTTATTAGAGCGCATTCCTGAGCGCATGATTGAAAATGCGGTGAAGGATATGCTCCCGCACACCAAACTTGGAAACGCGATGTTCAAAAAGCTGTTTGTTTACGGCGGCAGCGAACACCCTCATAAAGCTCAACAACCAAAAACCATCAAATAATATAGCATGGAAAAAACGATAGCACTCGGAAGAAGAAAAGAGGCCACAGCCCGTGTAAACATTGTTTCTGGCGGCACAGGCAAAATCACCATCAATGGTGTTGAATACAAAAAATATTTTCCTCAGGCCATTTACCAGCAATTACTCGAGCAACCATTTATGTTGTTGAACATTGTTGGGCAGTATGATGTGGAAGCGAACACTGCAGGTGGCGGAGTGAAAGGCCAGTCTGAAGCCATTCGCCTCGGCATATCTCGCGGCTTATTGAAAATAAATCCGGAATACCGCACGGTGTTAAAACCGAATGGATTACTTACCCGCGACCCGCGTTCTGTTGAGCGTAAAAAACCAGGTAAGAAAAAAGCACGCAAGAGCTTCCAATTCAGCAAGCGTTAATCTTTTCAATTTAAAATCTACAATTCATTACATCATAATGGAAAAACTAACCCACACCGATTTATTAGACGCAGGAGTTCACTTCGGGCACTTGCGCAAAAAGTGGAATCCGAAAATGCTTCCTTATATCTTCATGGAGAAAAAAGGAATTCATTTAATTGACCTTAATAAAACCATTGAAGCTTCTGAAGCGGCTGCAGCTGCATTGCGCAGTATTGCCCGCAGCGGAAAGAAAATATTATTTGTTGCCACCAAGAAACAAGCGAAAGCAATTGTGGCTGATGCGGCAACCCGCGTAAACATGCCTTTCGTAACTGAAAGATGGTTGGGCGGAATGCTCACTAACTTTTCTACCATTCGTAAGTCGATCAAAAAAATGCAGAGCATTGAGAAGATGATGGCCGATGGTACTTTCGAAAACATTACCAAGAAAGAGCGCCTGCAATTAGAGCGTGAAAGAGCTAAGCTGGAAAAAGTATTGGGCGGTATTGCACAACTCGGTCGATTGCCTGCTGCTATATTTTTAGTTGACATTACTCACGAACACATTGCATTGGCAGAAGCAAAAAGATTGAACATTCCAACTTTCGGAATGGTTGATACTAACTCTGATCCAACAACTGTTGACTTTGCCATTCCGGCAAACGACGATGCAACTAAATCAATTTCTATCATCACCAATTTCCTGACCGAAGCAATGATTGAAGGTTTGGGTGAAAGAAAGAAAGATAAAGACGAAGCTGCTGAAGGTGGTGATGACAGCGAAGAAGGTGCTGAAGGACACGGAGCATTTGCCGAAGTGGAAGAAGGTGCTGATGGCGAAAAGAAAAAAGGACCAAGAGGAGCAGGCGGTGGTCGTGGTGGTGCAGGTAAATCAGGTGGTGGAACTCGTGGTGGTAGTGGAAGCGGCGGAGGTCGTGGTGGTAGCGGAACAGGAGGAAATCGTGGTGGCGGAACCGGAGCCGGTGGTGGCGCAGGTCGCCCTGGTGGTGGTGGCGGAAATCGCACTCGTAAATAATTTCAATTACATAACTAATTAAAAAGAAAAATTAAAATGGAAATAACTGCATCAGCCGTTAACGAACTTCGCAAAAAAACAGGCGCAGGTTTAATGGATTGCAAAAAAGCATTGGTGGAAGCCAATGGAGATTTTGAAGCAGCCATAGATTTACTTCGTAAGAAAGGACAAAAAGTAGCAGCGCTTCGATCTGACCGCGATGCCAAAGAAGGAGTAGTAATAGCCATCACTTCAATTGACGGAAAATCAGGTATTGCATTGAACCTTGGTTGCGAAACCGATTTCGTTGGGAAGAATGAAGAGTTCGTTGGCTTTGCAAAAGAAGTGGCTGAACTTGCTTTGATTAACAATGTAAAAACTGTTGCCGAAGCAATGTCTCTTCCTTATGAAACTCGCACTGTAGCCGACAAAATTTCTGACCTTGTTGGAAAAATCGGTGAGAATATTTCAATCAAAAAATTTGAGCGGATTGAAGGGGCACTCGTTGTTCCTTACATCCACACTGGTTATAAAGTTGGCGTGTTGGTTTCATACAGCATTAATTCACCTAAGTTAGAAGGAACCGGAAAAGACATTGCCATGCAAATTGCTGCTATGAGTCCGGTTGCTGTTGACAAGGATGATGTGCCACAAGCAACCATTGACCGTGAGTTGGATATTGCCCGCGAGCAAATTAAAGCAGAAGGCAAACCTGAAAACATGATTGATAAAATTGCTGCAGGCAAATTGCAAAAATTCTTTAAAGAAAATACTTTGATTAATCAGCAGTTCGTAAAGAACAACGATAAAACTGTGGCTGATGTATTGAAAGAAATTGACCCGAACTTAAAAGTCAATTCTTTTATAAGAATGTCATTGAGCTAAAAAGAAAAAAGCTTCGATTTTATCGAAGCTTTTTTTTTGTGATTATTTTTCGCCCGCAAAAAAATTTTCAATTTTCACTTTTAATTTTTCACTTAGTAATCATGCCTTCGAAATACAAACGAATACTTTTAAAACTCAGTGGAGAATCACTCATGGGCAAGCAGCAATTCGGAATAGATCCTGAAATGACCAAACTCTATGCGCAGGAAATAAAAAGTGCAGTGAATGCAGGAGTGCAGGTTGCCATTGTAATTGGTGGAGGAAATATTTTTCGTGGAATGGATGCAGAAGGAAGCGGCATTGACCGTGCGCAAGGAGATTACATGGGGATGCTTGCAACATTGATGAACGGCATAGCACTGCAAAGCATCATTGAACATTCAGGAGTTCCGACCCGATTACAATCAGCAATAAAAATTGAACAGGTGTGCGAACCTTATATTCGTCGTCGTGCCATTCGTCATTTAGAAAAAGGAAGAGTTGTTATTTTCGGAGCAGGAACCGGCAATCCATATTTTACTACTGATACTGCTGCTGCTCTTCGTGCAATAGAAATTGAAGCAGAAGTTTTATTAAAAGGAACAAGAGTTGATGGAATTTATTCGGAAGATCCGGAGAAAAATAAAAACGCTAAAAAATTCGAAACCATTTCATTCAAGGAAGCTTATCAGAAAAACCTGAATGTGATGGATATGACCGCATTCACTTTATGCCAGGAAAATAATTTACCAATCATTGTTTTCAATGCAAATGAGCCCGGCAATCTGTTGAAAGTATTAAAAGGAAATAGGATTGGGACTTTGGTGAAGAATTAGATTTTTTTAAAAAATTATTTATTGACTGCATTTAAAAGTAAAACCGCTCCTCAATTTGGAGCGGTTTTATTTTTAATTAATTTGTACGGTTAATGCCTAATTCTTAATCATTTTAATTGTTTGTGAATTTCCATCCTGCAACAAGTGAATAAAGTACATGCCCGCAGGAAAATTATTTTCAACAGTTAATGGTTCGTTGGCTTCCACATCAGAAATTGATTGCACCAATTTTCCAACCATATCAAAAATTTCAACCTGAATCGGATTTAATGAATTGCTGGCAACATTGATATTAAAATTTGATGTAAACGGATTAGGAGTAACTGATGCGGCAAATCCTGAAACCGGAATATTCAAATCTTCAATTCTTACCACACAATTATTAGGCACTCTTACTTTAATGCATCCTTTTGATAGTGATGTAGTCGGCAGTGAATAATTTGGGTCACCCATTTGAGTATCGAAAACAATATTTCCATTGTCAATGTCCCAGATTTTAATTCTGATTTTATTTGCATTTGCTGGATACTTTGATTTATCAGACTGAACAATCAGGATACCGTAATGATGCCCTGTGCCCTGTCCCTGATTCTGATTACATGAGCCATGGCATCTGCCATGACAACCGCTGTTGTGACCTTCAGAATAAAGGTATCCGGTACCCTGAAAAGTTGCAAGAAAACACGCAGAAACTGCTAAATAATCCCAGTCAATTTTTTCAGTTTCGAATTCAAAACGACCACCGTTCATTTCCAATTCTATTTCACCATCAAAATCGCCCGGGTGGTTACATTTAGGTTTACATTCTACTCCAATTTTAACTTTCCTGTTTGAACACGACAGGTTCTGATTTGAAACCAATGATCCGACAGGCGCTGTAAATTCACCTTCAGTTGTGGTACTGTAGTTTCCAACAATGTAAACAACAAGGTATTTAAAAACAACTGTGTCCATTGAATTACTGCCATCTGAAATTCTGATAACCGGGGCAAAAACACCAGTTTTATTATAAGTATGAGAGGGTGCAGCACTGTGTCCGGTAATACCTGTAAGTATTGTATGAGCTGAACTATCTCTCCAGTCAATATTAACTGTGTAAGGTCCTCCACTTGCTTCATCAGCCCAGCTGATGTTTAAAGTTGCTGATGAGTACTGAGCAATAATATTATCCGCATCATTTGAAGTAATTTCATTTAGTACAGGTGCTGTATTTGAGACTGCAACTGTGACCAATTGTGCAGCTGTAGCCGTATGTCCATGCGAATCTGTAACTGTCCATGTAACAGTTGTTACTCCTCCAGGAAAAACAGCGGGTGCATCATTAGTAATAGTAACAGAACCGCAATTATCAGAGGCAGTTGGCGTTCCTAAATTAATTCCACTAACTGAAGTTGAACCAACTGGAGCTGCAATTGATACATCAGGCGGCGAAACCACCAATGGAGCTTCGTTATCGTTCACAGTTACATCAAAAGATAATGATGAGTTTCCACAAGAATTAACCGCTGTTGTCAAAACAGTGGTAGTTCCAACTTCGAAATTGGAACCCGATGCATTTGAATACATAATATTTGGAGATGGAATGCCTTCAGCAATTACTGTCGGGTAATTAACCACCTTTCCGCACTGCCCTGATTCGTTTGAAGTATTTATATCCGCAGGAACGGATGTAATTACCGGCAATGTATTAACTGTAATGGTTATGGCAGTTCGTGTGGCACTTGCAACTGCCAGTGACGAAAAAGATTCGGCATAATAAGTTGTAGCTGCACCTGGCGAAACCGAAAAGTTAGCGCCGCTGGCACTTGTGCCTATCGGAGAGCCATCAGTCATAACAGTGTACCATCTGATTGTATTACCTGGCGAAATTGCTTTTAATGATGTTGAATTTCCCTGACAAACAGCAGCTGGTGTTGCAGTCACTGAAGTTGGAGCCAATGGAATTGACTGAGCAAAAATTGAAGATGAATAAGCAATTGCTAAAATTATAATTAGCGTTTTCGATACCCTTATAAAACCGAAATTTTCAATTTTACTTTTTGAAGTTGCTTTTACAAGTGTGTAAAATTTTGAATTCATGAGCGAAGGTTTTAATGTGAACTAAAAAAATTCGGGTCGTAAACTTGCTTTCGTGCAGTTGTAAAACGGGGCTTGTTTTGTACCGCTGGTACAGGTTAAACCAATGTTTTTATTCTGGTGGTTTTTATTGCTCCATTGTTTTTTTATTTGAAGTACGAAATCCCTTTACGGGCATCCTATCCAAAAGTTACTAAACAGGAATAATTGAATGTTTAACAGGCATAATAATATATTGAACGGTAATATTGGAAATATTTATTTTCGATTTTTCGCAACAAAATCTGCATAATTCAGTAAGATATTATTCATCAAAAACTGCGATTATGAAAATAAACTTTACATACTTTGCATTGTTTTTTATTATCGCCTTCAGTACTTTATCAAGGGCACAGGTTGGAGTTGGAACAACTTCGCCAAATTCTTCTTCCATTCTCGATTTGAGTTCAACATCTAAAGGAATGCTTGCTCCAAGAATGACAGCCGCTCAAAAAAATGCCATTTCAAGCCCCGCTACAGGATTGCTGGTTTATCAAACCGATGGTTCAGCAGGATTTTGGTATTATGATGGAACGCAGTGGCTGAAATTCGATTCCGGCGGCTGGTCAATACTTGGTAACACAGGTACTACCGATGGAACTAATTTCCTGGGTACAACCGATGATGTTGCTTTTAATTTTAAAGTTAATAATCAGGTTGCTGGCCGAATCGGAAATTCGACTGAAGGTAATACCACGCTCGGTTACATGTCGGGCAGCAGCAATACATATAATGGAAGCACTTTTATAGGATACAACGCAGGTTATTCAAATACTTCAGGAACAAGCAACTGTTCTGTTGGTTGGAATGCTTTACAAGGCAATACTACAGGGTTTAACAATTCATCTCTGGGTTATGCAAGTTTAAAAACCAATTCAACGGGCTTTGATAATGCTGCATTTGGAATGAATGCTCTTTATGCAAATACTACTGGTGGACAAAACACAGCTACCGGTTCAAACTCATTATATACCAATTCAACAGGCAATGGCAATTCTGCATTCGGTCAAAACGCATTATATTATAATTCAACTGGTGTTTATAATTCCGCAGTTGGGGTAAATGGCTTGAGATTATGCACAACAGGTGGAAGAAATGTTTCTGAAGGATATAATTCACTAAGCGGAGTTACCACAGGAAGTTACAATACCGGAATTGGTTACACAGCCGGAACAACAAACACAACCGGAAGCAATAATACCTTTGTTGGAAGCAATGCCGATGCAGGTTCATCTGCACTTACAAATGCTACTGCAATTGGCTATAGTGCAATAGTAAGTTCAAGTAATTGTTTAGTACTCGGAGGTTCAGGTGGAAATTTAGTAAAAGTCGGATTAGGTGTTTCTTCTCCAACCAATACTTTAAGTTTTGATGGAACTGCAGCACGCACAATGTGGATGGAACGAAACACCAATTCCGGAACAGCAGGTTTCAGTTTAACCATGCAGTCAGGTGGTGCATTTAGTGGCGGCACCAATTTAAATGGTGGCGATTTAAACTTATCATCAGGAACATCAACCGGTACTGGTACTTCAAATATTTATTTCAAGGTTTCAACCGCAGGGTCATCAGGTACTGCAGATAATACCCCTGCAACTCAAATGACAATTTTAGGAAGCGGAAGTGTTGGAATCGGAACCACATCGCCCGGAACAACATTTCAAGTTGCAGGAGGAATTACAAGTACCTCAGCAACTTCAGGAATTGGATATGCAACAGGAGCCGGAGGAACGGTTACTCAAATAACTAGTAAATCAACAGGAGTTACACTTAACAAAAACTGTGGAACAATTACAATGCAGGCTGCTGCCTTAGCATCCGCGACTGTAGTCTCTTTTACAGTTACTAATAGCAGTGTTGCAGCCAATGATGTAGTTTATACTCAGCATGATTCAGGCGGAACCATTGGCGCTTACACCATTACGGCCAACACAATGGCCGCCGGCTCTTTCAAAATAACTGTCAGAAATAATACCGCCGGTTCATTATCAGAGGCAATTGTTATACGGTTTGTGGTGATAAAAGCAGTAACCAACTAAACACAAAGACCTGTTAAATTTTTTTCTCACAGTAAACATTCATTAACATGATACAAGAATGGAAAATGAATTCGAAAAAAATACAAAAGAGCCACGGGCTTTTTCAAAAACAAAACACTATACTCCTCTTCATCTATATTTTTTTTATTATAATCCTTGAATTATTAAATGTTGTTATTGTAAACGCACAAGCCGACGATGCAACGAATTCAGGAATATTGTATGTAGCAACAGGAGAAATTTTTGCTGCTGAAGGTTCATTTACAAATAGCGGCGCAGGAAACACGCAGGATGAGGGATTGATGTACATCAAGGGCAACTGGACCAACGATGGAACATTTTTAAGTGAAGGAGGCAAGGTTACTTTTTGGGGAAGTGCCGTTCAGAATTTAAGCGGTTCAAACAACACTCCTTTCTTCGATGCAACTTTTAACAATGCATCAGGCTTCACCCTTTCACAAACAATTACTATTGCTGGCACATTAAATCTTACCTTAGGAAACATCACTACTTCCACCAATGAAGTTTATGTAACCAACGATAATGTTGCTGCAATTAATTCATATTCTGAAAACAGTTATATCATCGGATACCTCAGAAGAAATGTGGTAGGAACAGGTTCTTATAATTATCCATTAGGCACGGCTGCATTTTACGAACTCGCTAATATGAACCTGTCATCAACAATCGGATTTACAAATGTTCTTGGATTATTTACGAATGCAATACCCAACCCAACCCCTCTAACTGCAGGATTAAATATTAACGGAACCATTGTAAATGATATGCTTGATTATGGTTACTGGACCTTAACACCAAATTCAGCTATCACATCAGGTGATTTTACAATTACATTAAATGAACGCGGGGCATCAAATGCAGCGGGTGCACCTGAAAGTTATGGAGTGCTCTCACGAATTAATTCATTTTTATCCTGGCAATCGGTAGGAACTCACGACAACAGCACACAAGCTGTATCAGGCGGAACAGTAACTGCGGTTCGTTCTGCACTTTCGTTATCATCCGATTATGGTATTTGTTTTCCAACAAACGGATTTTTAATGCCTCTTGAATTGCTTTCTTTTAATGCTGAATTGAATAATAATATAGTTGATTTAACATGGGTTACGGCTACTGAATACAACAGCGATTATTTTACCATTGAACGCTCTTACGATGGAATTCATTTTACCGAACTGATGAAAGTAAAAGCTGCAGGCAATAGCACTCACGAATTAAATTACAGCAAAGTTGACGAACATCCGTTATTAGGAATTTCTTATTACCGATTGAAGCAAACCGATTTTGATGGATCATATAAATATTCGATCGTTGATCAGATAAACTATCAACTCACCAATTTCAATTTTTCAATTATTCCGAATCCAACTTCATTTGATAATTTGAATTTGAATATTACCGGAGCAAAAGATGCTGAAATAAAAATCAGCTTAATTGATGCTTCCGGAAAAAATTATTTCACTACTGCCATTATTCCGAACAATAATTTCTATTATTTAAAAATTAATACAACACAAAAACTCAGTGCAGGTTGTTATTTTATAGAAATAGTTTTTAACGGAAAATCATTTCAAAAGAAAGTTGTGATTCTTTAAGGTTCAAATTTCATACTTTAATCATCGTCAGCGACTACTTAGTGTAAAATGAAGTATTAATTTTTCACTAATTTTTTTACTTGTTTTCCTTCTGTTGTTTGAAGAGTAATAAAATAAATTCCTTTCGCCCAATCACTGCAATTCAATTCTGTTGGTTCCGAAATTATTCCACTCTCAAAAATTCTTCCTGATAAATCCTGAATGGAATATTGTGCTTGTTGATTGCAGTTGATATAAAATTTATCGGTAGCCGGATTTGGTGTAATAAAAATTTCAGTTACTGAAGCAGTACCAACTGATTCTACAACCTGCTGATGCAATTCAACCACTGCATTGTTGGTTGCAACCGGACTCAGGTAATCGAAATAAATATTTGCCATTTGCGGTATAAAGGTTCCGTAGCTATTACCTGCTGCCTGCTCAATTTTAAACCGAACAAAACCATGACTTGCAGGTTCGTTGGCATTACTGTCGGCCAATTCAATTCCAATAAATTCTAAAATCAGTTTATTGCCAATCACTAACCAATTAAAATTTGCACTTGATGCACTGGGTGTAATTGAATTAATATTCAGGTGCGAATCAATAATGGTTTCAACCCGCACATCATGAGCTACGGCTGAACCGGTATTCTGAAACATGATGGTATAAGTAAAATCATCAGTCGGTTGAGTTTGAATAAAATCAACAATACCATCCTGCGGGTGAAGCGTTGAAGAAACCAACATGGCATTCGGATCAAACGGTACTCCAATCTGCACACACAAATTATCAATGTTGTTATACATCCAGCAATCATAAACTCCACCTGCAACCGAAGCAGCAAAACAATAAGGAGTTCCGATTGTATCGCACCCTGCCTGAATCATAATTACCACAGTAGTGTCGGCACCGGCAACTAAATTTCCAAGGTCAATAGAAATTTGATTATTGCCAAGCGAAATAAATGTAACCGGACAATTAAGAATGGAAGTAGAATCATTCAAAGTTAAAGTCACAGTTGCATTGTCATTCATTGTTCCGTTGTTTGAAACATGCAATTGAATGTAACCGGTATCACAAACTCCGAGTGGATCGGCGCCCCACCAGAAAGTGGAATCCGGTTCACCATAAACCCAGATAGATGTTGTAAGATCACTGCAATAATCAACAATGGTATCGGCAATCATATTGTTGTCTGTACTGTCATTAAATCCAGTGAAAGTATAATTAAAGCTTCCGCTAACCGGACAATTGGTTGAATAATTCTGGTTTGCAATATTGTTGGTGGTCCAGGTATAAACTCCCGCATCAACATACTTGCTGTAATATCCCTGCATATCAGTAAACATGTATTGCGTGTTACCGGCAGTATCAGAAATTAAAACAGGCTTGTTCATCAATGGATAATCCAATCCACCGAAATTGCAATCAAAATCCAAATCGGCAAACACACGACCACTGATTCTGTTTTGATTTGTTTGCGGAGAGTAAATACTATCGGGGCTGAACAACCATGATTCGTTATTAGCAGTCCATTGCGTTGGGTAATTATAATTTGATGCAGTAAAAGCTTGTGTACCTGTTGCATTTTGAATTCCTAATATGCCGGCACCACTATTCCATGCTGTACATAAATCTTTTTGTCGAATATTAATTTCAATATTGTTTGTACCCTCATATAAAATAAGCTGGCCGGAATAAAACAAATTCGTACAACTGAAAAATGGAATGGAGTCAAAAGACATAACAAACTTTCTGTTCGGAGGGAAACCATATACCTGATGATGCATAGTACCAGAACCTGTTACAGCTGGTAACAAATCCTGAAATGGAAAATAAATTGAATTCATCGGATTTGTATTTGCCGGAATAGGTGTTGAAATATTCCATTGACTATAACTACCTGAACCCGATAAATCAAAAGTAACATAACTGTTTGTGCTGAAAAGAAGTTGATTATAGGCTTGACCGAAAAAATAAAAATCAAATCCGATAGCCATTGGTGTGCTGTATTGATCATCCACATAATTCAATACTTCAATGCCTGAATCAAACGGCATTGGATTGTAAGGTATCTGACTTACAAAATAAGTTTGTGCAGTAACTGAAAATGAAGAAATCAAAAATGCAATAGCAAGAATTTTTTTCATAGAAAATTTTTATTTTAAAACTGATGTTGAACTAATTAATGATTAGCGAATGAGCGTTAAGTTTCCTTTAGCTGTTTTTCTACTACCGTCGTAAAAATCAGCTTCAACATAATAAACAAAAACACCCAGTGAGCAAGGCAACCCTTTATAAACTCCATCCCATCCCTTGGTCATGCTGGTAGATTCATACACAAGCTCGCCCCAACGGTTATAAATGCGAATGAGTAAGTCCGACATGTTTCTCCCAATTACTAAAAACTCATCATTAATTCCATCGCCGTTTGGTGAAAACCCATTTGGTATATATAATTCACTTCCGGTAATAACTATGGTTACTTCACCTTCAGCAGTACACCCATGTGAATCTGTAACCGTAACATGATAAATTCCGGGGCCAAGATTTAAAATTGTTGAACCGGTTTGTGATGGAATAGTACTCCATACATAAGTATATGGGGCTGTTCCTCCTGCAGCACTTGCGGTTATTGATCCATTGTTAATTCCATAATCAGCATTCACAACTGTAAAACTTAAACCAAGAACTGCAGGTTGAATAACTGTTATTGAATTTGAGTTTATGCAACCAAAAGCGTCGGTTACAAAAACAGTGTAGCTTCCAAATGGAAGGTTTGAAATAGATGGAGTGGTTTGTACAGGCACTGTACTCCAGGCATAAGTAAATGGTGCAGTTCCTAAAATTATTTGGCTATTGATACTTCCATCACTTTCACCAGGACATGAAATTCCATTTTGCCCCAAAATTATTTCAGGTAATGGATTGATGAAAACAGTAACGGTATCTTTATCCTTGCACCCAACTGTATTTGTTGAAGTGATAATATAAGAAGTCGCACTATCAGGTGAAACATTTAATGAAGTGCCGGTTCCCAATTGAACATTTGAAGTATCGGTCCAAGTATAATTATTTACATTACTTAATGCGGATAATGTTACAGGTTGACCCGAACAAACGGTAGTATCATTTGAAGCAACAACTATTGGCCGGGTTTGAACGGTTATATTTTTAATACCATTTGCCTGACCACATTGATTCAAAGCAAAAATATTTATTTGCACTGCTCCAACTGAATCAAACACCATGTATAATTCATTGTTTGATGTATCAGTAATTGTTCCCCAGGTTGCTCCCCACGAATAGTAAGTGGCTGGTTGAAATGGCACATGCATGTAAATAGTATCACCCTGACATACGGGAGTAGGGGCGGTTATTTGAACATTGGGAATCGTTAAAACTGTAACAAACACGGTATCAGATAAGGGCCCCCAGCAACCATTGTTTTTTTCACGACAAGTAAACCAATAGGTACCTGCCGGTGTGCTATTGTTAAATTGAATTAACAATGGGTTGTATGACCAAAAGAAAGGGTTTCCATTACTTAAAATCGGCGAATGCCATTGGTACTGACTTGTTGGATTATAATTTCCGATTGTAATTGCAAGAATATCTCCGGGACAAATTAAAGTATCATCCGGAAAAATTAATGGTGAAAGCGAATCAGGTGAACCAATAATCAATCTTACCAATGAACCTAAGCTATCCCATGCCGGAATCGGATTGCTTGCCACTAACCGGATATAATACATTCCGGTTCCTGGCGAACCAAGTAATGCAATCACTTGCGTTAAACCTGGAATAGACAGAGTCAAAGTTCCTGACGAACTTGATACCACCGAACCAAACGATCCATTATTTAATACTGCATAAGTTTGAGAACTCAATACCTGTACTTCAAAAACATTTCCGGCACCGTATGTTGTGCTGCCGGTAAAAGTATTTATGTCGTAAGATATAGTGGTGTCAACCCCTTGTGTTAATGTTATACATACTTGAATATCCTGCATGTTGTTCGTGGTATTATCACAGTGCTTGATACAGAAAGGACCGAAATAATTTTGAGGTGGTGGAATAACATTCGGATTGGTAGAAACCACTCTGATAAAATAATTACATCCAACAGGCGTATTTAATGGAACTAACCCTGAAACATTTCCGGGTGGAGATCCCACCATTGGATCATATGCTGAACCACTTGGCAAAACACCCAATACAACCGGGGTTGTAAAATTTCCATTTGCATCAGACAACTGCGCTATATAATTATTGCTTGCCTGAAACGCACCTGTTGAATAAAAAGGAACATCAATTACACTGCCGGCACATAAAGTATCAGGACCAAATGTTACAACGGGTTGAAGAGTGGTGATGGTGTTCGGACAAAGTATTACTTCAAAACAAATACTTGCTATTCCAGTAATAGCTGGCGGAGGAGCAAGCCGGTCAATTCTGATTTTATAACAATTTCCTGCTGGTGTAGCACTTGGAATCATACCACCAATTCCACCAGAAACTGTTCCGGAAGCAATTGTGAACACCCCTAAATTATTCCCGGTAAATGTTCCAGCTGAGTTCGACATCTGAATTTGATAGGTTCCATCACACAATGCGTGCGTTAATGAGTAAAAAATTGAAAGAAAACTTCCGGCACAAACCGGATTCGGCGCAATGGAGGTAATATTTATGTTTACCGGATTGTTTACATTGTCGTAAGTACTTACAACTATTATATCTTCTATGCCAATTGAAATTGCATTAGCACCTACACCCAGATTTTTCCATCTCCACCCGAAACGAAGAGTTGCCTGATTATCAAAATTCGGATCGGTTACAATTTCATATTTCCATAAACTGGCGTTATTATATTGACTCATTCCAACCTGAGTCCAACTGCCCCCGCTATTTATAC
Source organism: Chitinophagaceae bacterium (assembly GCA_947474435.1). GTDB lineage: Bacteria > Bacteroidota > Bacteroidia > Chitinophagales > UBA10324 > UBA10324. The sequence goes on along the minus strand of CANJII010000031.1, from coordinate 3,542 downwards.
TATAATATAATTCACAATAGTCGCTGGCGTTTCCTTCACCAATATAAAAAAATGTCAGTATCGTATTTTCTAAACCAACGGTGCACATGTCTTCATTAATCTGAGCGAAATTATCGGAAGCAACTGCAGGATTGTAATTTGCATTCGAAGTTGCCGGAGCAACAGCAATATCATGAATGTGCAGATACGGACTGATGGGTGCGCCGGCAATAGTTCCGCTTACGGTTTGTGTTTCGTCGGGAGTATTTGGATAAGTTCCGTTGCCATTAAAACTGTTATTGATGATCCATTGATTGGGGCCTGAATTGGAAGATGGCCCGCCTGTGTTCAATAAAAAATTTGCTCCACCACTATTAAAATCTTCCTGATAAATCTGAATTGTTTGTTGAGCATTAACTTTCTCAAATGAAAACACCTGCATTAAAATAATTAATGAAATCAGGGGCGTGTAGATTTTTGTCATCCGTAATAATTTACTTCCGAAAAGTAATAATTATTTTTCATCTGGGAAGCATAATTTCCACTATTTTCTATTATGATAAGGGGCTTCTTACATGCTCACATTGCATTAATATATTTTTCCTGAATAATTTTTAAGTGATGCCGCTCATGTGCTACTATGAAAAATAATATTGCACGCGGAGTGACTTTTAAATTATTTGCTGTTCCGTTTCGGTCCAACATTTCCTGATTCATATTTTTAAAAAGTAAAATAGTTGATGAACTGATGGCTGATTTCTCTTCTGAAATTTTATTTAAACTTAAATGTGCTTGATTGGAATTTGGAACATAAAAGTTTTCGTCAAAACCTGTTAAAGGGCTCGAATCATTTCTTGAAAAACGGAGTGCGCGATAATTTAATATTCGTTCGGTATCGCATATATGACCGACAATTTCTTTCAGCATCCACTTACCTTCAGCATATCGAAATGTTTCTTTTTCTATCGGGATTGTTGTTAAAAATTCAGAACTGATTTCTTTTTGTTGTATTAACGCTTCCATTAAATCATCTTCAGGTATATATTTTAAATAACTTTTATAGTAAGTTGAAAGGGAATCAGTATCAGGCATTTGAATTTTCATAAGGAGAAATTTAGTATTCACAAATTTATTATTCGGAAAACAAGCAGATAAAATTTTTTTATTAATTTAGAAACAAATCGATTTTTTTGTTGGAGGGGAGTAGTGAAGATTATTTTATTTTAGGATAAACAAAACAAGCCCCGTACAAATCTTGTTAGTTAGTTTATCATAAGTTAATTCATAAATTAAATATTCTAAACAGAGGGTTAAATTAATTTTTCTCTTCAAGCGGATTATCCTTCAACCGGATGGTGCCTCTTATTTTTTTGATTTTATAATTTGTTAAATCACTGTTGGCTTCCATGCCATCACCATAAATAATTTCGTCGCGGGTTTGAATTTTTACAAACTTACTGCTTGTTATTTTTTGTGTTTGTTCGTTCCAAATCAGTTCTTCGGTTTCCAGCTTTTCTCCTTTCAGATTTATTACCACCACACTATCGCGCACAATCATCTCGTTACTTTTTTCATAAGTGATTCCATACTTTGCAGTCAGTTTACTTTCGCTCACCATCGAATCATTGTAGAAATACATTTTCAATCCCTTCGGCATTTCAGTATATGGAATTTTTGTGCGGTGCCTTTTTAATTCAGGAGCCAATAATCTTGCTTTCACTTTTCCATCAGCGCTGTAAAGCAATTCAATTTTTTTTCCAATTTCCAGCTGCGCATCTTCCGGCGACGAAATTTTATTTATTTCGGAAATATCATTTTCACAGGAATAAAAAAATGGAATTACAATTAATAAAATCGAAACAAGAAGTCGCATACATTATTCAAACTTCCGTTTCACAAACCAGAAATCGCTGAGTGTGATAGCGAATGTTCCCTTAACAAAAAACTGTTGCAGGTTATTTTGTTTAATGCTTCCGGTTGTGCCTGCATCAAAAGATAAATTCAATTCGCTCGCACTCCGGCGAACAGGAAAACCAAAACCAAGTGTGATTGCTTTTTCTGAAACCGTATTTCCATTGATTGATATATAATTTGTTCCTGCATATCCACCAAGGCGGTAGCTCACATTGCGGAAATACGAATCGTAAAATCCTTTTCCGGGAGTCCACTCGCCACCAAAAGCAATTTTCATTTTGTTAACTGTTGAACTGCTCACACCAAACGATTTATAATTGGCCCAACTGCCATAATTCAGTTGAACACCCAACGACCACACTGCCCATTTTTCACTCTGGCTTTCTTTCAATTTCGAAAAAATAAAACCTGCACCAATCTGCATCGGCATCACCACATCACCTTTAACATTAGATTGATTGTACACTGTATCATTGGCAACCAACGAGCTTCCGGAGTAATACAACCGTTCAAATAACAAATCATGATGAGCTGATAAATTCGTTTGCAAATTTCCGGTTGCACCTAAACTCAGTTTTGTTTTATTTTTAAATTCATGTTGAAACTGAATTCCGCCTTCCAATAAAATGGTACTGAAATTTTTTATTTCCTGACTACGAGAGTAATAAGCGTTGATGGCCGAGTCGGTTAAAAAAAGCATGTTCACATATTTCAAAGTTCCGAATAAATAATTTGCTTTTAACCCGATTGATAAATTTTTAAATTTTATTCCGGTGGCTAAAAACACTTTGTAAGTTCCACCGCTGCCGGTGTAAGCGTTAAATGAATTGCCAATGTATTCAGTAGAATCATTCACCTGTCTGATATCATAATTCACACGACTGAAACTTTGAATTCCTAATGCAAGGCCTGCTTTATTTTTTTTAAGTGGAACAGCAAGTGTTAAATATTCAGGAGCTGAATAACCGAATTTACCGTTTGCAGAGTTTGTTTTCACTGATAAAAAATCACCATAAGCCGCAAACTGAAAAGTTGAAAATTTCAGGTAACCAAGCGCCGCAGGATTATCGTTGTTGTAATTTTTAGTGCTGTTGTATGCAGCGCTTAAACCTCCCCATCCGCGCAGGTTTACAGACGAATGATTTTTTAAATCACCAATACCAAAACGGGTTAACACATTATTCTCCTGTGCAAATGCGAACGAAGAAATTAAAACAATAAAAAACAGGAGAGTGGAACTTTTGAAGTTAACGAGCATTAAACTTTAGAATTTGATAAAGACCTCTTAAAACAATTTGAGGGACGGCAAATATCTTGTTTTTAAGGTGGGGAACAAACATTGGAGCATCGCCCCCTGAAATTATCACTTTCAACCCCGAGAATTGTTTTTTGTATTCGTCAATCATTCCGTCAATTTCTTTTGAAGCTCCGAATACTACTCCGCTCAATATGGATTCTTCAGTTGTGCTGCCAATAAATTTTTCGGGAACCGCTTTTTTAATTTTCGGAAGTTTGCTGGTGAAAGTGTGCAGCGCATTAAATCGCATTTCTAATCCGGGAGAAATACTTCCTCCAAGGTATTCGCCTTTCACATTCACAAAATCATAAATGATACATGTTCCGCAATTGATTATTAAAACAGATTTTTT
>CANJII010000030.1 GCA_947474435.1 Chitinophagaceae bacterium | reverse complement strand
GAAAACAACAAAAAACTGAAATTGAAAACTTAAGCGAGTAAGAAAAACAACCTTGAATCTCACACCACAAAATGTTACAAAATGGAACTCAAATCAGCTGGTCAGTTTGCACCGGTTTTTGGTGGTCAATATGCTCCGGTTTTTCCAAAATGAGTTAATAAATTGTTATAACATTCTAGATAATATAAATTTTCAGGTAAAGTTGGCAAGGAAGTCAAATTATTATTTTGGCAAAATAAGTTTGAAATATTATTAAAATATTGAATACCTGTTAAATCAGAAATATTTTGGCCACTACAATCAATGTCTATCGTATTCACAATTCCACTACAAGTAGTATCCATCAAATTCCCATTCATACAACTCGGATAATTAGTTTGCAACCATGAAACAAAATTGGGATCAGGTATCGTAACCCACTGCGCATTGCATAAAAACGCAGAAGAAAAAACAATCAAAAAAGTTGTAAATATTTTTTTACTCATAAGAAATTTATTTTTAAAGGTCTTCGTGAATCTTCGATTTCATTATAAATTATTTGTTCCGAAAGTTAAACAGAATAGTTAAGAGCGAATAGTTTTTCTTTTCTATCGAAATAAGAAAACACTAAATAATAATCTTTGCGCCTCTGCGTCTTAGCGGTAAAATTTGCGCTTCAGAAGTTTACATTTGCCCGCTCAAAAAAATAAATAGTAATGGCATTACAATGCGGAATAGTCGGCCTGCCGAATGTGGGGAAATCAACTTTATTTAATGCACTCAGCAATGCCAAGGCACAGGCAGCTAATTTTCCATTCTGCACCATTGAACCGAACATTGGTGTCATCACAGTGCCCGATGAACGGCTGAACGAACTTGCTAAATTGGTGAACCCGAATAAAATTGTTCCGACCGTGGTGGAGATTGTTGATATAGCGGGTTTGGTGAAAGGCGCAAGCAAGGGCGAAGGTCTCGGCAATCAATTTTTAGGAAATATCCGCAACACCGATGCAATCATTCATGTGGTGCGCTGCTTCGATGATGATAATGTGATTCATGTGGATGGCTCGGTGAACCCCGTGCGCGATAAAGAAATTATTGATACCGAATTGCAGTTGAAAGACCTCGAAGCCATTGAAAAGAAAATTGCCAAGGAGAAAAAACAACTGAAGAACGGCGACCGCGAAGGCAAGCGCGGATTGGAAGTGCTGGAAATTTACCTGAAGCATTTGCAGGAAGGCAAGAGTGCTCGCAGTGTGCCTGTTGCCGATGAAGAAAAGAAAATTGCAGCAGATGCATTTCTGTTGACTGATAAACCTGTGCTGTATGTGTGCAATGTAGATGAAGCCAGCGTGCTTACAGGCAACAAGCACACACGGGCATTAACAAATGCCGTGAAAGACGAGAATGCACAGGTCATTATTATTTCTGCAAACATTGAAGCCGAGATTGCCATCCTCGAAAGCGCTGATGACCGCAAAGCATTTCTGAGCGACATGGGATTGAATGAGCCGGGTGTAAACAAACTCATTCACTCAGCATATAAATTATTAAACCTTGCTACTTACTTCACAGCAGGTGTGCAGGAAGTTCGCGCATGGACCATTCACATTGGCGATACCGGACCGAAAGCTGCAGGTGTTATTCACAGCGATTTCGAAAAAGGATTTATCCGCGCCGAAGTAATTGCCTACAATGATTTTATAAAGTACGGTTCCGAAGCTGCTTGCAGAACAGCAGGGAGATTAAGAGTAGAAGGAAAAGAATATGTGGTGAAGGATGGTGATGTGATGCACTTTCTTTTCAATGTATGATTGGTTTATTTGTTCATTGGTTCATTAGTGTGCTGTCATTCCGAAGTATGAGGAATCTCTCTGTTGGATTAAGAGATGCTTCCTTCGTCAGCATGACAGCCACGCAATACCGATATTCTAAATTACCTGCCTAATTTCCTCTGTAAACTGCCAACTGATTTCAGAGCCGGTTTTTCAATTGCCACAGTTCCGGTTTTTTCATTCGTGAATTTTAATGGAAGTTTGCATTCTAAAATTTATTTCTCAATTATGATCGCATCCATCAATCCGTATTCAGGTGAAAAGTTAAAAGAGTACTCACCGATTTCTCCCAATGAAATTTCTGAAAAAATCTTGAATGCTGATAAAGCATTTCAATTGTGGAAAAAAACTTCTTTTGAAGAACGGAAAAAACTGATGTTGAATTTATCTGCCGAATTGCTTTCACACAAAGAAGAACATTCGAAACTCATAACGCTTGAAATGGGTAAGCTGTTTATCGAATCAGGATTGGAAATTGAAAAGTGCGCACGCATGTGTAAGTATTATGCAGAGCATGCTGAAGAATTTCTTGCTGACGAAACAATTGTAACCGATGCAGAAAAAAGTTATATCAGTTACGAACCAATCGGAGTGGTGCTTTCAATAATGCCCTGGAATTTCCCGTACTGGCAGGTGTTGCGCTTTGCAGTTCCTGCGATGATGGCCGGAAATGTTTGCTTGTTAAAACATGCATCGAATGTTCCGCAATGTGCAATCAAGATTGAAGAATTATTTATTGCTGCAGGATTTCCCGCGAATGTTTTTCAAACATTATTAATTGAAGCAAGCGAAGTTGAATCAGTCATTGCAAACCCTATTGTGAAGGCGGTAACACTTACAGGCAGTGAAAAAGCCGGAAGTCATGTGGCGTCAGTTGCGGGTATGCACATAAAAAAATCGGTGCTCGAATTAGGAGGCAGCGATCCGTTCATTGTGTTTGATGATGCAAACATTAAAGTTGCAGTTATCAATGCTGTAAAATCCCGCTTAGGAAATGATGGACAAAGTTGTATAGCCGCCAAGCGATTTATTGTTTCAGAAAAGGTGATTGTTGATTTTACCGAGCAATTGAAAGAAAAATTTTTGCAACTGAAAAAGGGAAATCCATTAGATAAAGAAACGCAGATAGGAGTGATGGCGCGTGAAGATTTAGCCATTGAACTTGAAAATCAGATGAACAAATCCATTGCACTCGGCGCGAAATTGGTTTGCGGCGGCAAGAGAGAAAAAGCTTTTTTTGAACCAACAATTTTATCAAATGTAAAACCGGGTATGCCAGCATTCGATGAAGAATTATTCGGCCCCATTGCACCAATCATTTCTTTCAGCACCGAAGAAGAAGCCATTGCTCTGGCAAACAATTCATTTTTCGGTTTAGGTGGTTCAATATGGATCGGGGATAAGCTGAAAGGGATGAAACTCGCTGCGCAGGTTGAGAGCGGCAGTGTGTATGTAAACACTTTAATGAAATCAGACCAGCGGTTGCCATTCGGCGGAACAAAAAAATCAGGTTACGGCCGCGAACTCGGCAAGCACGGCATTCATGAGTTTGTGAATGTGAAAAGTGTGATGGTGAATTAAATCAAAAACTAAAAAGCAAGTAGTAAAAAAAAACACGCTCAATTTGAGCGTGTTTTTTTTGAGCTTAATTGTAAAAAGCCAATTTAATTCTTCACCACCTGACTCACCAGTTCAGCAGCTTCACTCAATAAAATAGCGGAGTGAACTTTTAATCCGCTTTTATCAATCAGCTCTTTACCCTGTTCTGCATTTGTACCTTGCAGTCGCACAATGATTGGGATTTTTATTTCACCAATGTTTTTATAAGCATCAACAACTCCCTGTGCAACTCTGTCGCAACGAACTATTCCACCGAAAATATTTATCAGAATTGCTTTCACATTCGGGTCGGCTAAAATTATTCTGAAACCGGCCTCAACAGTTTGTGCATTTGCTGAACCACCAACATCTAAAAAGTTGGCTGGTGATCCGCCTGCTAATTTTATCATATCCATGGTTGCCATTGCTAATCCTGCACCATTCACCATGCAACCAACATTGCCATCTAATTTTATAAAGTTCAGATTGTATTTACCTGCTTCCACTTCGGTTGGATCTTCTTCGGTAATGTCGCGAAGTTCAGGATAATGCGGATGACGATAAATAGCATTGTCATCAATACTCACTTTTGCATCCACAGCAATTATCCGGTTATCATGTGTCTTTAAAACCGGATTAATTTCAAGCATAGCAGCATCGCTGTTGATGTAAGCATTGTATAAACTGCCAACAAATTTCACCATGTTTTTAAAGGCATCGCCACTCAATCCAAGGTTGTAAGCAATTTTCCGTGCCTGAAAAGCCTGTAACATTCCTTTGGGGTCAACCCATTCTTTCTGAATTTTTTCAGGATGCTTGTCGGCTACTTCTTCAATCTCCATTCCGCCTTCGGTCGAATAAATAATTACATTTTGTTTTTTCTCGCGATCGAGCAAAATGCTCATGTAAAATTCTTTGCGCTGTTCAGGTTCGCCACCATAAACATCCTGGGCAATTAAAACTTTGTTTACTTTTTTTCCGGCAGGTCCGGTTTGCGCCGTAATCAAAGTCATTCCTAAAATATCGGTTACCTTTTCTTTCAATTTATCCATTGAAGTTGCAACCTTCACTCCACCACCTTTACCGCGACCACCAGCATGTATCTGCGCCTTCACCACCCAGCAGGTTGTGCCGGTTGTCTGTTTTAAATTTTCAGCAGCTTCCACAGCATCGTGCAATGTGGCTACAGCAATTCCTTCCTGAATGGGTACACCGTTTTTCTTAAGTATTTCTTTGCCTTGATATTCGTGAAGATTCATGCGTGTTTATTTTTTTGATGCGGCGAAATTAAATGGAGATGTGAATTGTGAAAGAATAAAAGTGAATAGTTATCTACTGATTGAAATTTAAAAGGAGAAATTTAATATGCTTCCATACTATGGATAATTTAACTTGGGTAAAATTTTTAATGACGAAGAGGTGAGGAAAATTTTGTTGTTATTGAAAAAGTATCTGATAGCAAATGTTGATTCTTCACAGCACGGTTTAACTGCTTCATCGGGTCCTTTTTTTTCAATCTCACCTTCCGGAGCATTTGGTCTGGTACCCGGAAAAAAAGCTCTTGCATATAAAACCATCGTGTCTTTTGAACTGTAATCATTTCTTTTTTCCAAATGAAGTCGGTACCCATTCACCCAAACAGAATCGAAACTGTAAGATGAATCAGCAGGTGAGAGATAGAATAAATAGTTGGTTCCTCTACCCGAACCCATAGCGCCACCCGACCAGGATTGTGCTGATGCATAATATATTTTCAATTCAGTTTTTGATTTGTCAGCTTGCTGTTGGTTGCATTTACTCATTTGAGTAACCGTGAGAATTACTAAAAAATATTTTATCATCAATGTAAAATTTTAAAAATCATTTCCTTCATCAGTTCATCATGCGATGCATAAGCAGCATTCACTCCTTTAAATTTCATTTCGTATTCGCCAATGGTTTGCAAAACCAGTTCCGTTTTTTTTGGCGGATAATTTTTCATTGCAGTTAAGTATTCATCAGCAAAAAAAGGGTTGATGCCAATGGCTGATGCCACTGAATTTTTATCACGGGCTCCGAATGAATGGGCAACATATACTTTTTGAAAATAGGCGAACAAAGTTCCGGTCACCATCACCGCAGGATTATTTTTTGGATTGGAAGCAAAATAGTTGATGATGCGGTTTGCTTTCAACACATCACGAAAACCAAGCGCCCGGTTTAATTCAAATGAATTGTATTCGCGCGAGAGTCCGATGTTCTTGGTGATATCATCAACATCAATTGTTTTTTCTTTCGGAATGTTGATGATTAATTTTTCTACTTCTGTTGCAATGCGGTTTAAATCATTTCCAACAAACTCAGCCATCAAAGCTGCTGCGGGTTCACTTATTTTAAAACCTTCGTCTTTAATAAATGTAATTATCCATTGCGGCAGTTTGCTGTCATAAATTTTATCGGCAGTTACAAATACTGAATGGTCAACAATTTTTTTTACGCTCTTGCTTCGCTTATCTAATTTTTTATGCTTGTGACATATAACAAGAATGGTTGACTTAAGCGGTTTTTCAAAATATGGGAGCATCTTCTCCCATTCATCGGCTTTAAAATTCTGCGCTTCCTTCACAATTACTACCTGATAAGTTCCCATCATCGGATATCCACGCGCATAATCATTTATCTGATTGATGGAAGTATCTTTTCCATATAAAATAAACTGGTTAAAACTTTTTTCCGAATCGTTTAAAACTTTCTGTTCAATATAATTACTGATGCTGTCGATGTAGTATGCTTCTTCACCTTCCAGAAAATAAATGGGATGATAAATTTTACTTTTCAATTCACGCATCACTTCAGCAAACTCTTTCTTCATACAATCAGAATCTCAAATGCTTTACTGTGTGACCGTTATTAATTAATTGTTTCAACGATTCAATTCCGATTTTCAAATGATTCTCAACATATTTTTCTGTTACCAATTTATCGCTTCGTTCAGTTTTTACACCTTCCGAGACCATTGGTTGATCACTTACCAGCAGTAATGAACCGGAAGGAATTTTATTGGCAAAAGCTGTTATAAAAATGGTAGCAGTTTCCATGTCGATTGCCATTGCTCTTATTTTTTGCAGGTATTTTTTAAAAACATCATCGTGTTCCCAAACTCTTCGGTTGGTGCTGTAAACAGTACCTGTCCAATAGTCTTGCTTATTATCGCGAATTGATGTACTGATTGCTTTCTGTAATTCAAAAGCCGGAAGCGCGGGAACTTCAACCGGAAAATAATCATTCGAAGTTCCTTCGCCTCTGATGGCTGCAATAGGGAGAATTAAATCTCCGAGTTTATTTTTCTTTTTCAGGCCACCGCATTTTCCTAAAAACAAAACAGCTTTTGGTTGAACTGCACTTAATAAATCCATAATGGTTGCAGCATTCGGACTACCCATTCCAATATTTATAATCGTGATTCCTTCGGCAGTTGCGTTTTGCATGGCGCGGTCTTTTCCTTTCACTTCTACATTATTCCACTTGGCAAACAGCTCCACATAATTGCTGAAGTTGGTGAGCAGAATGTACTTACTGAATTGATTTAATTCAAGACCGGTGTAACGCGGAAGCCAGTTGTCAACTATTTCTTTTTTTGTTTTCATCAATAAAATTTCAATGGCTAAAAGTAATGATTACAATGATTAAAAATTGTTGCTTGCTAATGTATGCTTAGCTTCGCCGCATGATGAAGGCATTGCAGTTAAAATTCAGAGAATATACTTTTCGTTTCAGAAAACGCTCGGGCAAGGATGAAGTGTTTGATACACTTCGTAAAAAATTTGTTGCGCTCACGCCCGAAGAAAAAGTTCGCCAGCAATTACTCAACTACCTGATTGTTGATTTGCAATATCCGAAAGGATTAATAGGAGTAGAGAAAGGATTAAATGTAAATGGTACTCCGCGTCGAATGGATATTGTGGTGTATGACAGAGGTGGTTCTGCTTTTATGATTTTGGAATGCAAAGCACCATCAGTAAAAATCACTCAGGAAGTTTTTGATCAGGCTGCTATGTATAATCTCACATTAAAAGTTCCGTACTTAGTTGTGTGCAATGGCGATGAAACATATTGCTGTAAAATTTACTGGGAAGATAAGGAGTTTGAATTCCTGAATGAATTTCCGAAAGTGATGTGACGATTGACTACCAGGTATTTGTAAAAGCGTATACAACCTGTTCACTCTTTATTTGCATTTTTTAATACTGGGAGAAAAATTGATTCCTGAAATCCGTTTTCGTTTTGTATTGATAAAAAAGAATTTTCATTTTTCAATTTATTAATATCAGCAAATCCAAGTTGGGCTGATTTTTTTAATGAAACAAAAGCTGAATTGATATCACCTGATTTTGAAAAATAAATTGCTTTCAAATACCAAACATCCGGATTTGTTGCATCAGCAGATTCATAAATTTCTAAAAAATGTTTTGCAGCGGGAAGATTGTTTTGATTTAAAGCCGATTCCGAATATACAAATCCCATCATGCTTATGTAATTCAATTCTCTTGCACACAATTTTTTCAATGCAAAATTCTGTTTTGAAGTTTTGCTTTTTTGCAGGTAACTGATTTTTTCTTTCCAGTAAGAAATATCGGCAACAGTAAATTGTTTTCCGAATTCTTGTTCATCATTCATTTCCCGGGCCAACATATCAGCATCAGCAACATGTGTTTCTTTCCATGAGTTAAAATCAGGAGTTGACACTTTTAAATATTTGTTGCTCATTACATTTTTTGTCACTGCATTTTGTTGAATCCATTGCATTCCATATTCAAAATATTTTTCATCAGGCCAATCATGTTTTCCATCGAACACAAAAAGCTGATGATTAAAACCGGCTTCTTTCAATGCCATATCTGCCTGCACCATTCCTGCCATATTAAAATCTTCATTACCTGAAAGAAGAAAAATATCCGGAGCAATCATAACAGCACTTAGTTGTTCGGTGAAAGGTGCAGCGCAACCAATCACTCCCCGAACAGAAGAACAATTAAATCCAAAATTGCAAGCCACTTTTGAACCGCCTGAAAAACCTGATGCGAAAACCAACTTCGGATTTATATTTAATCGAATCAATGCATCCTTTAGAATTGAATTGGCAATATTTTGCGATTCGGTTATCGGAAATCCGTTGCGTGAATTATTTGAACCGATAAAAACGAAATGATATTTCTCTGCAAGAGACTGGTATTTTTTCAAGGGTAATTTTCCTCTTGCATGGGCATCAAAAAAAAGAATTAAAGGAAAACTCTTTACAGTATCATAATCAGAAGGTAAATAAATCTCATAACTCTGAGTGGTATCTGATGAATAACTGTTTATTCTTGAAATTGTTTTATTGACTAAAGTTTTATCGAAATGATGAACTGATTTTTCTTTAGGAACAGAATCCTGTGTGACAGAATTGTTTTCCTGTTGATTGGAAACCTTACCTGATCCACATGAATACAAACAAATGAGAATTGCGATTGATATTAAAATCGAAAATAATTTTATGGAATTGTATTTCATTTTTGAAAAATAATTTTTTGCGAAGGAACATAAAAAATCATTTCTCAAGTTGAAAAGTAAATGATTGGATGTTCTATTTTCGCCACCGTGCAAAAGCAATTACAAAATCCTGAAACCGGTTGTTTCCTTTTATCGGAACCGTATATGGCTGATGATAATTTTCGTTCCACGGTTTTGTTTTTATGTGAGCACAATGAGAATGGCACTTTTGGTTTTGTATTAAATCGTCCATTGGATTTAACCATCAATCAGGCAGTACAGGATTTTCCTGATTTGAAAACACAATTATTTTTAGGTGGTCCGGTGCAAAATGATACTTTGCATTTTCTGCATTGTCGTGGTGATTTAATTCAGGATAGCATTGAAGTAATTGAAGGAGTTTTCTGGGGCGGAGATTTTGATCAGCTAAAAGTGTTGCTTGATACAAAGCAGATTAAAGAAGATGAAGTAAAATTTTTTCTTGGTTACAGCGGCTGGGATTTTGGTCAATTGGAAATTGAATGTGATGAGAAAGCCTGGATAATTGTTGAAGCCAACAGCGATTATATTTTTTCAACTGAAGCAAATAATATGTGGCGCGCAGTTTTAAAAAACATGGGAGAGAAATTTAAATTGCTTTCGAATTTACCAGATGATCCATCTCTAAATTAATTCACATATGAAAAATATGATGTTGCGCGACGATGCGTTAAAAGATAAAGTAATAGTTGTAACCGGTGGTGGAACAGGTTTGGGACGGAGCATGAGCGAAATGCTTTCGCAACTCGGAGCATCTGTTGTTATTACCAGCAGAAAAAAAGAAGTGTTGGAGAAAACTGCAAATGAAATTTCGTCTATTACCGGAAATAAAGTTTTACCTGTTGTATGTGATGTAAGGAAATATGATGAAGTTGAAAACCTTTTGCAGCAAACAATTAGTGAGTTTGGAAAAGTGACTACGCTGTTAAACAACGCAGCCGGAAATTTTATCAGTCCGACTGAACGGTTATCTGCAAAAGCATTTGATACCGTAGTAGATATTGTTTTGAAAGGATCCTACAACTGTTCACTTGCATTTGGAAAATACTGGATTGAAAATAAAAGTGCTGGCAACATGCTGAACATTGTAACAACTTATGCTTTTACAGGTTCCGGGTTTGTGGTTCCATCTGCATGCGCAAAAGCTGGTGTGCTTGCACTTACTCGCTCTCTTGCAGCAGAGTGGGCGAAGTATAATATCAGAAGTAACGCCATTGCACCAGGTCCTTTTCCAACTGAAGGTGCATGGACCAGATTGTTTCCTGAACCATTGCAAAAAATTATTGACCCCATGCAACGATTGCCAATGAAAAGAGTTGGCAATCATGAAGAACTTGCAAACCTTGCTTCGTATTTAATTTCTGATTTCTCAGGATATATAAATGGTGAAGTAGTGGTGATTGATGGTGGCGAATGGTTATACAACGCAGGTCAGTTCACGCACTTCGATAAAATACCAAAAGAAGCCTGGGATATGTGGGAGCAAATGCGGAAGGGTTAATTCCCTTTAAACTCCGCTGCTCTTTTTTCAATAAATATTTTTTTCAGCGTTATTTTTTTTCCTTAATAAAAAAAGCATCACCATGAGTATAAGTTCCATCAATTAAGCTTTGATGCATGTTTTCAATTCCGAAAAAAATAAAATTATTAATTTTAAGAAATTGAATTAAATCAGTTGCCAAAACAGCGTGTTTATAAAGTTCCTGAAAATTTACTTCGCAAAGTATAACATCAACCGACTTTAATGTTTTGATTGAACCTTCCAATACTAATTTTTCAGCACCTTGAACATCTAATTTCATTAGTACATTAGATTCAAGAATAATGTTAGAAAATATATTGTCGAGCAAATCGCATTTCACTTTTATCCTTTCATTTTTTGCCGATAACGGAAAATTTATTTTATGAATTTCTTCCATTTCCAATAATGAACTTGAACCGGCACTTTCAGAAACAAAAAAGTCAACATCGCTCTTGAAATTTGAAAGGGCTATGTTAAAGGGTTTAATCTTTGGATCATTTTTATAAAAGGCATTCAGTTTTTCAAATGATTCCGGATTTGGTTCGATTGAATAGATCATTGCATCAGGAAAAACCGGCCTGAATTTTCTGATAAAATCTCCATCGCAGGCCCCGACATCAATTATCGTTTTTATATTTTTTTTCTTTAGCCAATTATATTTTACTTTTTCCAGAGAGTACTGGTATTTATCAATCTTTGATAAACTATATCCTGTTTGACGAATAATTTTTTTTGTAATTCTTTTTATCAGATGCAACATATATTAGTTCAGATGAATTGGTTGCGAAAAGTATTATTCATAAATAATCCAAATTGAAATTTATTTTCCAGTGAACGATGCCGCCCGCTTTTCTAAAAATGCTTTCATGCCTTCTTTCTGATCTTCGGATGCAAAGCACAAATAAAAATTCTTTCGTTCAAAAATTAATCCTTCATCCAACGAAGTATTGAATGCTGCAAGCACTGATTCTTTAGCAAGTTTAATTGCAACCGGAGATTTATCAACTACTTGTTTTGCCAATGAGAATGCTTCTTTCAAATACATTTCATTTGGCACCACTTTATTTATTAATCCGGCACGCAATGCTTCATCGGCAGTAATAAATTTTCCTGTTAAAACAATTTCCATTGCGAGCGCTTTGCCTACTGCGCGGGTAAGCCGTTGAGTTCCACCTGCACCGGGCATCACACCAATTTTAATTTCCGGTTGTCCGATCCGTGCTGATTCGGATGCAACAATCATATCGCAATGCATCATCAACTCGCAACCACCACCCAATGCAAAACCTGACACAGCGGCAATGATTGGTTTCTTTGTTTTTTTTATCTGGTCCCAGGTACTGAACTGATCAACATTCATCATGTCAATGGCGGTTTTATCAGCCATCTGTTTTATATCGGCTCCGGCTGCAAATGCTTTTTCATTTCCGGTAATGATGATTGCGCGCACTTCATCATTGTTATCCAATTCTTTCAGTGCATCGCGCAATTCGCCCATGAGCTGAAGGTTCAATGCATTTAATTCTTTGGGGCGATTGAGCTGAATGAGAGCAACATATTTTTCAGCCTGAGGATTTACAATGATGAATTCGAATTGCATTTTAATTTAAAATCAAAGTGTGAGTAATGAGAGAACAACGGCGAAAATAATGACCAGAATTTTTTTGAAAGTATAAGCATGTTTTCCACTTTCTGATTCAAATAAAATTGTAGTTGAAACATGCAGCAGTGAACCGGCAACTACAGCAAGCAAAAGAGGGTAGTAGCTTTTGTCGTTTTCCTGAATGAAGGAAGAAACCAACACACCAACCGGAGCAATAAGTGAAAACAACAAAACAATAATCAGCGTTTTATTTTTTGTGTATTTAGAAAAAAGAAAAATACTTGCAAGTGCAAATCCCTCCGGAATTTTATGTAAGGCTATTCCATAAAGTAAGGATGAGTGTTCGTGTTCACCTGTGTGCGGAAGTGCTGCAGGAATTCCATCGAAGAATGAATGCACACTTAAACCAACAAAAAGAGAAATTAAAAAACCATAGCTTTCACTGTGGTGATGAAAGTGTCCGTGTTCAATTCCATGTGTTGCCTGTTCTAAAAAAACCTGAATAAAAAATCCAACCAACATAAACAATCCAGCTTTCACACCCTGACTTTGAAAAATTTCCGGTAGTAAATGCAACAGCATCACACTGAATAAAAATGCACCACTGAATGATAGGATGAGCTTGAAATTCGAATCGTCTTTCTGCTTTACAAGCAACGCAACGATTGCCCCTGCTAATGGAGCGAAAAACAAAATAGAAATTTCGAACAGGTGATTCATCATTGAAGTTGCGAAGATGATTTCTTTAACCAATATTTAAGAATGTGTGCAGCAAAATATGCTGGAATAATTCCAACGATTGCACCTACTGCAACATCAGCAGGAAAATGATAAGCAACATACACCTGCGCAAAACAAATGAGTGCTGCCCAAAAAAGTAAAACGGGTAGTAACCGTTTTATTTTTTCACTAAAAATTAAACCAAGAAAAACGGCAAGTGCAAAATGATTGGCTGCATGCGACGAAACAAAACTGAAACCTGAACCGCATGCAATAATGTTATGAATGTGTGAAGCCAATTCAGGACTCTGGCACGGACGCAAGCGATGAAACAATGGTTTGAAAATTCCACTGCTGATGAAATCAGAAATTCCAACAACGGCAAGAGAAGTAATAATGACCATCCAGCTTTTTTTTCTGAAATAATAAATCATCAACAAAATGAAAATGATGTAAAGCGGAATCCAGAAATACTTATCGCGAATCCACGGCATGGTGAAATCGAAATATGTATTGCTAAGTCCATTGTGTATGAACAGAAATAATTTTTTATCTAAAGCTTTCAGCCAATCAATCATTTCTTTTTCTGGCAATGATTATTAATCGTTCAGAATTTTTAGTGAAAGGTTTTAGCTGGTAATCGCCATACACTTTTTCAGTAAACAATCCGAATGGAGAATAATATTTTTCAAAATCTTTTAACTCCAGCAACTGAACACATTCTTCAAAATCAAAATCTTTCTCTTCGTCTTTTATGTGAATCGATTTCACCACAAAATTATTTTCTATTTTCCGGTCAATAAAAAACTCAACTCCATCAACAATTATTTTATCAGTTGATTTTAAATTATTCCGAAGCAAATTATCATTAAAAAAATCAATCACTAAAAGTCCACCGGGCTTTAATGACTGTGCGATGGATTGCATTGCCTTTTTATTTTCTTCCTCTGAATCAAAATATCCAAAGCTGGTAAACAGATTCATCACCAAATCAAATTGATTGGTGTAAAGTTGTTCGCGCATGTCGTGTTCAAAAAAATGCAGGTTGGGTTGGTCGTTCAATAAAGCTTCGCAAATATTCCGTTCCGATAAATCAATGCCACTCACATCGTAACCCAAATCAGCCATTACTACAGAATGCCGACCATTTCCGCAAGGCATATCTAAAATCTTCGCACCTTTTTCAAGGTGAATTTCTTCCAGTAATTTTTTTATAAAAGCAGCCGCTTCAGTTTCATCGCGATGACGATACAATAATTTATAGTAAGGCGAATCGAACCAGCTTTCAAACCACTCTTGTTGCATACAAATTTTGAGTGCACAAAAGTAAAAAGGCATTCTGTTAATACTAACTGAGACAATTATGTTTGCGGCCTTAAAATAATTTTTCGCTTCAATCGTACTGAATCCATCATGAATAAATTTCTTTTTATACTTTTTGTTTTTCCGATAAACTTGTTTGCACAAACCGGAATTATTAAGGGGAAAATCTTAAACGCTACTTCCAATCAGCCAATTGAATTTGCAACAGTTGCAATTACCGGAACCACCAATGGAATTCAAACCGATGAAAAAGGGAATTATGAACTAAAAAACCTGGCTCCCGGACTTTATAATATTGAAGTAAGTTTTGTTGGGTTTAAAAAGAAAACTGTTTTAGAAATTCAGGTGACCAATGCTAAACCAGCGGTTGTTGATGTTGGTTTGGAAGAAACAGTGAGTGAATTGAATGAAGTTGTTGTGCAGGGTAGTTCATTTGATAAGTCAGAAGAGAGTCCGGTTTCACTTCGGACAATAGGTGTAAATGAAATTCAGCGAAACCCTGGTGGCAATCGCGATATCAGCAAAGTGATTCAATCGTTTCCGGGTGTTTCATACACGGTTAGTTTTCGGAACGATATAATTATCAGAGGTGGAGCGCCGAATGAAAATCGTTTTTATCTGGATGGAGTTGAAGTTCCCAATATCAATCATTTTGCAACGCAAGGTTCTTCAGGTGGTCCGGTAGGAATGATAAATGTTGATTTTATTAAGGAGGTAGAATTTTATTCGGGAGCATTTCCTGCGAATCGCGGAAACACTTTGAGTTCGGTTTTTAATTTCACGCAAAAGGATGGACGAAGTGACCACTTGGGTTTTACAGCCACCGTAGGGTCAAGTGATATTGGGTTAACACTGGAAGGCCCGATTACTAAGAAGTCAACTTTTTTATTGTCAGCGCGACGGTCGTACCTGCAATTTTTATTTAAAACTTTGGGTTTACCATTTCTTCCAACCTACAATGATTTTCAATTTAAAGAACGGATAAGGCTGAATACAAAAAATGAAATCACTTTAATCGGATTAGGTGCAATAGATGATTTTGAGTTAAACCTTTCTGCAGATTCTACACCCGAACAAAAATATATTTTGGGATACCTTCCAACCAATGAACAGTGGAGTTATACTGGGGGAATAGCATATAAACATTTTTCAAACAAGAGTTATCAAAGCCTTGTGATGAGCAGAAATCATTTGAATAATAAGACAACTAAGTATTTTAATAACGATGAATCGCAATTCCTGATTTTAAAATATGCATCGGAAGAAATTGAAAATAAATTGCGACTGGAAAATACATACAACCATAAAGGATTAAAAATAAATTATGGGGCAGGTTATGAATTTGTTCAATACAAAAATAAAACATTCAATAGGATTTCCACACCATTCGGAATTCAGTTGATCAATTATAATTCTGATTTGTCGTTCAGTAAATTCTCAATATTCACTCAGGCAACAAGAGGATTTTCAGGCGAGCGTTTTATTGTTTCAATTGGTGCGCGAACAGATTTTAATGATTATTCCAGCGAGATGAATAATCCATTGAATCAAATTTCGCCGAGAGTTTCTCTGACTTATAACTTATCAGAAAAAATATCGCTGAATTTTAATTCTGGAATTTATTATCAGTTACCTGCTTACACAGTTCTTGGTTATCGTGATTCGACAAATACTTTAGCGAACAAACAAAATCACATAAAATACATTTCGTGCAGGCACATTGTTGTCGGAACTGAATACAACACCAAAACAAATACCCGCATTGCTATTGAAGGGTTTTATAAATTGTATGGCAATTATCCGTTTCTCACAAATGATTCTGTTTCACTGGCAAACATGGGTGGCGATTTTGGGGTGATTGGAAATGAACCGGCGGTTTCTACTTCAAATGGGAAAAGTTATGGAGTGGAATTATTAATTCAACAAAAATATTTCAAAGGATTTTACGGTTTGGTTGCCGTAACTCTTTACAGAAGTTTGTTTGATGACCGAAATAATAAACTGATTCCATCATCATGGGATAATCAAATTGTGATTGCAATAACCGCCGGAAAAAAAATCGGCAAGACTTGGGAAATAGGAGCGAAGTGGCGATACAGTGGTGGAGCACCATACACACCTTACGATGTTTCGCGTAGTTCGTTAAAATCAGTTTGGGATATAACAGGAAGAGGATTGGTGGATTATTCACAACTGAACACCCAACGGATTAAATCATTTCATCAGTTGGATTTCAGAATTGATAAAAAATTCTTCTTCAAAAAATTTAACCTAAATACTTATATTGATATTCAAAATGCTTACAACTTCAAAGCGGAACTGCAACCTTACTTAGATGTGGAAAGAGATGCCTCTGGAAGCCCGGTAGTTAATCAAAATGATTTGCTTCGATACAATACCTTCTATGTAAAAAATATAACCGGAACCATTCTTCCAAGCATAGGAGTTGTGTTGGAATTCTGATTCAATAATGAAATTTCAAATCCTGTTTTAATTCCGGATTCAAGCTCAATAGTACAGGACAGTTACTGGCTGTGTGTTCCAGAATATCTTTTTCTTTTTGCGAATAATTATTTGTTGGGAAATAAAAATCCAAATGCACTTCCGAAATTTTTCTTGGATTGTTTACCATAACTTTTAAGACGGTAACTTTTGTTCCATCCAATAAAATATTATGTGTTCGAGCTGCAATTCCCATTACCGTTAACGCGCAACTTCCGCATGCAGCCGCCACAATATCGGTAGGCGAAAACGCTTGCCCTTTACCTTGATTATCTGTTGGAGCGTCAGTAACAACTATTTCACCTGAGTTCAGGTGCTTCATTTCGCAACGCAATTCTCCCTTATAAACAATTTCTGCTGTCATGTTAATCAATTTCAGTTCTTCATTTTTAAAGCGAACCAAAAGTATTAATATTGAAGTGTGAAAAAAGTTGTGGTAATCATTGCCGTACTGTTTGTTTCATTTAATACTTCCTCCGGTCAAACCGTGAGTAAGGATATGTTGCATGAAAAATTCTGGTCGTCGGGTGTAAATCTTACAAACAGTGGTTTCAATTTTAATTATTCACATGGTCTTATTACCAATGTCCACACCCGAAAATTTTACGAAATCGAATTTTCAACAATACATCATCCTAAAGAATATAAACAGACACAGGATTTTCCGTTTTCTCAGGTTGGTGTTCCAAATCCTAAACCATTTGTTTATGGTAAACGATATTCATTTTATAACCTGAATATTTCATATGGAATATATAAAGAATTAGGAAGAAGAGCTGATCGCGCCGGTGTTGGCATTGGAATAAAAGCAGTTGGAGGATTTTCTTTAGGAATACTTAAGCCCTACTTTTTAGAACTTATTTATCCAATAGATAATTTTGAAGCAGAATTAATTTCAGAAGAATATTCAGAAGAAAATAAAAATTATTTTTTGAATTTGAATTCAATTTACGGCGGTGGATTATTTTCAGATGGCATAACCCATTTAAAATTTGTTCCTGGAATTCATACAAAATTAGGAATGCATTTCGACTATGCAGTTTACGATGAATATTTAAAAGCAATTGAAGCAGGAATATTTTTTAATGCTTATTACAAAAGTGTTCCGATCATGCTTATAAAAAAGAACCAACAATTTTATCCTGGTATTTATGTTGGATTTGAATTTGGAAAAAAGTCCTGATCAATTGAAATGATTGAAACTCCTGAAGTAAAAACAGAAGAAAGAAAAAGAAAACCCGAGTGGCTTCGAGTGAAACTACCAACCGGTGAAGGCTACCGACATGTTCGTGGATTGGTTGATCAGTATAAATTACATACCATTTGTGAAAGCGGTAATTGTCCGAACATGGGCGAATGCTGGGGCGCAGGCACTGCAACATTTATGATTCTTGGAAATGTTTGTACCAGAAGTTGTGGATTCTGTGCTGTTCTTACAGGCATGCCAACTGAATTAGATTGGGATGAACCACGAAGAGTGGCTGAAGCAATAAAATTAATGAAAGTAAAACATGCTGTCCTAACATCTGTCAATCGCGACGAAATGAAAGATGGAGGAGCAGCAATTTGGGCAGCTACTGTAAATGCTGTCAGGGAAATAAGCGTTGGCACAACAATGGAGACACTTATTCCTGATTTTAAAGGAAGTGTTGAAAGTGTTAAGAAAATAATTGAGGTGGCACCAGAAGTTGTTTCTCACAATATGGAAACAATTAAAAGATTATACAGGCAAGTTCGTCCTCAAGCTAAGTACGAGAGATCATTGAAAGTGATTAAACAATTGAAAGATGGTGGGATGCGAACTAAATCAGGCATCATGGTTGGGCTTGGTGAAAAAAAAGAAGAAGTTCTGCAAGTGATGGATGATTTAGTAGAAAATGGATGCGATGTGATGACAATTGGGCAATACCTGCAGCCAACAAAAAATCATTTAGAAGTAATGGAGTGGGTTCATCCTGATATTTTTTCTTACTACCATGATGAAGGAATGAAAAAAGGTTTTCATATTGTTGAAAGTGGTCCATTGGTTAGGTCATCTTACCATGCTGAAAAGCATTTAAAATAAAACTTGCAGATGTCAGATAAAGTCACATTTTTGTCACAATGTTAAAAAGTGAAAAGAATACATAAATTCATTTTTTACATTTAAACTTTCAATACGAAAAAATACCAAAACATGAATAATAAAATTAAATTCTCGCTCTTCATTTTAATGGCTGCAGCCACAACATTTTTTGTGGTTTTTAAATTGAAGAAAAATGAAAATCGTTTTGCAGAGCAAAATGAAATGAAAAATGAAGCTGTTGAAGAAGGTGAGGAATTTGCGGGAGCCGCCAATTGGTGGAATAGCATGCGAACAAATCAACTTACTAAAAATATTGATATTGCCGATATACAAAATGCCCGTATTGATGCGGATAAAATTTTAGCAAAAAAGAGTCGCGCTCTTGGTTTGCAGTGGGAAGACTTAGGCCCTGATAATGTTGGTGGAAGAACACGCGTAATTCTTTGTGATAACGCAAATCCAAATCATGTTATAGCCGGAGGTGTAAGTGGCGGTTTATGGGAATCACAAAATCTTGGACAATCATGGACTCGTATAGTTGGATTTAATGATGCATCAATTTGGAGTAATCAAAATATATCATGTATTACACAAACAGCGAATGGGGATATTTATGTTGGGACGGGTGAATATTTTGGTTGGTTTACAACTTCAGTAGTTGGAGGGGCTACCGGGTTCCCTGGTGATGGAATATGGAAGTCAACTGATCATGGTGCAACATGGATACATGTAAAAACAAGTGGCTCTACAAATCCTACAACAAGCTTAGCATGGTCATTTGTAACAAGTTTGTCTTCCGGCGGATCATTATTTCCAAACAGAGTTTATGCTACAATCAGAGCAAACACATCCGGAGGATTAGTTTATTCAGATGATGGTGGAAATAATTGGATTAATTGTACAGGAACACCGGCATTAAATGGAATGGGGTATTCAGTAGCTACCGGTTCAAACGGAATAGTTCATGCAATTGTTGGAAGCAAATATGTTAAAACAGACGCATCAGGTAGCGCTACTTCATTTAGCTCTTTAAATGTTACAGGATTACCAACAGGAGCAGCCCGAATGGCTGTTGCTGTTGCTCCAAGTAATCCAAATTATGTTTATGTAATTGCATCTACTACCGGTCAATTATTAATGGGAGTTTATAAATCAACTGATGGCGGAGCAACATTTGTTCAAACTGCGCCTACGCAAACAGCAAATAGTGTAAATTGGAGTCCTGTTACACAGGGAAGTTATGCTTTAGCAATAGGAATCTCTCCTTCTGACCCTAATATTGTTTATATCGGAGGAATAGATTGTTACAAATATGATTTACAATCAAATGGATACTATGCCTGGAATAAAATTACTAAATGGAATTATGCCCCATGGTCTTCACTATATACACATGCGGATATACACACCTTCGTGTTTCATCCATCAAACCCCGAAATAATGTTTGTTGGGTCTGATGGCGGTTTTAGCATGACAACAAATGCAACCGCTGATCAACCATATTTTGGAACAAGAAATTTAGGATTTAATACCGTTCAGTTTTATTCATTGGATGTTCGTGAAAATTCAGGAGTTTTTGTTGGTGGATCGCAAGACAATGGAAACTTCAGAGTTGACTTCACCGGTAACACAACTAAAACTGGGGTTGAAATTAAAGGTGGCGATGGTGGAGATGTTCAGGTAAGTAAAGTAAATCCAAATGCAATTTTTGCTGAGTATGTAAATGGTTCGGTTGAACGCTCATTAAATAATGGACAATCATTTGCAGATTTTTTTGATGCGCATATTGATAATGTAGATGAAGAACCAGGTGGAAGCAGGTATCCAGATGAAGGAGCTGCTTTTATAGCACCAATTTTACTTTATGAAAATATTTCAATGACTGATATAAATAAATACAGTAAGTTTTTTCTTGGAACTAACAATGGTGTTTGGATGACACAACAGGCAATGAATTTTTCGGTTGTTCCGTCTTGGTTTAAAATCAGTTCAGGAATTAGCGGTGTTGTAATATCATTAGCTGTTACTTCAAATGGTAACTCATTATTTGTGGGCACTGAAAGCGGTAATGTTTATAGAATTGATGGAATGGATACAACATTTGCCTATGATGCAAATGATAATTTTATTTCAAATGGAATTACTACTACACTGATTGAAAATTTCAGCGGTAGGTTTATATCCGGAATTTCAGTTGATAAAAATAATGATGATCATGTTGTTGTTTCTTTGGGAAATTATGGTAACACGAGTTATGTATATGAATCAAATGATGCAACATCAGCCGCTACATTTACAAGCATAACCGGCAATCTTCCAAAGATGCCTGTCTATTGTTCGGCTATTGATCCGGTAGATCCAAACACAATAATTATAGGTACTGAATTAGGAATATGGGCAACTGAAAATGGTGGGACAACTTGGAACGAAGAAAATAATACAATGGCACGAGTACCGGTTACAAAACTTCGTCAGGTTCCGGTTGGAAATTATTTAAATGTTCTTTATGCAAGCACCTATGGTACCGGTGTATGGAGAACATTCAGTAATTCAGCTGTATCGGTTCAGGAGCCATCAATAATGAGTTCCGACTTTAAAATCTATCCTAATCCTGCTTCTGATGAAATATTTTTTATAACTCAATTATCATGGGGAAATACAAATGTTCATGCGAATTTACTTGATGTAAAAGGTGGCATTGTTAAATCAGTTGATTACGGAAATTTACCTTTTGGAATTTCTAATCTTAATTTCAAACTATCAGATGTAGCAAGTGGAAATTATTTTTTACAGGTAATTGCAGGTAGCAAACAAGCTGTATCTAAAGTAGTTGTTGCTCATTAAGTTAATAATATTTAAAAATCCCTTTTCTGTTAATTCAGGAAAGGGATTTTTTTATGAACATTGTTAAAAAGAAGGAGTAATAACCATTGATTTAAATTTGGCTGATACCAATAATGAAAGTTACATTTAAACTCTGAATGAATAAAGATAAATTCATAAATTATTTCGGCACAGTTATTTTTTGTTTTTTAAGTATCGTATTGATTCTTAAAAACGAATTAGCATTTTCTCAATGTGCGACCACTGAAAGTTTTACATCTAACCCTTTGCCAGTTAATAATACTTATCCTACAGGAACTACTGTAACATTTTGTTATACTTTAATTGGATTTTCGCAAAGTGGTTCTAATTGGATTGATGGATTTATAATAAACTTTGGTACTGGTTGGGATTCAAATTCTTTAACTTCTGTTTCAAGCCCTGCTTCATGTTATGGGTGGGGGCAATGGGGATTTGAGCTGGCAGATACAAGCAGTGCAAGCGGAGGAATATTCGGTCCCGGATTTTATTTTGATACTTATGATGTTATAACAGGACTACTGGATGGAAATCCTGGGAATGATTTTGGTGATTATACACCAACAGGTACATGTCAATGGAATTTGTGTTTTTCATTAACTGTAAATTCAACCTGTACTAACTCAGATTTATCGGTTAGTGTTACTGCTGCCGGCGATGGAATGGTTGGAAGTTGGATTTCTAATGATTGCCCCGGAATTCCATTCCCACTTAGCACGGCAACTTGTATAGCAAACTGCAATGGATTTTCTGTAACCGCAATTGGCACAGATCCCGGATGTATTGGAAACAATGGAACCATATCTACACAGGTAATTGGTGGGTTAGGACCATATAATTATCAATGGAGTAATGCTGGTGGAACAAATTCAAGTATTAATAATTTAAACATCGGAACATATTCTGTTTCGGTTTCAGATATTAATGGTTGTGTTACAGTTGATTCAACAACTTTATTTCTTCCTAACCCCATTTCATTAACTTCTGTTATTTCAAATGCTACCTGTTTAAGTTATTGCGATGGCACAATTTCGCTTACCCCAATAGGTGGACAATTGCCTTACATTTTTTCATGGAATAATGGAGTTCCTTCTGTACAAAATCCAACTAATTTATGTGCGGGTACTTATTATGTTACGGTTTCAGATCAAAATTTTTGTACAATAATTGACACTAATGTAGTGACCGAACCATTCGGTATGAATATTAATATGTCGTCGACCAATACAACCTGCAATGGCGGATGCGACGGAACTATGACCGCTTTAATTACTTTAGGTACTGCACCTTATAATTTAATTTGGTTTAATAATTCAACTAACAATACAGTATCAGGTTTGTGTAGTGGCGTTTATAATGTATCAGTAACTGATGCTAATGGTTGTACATTATTTGGAAGCAGTTCTGTTAATCAACCTCCTGCTATTTTAATTAATACCTTTCCACATCATGTAAGTTGCAAAGGCCTTACAGATGGTTGGATTAGTTTTAATCAGCAAAATGCTATATTACCGTATTCGTCGTTGTGGATACCAGGGGCATATCCATTTGATACTTTAAAAAATATCGGAGTCGGAAATTATACAATAACGATAACAGATTTTAATGGCTGTACCGGCAACTCAAATGTAACCGTTAATGAACCCTTAGAATTGTCTTTATCAATAATTACAACCCGTGCTTCCTGTCCATTATCAAGCGATGGAAGTATCATTGTAATCCCTTCAGGCGGTACTCCTCAATATTTTTATAGTTGGCAAAACCCTGCAGGAGAAACTACCACTTTTATTAATGATATTCCTGTTGGTTTTTATGATGTAATGCTAACTGATGCAAATGGATGCACCGCATATTCAAGTGATTCTGTAGTGGCAAATGATTTATTTTCAGTTAATGCCTTTGGTGATACTACAATTGTGAATGAAAATGATGCAACCCTTGGCGTTCAACTTTCGCAAACAGGAAGTTTTACCTATTTATGGTCTCCATCCGATTTTGTTAATACTCCTAACTTAAGCGGTACAATTGTAAGCCCGACGATAACAACAACCTATACTATTTTGGTTATTGAACAAGGAAGTAATTGTACCAATTCTGATAGTGTGGTTGTAATTGTTTTACCTACTGCTTATATTTTTATTCCAAACGCTTTTACGCCTAACAATGATGGCATAAACGATATGTTTCAATTAATTAAAGGCGACAGAGTAATAATTAATGATGTTCAAATTTATAATCGTTGGGGAGAAATTGTTTACAGGCAGGCTGAATTAAATTGGGATGGAAAAAATCGTGATGAAAAACTTTGCGGTTTTGGTGTTTATGCATACATAGTGGAATATAAATTAGAAGATGATAATACCACTTATCGAAAACAGGGGAATGTTACTTTGGTCAGGTAGGTAATTTTCAGTTAGTTTGATATTCTAACATTTTTTTTCTTTCCCCATTTCACTTTCATCCATACTCTTTCATGCAGGTAATATAAACCTACTTTGGTAAACACTTCGGCAAATCCTATGGTAAATGCTTTTGCGAAATTGTGAGTTACAAAAAATGAAATTACAATTGTATCAATTGTACCGAAAAAACGCCAGCTAATTCCTTTAACTAAACTTCTCCAATGTTTATCAATGAATTGAGGTTGGGCTTCATCATCCAATTGAATTGAAGATTTGATCTGACTACTTTGGCCGATATGAAAAATCATCCATATTCTTTCATGAAAATAGAACAGCACTATCTTGGTAAATAATTCAATGAATCCGATTTTTAAAGCCGTACCAATACTTCCGGTAAACAGCCAGGAGAGAAAAATAGTATCCGCCGTTCCGATTATTCTCCAGGTAATTCCTTTAACAACACTTCTTAGATGTGATTCTGTCATGGAGGTAAAAGTAAAACGATGTTTTCTATAAATCTAATAGATTATTCAAATTCGATTAAACAGAAAATAAATTCTGTTGAAAAAAAGAGGATTAAATATTTACTTTTCCTTTAAGTACATCGGCCAATGAAGTTCCATCTAATATTCTTGCGGTTGAATCTCTCACCTGTTTCATCACCTTTCTTATCTCGCAGGTTTTTTCATTTTGACATTCATCACATTTGTGATAAGCTGTTTTACTGACGCAACTAACTTCAGCAAGTGGACCATCCAATGTTCTTACTATCTGTCCAATTGAAATTTTATCTGCAGATTTCCCTAAACTGTATCCTCCACCGACTCCCATTTTACTGTGAAGAATTCCATGTTTACGCATTTCCAATAAAATTATTTCGAGAAATTTTTTTGGAATTTTTTCATGTTTTGCTAATTCAGCAATTTGAATAGGACCTTTCTTTTTCTTCTCTTCTTTAGCAAGAAAAATAATTGCCTGTAATCCGTATTTGGCTTTTTTTGAAAGCATGGGTTTGAGTTTTTTAAAGGTGAATGACTTCTCCGTATGCAGCAGCAGTGGCTTCCATTATTGCTTCGCTCATTGTAGGATGCGGGTGAATTGATTTGATTATTTCATGACCTGTTGTTTCTAATTTTCGAGCCACCACAACTTCAGCAATCAGTTCAGTAACACATGCGCCAATCATGTGCGCACCCAGCCATTCCCCATACTTTGCATCATAAATAACTTTAATAAAACCTTCTTTTGTTCCTGCCGCACTTGCTTTTCCGGAGGCGGAAAAAGGAAATTTACCAACCTTGATTTGGTAGCCCGCATCTTTTGCTGCTTTTTCTGTAAACCCTACAGACGCAATTTCAGGTTGGCAATATGTGCAGCCGGGAATATTATTATAATCAAGCGGCTGTGGTTGATTACCTGCAATTTTCTCCACACAAATAATTCCTTCAGCTGAGGCTACATGAGCGAGAGCCGGACCTTTTACTATGTCGCCAATTGCATAATACCCTTTCATATTTGTCTGGTAAAAATCATCTACCAAAACTTTTCCTTTTTCTGTTTTAATTCCACACGCCTCTAATCCAATATTTTCTATATTAGTTGAAATTCCAACGGCGGATAACACAATATCACATTCAAGTACTTCTATTCCTTTTGCAGATTTTACAGTAACTTTGCATCCGTTACCTGTGGTATCTGCTTTCTCAACAGAGGATCCTGTCATTACATTGATTCCTTTCTTCTTATAAATTTTTTCTAATTCTTTAGATATATCTTCATCTTCAACAGGAACTATATTGGGCAGAAATTCAACAACAGTAACTTTTGTACCTATTGAATTATAAAAATAAGCAAACTCAATTCCAATTGCACCAGCACCAACAACTATCATTGATTTTGGTTGAACAGTCAAATTCATTGCTTCACGATACCCAATAATTTTTTTTCCATCCTGTTTAAGATTTGGTAGTTCTTTTGATCGGCCGCCTGTTGCTATAATTATATTCTTAGCAGTGTATTCTGTTTTCTTTCCTGATGCATCTGCTACTTCAACTTTATTTCCGGGTTTGACAGTTCCAATACCCATTATTACTTCAATTTTATTTTTCTTCATCAAAAACTGAACTCCTTTGCTCATTCCACTTGCAACATCACGACTGCGTTTAACAATTGCGTTGAAATCAGCTTTTGATTCACCAACTGTAATTCCAAAGTCGGAAGCATGTTGCAGGTATTCAAAAACCTGTGCACTTTTTAATAATGCTTTAGTTGGAATACACCCCCAGTTAAGACATATACCTCCCAGGTTTTCTTTTTCGATAATGGCTGTTTTTAATCCAAGTTGTGAGGCGCGAATGGCTGCTACATATCCACCGGGACCGCTTCCGAGTACAATTAAATCAAAGTTCATTAGTTCTATAGATTTTTATCTGGGCGAAAGTTAAACAGAAATATTATTTTAAAAATAAACAGTTGAACCGGGCTTTAACAATTGTTTTATTTTTTGGAATGTTTTTTTAAAAATATAGAGAATGATTTCTTGTGCATATTCAATATCTTTTCAATTAATGTTAATTCGTTAGTATAAAAGTTGTTGTACTACTGAAAAATTGTATTTCCTTTATAGAAGGAAAAAATAAATTCAAAATGAAAATCATCAGTGCGGTTTTATTCAGTCTTCTTTTTTGCATTAGCGCTTTAGCTCAACTTCCAGATATTAAAAATGCAGCAGTTTATGTTGAACAGATGCCGCTGTTTCCGGGTGGGCAGGATTCGTTAATCAGTTTTCTTGTGCATAATATTAACTATCCGGCAAAAGCGATTGCTGATTCTCTTGAAGGAAAAGTAGGGGCGAAATTTATTGTGAACACCAACGGAAGTATTTCTGATATTGAAATTCTTTATGATATCGGAGGAGGTTGTGGTGATGAAGTTATCAGGGTAATTAAAATGATGCCCAAGTGGAATGCCGGAAAACAAAACGGAAGAACGGTAGCAGTTTATTATAATTTACCTGTTGCGTTTTATTTTGACGATTATAAAAAGAAGAAATAATTTATCAGAAACTAATTCAATAGTTTTTCCATCTCTTCTTTCATTTTCCTTGCTTCGTTCGCAGCTTCTTCAGCAAAATCTTTTTTGGTTGACGCATAAATAATATTTCTGGAACTGTTTACTAATAAGCCACAGTTTTCATTCATCCCATATTTTGCTGCTTCCTGTAAACTTCCGCCTTGTGCGCCTACGCCTGGCACTAAGAAAAAATGTTTAGGGGCGAGTTTGCGAATGTTCGCGAGTTCTTCTGCGTGTGTCGCTCCAACTACATACATCATCTGTTCATGTGTTGCCCATGATTGTGAAGTGCGGATAACACGCTCGTATAATTTTTCTCCGCCTTCATTCATTAACTGAAAGTCAGTACTCCCTGAATTGGATGTAAGCGCTAATAATATCACCCACTTGTTTTTGAATTCGAGAAAAGGTGTAACAGAATCTTTTCCCATGTATGGAGCAACGGTTACCGAATCAAAATCAAGTCCGCTTGAAGATTTGTCGAAAAATGCTCTGGCATATAATCCGCTTGTGTTACCAATGTCACCTCGTTTGGCATCAGCGATTGTGAAAATATTTTTTGGAATGTATTCAAGTGTCTTTTGCAAACTCAACCAGCCACTTGCTCCAAGTGATTCGTAGAATGCAATGTTTGGTTTGTAGGCAACACAGTATTGATGAGTGGCATCAATGATTTTTTTGTTGAATTCGAAAACCGGATCAGGAAAGGAGAGGAGGTGTTGCGGAATTTTTTTTATGTCGGTATCCAAACCAATACAGAGGAAAGATTTTTTTGCTCTGATGTTTTTTATCAGTTCGTTGTAGTTCATCAGACTGCTTCGACTTTTTTTATCTCGGGAACTGATTTCATAATGGTTTCTTCCACTCCTGCTTTCATGGTCATTTCGCTCATGTGGCAATCACTGCAATTGCCCAGCAATTTTATTCTGACCACATTTTCATTGGTGATTTCAATTAACCTAATATCACCACCATCAACTGCAAGATATGGCCTGATACTTTCTAATGAAGCTTCTACACGCTGAAATAAAGTATTGGTTTCTATAATCATTGTTGCAAAGGTGGTAAATTGTTTTTTGAATCGCTATTCATCTTAACTATTTTGAAATAAATATTTGCGAAGGCTAATTGGAATTATGATAAGAAATTACAGTTAGGCTTAGGAAATAAAAAACATTTCCACCGCATTCATCAAACAGAAACTTTTTTTTAAGGAACAGAGTGCTAATTCTTCATCCAACCAGCGAATTTTTTTTCTGTTAAAAATGACATGTTAAAAAGTAAGAATTAATTTGATTAGATGTTAAACCCAATGTGGTCAGGTGTATGTTGATTTTTTGGAAATGAAAAGAAATATCAATATAAAAAAATAAAACGGATATTAGTTAAAATATCCAGATAGTATTTAAAGATATAACAATTGCTTAAAGTTTTATAAACTTTTGCGTGAAGGATGTTTTATTGTTTTCGGAAATACAAATGAAATAAATTCCTTCTGTCAACCATTCAATATTAACGGATGAAGAAATCCCAGTTGCCGGTATGGAAATAATTTCTTTTCCACTTAAATCTGAAACGGAGATTTTACCTGAGGATAATGTAGGATAACTCAAATTGATTTTAGAGTAAGCTGGAACAGGAAAAACTTTAACTGTATTAGTATTCAAAAGAGTAGCGATTGAAGAGGTTAAAGCGGTACACAAAACTGAATCAGGGCAAATTGTAATGTAATAGGTAATTGTATCAAGTTCGGTTGGAATATCCATGTCCCATACTAAAACTTTAACCACCGGATTTCCTGAATAATGAGTCAGGTAAGTATTTGATAACTTTAAAAAAGTAGTGTCGCCTGAACCTATTGTGTTCATAGTCATTGGAGTTCCTGGTATTCCTAAATAACAATTGTAATTATCGCACATGGAATATTGAAATTCCCAACAACTATCCAATGGATTTGCCAATGCTTTCCATTTCATCCGTAAACTATCAGGCTTTTCATTTCGCATGTGAACATAAAAATCATCGTAACCGGCGCAGGTTGGAGTTATGTATTGAACATTGGAGTCAACAAAACTAAACGATTGCGCATTCGCAAAATTCAATAGACCGAACGAAATTAAAAGTGAAAGGAAAAATATTTTCATTGAGAAAAATTTATTTTATGGTAAATGTAATTGTTCAGTTGCTTTTCTCAATCTTTCTTTTTCAAGTGTGAATACAGAATTCTGTTCAGTATATCAGGGTTAATTCTTTTTGCTTTGCTTGATGGGTTTATCTTTACCCTTTAAATGAAATTGTTCAGTATAAAAGAATTACCTGGAATTAGTTTTTCCAATTTGGAAAATGAAATCATTGTTAAAGTTTTGTGCGCAGCAAATGAATTGAAAGTTCCTGCCTATTTAATTGGCGGATATGTGCGAGATAAAATTTTAAATCGCCCCTGTAAGGATTTGGATTTTATGTGTGTTGGAAATGGAATTGAATTTGCTGAGCAAACTGCAAAACAGTTTAAACCAAAACCAACTGTAAATATTTTTAAACATTTTGGCACTGCACAATTCAGGTATCAGGATATGGATATTGAATTTGTAGGTGCTCGCAAAGAATCGTATTCTGAAATCTCCCGTAACCCTGCAGTTGAATCCGGAACACTTGAAGATGATTTATGCCGGAGAGATTTTACGATTAACACACTTGCATTTGAATTATTTAATGAAGAAGAAGGAAAATTGATTGACCGTTTTTCGGGTTTAAAGGATTTAGCAGCAGGTATTATAAAAACTCCGCTCGACCCGAACATTACCTTCAGCGACGATCCGTTGCGAATGATGCGTGCCATACGGTTTGCTTCCCAGCTGCAATTTAATATTGAAGAAAAAACTTTAAAGGCAATTAGTGATAATTGTGACCGAATAAAAATTATAAGCGCTGAAAGAATTACTGATGAGTTCAATAAAATTTTATTGTCGTTAAAACCATCAGTTGGTTTGGATCTGCTTTATAAAACCGGAATTATGCAATTGATTTTTCCAGAGTTTGTTGCGCTCGCAGGAACCGAGATGAAGGAAGGCAAAGGTCACAAGGATAATTTTTATCACACACTGCAGGTTATTGATAATGTTTGCACCAAGAGTGATAATCTTT
Source organism: Chitinophagaceae bacterium (assembly GCA_947474435.1). Lineage (GTDB taxonomy): Bacteria > Bacteroidota > Bacteroidia > Chitinophagales > UBA10324 > UBA10324. The sequence goes on along the minus strand of CANJII010000030.1, from coordinate 7,892 downwards.
GGTTAAGATGGTCAGCGGTATTGCACGACATTGCAAAACCCGTTACAAAAAGATTTGAAGTTGGAACAGGATGGACCTTTCACGGCCACGATGCTGTTGGGGCTCGGATGGTTTCAAAAATTTTCAGGCGATTCAGATTGCCAATGAATGAAAAGATGAAGTATGTTGAGAAATTGGTTTTACTTCACTTGCGTCCGATCAGTTTATCAAACGATCAGGTAAATGATTCAGCCGTGCGCCGTTTAATGTTTGATGCAGGTGAAGATGTGGATGACTTAATGAAATTGTGTGAAGCTGATATTACAAGCAAGAATGAAAAAAAAGTAATCCGCTTCCTGCGCAATTTTGAATTGGTGCGAATAAAAATGAAGGAGGTTGAAGAGAAAGATAACCTTCGCAATTTCCAACCTCCGATAGACGGAGCAATAATTATGGAGGTATTCGATTTAAAACCCGGAAGAGAAGTAGGTGAAATAAAAGATACAATACGCGAAGCAATACTCGATGGAAAACTCAATAACAATTATGACGAAGCGTATCAGTTTATGATGGAAGAAGCAGAAAGACGAGGGATTTTTCCAACGAAGGATTCGAATGAAAAAAACAGAAATAGTTAATTTTATTTTTTTTGAGAAGAAAAATCAAACCACATTTTTTTCGATTTTTTTTATTTATCTGAAAGTAGTTTACCTTTCAATTTTAAATTCAATAAATATTGTTAATGAAAAATAAAGACGAAGAATGGGTGGTAATAGCAACTTTCGAACAAGCAACGAAAGCGCATATTATAAAAGGCATGTTAGAATCAGAAGGAATATATTGTGTAATTACCAATGACCACTTGGTTTCAATAATGCCATTTTTTTCAAATACTGTTGGCGGAATAAAACTACAAGTGAATGCTGAAGATGCTGACCGAGCAATTGAATTAATTGAGAACGCAGATTTTTCAGGAGTCGACACTGGCTTGGAAGATGAATAATCTTAACTTTGAAACAGTAAGTATTACTTTTAAAATACGGTATTGTATTAAATATTAGTTGCATTTTATTTTTACATTCATCGCCAATAAAACCCCCGATTACAATGAAAAGATTTTTTTCAATTTTGTTTTTGTGTGCAGGATTTTTCTTGAATTCAACACAAGTGGCACAAGCGCAATGTGCGGCAGGCTACTCGCAAATAATTGTAAATATTACACCGGATAATTATCCGAACGAAACAAGCTGGGATATTAAAGATGCTGCCAATACACTAATTGCAAGTGGCACCACCAACGATGATACAATTTGTTATTTAACCGGAAATTGTTTGCACTTCACCATTCATGATTCTTATGGCGATGGAATATCACCCGGGTCATACAGTGTAACATTGGATGGGGGCCTAGTAGCCAGCGGGAGCGTTTTTACATTTATCGAAATCACTTACATTAATTGCCCTCCCGGTTCAAGTTGTGCATCAGCTTTTACTGCCATTGAGGCCACTCCTTATGTGGCTCAGAATAATGATACCTGGTATGAATTTATTCCGGTTGGAAATGGCATGTATGATATTACTACCTGTAATTTAAATACCTGCGACACAAAAATTTGGGTCTATGATCATTGCAATAATTTAACTTGGAACAGTACCAATATTGGTACCGCCTATTACGATGATAATGCTTGTGGATTTCAGGCACATATTTCAGCTGCATTAGTAGCAGGAACTTCTTATTTTATTCGAATTGGTGAAGGAAGCAATGGTTGTGGAATACCTATCAACTGGATAATTAATTATGGAGGACCAATTGTTGGCTGTATGGATGTACTAGCTTGTAATTATAACCCAAACGCAACCGTGTCTGATAACTCATGTATTTATCCGGGCGATCCGAATTGTCCTGACGGTCCGGACCTTGCAGTGATGCAATCAGATTTTGAAAATTCATTAACTCTTGGAACTGTTAACGCAACTAATTGTCAGGTTACAGAAGGATGTTTAACAGGATACGGAGTAAGAACGGTAATTAATTTCACAACCCACATTAAAAATCTGGGCAATCAGGATTATTTCATTGGAAATCCGGCTAATAATCCGAGTCAATTTGTTTTTGGAACATGTCATGGTCATTATCATTATCAGGGGTATGCTGAATATGATTTGTATGACCCAGCAGGAACCCTGATACCAATCGGATTTAAAAATGGTTTTTGTGTTTTGGATTTAGAATGCAGCGGAGGTGGTACAGCACAATATGGTTGTGGCAACATGGGAATATCTGTTGGTTGTGGCGATATATATACTTCAGGATTAGATTGTCAATGGTTGGATATTACCGATGTTGATACCGGATTTTATACCATGGCAATAAAAGTAAATTGGGATCAATCGCCTGATGCGCTTGGTCATTACGAATTGGATTATGTAAACAATTGGGCTCAGGTATGCATCCATATTTTTGAAACAGGAGCAGGAACAAAAAGTTTTTCTGTTGTTCAAAATTGCAGCCCATTCTTCGATTGCGCCGGTGTATTATATGGTAATACTCAACCTGATTGCAACGGTACTTGCGGGGGCACTTCAAAAATGGGTGATTTAAATTTGGATGTTTTACAAACCAATACAGATGCATTGATGTATGTAAATTTTATTTTGGGTGATAGTTTAGTACCTGCCCCATGCAATGATTTAAATGGCGATCTGGACATTGATGTATATGATGCCACTCTTTTAACTGCTTGCTCAAACTACGGCGAAGCATGGCCGATGACCGGAGGAGGAACTCATAATTATTGCGCATTTCCAACCGGCTTAACAAATATTAATGATACTGTAACACTAAAAATAATCGGAGCTGATTTGGCCAATCATTATGTTGACATTGGAATTCAAAATTCCGACAGCAGAGTAATTGCCTATCAGTTTTCGATGAAAGGAATAACCATTCAATCGGTTCAAAGCTTGGTTGATCCATTTACTTATCCAATGACACCTTCCTTTTCAATAGCTAATAATTTAATTGTAGGGTTAAGTTATGTTGATAGCAGCATTGCTAAAACCACACCTTTTCAACCCCTGTGCAGAATTTATTATTCAAATACAGAGGATACTGTATGCATTGATTCAATTTACGCTGTTGTGAATCAGCTTTTTCAAGAAGTTATTAATTTGAAAGGCGATGCCTGCATAGCCGGTATGTTAAGTAGCACTCAACCATTGTTTGTGAAAACACAATCTTCACTTTCAATTTCACCAAACCCTTCTAATGGAATATTTGAAGTAGGCATTCAATTAATGAATACTCAGGATGCACATTTGGAAGTTACCGATGCTACCGGTAGAATTTTATCAACAAATTCATTAACTAACATTTTTGGAAAAACCATTTCTGTTTCATTGGAAAATTATGTTGATGGTGTATACTTTGTAAATCTGAAAACAAAAAACGAAGTGCTTACTAAAAAAGTAGTTCTCCTCCATCAGTAAAAAATAAAACAAAAATTGCCACGATAGAAAAATAAATCTATCGTGGCTTTTTTATTTTGTTAAGAAACGCAGGTTATCACTTAGACCTGAACTTCATTCAATGAATTATTTTTACTGAATTAAATTCATTTTAAAATTTTAATTAATGAAAACAAAAAATAAAATATTCATGGTACTGTTACCCATATTTATATTTCAATTTAATATAAAGGCACAACAATTTGAAGCACATAGTAATCAATATAAAGATTTTTCAACCGGACAATTGAAAATTGAAACAACCACTTTTGAATTTGATTCTACATCATTCACCATGCACATGGGTGAGATGAATGTTTATTTCGGATTAGTAGATATGCAAGTCGTTGGAAGCAATCGAAATTATCGGTTGCTCGATCGTAATGATGATACTGTATATGTTATATTCAATCCGCGTTCAAAATTTATTGATTACCGGTTAAAAAATTATTATTTACGGTACATACTTGACAAGGTAAAAGAAATAAAACCTGAGCGAATTGATACCAGTGGACCGGAATTGGATTCCTTAGGATTTGAAATAATAAAAGAAGACACTTCTATTTACGAAGAAGCCGAAATTATGCCTGAGTTCCCAGGAGGAAAAGGTGAAATGATAAATTATTTTTCAGTGAATATTAAAATTCCGAAAGAAGCCGCGAAAAATAAAGTAAAAGGTTTTGTGAAATTAATGGCGGTAGTAGAAAAAGACGGATCGCTCACCAATGTTTTAGTAATGAATGATATTGGTTCTGGATGCGGAGCCGAAGCCATTCGTGTTGTAAAAGCAATGCCCGCCTGGAATCCGGGAGAAAACAAAGGACAAAATGTTAGAGTAAGAGTGGAAATGATGGTTGGGTTTATGCCGAAGTAAAATAAATATTGAATTTAATTTTCAATTGTATCATTTTCATTTTAAGCTGAAACCTGAATAATTTGTGTAAAAGGATGATAACTTATTAAACTGTTAAATCATATTTCAAGATAAATAAAGATTAATTTAATATTCTCGATAAAAAATTTATTCCATTAAAAAAAAATTTAAAAAATGAAATTGTGTTTTGATAAACCCGCCGGCGAACCTGATTAACATTTCACAATTATCTTCGCAAAAAAATTACCATTGGTTTACCTTACACGAAAAGAACATTTTAATGCAGCGCACCAGGTGGTTAATGCTAATTGGAGCGAAGAAAAAAACAAAGAAGTATTTGGTAAGTGTGCTAATAAAAACTGGCATGGTCACAATTATGATTTACATGTTACAGTGAAAGGAACACCGAATCCCGACACCGGGTTTATTATGAATGTAAAAGAATTGAGTGTGATAATTAAGGAACAAGTGTTGATTAAACTCGATCATAAGAACCTGAATCTTGATGTGCCTGAACTGAAAGATAAATTTCCGACTACTGAAAATTTATCAGTTGAAATCTGGAAACTATTGGAACCACACATCACTGAATGCAAACTTCACTGCATTAAACTCTGGGAAACCGATAATATTTATACCGAGTATTTTGGTGAATAAAATTGACTTACTTCGCAAAACAATTTATGCCGAAAAAGAAAATTACCCGTTACACCAAGAACGAATTGTTCGACGGAAAAACCACAGAACACCTTACAGGAAATTATGCATCAATACTTTCGGGTGTTGGTGAAGATGTTAGTCGCGAAGGATTGTTAAAAACACCTTTGCGCGCCGCAAAAGCTTTGCAATTTCTGACTCATGGTAATCAATTGAATCCTGAAGAGATTCTTCGTTCAGCTTTGTTCAAAGAAGATTACAGTGAGATGGTGATTGTGAAAGACATTGAAGTGTATAGTATGTGCGAACATCACCTTTTACCATTCTTTGGTCGTGCTCATGTTGCCTACATACCAAACGGATACATTGTCGGTCTCAGCAAAATCGGGAGAATAGTAGATGCTTATTCCCGCCGATTGCAGGTACAGGAACGACTAACACATGAAATTTTAAATTGTATTGACAGCACTTTAAAACCGCTTGGCGTTGCAGTAGTTATTGAAGCACGACACTTGTGCATGATGATGCGCGGCGTGCAAAAACAAAACAGTGTGGCAACCACCAGCGCATTCAAAGGAGTGTTTGAAGAGAACACCACTCGCGCAGAATTCATCCGGTTGATATCAGCTAATTTAATTTCATAAACGAAAAAACAGTTTGAAGCATTTTCAATTTCTCGGTCAGTTTTTAGATAACAAACAAGTTGGCGCGGTGTGGCCGAGTTCAAAATACCTGATTCATCAAATGATTAAACCCATTGATTTTTCGCAGGCAAAACTGATAATTGAATACGGCCCGGGCACCGGAAATATTACACGAGCATTATTAAAAAAAATGCGTCCCGACTCAAAATTGATTGTCTTTGAAATCAATACTAATTTTATGGAAGCACTTCATAAAATTGAAGATAAACGATTAACAATTTTTAATTGCCCAGCTGAAAAAGCCGCACTTGTTTTAGCTGAGCACCATCTTGGCGCACCTGATTATGTAGTTTCCTCGTTGCCACTTGCCATTATTCCAAACAATACTGTTACCCGTATTTTATCAGGCTCGTATGCAATTTTAAAAACAGGTAAAGCAATGATTCAGTTTCAATATTCCCCATCTACACTTGGCCGGTTTAAACGAATGTTCGATCGCGTGGAAGTGAAATTTGCTCCAATAAATGTTCCGCCTGCGTTAGTGTATGTATGCTGGAAAAAATAATTTCACTTGACAGTTAAATAATCGAAACATAGTAGAATTATTATTATACTGAATCTGAATTATTTTTATTGAGTGAAGTTTGATCAGGCTACTTTATATTAATGCAATTGGTTTTAAGATGTCTAGCTCCCCTAAACAGCCGGCCGCTAATGCAAGCCGAAAAAGTCTGAGGACTAACTGAAGAATAAATTTTTGGTAACGAAGAAAGGAAGAAGCGGAATCGGAGCTTCAAGAAGTTTTAAAAAGAAGGGTTTAGAAGCACAACTGTTCGTTTACCAACACTGTTCATTAGAAAAACAACTCTTTGTTATGCGTTTGTGCTACTGCTCGTTCGGAGTTCGCCAGCCCGAAGTTCGTACAACTATTTGTTAGAAGCGTCATCTTAATGTGCCAAAGAAGTTTGTTTATCATGGTAAATTATTCAACAATTATTTTTTCTTTTTCTTTTCTAACAGAATATGCTAAAATTTTATATGGTTTCTTTGAATATTCATCTTCAAATAACTCAACTCTATAATTTAATTTAGGATAAGAAATATATTCTGTTGAAATGCCCTGTTCAAAGTTATCTGCAATTGAACGAGGAAAATTTCGTTCTTGCCCCAGGTAAACTCCTTTCAGGTAATTTTTGATTGTATCTGGATTGCTTGCCAAAATATTTACAGATAATTCTTCTTGAAGCAAAATCGGTTCACCATTAAGTTTGGCATCGGAAACTCCTTCACTCTCTCGAATTTGGGGCTCTCTTTTTATTTGAAGTTTTGAAACTTCTTTGTGAGGCGTTTCTTTTAAACTATCAGGTTTTTCTATTTGCAATTTATTTGTGTCAATACCCAATTTATCCATTTGAGGTTGACTTATTACGGTTGCTTCTTTTGATTTGGTGTCTGCGTTATTGCAAGCGACAAGCAGAAACGCGAAACAGAAAAATAGAATTAATGTCTGCAAACAATTTGCAATTCGTAGCATTGATATTTTCTGTTCATTCATTGTTCAAAAGTTTCAAGTTCCGCTCTTGCTGTGTTACACTTTTCACCCGTCAACAAATATAATCAACCAAAGCCCTTGCATGGTGTTTTCACCTTTGCGATTAAGAACGATTTGCAGCAAGTGTGCTAAGCTTTAAACATTGCGCCTGCATAAAAAACCTGTTGGTCATAAGACCAGACAGGGGGGGGGGTGTCGCGGCTGGTTTGGAACACCAACAAGGACGAAAAAACTCCTAATACAAAAAACAGAAGTGTTGGATTGGTGAGATTTGAAACCAGTATGTGGAAGTCCAAAATTTTTCTATTTGTAATTTATCATAATTCCACCAGTAGCCAATAACAATCTAATGTTTGTCGTGAAGCAATTTTTCAGACCACGCCAGCAAAACAGAAGAAAGTAAAAACACCATATGAATAATTACCTGCCACATTACATGTTCTGATTCATAGGACTTAATATTGATAAAAGTTATCAGAAGATGAATTCCTGAAACACCAATAAGTGAACCTGCTAATTTCACTTTCAGTGGAAAATCCGGTGATACTGACCACCTGAAACCGATTTAAACTGACCACTGAAAACCGGAGCAAACTGACCAGCAGAATCCGGTTCAAACTGACCACCCTTTTTAACATGTTGTGTGTGTAAGATTCTGTCATAGGCGACGGCAAGG
>CANJII010000029.1 GCA_947474435.1 Chitinophagaceae bacterium | reverse complement strand
GTGACCTTGCGTTCTTCCATCGGTTGCCGTAATACTTCAAGAACTGTTCGTTTGAATTCCGGCAACTCGTCTAAAAATAAAACTCCATTATGCGCCAATGAAATTTCTCCTGGTTGCGGATTATTTCCTCCACCAACTAAGGCAACATCGCTGATGGTGTGATGAGGAGAACGAAATGGTCGCAATGATACAAGCGCTGTATCCGCAGGTAATTTTCCAGCCACCGAATGAATCTTAGTAGTCTCTAAAGCTTCTGAAAGTGAAAGTGGTGGAAGTATAGTTGGTAATCTTTTAGCCAACATAGTTTTACCTGCACCAGGCGGACCAATCAAAATAACATTGTGACCACCTGCTGCTGAAATTTCCATTGCCCGTTTAATATTTTCCTGGCCTTTCACTTCAGAAAAATCGAAGTCAATGCTGTTTTGCGATTCAGCAAATTCTTTTCGTGTATCAACAAATATTGGTTCGGGTTTGGTTTTTCCATTCAGAAAATCAATCACTTCATTTATGTGACTCATTCCATAAACATCAATCTTGCTAACGATTGCTGCTTCTCTTGCATTTTCTTTTGGTAGAATAAATCCTTTGTATTCTTCCTTGCGCGCCTGAATGGCAATAGGTAAAGCACCTTTAATTGGTCGTAAACTTCCATCCAATGAAAGTTCACCCATAATTATATATTGATCTAATAAATCGAGATTGATTTGTTCTGATACACCAAGTATTCCAATGGCCATTGGCAAATCATAAGCTGAACCTTCCTTACGAATATCGGCAGGAGCGAGGTTTACCACCAATCGCTGACGCGGCATTTTTAAATCACAGGTTTTAAATGCAGCTTCAATGCGATACAAACTTTCGCGTACGGCACCATCAGGCAAACCGACTACCACATAATTCAGTTGACCACTTCCATAATAAGTTTCTATTGTAATGGTTTGCGCATCAATTCCGAATACAGCAGAGCCATAAGTTTTTACAAGCATGATGGAATAAATGTAAAATGGAATTTGGAATACAGAAATCAAATAAAAAAAGCTGAAGAAAATTTTCTTCAGCTTTTTTGGCTCCCCCTTCTGGACTTGAACCAGAGACCCTCTGATTAACAGTCAGATGCTCTAACCAACTGAGCTAAGGAGGAATGTTTGAACCGATTTTTATTTCGGGAGTGCAAATATATTCTTATCCGCAAATGAACCAAACCTCAGAAATAAATTCTTTGGATAAAATGCACTGGATAATATTTATAATAAAAGAGGCTGTCAAATAATTGACAGCCTCATTAAATTTCTAAAATGAATTAATTACTTAATCAATACTCGAGTATTCATCATGCCAATTTCATCATTTATTTGAACCATATACACTCCGGCAGGAAGCAATGGGAGTTGCAGCTGGTAATTGTTTTTTCCTGCATTTAAATGAAGAGGTTTTGATTCAATTACATTTCTACCGGTTACATCTTTAACTGTTAGCATAACATCACTTGTCATTCTGCTGAATAAAATAACATTTATATTATCCTTGGCAGGATTTGGGTAAACCGAAATTGAATTTAATACACTGGTATAAGTAGGAATTCCAATGTTACAGGCGTCTATATGAATAATAGTATCCTTTTGGCAACCATTAATATCATAACATGTTAATGTAACATCATTACCGCAATTTGCAAAATTATGAGTTGGATTCTGGGTTGTATCGGTTGTTCCATCAGCAAAATCCCAATAGTATGATATTGCGCCTCCTGAACTTGAATTATTAAAAACTACAGGATATGGAGGTCCAACACCGGTTGCTGTATAGGTAAAACTAGAAGTCAGATTAAATAATGAAGAAATGGTAATTGTATCTGTATAAGCTGAATTACATAAACCTGCGTTATCATAAATATTAAAGTGCACAACATAATCACCCGTTGCAGTGTATTGATATGTTTGATTACCAGGCCCCTGATTTGATAATTGTGCAGGTCCAAAATCCCAACCACAAGAATCATAACTACCAGTTGATTGATCAATAAATGTGGTGATTCCACAATTTGTAACAGCTGTAAACATTGCATTACAACCGGTTCCACCTTGTGCCAAAATATATCTGCAAGAAGTACTGGTACAAACAGGATCATTAATTGTTAAACAAACTAAATAATAACCGGAAGCTGCATAAACATGAGATGGGTTTGCGTTATGAGAAGTATCGCCATCACCAAACTCATATACATAGCTTACTGAACCTACTCCAGAACCAAATGATGAATCAATAAAATTATATGTTCCTCCAAAATCACTCACAATAAAATCTGCGTGACATTGCTGTGGTAGAACATTACATGGATCATGTGTAAAGTGAGTTACACCATTATGAAATAATGCCTCACATGGATTTGGATAACAATTACCATCACAGCCCCATACGGTATCTGCAACAGGTGGGCACACTTGCCCCACAACAATAATTGAATTTTCGATGCAATTAAGCCCTTGCGCTTTTGCGTTAAAAGCGAAAAGTGAAATCAAGAATGAAAGTAAAAGAAGTCTTTTCATGGGTTTTAGTTTTTTTTAATGAACAAATTTGAAAAGTTAATACGGTAACAATTTAACTAATGTTCACATTACTTTTGCACATGTATGAGAAACAGGATTCCAATAAAAAATAAAAATGCTAAATTTTCTGAGAAAGAAAAAGCAAATGAAGGTGCTGATACCCGTTTAAATAAATTTCTGAGCAATGCAGGAATTTGCGCCAGAAGGAAAGCTGATGAATTAATAAAGGCAGGAAAGGTTTCTGTAGATGGAAAAGTTGTGAATGAAATGGGTTACAGGGTCAAACCAAATCAGGAGGTTAAATACGATGGTAAAGTAGTAAAAGCATTTCAGAAAAAATTTTATATACTTTTAAATAAACCGAAAAATTTTATAACCACCACAAGCGATGAGAAAGATAGAAAAACGGTAATGGATTTAGTTAAAGGGGCTACAACTGAAAGGCTATATCCGGTTGGGCGTTTAGATAGAAATACTACCGGTTTAATTCTTTTAACAAACGACGGCGACCTCGCTCAAAAATTATCTCATCCGAGCAAGGAGGTAAAAAAATTATATATGATTAAAGTTGACAAAGATGTTACACTCGCACATTTAGAGCAATTAGCCGCAGGAGTAAAACTGGATGATGGAATGGCAAATGCCGATGAAGTTGCATATGCGGATGATCATGATAAAAGTATAATTGGCATTCAAATACATTCAGGCAAAAACAGAGTAGTCAGAAGAATGTTTGAGGCGCTTGGCTATACCGTCGAAAAACTCGACCGTGTGATGTTTGCAGGTCTAACAAAAAAAGATTTGCCACGAGGTAAATGGAAGCATTTAAATGATCGTGAGATTGGTATGTTAATGAGATAATTTTTTTGCCTGTCTGAATTTATGCTCTAACTATTTTTCATAAATAAAAAAGCCACAGCCTCTCAGAATTTAAAATAAAGTCTGAGAGGCTGTGGCTAAATTTTTCTTGTTTACTCAATCACCAACTTTCCATTCGCTCTGTTTTTTCCTTCAACAGAAATGGAATAGAAATAAATTCCGGCAGGTAAATCATTACGATTGAAATTGAATTGCGAGGTGCTTACATTTTTCAATTCATCCATCTTCATTCCCAAAACACTATTGAGTGTGAAATCGAATGATCCTTTCAGACCTTCTACAATAATTGTTGTTGATTCTGAAAATGGATTTGGATAAGAATTGACAGAAACAATTTTATCTGAAATATTATTTACTGAAAACCAGAGTAGCGTATTCTCAATTGTATTAGTTGCTACAGGAGTATTGTAATCGAAATAAATGGAAGCCGTGTTACTAATTACTGTTCCCATGGCAAGATTTGGTTTCTGTTTTACATTGAAAGTTATAAACCCTTTACTTGCAGGTTCATTGGTAGCGCTATCAACTAATTCAATCGGATTAAAAACCCAAGTGAGAATCCCGGTTCCTGAAATATCAAATGATTCGTACGGATGACTTGAAGCCAAATTCTGAACTGTTGTTGGATTGAGGTACTGCGACAAAGTATCTGTTATAATTACAAAATTAGTCGTATCGGTTCCCGTGTTCTGAAAGTGAATGGTATAAGTTAATACAGAATCATCATTTGTAATTCCACCGGAAGGAAAAACTTCTTTTGAATTAGGATCATGTGAACCGGTCACTACTTCAGAATAATGCAAATGATTATTCGCTGAATCACAATCGCCTGCCATGGGATAAGTATAAAAATCGCTTTGCAATAAATAACTGACAGGAAGAGAAGCAGGAACAGTGAAGAAATTTCGGAACCGATTGTTCCAATCATAAGTTGGTGTTGGAACATTAGGAACTAACCAGGTTAATGTATGCGCAACCGCATCATGCACCGGAACGGGAGCTAAACTGTAATTGTAAATTAAATTCGGATCATAATAAAACACAACTGTAGCAGTATCAGTAAACGGAGTAGGTGATTGGTTAAAGGGCATCACCCAGTATTCTTTTTGAAAACCAGGATTTGCAGTTGACCATCCCGGATGATTATTCAAATCGAAACCGGTTGAACCAACGAACCCAAAATTATTTCCGGTTGAAGTATCACCGACAGATGGAAAAAATACATTTGATGAACCGGTACAGGAAAATACATTCCCGCAAATTGAATTGTTGTTTAAAGTTGCACTCACTGTAAAATTTCCTGATACGCCAATATTTACATTGTAATATCCGCTTGCATTTGAATAACCATAAAAAATTTGTGCTCCGCTTGTGGCAATAATTGTTGCACCACTCAGTACAGATTCACCGCTATCCATAAAACAGTTTCCATTCAAATCGTTAAACACACTTCCTTCAATCAAATTGTAACACGAGGACATTAAATTGTATTGTCCTGATGTATTACAACCTGAAGAATCTGTAATTGTCACAGTATAAAATCCTGCGCCGAGAGATGAAATTGTTTGGGTGTTTTGTCCGTTGCTCCATGCATAAGTGAATGGAGAAATTCCACCATAAGATGTTGCAGTTATTGAACCGTTGTTTCCGCAGTTAGGTGTAACAGCCGAGATAAAAACATAAGAATAAAATACAGCGTTGAATGATTGAACAAGTGAACAACCACTTGCTTCAGAAACAGTAATCGTATAAAATCCGGCTGGAACATTTGAAATTGAATTGGTAGTTTCACCATTGTTCCACAAATAGGTATAAGGCAAAGTGCCACCGATTGTGGTAACTACAATGTTACCCTGATTGCCACATAACGGACTGCTCATTACTCCCGAAACCGCTAACACATTCGAATCAGAAACTGCTATGCTTGCTAAACCTAAACATGAATTCTGATCAGTAACTGTAACATTATAAAATCCAAAATTCAACATACTAATATCTTCGGTTGTTGCACCATTGCTCCACAAATAAGTATATGGTGAAACTCCGCCTGTAATGTTGATATCAATACTTCCGTTGGTGTTTCCGCAAGTGGATGGTTGGGTGGTTGATGTTATTTGCGGTCCATTTGTATTTCCGATTATTACACTTATTGAAATGGCGCATGTTAATGTATCGGTCACTGTTACATCATAAATTCCGGCAGCAAGATTTGATTGGTCTTCGGTTGTTGCGCCATTACTCCACACATAAGTAAAAGGATTAACTCCGCCTTGTGGTGTTAAATCAATAATGCCATCGCTGTTTCCGCAGGTTGCATCCCAATGACTTTCTCCCAATGAAAAACTTCCGAGGCTTTGAATCACTATAGTAATTTGTTGCATGCATCCCATAGCATCAACTACTACAAGCGTGTAAGTTCCTGCAGTAAGGTTTGTGAGATTTGGTGAAGTTGCTCCATTGTTCCACGAATAATTATAAGGTGCTGTTCCACCGTTGACTGTTGTGGTAATGCTTCCTACATTGCTTCCGCAAAGTGCATCAACATGAACTTCTGATACAAATAAAAAGTCAACGAAAATATAACCCGTCATTGCTAAGGTATCCGAATTTCCACCTGCATCAGTCACAATCAATGTTACATCATGCGGACCGGGCGCAAAATATTGCACAATTGGATTCTGCTGATTAGAAGTATCAGGCATTGCACCCGGAAAATCCCAATGCCAGGATACAGGATTGCCGGTGCTTTGATCCATGAATGCAGCCGAGTTTCCCTGACAAACCACATTCGAACCGGCAATGGAAAAATTTGCGGTTATCTGCGCAACTCCTTTTTGCGAAATAGTTAATGATGCAATACAAAAAATGATTGCAGTAAAAATTTTATTCAGTTTCATTTTTTATAAAATTATTTTTCAAAAAATCGAATCAAATCAGCGCGTCTGTCCCCTTGCCCTAAAGGGAAGGGTTAGGGATGGGGCTTATTGTTTCACAAATCTGTTTCTGTAAACATTCACGCCATTACTCACTTCCAACAAATAAATTCCATCAGCAAAATTCTTCACATTAATTGATGTGTTCATTCCTGACATTTTATTTTCCAATAATAATTTTCCGGCTGCATCATAAACTTTCAACTGCGCATCACGGATATTTTCTTTTGAAGAAATAAATAATTGGTCGGTTGCAGGGGATGGATAGAGAGTGAGATTATTGTAGGTTAAGATTTCATTGATACCACCCCAAATAACATAAGACGAATTATTATCAATATTTACATCAATGAAATTCTGTATGAATCCGGAATTGCCAAACATATTATTGGTCATCACTTTTGAACTCGCTTGAATATTTAAATTCACCGCACCATCATTTCCTGCAAAGGCAAAATTCAGATTTGCAATTTCTCCATTTCCAGATTTGCAAATATGATCAGTTCTTCCAAGTACAATTGTAAGATGTCCATTTGCAATGTCATTATGGAAAAATGTAATCAAGTCAGGTTGACCAATTGTATCTAGCCAGGAATTTGAAAAATCAATTGAAATTGAACTTCCACTAATAATAGATGGATCATAACCAATATAAATGCTGGTGCCATAAATATTTGAAGCAGGCATGGTCATATCACCCAATTTAATAGTTGCATGACCTGTGTCATTCCATCCATCATAACTCGCTGCACTAAATTCAACTTTTAAATGTGGCGCACTCGCCGACACCAATTGCATTTGCGATTCAATATTATGCGGATGCGAAACCATTCCGAAGTTTTGTGTTACAGCTTGAACATCTAAATCATTAATTACTCCATCACCATTACAATCAGCATTTTTTAAATTCACCATATCATTCAGGTACATATTTCCGGTGAAAGTGCTGTTCGTCAATCCCCAATCACTACATGCTTGTGGAGTAAAGTTTAATGAAGCACCTGGTCTTGCAACTCCTGTATCTCCATAGTAAAGTGCGAGTGCTAAAATATCTTCGCCAGTAACTTTTCCATCGCGATTTGCATCACCGGGAAATACATTGCAATCAACAATATTTGAAATGACAGCAAGTGTATCAATAGAAATTCCATCGGTATAAATTACTGACCCAACATAAACTCCGGGTACAGAAAATATATGATATGGCACAAAATCAGTTGAAGTATTTGCCGCACCAGATGCCGGGTCGCCAAAATTCCAGAGCACACTTGTTACACCTGAAAAGTTATAATAGAAATGTGTGGTGTCATTCGCACACGGGTTTAACATGTAACTGATATAAAACGACATGCAATTGGCAGAAACATTGATGGTTTGAAAAGTAGTATCGTTTTGCGTTCCATCAGAAACAATAAGTGTAACAGTGTAAGAACCGGCACTTGCATAAGCGTGATATGCATTTAAAAGGTTACTCGTGTCGCTTGATCCTGAAGATGGTTCGCCGAAAGTCCATTGATAAGTGAGGTTGTTTCCAACAGATTGGTTGGTGAAGTTGAAAGAAAATGAACCACCGCATTGAGCATTAAAGGCAGCTTCGAAACAGGTAGCACTCACAGTTATCACCTGTGTTTCGAAAGCCCACTCGGCACCAATGTTATCGAAGTGAGTTACATAGTATGTTCCGGGAGTTGTGTAAACATGGAACGCAGTATCGTCATAAGCAGTGTTTGGGTTTCCGCTGGTGGAATCACCAAAATCCCAGCTATGAACTGCATAAAGATCGAGTGCATAAAACCAAACCGTATCGCCTGCACAGGCATTGGTATGTGTGTAGTTGGCGTAACAGGCTTTTGATTGCTGATTGATTCCTGCTATCAATAAAATGGTGAGCAGAAATGAGGTGTAAAGTGTTTTCATGTGTTTGTGTTTTTTTTTTTAGTACCTCAATAGTAATGAAGTTGAAACGATGATTAATAAATGGATTAAATATTTCTTACCTTCTCATTCGTTTTTTAGTTGATTTTTTTATTTTTCGCTCAATGAAAATATTGGAAAAACGCCCTGAAAATCTCCATGCTTTAGTCACCGAAAAGTCAGCGGAGAATCAATCGTTCCGGAATTTTATTCATGCGCTTCCATCGAAGCAGATTGATTTTACATTGGATGTAATTATCCCTGAAGTCGAAAAAAATATTGATTGCACGCAGTGTGGCAATTGTTGCCGGCAACTGCAACCAGGATTGAGTGAAGAAGAAATTTCAGGACTCTCCTCAATAAAAAATATTAATGTTGAAGATTTTAAAAATCAATTTACAGCCCGGGAAAAAGGCACCATGATTCAGTACATGACCGCAAGACCTTGTGTTTTTTTAAATCAAAATATCTGTTCGATTTACGAATCTCGACCACATTCGTGTAAAGATTTTCCATACATCGATGAATCGAGGATTAAAATGTATTGGAAGCGGGTGATGGAGTATTATAAAATCTGTCCGATTGTGTTTAATACAATTGAACTTTTGAAAAAGGAAGTCGGGTTTAATTTTTATTTTACATAATATCTTTCAAATTATTTTTACGGTTTGAAACTATTCTTTAGCAATTCTGTTGACCCCAAAACAAAAAATAAATTTTATGCTGAATAAGAAAATCGGAATATTAGGATCAGGAGCAGTGGCAAAAGCATTGGCAAAAGGCTTTTTGCAAAACGGTTACGAAGTAATGCTGGGAACACGCGATCTGTCGAAGTTGAAAGTCTTCAATGAACAAAATGAAAATAAATTTAAAATCGGTTCTTTTGAACAGACTGCACACTACGGAGAAATTATTGTGCTGGCAGTAAAAGGAATGGTAGCGAAAGCAGTGATTGAACAATCCGGCATTCAAAATCTAAATGGCAAAACAGTGATTGACACCACCAATCCTATTGCAGAATTGCCTCCTGTAAATGGAGTGATACAATTATTTACCGGACCAAATGATTCGCTGATGGAACAGTTGCAAAAACATTTTCCTGAGATAAATTTTGTAAAAGCATTCAGTTGTGTGGGAAATGTATTTATGGTGAATCCGGATTTCGATGGAATAAAACCAACCATGTTTATCTGCGGAAATAATGATGCTGCAAAAAAAGAAGTGAATGAAATTCTTACAGCTTTCAATTGGGAAACTGAAGACATGGGCAAAGTAGAATCAGCAAGAGCAATTGAACCACTTGTTATTTTATGGTGCCTTCCGGGTTTTCTGCGCAATCAATGGTCCCAGGCATTTAAAATGCTGAAAAAATAATTTCATTGAATTCTTATTATTCATTTTTCACCTGATTATACAATTGCTGAAACTCCACATTGTCGGGAGCTAACTGCATAAGTTTGAAAAAGCAATTGGCAGCTAGTGCTTTTTTATTCCTGTTGTAATAAAATATTGCAAGCACATAATTCAGGTCAACATCATTAACATCAAGCTGTAATCCTTTTTTGTAAATTTTTTCTGCTTCAGCATCCTGCTTCATTTGTTCGAGCAACAAGCCATAATTGTAAAACACTTTTGTGTTTTTTGAATTGGTAGCTGCCTGCATAAAATATTTCAATGCAGAATTATTTTCATTCAGCTCAACATACAATAGTGCGAGAAAATAATTTACCTGCGCATTTGAAGGCTCAATTGCCGAAGCAATTTTTAATTGGTTCAACGCATTTTGCGGCTGACCGATATTATCATACATGGTAGCGAGATTCAAACGCACCTGCACCAACAGACTATCCATCTTTATAGCAAAGTGATAATCCCTTTCAGCTTGATTAAAATTTTTTGTTTTCGATTCTGCATCTGCCTTCATCATTCTGCTTGATGGTTCCGAAGAGTTTTTCTCCAGAAAATCAAACAATTCTTTTTTTGCCAATGAAAAAGAAGAATGATAATTTGTATTTAAACTATCAGCATATTGAAGAAATAAATCGGCAGCAGCAATTCGAATTGCTTTCACTTTATCATTAAGTAAAATCGAGGCATCGTTTTTCCATTGTTGAATCGGATAAAACTTCAATGAGTTTAAAGCTTCGTAACGAACCTGAGCATCTTCATTTTTCAATCCATCAATTAAGAAAGAAATATTCTTCGGGTCATTGGCAAACGACATATAGTACAATGCTGTAGCATGAATAATTACAGGCACATTGGTATCAGGTACACATAATTTTTGCAGGTATTTTCCTGCAGCAAAATTTCCAAAACTTCCCGGAATTAAATCATCGCTGAAATGATATTGACGATTCGGGCCATACCATTTAATTATTTTAGATGAAGCCCATTGTGCATTTTTATCGGAGTGACAATTGTTGCATGCATTTGGTGTTCCGTATTTCACACTCTGATCTGGACGCGGAACACGGAAACTGTGGTCGCGACGCAAATCGTTTCCCATGTATGTTTTAGAAGGCATGTGGCAACTGATGCATTGCGAACCTTCAGAATTTATTGCATGAAATGTATGAGCAGGTGAATCGAATTTTTTATCGTGACAGTTTATACAAAGCGGATTTCCGATCTTCACCATTTTTCCACTGTGCGGATTGTGGCAATCACTGCACTTTACATCGTGCATATACATTTTGCTTTGCGAGAAAGAACTGAACTCATAATCTTCAGCATCAATTTGTCCATCTGGAAAGTAGGCAGGTATGTGTGGAGTTTCAGGAATAAAATGATTAAACAATTGTAATGTTTGAAACGGACTTTCATCAATGGCAGTTCTCCGGCTGTGGCAGGAAGCACAGGTGGTGATTTGCTCTTTTGAAGTTTGTTTTAAATGAAGCAACAACAAGGAACCGGAATTTTTTTTTTCATTTTTATAATCAGTTGAAGAAATATAATCAACATGTTTTTTTCCTGAACCATGACAACTTTCGCAACTCACATTTACACTTGACCAAGTTGTATGAAATGTATCAGCCTGATAATTATAATTTGTTTGCAGATTGGTTGAGTGGCAACTTGCGCAGGAGGAATTCCAGTTTTGAGCTCTTCCGGTCCAGTGCAGCCAGTCATGCGAAGCAATCACTTGATTCGGTGATTGATGAAACCATATTTTTTTATTGGTGTCCCAGCACTGTCGGGTTACTTGCATTCTTCCACCCGAAAACTGAACAAGGTATTGTTGCAACGGTTTATATCCGAAAGTATATATGATTTCAAAATCCTGATTGCTTCCATTTTCATTTTGAGTATTGATGAAAAATTTTCCATCCCGTTTAAAAAAATGTGAAGTAACTCCATCAGCAGTAAAAGTTGAATTGTTAAAATTGCCAAGCACAGTGCTGTCAGTTGCCGGAAGCATGGAATGATAGTGGTCAGAAATTTTCCAGTCGGCCAATTCTTTTGCATGGCACGAACCGCAAACTTTATCGCCAACAAAAACAGATGAAGAATTTACAGAGTCTTTATCAGTTAAATTATTTTCTGTTGAAGGATTTTTACAGGAATAAAAACCATTGATAATAATATTCAGAAAAAAAATAAATGCAATTGCCGAAAGAATAAGTTGCGGTTTCTTCTTTCTCATTATTTCAAACACACAATTGTAATTGGAAAATATATTTCAATGTAATTTTTTTTCATTATCAAATTACCATATCATCAAATCATCAAATCAGCCCTCCACCCAATCACCATTCTCCTTTATCAGATTTATTAATTCATCAACAGCAGTTTCGGTATTAATGCTTCGCTTCATAATATCTTTCCCTTTGTATAAAGTAATTTTTCCGGGGCCGCTTCCCACATAACCGTAATCAGCATCAGCCATTTCGCCTGGACCATTTACTATGCATCCCATAATGGCAATCTTCATTCCTTTCAAATGATTGGTGACTGCACGAATTTTCGCAGTGGTTTCCTGCAAATCAAAAAGTGTGCGACCGCAACTCGGGCAACTGATGTATTCGGTTTTCGAAATGCGCTGACGGCAACCCTGTAAAATTCCGAAACACAAGCGATTTACATTTTGCGAAAGTTGATTATCGGCTTTCAGCCAAATGCCATCACCAAATCCATCTAACAACAACGCACCAAAATCTGTTGCGGAATGAAGTGAGAGTTCATCAGAAGATAAATTATTGTATTCGCGCTTGATAATTACCGGGCACGAGTTTTTTTCATTCAGCAATTCAAAAAATAATCTTCGTTGATGCATCATTCCATTTATGTGGGTGGAAGAAATAACCAGTACGCAATTTTTTTGCTCTTCTAATTTTTCCAAAAACGAATCAGAAAATTCATCCAATGAAATTTTTATAAAATTTAATGATGGGGATAAAATTGTTTCAGTTATAAATTCTGTTGCAGTTAATAGCGGAAAGTAATTGAAGGTTTGAGAGACCGACGCGGTTTTTAAAACCGCGTCGGTCTTTTCACGCCACGCTTTATAATTCTGAATCAACCCAAGAGTTCCAGGGATTTCAAAATCAACTTTATGAATTCCGGTATAGATATAATCTGCGGCAGTATCACTGATGTTCCATTTGTCACTTGCTTCATCGTAACTATAACCAAGCGGAATAAATGATGCATGAGAAATGTTTCGTTCCGCACTGCAATCAGCAACTACAACAGGAACTTTGTGCACGCCAATATTTTTTATTGCAATGGTTTCTCTTCTTGAATAATGAAACGGGTCAATCGGATTTTCTTTGATGGAAGGAACAACAGGAGTTTGTCTTTTTTCAGAATACCGGTCAGCCAAAATTTTCGCAACCGGAATTTCAAACTCAGGATCTTCGGTGAGTGATACGCGAATGGTATCACCCAATCCATCTTCCAGTAAAGTTCCGATTCCGATAGCTGATTTTATTCTTCCATCTTCACCATCACCGGCTTCAGTTACTCCAAGATGCAATGGATAATTCCGTCCGGTCTTCATCATCTCATGCACAAGTAATCGATAAGCCTGCACCATCACCTGCGTGTTGCTCGATTTCATGCTCAGCACGATATTCTGATAGCCGAGGTCTTCAGCAATATCCAGAAATTCAAAAGCACTCATCACCATTCCCTTTGGAGAATCGCCATAGCGACTCATAATTCTATCGCTAAGAGAACCATGATTGGTGCCGATGCGCATGGCAGTTCCATACTCCTTGCAAATTTTTACAAGTGGAGAAAATTTTTCTCTGATGCGCTCCAACTCTTCATTGTATTCCCCATCGGTGTATTCGAGCGATTGAAATTTTTTCTTGTCGGCGAAGTTTCCGGGATTCACTCTCACCTTCTCTACAATTCGTGCAGCTACTTCTGCAGCATTTGGAGTAAAATGGATATCGGCAATCAACGGAATTTTATATCCGCGTGCGAGCAATTCCTTTTTTATGTTTTCTAAATTCTTTGCTTCATTAATACTTGGTGCAGTGATGCGCACGAGTTCACAACCTGCCTCAATCATTTTAATACTTTGCTCAACAGTAGCAATGGTATTCATAGTATCTGTTGTAGTCATGCTTTGCAATCGAATGGGATTTTTGCCGCCGATTCCAACATTACCAATCATTACTTCACGGGTAAGAAATCTTGAATAAGCCGTTAAGCTGTTACAATACTTTTTATCAGAAATTTTCATTGAAGGCAAAAGTAAAATTCTGCATTCTATAAATTGATTTTTTACAAATCAACATATGTTAATAATTGCACTTGTTTTTTGATAAGGATCGAGTCATTTGAATGAGAAGTTTCAATTATTATTTTCACCAACTCTAAACAATCTAATAGTGAAAAAAATTTTTCTCCAGTTCATCATTCTATTAATTTCAGTTGATTCATTTTCACAAAATAAATCTGAAAAAATTGTTGCATATAAATCGCAGCCATTGCAGGTTCAATGCCGTGGACTTAAAACCGGAAATGAGGTTAGTAAATCATGGCCAATTCGATTGCGGAATATGGAAAGTGAAGACAATGCATTCCCTAATGTGAATTCAATAAAGGAACAAATGATGAAAGAGAAAAAACTTTCATCCGGCTCATCATCAGATAAAATTGAAGCAAATGGTCAGGTAACACCGATTGTGAGTACAAATTTCGCCGGAAACCTTTTTGATTTGAGTTATCCGTCAGATAACACCATTGCAATTTCAAATGGAGGAAAAATAGTGAGTGTCATAAACAGCAACATTGCCTATTTTACTACTGCCGGTGCAAAAACATTTTCGCAGGATGTAACACAATTTACAAATGATAATACTGTTTCATCAATTCTTTTTGATCCTAAAGTAGTGTATGATGCAGGTGCTGATCGTTTTTTCATGGTTGAACTCGCCGGATTTACGGTTGGTAGTTCAAATATACTTCTTTATTTTTCTAAAACAAATAATCCTGCCGATGGATGGTGGTACTATACAATAAGTGCGGATGTTAATGGAAACAGCACTTGGGCTGATTATCCGAATATTGCTGTAAGTAATAATGAAGTTTATGTAACAGTAAATCAGTTTGATGGCGGGGATAATTTCAGTGATGTGCTTGCCCTTCAAATTCAAAAAACTGCATGTTATTCAGGGGGAACTATGAATTTTCAATATTATGATAACATTCAGGATGATGCAGGAAATTTTACCTTTTCGTTATATCCTGTATCTTCAGGCAGTGCAACAAATTATGGACCTGGTGTTTTTATGGTAGGAAATACTGACCCGGGAGGAAGTAACAGGCTACAATTATTTCATATTACTAATGATATGAGTAGTAATAATGAGCAGTTAATTGGAAATTCAATTATTACAACAAATTTTCAAATCGGTGCAAATGCAAATCAGCCATCTCCGGGAAACGATTTAGACATTGGTGATTGCAGAATAAAGGGAGCTTTTTACCAGAATGGAATTGTGCATCTTGTGTTTACTGCCAATTTTGTGAGTGGTTGGAATGGCATTTATTATAGTAGAATAATCACTTCTAATTTATCTGCCACTTCATTTATATATGGAATTAATGGTCAGGATTGGGGCTACCCTGCAGTTGGGTGGGTTGGTAAAAGCGCAAATGATAAGTCTGTAGTTATTGCTTTCACTCGTTCTAATTCATCAATAAATCCGCAATTCGATGTCATTGGTATTGATGATGCCGGAAATTCTTCATCAGAAGTTGTTGTAAAACAAGGAGCGTCTTATATTGATATGGGGCAAGGCGGGACTGAGCGTTGGGGAGATTATACAGGTTTAGCAAAATACCATTCACAAGCATCACCCACTGTCTTCATATTCGGTATTTATGGAACCAGCCTTAATGAATATGGTAACTGGATTGCAAAAATTACTGTGAACAGTTTAGTAGATGTAGAACAAGTTATTCAATCACCGGAAACAGTTTCTTTTTTCCCAAATCCCTCCAATGGTTGGGTTTCAGTGAGTTTCGAAAACAGTGAAATAAACAAGCTTGTAATTTCGCTTTATGATATGCAGGGAAAATTAGTTCAACAATTAATGAATGAGGAAATGAAGAGGGGAGACTTTTCATTTTCATTTGAAACGAATCAATTGGAAAAAGGAACTTATGTTTTGCAAATACAATCAGGAAATAAAAATCTGAAGAATGAAAAAATTGTTATTCAATAGCTTAATCTCATCGTTGGTTTTTGTTTCGTGTAATTCAACAACCATTGATGCAAATAAATTAGATAGTACTGTTTCAGCAGTTGATACTTTACGACCATCAACTTCAGATTCTACAACTGTTACAGATACAACCCTGGAAATGAAGGATGCTGAAATGAAGGAAGAAAGGAAAGAAATTTCTTCAGAACCTAAAAAAGAAAATAATGAAATGCCTGAGCATCATGCTCCGAATCAAAGCAAAGTGGATTCAATAAAAAATTCTTACCCGAAGAAAAAATAATAATTAAAACTCTTCTTCGCTGATATCTTTTTTCATCGGGCGCATATAAATTTCTTCCACTACTGTTTGCGGCGAAGTTTTAAAAGCAGCCATCATCATATTTGCCACATCCATTGCAGGCATCATTCTGTTGGGCGGAAGTTTTACTGTTTCCCAGCTTGGAGTATCAGTAGCTCCGGGAATTACAGCAGTTACTTTTATATTGAATGGAATTAATTCTTCGCGCAGATTTTTTGTAAAGCCAAGCATCGCATACTTGGTAATGCCGTACGAACCTCCGTTAGAATAAGCAAACAAACTGGCAGTGGAACAATTATTAAAAATGTGACCGCGTTTTTGTTTTATCATCATCGGAACGATCATTCGCGTTAAATGATAAGCGCCGTAAAGATTCACTGCCATCAGTTTTTCAAGTGTTCCTTCTTTCTCTGATGAAATTTTTCCAGGAAAAAAAAGTCCGGCATTATTCACCAATACATCAATTGATATTTTTAAAGTAAGAACCTGCTGCAACAGTTTTTGCAAATCAGATTTTTTGCTGACATCACATGAAACTCCAATTATTTTTTGTGAAGGAAATTTTTTCTGCCATTCTTTTTCTGACTGCTTCACATCTTTAGCAGTGCGCGCGCAAAACACAATATCAAAACCTTCGCTTGCAAATGATTCCACAATTGCTTTTCCAATTCCTTTTGTTGCACCGGTAATAACTGCCAACATAATTTTAAAAATTTTCAACGAAGGTAACAAGCACATCTTCATCTTCAATAGCTCTTGCACAAAGCCTTAAACAAATTACATTTGAGCCAATGCATTTTTCGAATGTATTTTTATTACCAAATCATCAATTTACCAAATCAATAAATGACTTTTTTTAATCATTTTGGCCGGTATGTTTTATTACTGAAAAGTCTCTTGGTTCGACCTGAGAAAACATCCATTTACTGGAAAGAAATTGCTCGTCAAATGGTGGAGATTGGTGTAGGCTCAGTTGGAATTGTTGTAATCGTTTCATGTTTTCTCGGGGCAGTTGTAACAGTTCAAACTGCTTATCAGTTAACCACTCCACTCATCAGTAAATCAATTATCGGAAGCATTGCTGCAAACAGTATCATTTTAGAATTAGCTCCTACTGTTACAGTATTAATTCTTGCCGGAAAAATCGGAAGTAAAATCGCAAGTGAATTAGGCACTATGCGAATCAGCGAACAAATTGATGCATTGGAAATTATGGGTGTTCATTCATCTGCATATCTCGTTCTTCCAAAAATTTTAGCTTCTACTTTAATGATTCCGTTATTGGTAATTATCTCTGCATTCTTAAGTATTTATTCAGGCATGTGGGTTGGTGAATTTACGGGTGCAGTTTCTAAAGAAGACTTTATGACCGGAGCCATTCAATACTGGATTCCGTTCATGGCAAATTTTGCTTTGATAAAAGCAACCACTTTCGGTTTTATAATTTCATCCGTTTCATCTTATTATGGTTACTATACTGAAGGCGGTGCATTGGAAGTTGGAAGAAGTGCAA
This sequence comes from Chitinophagaceae bacterium, assembly GCA_947474435.1. Classification (GTDB taxonomy): domain Bacteria; phylum Bacteroidota; class Bacteroidia; order Chitinophagales; family UBA10324; genus UBA10324. Next base: position 20,816 of record CANJII010000029.1, on the reverse strand, counting down.
CACGCGCAGTGGTGGTTTGTTGCGTTTTAATTTTATTGTTTGACTACATACTCGCGCAGTTGCTCTTATGATTGAAGTTCAGGATTTAAATAAATCATTCGGGGCCAAACAAATTCTGAAAGGAATATCTGCAACTTTCGAAGCAGGAAAATGCAATTTGATTATTGGCGCAAGTGGTTCAGGAAAAACAGTGCTGATGAAAAGTATTGTTGGATTAATTCCCGTTAACAGTGGTCACATTATTTATAATAACGATACTGACTTTTTAGAAATTGAAGATTCAGGAAGAAAGGAATTGCGGAAGCAAATAGGAATGCTGTTTCAGGGTTCTGCCTTGTTTGATTCATTATCGGTGGAGAAGAATGTGGTATTCCCATTGAACATGTTTACGAACATGACTTACAAAGAAAAAATGAATCGGGTGAATGAATGTCTGGAGCGAGTAAATCTGAAAGATGCGAACAAATTGTATCCGAATGAGCTGAGTGGTGGAATGAAAAAGCGGGTGGGCATTGCACGCGCCATTGTCATGAATCCGAAATATCTTTTTTGCGATGAACCAAACTCCGGTCTCGATCCGCAAACTTCAATCGTAATTGATAAATTGATTAAAGACATTACTGACGAATATAAAATCACCACCATCGTAAACACACACGATATGAATTCGGTAATGGAGATTGGTGATTATGTATTGTTTCTTTACAAAGGAGAAAAATACTGGGAAGGTCATCGTGATGAAATCATGAATGCAACCAATCAACAGTTGAATGATTTTATATTTGCCGGCAAGTTTTTCCGTGAGATAAAAGAACAGAACACAAAAAGACTTTCCGACGAAAAAAATAAATAGAAAACAACTAATCAACCAATCACGAATCAACAAGTAACTTGTATTCCAGTCAACCAATCAACAAATAACTTATAACTAATAAAGATGAGCGTTTTAGTCAACAAAAATTCAAAAGTAATTGTGCAGGGATTCACCGGAACCGAAGGCACTTTTCATGCAACACAAATGATTGAATACGGAACCAATGTGGTTGGCGGAGTAACACCCGGCAAGGGCGGAACCACTCATTTAGAAAAACCTGTTTTCAATACCGTGGCCGATGCAGTGAAACAAGCCGGTGCAAATACCAGTATCATTTTTGTTCCACCTGCATTTGCAGCCGATGCAATTATGGAAGCAGCTGAAGCAGGAATTAAAGTTATCGTTTGCATTACCGAAGGCATTCCGATTCAGGATATGGTGAAAGCAAAAGAATACATTAAGGATAAAAACTGCACACTCATTGGACCTAATTGTCCGGGTGTCATTACTCCCGATGAAGCAAAAGTTGGAATCATGCCCGGCTTTGTTTTCAAAAAAGGAAGAGTAGGAATTGTTTCCAAATCGGGAACACTAACTTATGAAGCGGCCGACCAGATTGTAAAGGCAGGATTGGGTGTAAGCACCGCAATTGGCATTGGCGGCGACCCTGTAATCGGTACATCAACAAAGCAAGCAGTAGAATTATTAATGAACGATCCTGAAACAGACAGCATCGTTATGATTGGAGAAATAGGTGGAGGAATGGAAGCCGAAGCAGCGCGATGGATAAAAGCAAACGGAAATAAAAAACCCGTTGTAGGGTTCATAGCCGGACAAACCGCACCCGCCGGAAGAAGAATGGGACACGCCGGAGCAATTGTTGGCGGACACGATGATACAGCAGCAGCCAAAATGAAAATACTGAAAGAGTGCGGAGTGATGGTAGTCGAAAGCCCTGCACAAATCGGCGCAACAATGGCGAAGGCAATGAGTGTAACAACTTTTTGAATAGTGTGCATCGACAAGCTCAGCATGACAATCGTGAATGATTAATTCATTAAATAAATTGCGATAGAAATAATTTTTTTTAGAATTTAATCTCTGCGTCTCTCCTTCCGATAGCCATCGGAATCTGCGGTTAAATTTTATAAGCAACAAACCCCGAAATCAACTATGAAACTTCTCGAAGGAAAAACTGCACTCATCACAGGCGCCTCGCGCGGCATAGGAGAAACCATTGCAAAAAAATTTGCCGAGCACGGAGCCAATATTGCGTTCACCTATTTATCCTCCGCCGAAAAAGCGTTGACTTTAGAAAATACATTACACACTTACGGAATTAAAGCAATCGGCTATAAATCAAATGCAGCATCGTATGCCGAAGCCGAACACTTGATTGGAAATGTGATGATGGAGTTTCAGAAAATTGATATTGTGGTAAACAATGCAGGCATCACCCGCGATGGATTACTGCTTCGCATGAGTGAACAACAATGGCAGGAAGTTATTGATACCAACCTCAAATCAGTTTTCAATATCACCAAGCACGCAACTAAGCACATGCTCAAAGCGCGCAGCGGAAGCATCATCAACATGAGTTCCGTTGTTGGCATTTTCGGCAATGCAGGTCAGGCAAATTACTCGGCAAGCAAGGCGGGCATCATAGGTTTCACCAAGTCAATTGCCAAAGAACTCGGCTCGCGCAATATCCGATGCAATGCCATTGCCCCCGGTTACATTGATACCGAAATGACCCACGCACTCACTCCCGAAGTGAAAGAAAATTTTTTAAACGATATCCCAATGAAACGATTCGGCTCCACCTCCGAAGTCGCCGACCTCTGTGTTTTCCTCGGCTCCGATATGAGCAGTTACATTACCGGGCAAGTGCTTACTGTTTGTGGTGGGTTGAGTATTTAATTCAACATTCATTATTCAAATGTTCAATTATTCTAATGTTCATTTTTTTTAGGGGAAAAGAATACAGCCCACTCTGGTTTGTCTTCAATGGTTTGTCAAAACGCGGGTGGAACATCCCGGACATTAAAGTCGGGATTTGTCTTCGCTGCATCTCCGGTTGCACCGGAGTAGGTTTTGGTCTCAACAATAATTTCGCTCACACACTTGTCATCCTGAGCTTGTCGAAGGACGCTAACACGCTTGTATTTAATTCTCAACTAAACAATGCGGCTAAAGCCAACTACACAATAAATTTTTTCTCAGTTCACTAAAGTGAACTGCAATGGATGCTTGCTGCTCATCTATTGCAGTTGCTTTTAAGCAATTGTTTTTATAAAAGCAGATGATGGCTTTAGCCACATTTAATGTTGATGCAAGTTTGCTGATGCTACCGGTTGCAAAATGGATTTATTAATACAGCTCCATTGCAAATGGAGCGGAAATGAATTTTTATATATCATTCATTCTGAAAATAAATTTTTGCTTACTTGTTTTTCAACCCAATCATAAACTGACTTTGCTTTTTTTATTGCAGTTTTTGAATCTCGTTTTTTCAATCGAACATAATCGCCTGGATACCTTGTTTTAACTGCATAAGTGGTCAGGTCCGATGCGTCCTTTATTTTTTCCGGGATTCTGAAATTATTTTTTTCAATTATATCAATGAGAAATGAAACAGAATGAGTGAATTCATATTCAATTTTGAGATAAATACATAATGCTTTAAGTGCTTTCTCAGCAGTTTGCTGACAGAAATAACATACATCTTCGTGGTTAACATTTCCTGCTTTCAACATCGCAACTGAACCTGCAAGATTGCTTGCGGCTCTCTCTAACCAAATTGCAGCTAACTCATTTTTTTTCATACAGAGTTTTGCCTTCCTTCATTATCATTTTATAAATCAGATAAGGATTAAGCGAGAGTGTATTGAATCTTGATTGTGTATCAACTAAAACATCCACTCCCACTCCTGTGCCGACCATTCTTTGGTAGATTTTTTTTTCAATTGAATCAGAATCCTTCAAATCATTTTTCAAAACCAATAAATCATAATCACTGTTCTTTTTAAAATCTCCACGAGCACGAGAACCAAACAATATAATTTTATCCGGTGCGAAATCTCGCACGATTATGTCAACTACATTTTTTAGTTCTTGTGTCATGTTATGTGGTTCAAGGGCGAAAATAAATTTTACTTTCTGCATTGCGGAGATTTGCCGGTTTTATTTTCTTAAGATAAAAAAACCGGCAAATCATCACTCCGAAATAAAATTCACCGAAAAACTATCTTGCTGCTCATCAATTGCAGTTGCTTTTAAGCAACTGATTTTTTATAAAAGTAGAAAATGGCTTTAGCCATATTTATTGTTGATGCAAGTTTGCTTGTGCTACCAGTTGCAAACCAGATTTATAAATAAAACTCCATTGCAAATGGAGTAGACCTGTCAGAAAAAAATTACCATTCAATTTTATCAATCAACTTATACAAATTTTCCTTTGCTTCATTAGGTAGAATATGAGCGTTTTTTTCTATCACATCAATACTGAATTCATTTAAAAAATATGAGAAACCAATTTCCCAATCATTGTCTTCCCAATCCGGAATGTATTGTTCGATGTCAAGAAAAGATGGTGTGGTATAAAAAAACCAAGAATGCTTAATACCAATTTCAATTGCTTGCTTGGTTGAATCTATTGGAGGGACTCGCTTGATAATAAATGGTTCTGGAAATTTTGAAAATGCTTTCGTGAGTAAAACAATTTGCTCATCCCTATCTGTCATTGCATTTGCAATCCATTCATTTATATCAATATCAGAAACTAAAGAACCCTCATAACCATATTCCTTGATGAATTCTTGAAGTGTCATATTCCATTCTTATAAGCTAATGCTTCGCCTCTTTTTTGAATGACTAAATCTGCCAACTCTTCATATTGATTATTAGAAATCAACATAATTGATTTATCATAATTTAAAGCAATGGCAATTAATGCAAATTCTTTAGAGAAATCATCATGTCCTTTTCGCTTAATATTTTCAATCAATGAAACCATGTCTATTTCTAACTGATGAATTATTTCTATAAAATCATTTTTCAGTCTCAAAGTTTTTTTGACCTGAAATCTCCAAGTAATTTTGATTTTATTATAATACACATCATTAATTGGTTCAGCGATAATGTTGGGCTCATTGGGGGTAATTATTTTTCCAATTAATTCAGTAAGTTTTGTGTAGTTCATAGTTATTTAATTTATTAATATCCTAAAAATTGTTCGGATGGTTTATCCTTAAAAATATCTGTATTTGAATTGTCAATTATAATATTATTTATAGCATTATTGTATTTATTAGTTTTACTAATTGTTTTTCCTTTCAAAGAATAAAAAACATAAGTTTCAAGATTTGTCAATTTATTTTTCGGTTGACTAAATGGAGTAAAACAAAACCAGAAGTTATTCATATCAACAACTAAATCCTCTAAAGTATCAGGTATACAAAAACCTTCGATTTTTTGTAAAGTTATAGGATGATTATTCCCTGAAGGTGAGATTTGAAGATTTGGATATATTTCTAACAATACTTTTAATTCATTATGATAAGTAATTGTGTCAGGAAATATTTTTAATAAATTAATTAGTTCTGTTGCACGCGAAGAATTTCCAACTTTAATTGGAAACAAATCATCTTTAAAGAATTTGGTCATATAGCCATGCGACAATCTCATATACTTATCAGCATCCGTTCTTAAACTTTTTGTATTTCTTACATCGTGATGCTTTTTAATTCGACTAAATATATTTGATTCGCTTTTGCCAACATAATATGGGATAAATTTCATAACATCTTTATTAAAAACAGGAGTGAGTTTCCTAAAGTTAACAGGAGTTATTATCCCATAATTATTAAAGTGAAACATAAATCCCCAGACATAAATTCCCGGTTTATTAGGATCAGGAATGCCCTGTATATTATTTATTATTTCCCCTTTTAAATTAATATCATCAAAATGAAATGGTCCGTGGAAATTAATTGTAGTCACTTATAATATTATTTAGTCTCTGGGTTACCGTAATCAGAAACCTGTAATTTAAATTCTTTGTTTTTTACTCAAAAATTTATTCGCTCAATCGAAGCACAACCGTGAGAGGTTCTCACACCGTTACTTCTTTCACATTAAAAGTCTTTCGCTATTATTTCAAGTTGTAGTTTGATTTGTGCTGCACGATGCAACAGGTCTTCAACTTCTGTTTGTTTGAGTGTATGTCTGTTCTTGTCTAAATTAACTGCAATGTCTTGAAGTCGATTACAGAAGTAGTCATACCATTCTTCTGATGTCTGTGGTTGTTTGTCCATAATTTATTTTTTACTTGCTAACCAAAGTCCTCCCCAAAACACGATATTAAGTCCGATGATTACAATGACAACAATGATGTTTTTGCGTTTCTTTTTTGCTCTCTGCTCAACAAGTTTCGGAAACCATTTTTCATTTAAGTCCAATAAACTTTCTTCAATGTCTGCAATAATGTGTCTTAATTTAGGGTGCTCTGTGTCGTCTTTCCTTTTTAATTTTTTAATTCCTTCCTGTGTTTTTTCAATACACGATTCAACCATATCAAATTGCTCTGAATATGGTTTGAAAAAGTTTTTGTCGCCAAGTGTGTATTGAATGGCAGTTGCATTATGCTCTCCTAAAACTTCTTTTATTTCTTCAACTCCTGCCTTTATTATTTTTTCAATTGTCTTTTCAATGTCGTTAACATTGATAGGAAAAGAGATTGCATTGATTGAGGATTTACCACTAAAGTTGTCGTCATTCAACCAAGGTTTTTGAGAGTTATCGTATTTCATTTTTCTCTCGAGCTCATACTCCATTTTTTCTGCTTCCTTTTCTGCAAGAATTTGTTCTCGCGTTTTTTGCTGTTCAATAGGATGTGTATTTGCTACTGTCGTAAATCCGTTTTTACCTTTTTCAATCGCTTCTTTAATTTGTTTCACTTCGTTACTTGTAAAACCGTGTACTGAAACTCTTGTCCCGGCTGTGAAAAAAGTAATTGTTGAATAACCAACTAACGGTGCTTCAACACCAACCTCACCAATGTTCAGATAGTCAAGATGTCGAGATTGTCCGCTGAACAGTCCTGGAATTTTTACAGTTAGTCCATTTGGTTCAATAATAATTTCTGCTGGGAAAATTTTGTTTCCTTCTGAAAGTCGTGATGCTGTGAACTTCATAATGATAGATTTTTTTAGTATCGATTCGTGTACTCATGAAGAGAAACTGCGCTCGCAAAATAATTAAAATAAAAAGGCCATGCAGAAAAATCTTCAGAGCTTTCATTCATCTCAATACTTGCTACTATAATTATCTTACTCCACCTTTGTCCTCCCAAATAAATATCCTGTGATTATAGAAATAAAAGTTCCAGTTGTTGGCGAAACAATCAATGAAGTAACATTGGCGAAGTGGTTGAAAAAAGATGGCGACCTTGTTCATCGCGATGAAATTTTATGCGAGTTTGAATCAGAGAAAGCAACTTTTGAACTGAGCGCCGAACAAGCCGGAAAATTATCAGTAGTTGCAACCGACAAAGCAGTTTTAAAAATCGGAGAGGTAGTTGCAAGAATTGATACCTCCATTCTACCCGAAGAAAAAAAAGAAGAATCAAAACGAGTCGATACAAAAACTGAGATTCCAAAAACAGAAACTACTCAACCCATTCCGGTTCTATCAGTTGAAAAAACAGAAACTATAGTTGAAAAAAATTATGCAACCGGAACTCCATCACCTGCCGCAGCAAAAATGATTCGTGAATCAGGAGTAGAAATAAATTCAGGAAGTGGTAAGAGCGGAAGAATTACAAAAGCAGATATACTCGCCGCAATAAAAAATCCAAAACATAAACCCGAAACTCAACTCGAAACACAAAACCCGAAACTCGAAACCGGTTTTACAAAACTCGGAACTCGCTTGGAGCGTCGAGAGCAAATGAGTTCGCTTCGCAAAGCAGTGAGCAAACATTTAGTCACAGCGAAAAATCAAACAGCCATGCTCACCACTTTCAACGAAGTGGATATGAAACCGATTATGGATATCCGCAATCAGTTTAAAGATGCATTCAAAGAAAAACATGGAGTGAATCTTGGCTTCATGTCATTTTTTGCAAAAGCGGTTTGCAATGCGTTGCAGGAATTTCCGGCAGTGAATGCAAGTCTCGATGGCGATGAAATAATTTATCATGACTATTGCGATATATCAATTGCTGTTTCCACTCCCAAAGGATTGGTGGTTCCAGTGATTCGAAATGCTGAAAGTTTAAGCATGGTGGAAATAGAAATGAAAGTTGCGGAGCTTGCAAAAAAAGGAAGAGACAATAAACTCTCGCTCGAAGAAATGACCGGCGGAACTTTCACCATCAGTAACGGTGGTGTGTTTGGTTCATTGATGTCAACGCCAATCATTAACATTCCACAGGTTGCAATTTTGGGAATGCACAAAATTCAGGAGCGACCAATTGCATTGAACGGACAAGTAGTAATTCGCCCCATGATGTACCTCGCACTTTCATACGACCACCGCATGATTGACGGAAAAGAATCTGTTACATTTTTAGTTCGCATAAAAGAACAATTAGAAAATCCATCACATCTTTTATTCGGACAAGACCCGATGAAATATTTGTTGGATTTATAAATCACGCTTTTAGTTTTTCACCTTTAACTTTTCACTGAATAAAATGACTCAATACGATGTAGCAATTATTGGCAGCGGCCCCGGCGGATATGTATCTGCAATTCGTTGTGCGCAACTTGGTTTTAAAACTGCCGTGATTGAAAAATATAATACGCTCGGTGGAACCTGTTTGAATGTTGGCTGCATTCCAAGTAAAGCCTTGCTCGACAGCACCGAACATTATCACAATGCAAAAACAACTTTTCAAAAGCACGGCATTCAACTCGAGAATCTGAAGGTTGATTTCACGCAAATGATTAAGCGCAAAAATGAAGTGGTGAAACAAACCTGCGATGGAGTTTCTTTTCTGATGAAGAAAAATAAAATTGATGTGCTCACAGGAGTCGGAAGTTTTGTGAACGCAAAAACAATTTCCATTCAAAATGATAAAGGAGAGAAACAGGAAATTGAAGCGAAGCACATCATCATTGCAACCGGAAGCAAACCTGCATCACTGCCGAATATTGTTATTGATAAAGAAAGAATAATCTCTTCAACTGAAGCACTTGCACTCAAAGAAATTCCGAAAGAAATGATTGTGATTGGCGGCGGAGTTATTGGTTGCGAAATGGCATCGGTGTATGCGCGCATCGGAACAAAAGTTCGCATTGTTGAATACCTGCCCAATCTGATTCCGACAATGGACAAAGACCTGAGCAAGGAATTAGAAAGAGTGATGCGCAAACTCGGAGTGGAAATGCACTTAGGTTTTAAAGTGAAAGAAGTAATGCGTGTGGACAATGAAGTGATGGTGAGTGCTGAAGATGCGGAAGGAAAAATGCACGACTGGTCAGCCGATTATTGTTTGATGGCAGTTGGCAGAAAACCGTTCACCGAAAATTTAGGTTTGGAAAAAGCAGGTTTGAAAACAGATGAGAAAGGAAGAATAACGGTGAATGAAAATTTGCAAACTTCAGTAGAAAATATTTATGCAATCGGCGATGTGGTTCGCGGCGCTATGCTCGCGCACAAAGCGGAAGAAGAAGGAGTTTTTGTTGCCGAATTTTTAGCGGGACAAAAACCGCACATCAATTACAATCTCATTCCGGGAGTGGTTTATACCTGGCCCGAAGTTGCAGCAGTTGGAAACACCGAAGAAGAATTAATAAAAAATAAAACTCCGTTCAAGAAAGGAAGTTTTCCGTTTCGTGCAAGTGGTCGCGCTCGTGCGAGTATGGACTTGGATGGCTTTGTGAAAATTCTGGCGCATGCCGAGACCGATGAAATTCTTGGCGTGCACATGATTGGTCCACGCATGGCCGATTTAATTATGGAAGCTGTTGTAGCAATGGAGTATCGCGCAAGTGCAGAAGATATTTCGCGCATGAGTCATCCACATCCGACTTTCAGTGAAGCATTTCGCGAAGCATGTTTAGCGGCAACTGAAAATCGCGCGTTGCATATTTAATGGTCGAGCAATACAGCTTCATATAAAAGTGCGCTGATTTTATCATTATCAATTTCATTAACGGAATAAAATGTTTTCCAGAAAACCTGCTTGCGTGTTCCCTTCTCCAGGTATCCATCATCAGATAATAAATATCCTTTTGAAAATCCGAGTTGCACACCTTCCTTGGTTTTCCCCCATGGAATAGACCCCGGCCAGATGAAACAGATATTTCCTTTTCGTTTATAAAACGGTGTGTTGTACGAAAGTTTTTCTTCCACATCAGGAATGCAATTGAAAATAATCTTTCGCAATGCCTCTACAATTTTCAATTCATGTTCAGGAATTGATTCAAAACATTCATCCAATGAAGAAAATTTTATTGGTTGAAAAACAATTTTCCTTTTCGCCATTAAATTATAATGCAGTCTGCAATCACGAAACCAATGATTGCAAACACGAAGGAGTATCGAGTTTAACAACACTGATACTTCCCTTATCACCAAATTTATTTTTTGATGACCAGGTTAAAACATAAACTCTTTTGCATCCTGTAATAACATCGGAAACTTCGCGGGTAAAAGTCCCCTTCAGGTGATTGTTCAAAATTTCCTGATGAGCATATTCGAGCAATTCATTGCTTACTCTGTAATCAGTTACATCTAATTTCAAATAAGAACCAAATTCAACTTTATCATTTTCAAGATTGCCAAGAGTTTGCTGCACATAATCAAAATACCAGCTGCCCGCACCCGATCGGTCTTTCAAATCATCAACTACCGATTCAACACGACCACTGATTCCTCCTTTCATAATAACTTTCAATACCGGATACCCATCAGCCAAAACAAATTGTGAAGTGGCAATGAGAAATAAAACGGAGAGGATTTTTTTCATGGGTTGAAAATTTGATTTCGAAAAGTAGAAATTTATTTCGATAGAAAAAATTCAGCATTATTTTCTTGAAAACATTTGATCGCAATTCAAATTATGAATTCATGAAAGTTATTTTTGGCGCTACAAACAACATTTTGCGCGTACTCATTATTTGCAATGATTTTCCTCCACTGAATTCTGTTGGTGCTTTACGACCATTCAGTTGGTACAAATGGTTTAAAGAATTTGATGCAGAACCAATTATTATAACAAAACAATGGAAAGAAAATATTGAATTGCCATCGGATGTAATGAAGGCAAGCGATTCAACTAATGTGGTAATAGAAAAAAATGATTATGGAATCGTTTACCGCCTGCCGGTCACGCTCATTCCTTCAGAGAAAATGTATGTCAGGTTCGGAGAAAATAAATTCCGGATTTTCAGAAGATTGCTGACCATGATTTATAAAATGATGTCGTTCGTTTTTTTTTCGTTTGATAAGCACAAACAAATTTATGAGCAGGCGCGCAAAATTATTCGTACTGAAAAAATTGATGTTGTTCTGATTTCAGGTGAGCCGTTTATACTTTTCAAATATGGGTACCTGCTTAAAAAAGAATTTGAAATTAAGTGGGTGGCCGATTATCGCGATGCGTGGTACATGAATCATGTTACCTCGTTAAAAAAAGATTTGGTCAACCGATTCATGATTTGGTATGAATATCAGTTTGAAAAAAAATACATTAAAAACTGTGATTTAATTATTACACCCGACCCGCAGCGAAAAGAATTACTGACCGGACTTCATAAAAAAAAATGTGAAATCATTTACAATGGATTCGAAAAGTTTTTACCGGAAAATTCAACAGTTCATTCCGAAACAGATAAAACATTAACGCTCACACACACCGGCACATTAACCATTGGCCAGCGTGTTGAATTTATTCTGCAGGCGATTGTAGAATTAAAAAATGAAAATAAAATTCAGAAGGGTGATATTTTATTGCAGTTTATCGGGCTGGAATATTTCAATGCGCAATTGAACAGAGTACTTAATTTTAATAAAGACATTGCTGATTTTATAAAAACAACTGCCCGGTTACCCCGCGAAAAAGCTTTAACGATTAATCAGTCTTCTGATTTTTTAATTGCTTTTACTGAAGAAAACAATCAGACTTTATTCGCAAAGGTTTACGATTACATTGCATCACGAAGAACCATTTTAGTTATTCCCGGCGACAATGGTTTGGTGAGTGAAATTGTGAAGCAAACAAATTCCGGAATTTCTTTTAATTCCATTTCTGATTTAAAAAAATTTCTGCTTGAACAAATTGTGAATAAGAAAACGGGAGAAAAAACCTTGTCGTTTTCTGTTGATGAAGAAAAAGCGCTTTTTTATACCCGAAAAAATCAATCGAAACGATTAGTGAATTTTCTGAAGCAATTAATAAACTCAACTGATTAATGTGCGGCATTGCAGGATATTATTCCATTGAAAAATTCAGTGATGAAAAATCGCTGAGGCAAATGACCGATGTCATTTCGCATCGCGGGCCCGATGCCGATGGATTTTTCTTTGATGAACATTGCGGTTTGGGGCACCGGCGATTGAGCATTATTGATTTGTCAAGCGCTGCCAATCAACCCATGTATTCGCACAACTCGCGTTATGCAATGGTTTTCAATGGCGAGATTTTTAATTTTCAGGAAATAGCTTCATTGGTAAAAACTTCACTGCAAACACATTCTGATTCCGAAGTAATATTAGAACTGTTATCGCAACAGGGAGCAGATGCAGTGAATTTATTTAACGGCATGTTCACCATCGCACTATATGATAAGCAGGAAAAAACGCTTTCTATTTTTCGTGACCGGTTAGGAGTGAAACCCATTTATTATTCTTTTCAAAACGGAAAATTTGTTTTTGCATCGGAGTTAAAAGCGATGTTGCAATTTCCTGATTTTAAAACCGGACGAAAGAAAAATCAAAAAGCAATTGCGCAATATCTGAACATCGGATACATAGCTGAACCGCAAACTATTTACGAGGGCATTTATAAATTTCCTTCTGGCGTTTACGCGAAAATTGATTCATCAGGATTAATTTTTTCTTTTTATTGGAAAGCTGAAGAAAAGATTGAAAAAAATATTGAAAGCGATTTTGTTTCTGCAAAAAATAAGTTGAACGATTTGATGCGAAGCAGTGTGCAGATGCGTATGATCAGCGATGTGCCGTTCGGAACATTTTTAAGTGGAGGAATAGATTCGAGTTTGATTACTGCGATTGCACAATCAGTTTCGGCTGATCCGGTAAAAACTTTTTCAATCGGATTTAAAGAATCAGGATTTAATGAAAGCGAGTATGCTAAAAAAGTTTCGCAGCACCTGCATACCGAACATTATGAATTCATGGTTACTTACAAGGAAGCCATTGAACTGGCCGATAATATTGTGGATGTAACTGACGAACCCTTTGCCGACCCATCTATTATTCCAACCATGCTTGTTTCAAAATTGGCGCGGCAATATGTGACTATGACTTTAAGCGGTGATGGCGGGGATGAATTATTCATGGGATATGGAGCTTATAAATGGGCGGAGCGTTTTCAGAATCCATTGCTCACCAATTTCAGAAAACCATTGAGCGGAATTCTTTCTATGCTTCCTTCAAAATATAAAAGAGTTGCGGAGTTATTGAATTACGATGATCGTGCATTTCTTCAATCGCATATTTTTTCGCAGGAACAATATTTTTTTTCTGCTGATGAAATTAAAAACCTGTTGGTTGAAAATTGCAATGAAGAATTTCGGATTAGGCAGAATTGTTCTTCGCTGAAAAGAAATCTTTCAGTCAAAGAAGAGCAAGCGCTTTTTGATTTAAACTATTATTTGAAAGATGATTTATTAGTGAAGGTGGACAGAGCAAGTATGAAATTTTCATTGGAAGCCCGAACTCCTTTTTTGGATTATCGGGTCGTGGAATTTGCATTGAACCTGAATGAAAACCTGAAATTGAAAAATGGCACTTCAAAATATTTGCTCAAAGAATTGTTGTTTGATTATGTACCCCGCGAATATTTTAACCGGCCTAAGTGGGGATTTTCCATTCCGTTAAAACATTGGCTGAAAAAGGAACTCAGGCACTTAGTTGATTTTTATTTATCAAAGGAAATGATTGAGAAACATGGAGTGATCAATTTCATTGAAGTAAAAAATATTATTTCACGGTTTATGAACGGAGAAGAATATCTGTACAACCGAATCTGGAATCTGATGATATTGCATCAGTGGCTCGAAAAAGAAAATCGAAATGACAAATGAATTTTTAATTTTTAAAAGCCTTTCGGTTTAAATTTTCATTCTCACTGTTACATTTGTTCTGATGTCAGAAACACTTCCACAAATAAGTATTGTTGTTCCGCTTTATAATGAAGAAGCAAGTTTCGCTTTGCTGATTGATCGTTTAAATCAATTGATTAAAAATTCGTCGTGTACAATTGAAGTTGTTTTAGTGAATGATGGCAGCAGTGATAAAACACCTTTAATGATGAATGAGCTGGCGTTGACTGATAGTCATTATCAATGTATTTTTCTTGCCCGCAATCATGGTCATCAGTTAGCACTCACAGCAGGATTAGCACAGGTGTCGTGTACCGAAGCTGTTTTTGTAATTGATGGTGACTTGCAGGATCCACCCGAATTGCTTGGTCACTTTTATGATAAATTAAAGGAAGGCTATGAGGTAATATATGGTATCAGAAGAAAAAGAAAGGAAGGTGTTTTGAAGCGAATGCTGTACTGGATTTATTATCGTTTACTGAAAAATATTTCAACTATCGATATTCCTTTAGACAGTGGCGATTTTGCTTTATTAAGTCGAAGAGTAGTTGATCACCTGAATGCTATGCCAGAGCGCAGTCGCTTTATCAGAGGTATGCGTACATGGATTGGTTTCCGTCAAACCGGTTTAGAATACGAGCGCGATGCGCGATCTGCCGGAGAAGCAAAGTATACTTTTAAAATGCTTTTTAATCTTGCTTACAATGGTATATTCAATTTCAGTGAATTTCCGGTAAAATTTATTACCCGTATGGGAATGTTGAGCATGGTAGGGGCTTTTTTATTTTTTGTATATGTGGTCATAAAAAAATATTTATTTGGTGGTGTGCCCCCTGGATTTACCTCTATGTTTCTTGCAATCACCGTTTTTAGTGGTGTTCAATTGCTTTCACTGGGGTTTATTGGTGAATATGTTTTGCGCATTTATGATCAGGTGCGTGAACGACCATTGTTTATTATTGATAAAGTAATAAAGAATAAGGAACTCCAGAAGAAGGGTTAGTTAACTAATACCCTCCATTATACTTTCTTACAAACCACTCGATAGATAAAAGTCCGGCGAGTAAAAAGAAAATCCATTTCAGGTTGATGACCGTTTCGGTTTTTTGAGTGGTGTATATCACCGGCTTAATGCTCTCCTGTGTTTCAATTGTTTTTATTAAATCATCAATCTGATTCGGATAAAAAAGTTTGCCGCCGCTTTTTGTGCTGAGCAAATTCAGTAATTGATGGTCGGCTCGTGTTTGCGAATTCTCTAACTGCAATGGACTCACCATGAATTCACCTTTCTCAGTAAAACTTTTATTATTGAAAATTACTGATGCTGTGTACGAATAATTTCCTGAAGCAAAACTTCCTGCATTCAAAGTATAACCGGTTCCGTTTCGGTTCATTACATAATTAAATTCTTTTCCTTTCTCGTCGCGCACCACCAGTTTCACATCGGGTTGGTTCACGGGTTCGTAAGTGTCGTTGTATAATTCTGCATTGAAAATTACTGTTTCGCTTTCGCTGAACATGCGCTCGTTGCCACTGCGGCTGCGGTTTTCAGGTGTCACACGAAATTGTTTTTTATCGGGCTTTACTGACAGGTACTGAACAGTGCGTGTAATTATTTCATTGAACACATCACCTGTTTTGTGTTGAAGAAAATCATAATTGCGCCAGTGCCATATTCCTTCGCCGCTGATGATTCCGATTTTAGAATCAAGTGACTGATAAAAAGAAATGAGCGGATACTTTGTAGAAACATTTCCGATTTTCTGATAAGCAAGAACCACTGTTGATGGAGCAGGACGATAGTCGCCGAACGGAACTTTCAGTGGAGGAAATGCCTGCAACGCTTGCATGGCATTGGTTGAAAGATTGAATAAAGTGAAATCATTTTCAGGAGCAGCAGTGGCTTCGCCCATTGAATTATTTCCGCCATTAATTTTCAAAGCATCTTGTGATGAATTGAAAAGCAAAATATTTGTTTGCGCTCCGGTGATGAACAGCATTGATTTTTTTTGCGCCTTTGATGCTGCTATAATTCCCTGTGCAGTTTGCGCACCACTTGGCAACTGATGAAAAATAATCAGGCTGTAATCTTTTACATCGGCATTGTTTCCCTGCGCATACACAATGTCGCACTCATAATTTTTATTTGATTCAATGGCTTGCTTCAAAGCTGCTAAATCAGGATGTGGAGCATTAGCAAGCAACAAAATTTTTTCGTTTACTTCCAGCACTTCCACAAATACATCAGTGGTGTTATTGGCAAAAGTGACTTCATCACTCAGTTGATTCAACAGAAACCGATAATGAATGATGCCGGGTTTATCGGCAGCGAAAGTGAACTCGGCAGGCTTTACAAAATAATCTGATTGGGTAGTAAAACTTTGTTCCTGCAACAAACGATTGGTGTTTTCTTCCACACGAAACACTTGCAACTTAATTGCTTCACCCTTGCAATTCTGCGCTTGCACATCGGCACGCACACTGAAATTGTTTCCGAGATACGCAACCGGATTGAAATACATTTTTGAAATCAGTAAATCTCTTTTTACTGTGGTATCTCCCAATGCAATGGTATAAACAGGAGCCATTTTTTCGCCGGCTGAATAAACAGGATTGCTTCCTTCGTTGTAAACTCCATCGGAAGCGAGAATAATGGCGCCGAGATTCTGGTTGGAAAATAAATTCTGTACTTGCTCAAAAAAATCGGAGAGGTTGGTGCTGCCGTCTTTATAATCTGCCTGTGTGCCTTCACGAACTTTATTGCCCACGAGATAAGTTTTTACTTCGTAATTTTTTGATAATGCATCGCGAAGTTTATTGAAGTTGCTAGTGTATGCAGCAGAATCCTGTTGCTTGAAATGCATTCGGATGCTTGCCGAATTATCCTGCGCCAATAAAATAATGGGCTTCTCGGTTTCGTGATTCACTAATTTCAGTAATGGTGAAAGCAGTAATGCCGCAATGAAAAAAATCAAAACGGCGCGAACCACTGCCAGTGCATACAACCACCACTTTGGTTTTTGACCGGCTTCGGTAAAATGTGTTTCTCGGTAGTACAACACCAATGCATACAGCACTCCGGCGAGCACACACACCAACAACCAGTAAGTAGAGAATTGAAAAGTTAAGCCTGACACGAGCGACCAAATATATTATGGTAAGTGATTAGAAATGAAAATAGATTTTTTTATTTCTGCATATAAACCGGATGTTTTATCAAATGGTAAACGAACAGGACTTCATTATCTGAATAGTTCAATGGATATAACAGCTAAATTTCATTTTTAAAAAATAAGGAACTTCAGGTTATCATTAGGCAATACCAGGCAATAACAACATCGCCGTATTATTCCTCCGTCTTCTCTCCCGTAATATTATACCAATTCACTTTTCGTGTCAGGTACATAATGGTGGTGAGAATCAGGAATAAACCAATGCTTCCGAGCAGTAATGAATAATCTTCGAGTTGTAACAACGAATAAAAGAATCCATAAAGCAATGCAAGCAAAACTGAAAAAACAAGCGTGAGTTTTGTATTTTGAAAAACATGTTTAGCATAAAAAGTAATGAGCGAAAGAATGGCAACACTTCCAATCAGGTAAGCAGTATTGAATGGCAGGTGTTCTGAAATGGAAAGAAGTAATACATAAAATAAACACACGGCAAATCCTACAAGCAGGTATTGTATGGGGTGAATTCGTTTTTTGTTCAACACTTCAATAAAGAAGAACGATAGAAATGTGATGATGATAAACATGAGGCAATACTTTACTGAGCGCATGGTTTTTAAATATTCATCAACCGGCAATAATAATTTTACCCCGAAAGAGGCAGAGCCACTTTCGTTGTTTCCATATTCATCGGTATTGGTGCCGGGTATGTATGCACCTAAACCTTGCTGCGGATAATTTCTATTTAACTGCAACACTTTCCAGTTTGCAGTAAATCCTTTTGAGCCGATATCTCTTGTGTCGGGAAGAAATGAACCATCGAAACTCGGACTATCCCATGTTGATTGCAATGCCACATTTGTTTCTTTTCCGAAAGGAAGAAAACTGAGCGATGTGCTTCCGTTCAGATTAATATCGAATTCGAAATTGTAAGTTTCCTTATTTCCCAAATCAAATTCAAAGCCTGCGCCCGAAGCAAGAATATCATGAGTAGGCAATCCCGGATTGATGTTGAATGATGAATCGTTCCACTTCACATTAATGTCATCGTTCACACCTTTCATATCAGAAATGCCGAGAGAAATAAATGATTTATTGAACAGATAATTTTCAGGGGCAATGGTGAGCGCTTTAATATTCGGATAAGAAAATTTTCCTTTCACATGAAGTTTAGAATTGTAAAGAACAACAACATAAATACCCCGGTATCTTTTTTCAGGTGTAACTGTTCCCGTAATGTTTAATTCATCAGGCAGAAAATGCGCATAATTAATTTCGCGGTACTCAACTCCTTTCGAATCTTTGGAGTAAGTGTAGTATGGAATGGAAAGTACAGGTCCGCCGATTATTTGTTTGTCGCCCCACTTTGAGCTGACTTCAACTGTTGCATCATCGCGCAATGTTTGTCGCTCGTACACCAGCGAGGTGAGCATCTCGGTTGGTATCATGAGTAATAAAATGAGAAATGCAATGGATAAAAGTTTGAGTGTTACAGAGCGTCGCACCCAATTATTAAAGCGTTCGAATACTGATGGTTTTTCCATTTAAGAATGTGTTTTGCGGATGTCAAACTGCAAAGTTTTATAAATAGTATGTTGAATCGAAAATAAATTTTTTCAGCTCTGTGGCTGTGATTCCCTTCTTGATTTTATATCGAGGTTAATCAGCATCGCCACAATCATAAAATAAAGTGTGCCCACTTTATCGGTTTCAATCAGGTCGCTGAGAAAAGTGTTACAGTAAATTACAATCAATGTGAGCGTAAGTGCCATGGCAAAGCGGCGAAGTTGTTTGTCGCGCAACTGATGATAAATGCGCTGCCCGTACCACAACAATGCACCTGTGAATATGGAAAATATAAGAAGCCCAATAATTCCCTGTTCAATTAACAGCAATAAAAAATAATTGTGTACGGTGCTTCGTTCCGGATTACGACTGACGAAAGTTGCATAACTGCTCACTGCATAAGGTTTATAAAAATTATAAAAATTACCCGGACCATAACCCACAATCGGATTCGCCTCCCACATTCGGAAACCTGCAATCCACCGAAACACCCGCTCGCCACTGCTGATGTCTTCCATATTATAGGTAGCAGACAAATGCGATTCAAGATCCTCATGCATTATGGTTTCATCAAAATTCGGCGCGTAGTACAGGTAGCGGTTTTGATATCCCATGTAAAAAACTCCACTGATAATAAGTACGGCGCCAAGCAACATACTTCTGCCAAGTAACCGATGCTTAATTAAAAATGCGCACGGCAGAATTGCAATCACACTCAGCCATGATGACCGCGTGTATGAAAAATATACGGCAACAAGCATAACGAGCAACGAAGCAATCAGCATATTTCGTGTAACACTTCTTTTTTTATACCAGGTTATAGCAAGCCATGTTAACGGAATCAGTTGCGCCACGAATGCTGCATAAGCCACATGGTTTCGATAGAAAGGTTCCATCATCGTATTCACATCGGCAAACGAAAATCCTTTTTTAGAATGACGATATAGTGTGTAAAAAATAGTTGCAATTGTTGGAAAAAAAATGCACCAGAATGCTTTTTTTAAATCTTTCACTTCTCGCATAACCACGCTGCCAAGCAAAACAAAAACAACAAGGTACCAGGTTTTTGCAAGCAGAAATTTGAAGGATACAAGGTGGTTGGAAGAATAAACAACTGAAATAATGATCCAGAAAAAATGAAGTGCGAGTAAAAAGAATAACGGATGTGTGAAGAATTCCTGCGCTACTAATTTTTTATTCGAAAGCCAGGAAGCAATAAACACGAGCATCAATCCAAGCATGAGCGGCTCGGTAGGTAAATCGGTGCCTAACGATGTGGTGAATGAAAATTCTATTGATAAAGGCAAACAAAACAGCAACAGATAAAAAGCAAACTTTATATCGGCCAATGTTACATACAGAAATAATAAAGCAAATGGCAATGCAAACCAGTAATAATTATAGGTGAGCCATCCAACTGATAAACTGCCGAGCGTTAAAATTGCGGCAATAATCAGAACTGTTTTTTCGTAAAGCGGTAATGCTTTACTGTGGTTCATTCAATACTGATTTTATGTTTTTGTAATAATCAGCAACAATGGCGGTAAGTGTCATCACCACAAAAGCAATAAACACACAACTGAATACCACCAACCAGCGAACAGGTTTCGATTTTTTCTCGGCAGGAAATCCTTTCTCTAAAATAAAGATGCTTGGCACATCACGATTAATTGTTGCTTTAAATTGTTCTGATAAACCAATTGAGTTATTCAATTCTTTCAATGCTGCTTTCTTTTTATCGTCTAATATTTTTATTTCCTCATTCGCCATATCAAAACTTGCTTTCTCTTCAGCACTCATTGAATTCATTCGATTTAAATCAGAAATATTTCCGGCGAGGTTGTATCGGTTACGCAACTTGATAATGGAATCAGTCAGAATTTTTATGGTTGCTTCTTTAGCTGAAATCTTATTGTTGTAAATGCTCACCATTTTCTGTTTGTTGTCCATCAACAGATTTTTACTGATATC
>CANJII010000028.1 GCA_947474435.1 Chitinophagaceae bacterium | reverse complement strand
TGATATTGAATGGATTGATAACCTAATAGACCACCACCGTGAAATGCTAAAACTAATGGGTAGTTGTTCGAAGTATTATATCCTGTTGGAAGATGAGTTAAAAAAGTTCTCCAACGACCTCCAACAAAAATACTGTCATAAATATTTGTTTGAGCAAAAGCCCAATTGGATAGTGAAATCAACAAAATGAATTGTAAAAATATTTTTTTCATGTCTTTTTATTTTTTTAGACTAATTCTTCCATCGATAGTTTAAGCTATCTTTTAGGGTTGCACATAACATCTTTTTATGCGAAACGAATGTAACTCAAACTTTCGCTTTTCGTGAAATAATTTGTAGCAAAAGCGAAAGTTTTGAATAAAATGTATTTCGCCTTTTTTACAACAACTTATCAAGCGGCGATTGTATTTTGCTTAAATACTTCTATTTTATTTAGTTTCATTGTTATCGTATACTTGTAAAAGATAACATAAAAAAACCTAAATTGAAAACAAATTTAGTTTATGACCAGCTGAGACATCAGTATGATGGTGGAGGATTTAGTATTTATCAGTAGAATTTCATTGGGTTTCATGAAATGGTTTTCGTTATAGTTTTAGTGTTGCTAAGCGTGAAGGATTGCAGCGGTTAGCCCACAGCCGCAGTGGTGGAATGAGTGGGGCGCGAGGACTAATAGCGGAAAGCCTGACAGCATTTTTTGTAATCAAAAAAATGGTGACTTGCCCAACACTTCGACATGCTGAGAGTGACAGTCCCCGAAATTTCTATAATTCAAAATTTATTTCACAAAGTATTCCGACAACTCTGCATCAAAATACTTCAGTGCATTTTTTATTGGGAGAGGCAATCCGCCACCGAGGGCGCAGAGTGAGCCGGTTTCGAGGGTTTCGAGCAGGTCGGTCATAAGGGTGTAATCCATTTTATAAGATTCGGTTCGCGCTTTCTCTACCATTTCGTAACCACGGGTGGAGCCGAGGCGGCACGGAAAACACTTGCCGCAACTTTCGTGTGCAGTGAACCGGAACAGGTGTTCGATGTAAGCGATGAGCGGATAATTTTCGGGAATGCAAACCACCGAAGCATGACCGAGCAGAAAACCTTCACGCGCAAATGAATCGAAGTCAACGGTGAGGTTGTCGATTTTAGAAACGGGAACGAGGCCACCGAGCGGCCCGCCGATGTGCATGGCTTTAACGGGAGTGCGAAAGCCTTTACCTAAATCATTAATGACTTTGCTGAGGGGAGTGCCCATGTCCACTTCATAAATGCCGGGGCGGTTAAAATATCCATCGAGCGAAATGAGTTTTGTGCCTGATGATTTTGCGGTGCCGATGGCGGCAAAAGTTTTTCCGCCGTGCTGCATGATGAAGGGAAGATTGGCCAGTGTCTCTACATTGTTTACAACAGTTGGTTTATTGAATAAGCCCTGTTGAGTCGGATACGGTGGACGCACCCGCACTTCAGGTCTCTGCCCTTCTACGGAAGAAAGCAATGCGGTTTCTTCGCCACAGATGTATGCGCCCTGCGCTTTAATTACTTTGAAATTGAAGGCGAAACCACTGCCTTTAATGTTTTCTCCAAGCAGATTTTCATTTTGCAGTTTCGAAATTTCTTCGGTCACAATATTAACCGACTCGGGATATTCGCCTCGGATGTAAACCACTCCGTGTTGTGCACCTGTGATATAACCGGCAATCATCATTCCCATGAGCATAGTGTGCGGGCGCTGTTCCATGATGTAACGGTCGGAGTATGCACCGGGGTCGCCTTCATCAGCATTGCAGACAATAAATTTTGTGTCACCTGCCACATTGCGGCACGACTCTAATTTGAATGCCATTGAAAAACCTGCACCACCACGACCACGCAATCCGGAATCTTTCAGTTCGGCGAGAAGCGCTTCGGGAGTTTTGGTTAAGCAGTCGGTAAATATTTTATAGAAATCTTTTATGTTGCCATACTCGCTTGTGAGTATGGGTGTGCCGATGGAACCGACATTGTATTTTTCTTTAGTACCCACATTGCCGGATTTTATTTTTTCAATATCATCAATATCGTTTCCTGAATAATTTTTTCCTGCGATGTGGAACGATGCATTTTCGTGACAGCGACCGAGGCAGCACATTTCGCCAATCTCGTCTGCAGAATAGTGTGCGCTGATTTTTGAATGCAATTCATCTTGTGTTCCGGCCGTCATGCAGGAACTGCCGTTACAGATGTAAACTTTCTTGCCTTTGTTTTCGGGTTTAAGAAAATCATAAAAAGATACAGCACCATACACTGATGATTTCCCAACGAGGAATTCTTCGCGAAGTTTTTCCAATGCCACAGCATCAGGAGTTCCTGTTTCAGTTGCAAGGTTTCCATATTCTTCGAAAAGATTTTTTGATAATCCTTTCCTACCTGATAAGTCACTTAAATTTTTTGACATTGTATTTATCTATCGTTGAATCTGACCTGTGGTTATTTCGGGTTTATCGTTTGCCACCTGTGCAGGATTTGAGTAAACAGTAAATTTATTATTGCGGCAAAAAGCCATGAGGGAAATTCCGGCGGCTTCGGCTGAATCAACAGCCAAGGATGACGGCGCTGAAACAGAAGCGAGAAAAGGAATGCCTGCAGATTTTGCTTTGCTCACAATTTCGTACGACACGCGACCACTGACGGTGATGAGCTTTGCTTTATCGAGCCTATTATTATTCACGAGGTATCCAATTACTTTATCAACTGCGTTGTGGCGACCAATGTCTTCCATCACAGCAAGCAGTTCTCCATCAATGGTGAATGCGCCGGCGGCGTGTGTGCCTCCTGATTGCTGAAAAGTTTTTTGTTGTGCGCTCACTTTTTCAAACATCATTTTAACCATTGCAGGATTGAGGATATCTGAATTTAAAACTCTGTCGGTTCCCAATTCATCCAATTCAGTTTTGCCACACACACCACATGATGATGCGGAAATTACATTTCGTGTTCCGGCGAAATCTTTCAGTATTAGGTGAGGAGGAATTTTAACATTCACCGCTGAAATAAATCCTTCTTCATTTCTTTCGCGAATATCAATAACGGGATGTTCGGTTAAACTCTGAAATATTTTTTCGGAGAATAATAGTCCGCGAACCAGTTCCATTTCGTTACCGGGAGTTTGCATGGTAACAGTGAACGGAACTTCATTGACTGCAATACTCAGCGCAACTTCAACTGCGAGAATATCTTCGACCTGAGAAAATTTCCCATCTTTAAAAAACAGTCCGTTGTATTGTTCAATGTTCATGCAATTCGATTATAAGTAATACTGTTCCTGCAAAGTAAAGCAGTTTTAAGAAGACCATTTGTCAATGCAGTAGTTAGCAATTTCTTCAATGTCATAAATTCTCTTGCTTGATGCTAATTTACGGACAAAAAATTCTTTACCCTCTTGTCCTTTCAAGAAAATTGGTCTTCTATTGCTTGGTTGTACTGACACTAAAAAAATTTCTTTACCTTCTATTTCGTAAAATTCTCCTTTTACATAATTGATAATTGAAGTAGAAATAAATTGCTCAATCATTTCATCAAACTCTAAAAGAAAAAAATCCTTTTGGTCTTTTTCATTTGACAAACTAAAATCATAAGAGAGACCACCTATTGTTTTATCATTCTTCACTCCAATTAAAAGATAACCACCATTTGAATTCAGGAAAGCACAAACTGTAGTTGCAATTTTTCCTTTCACACTTATTCCTGCCTTATTCGATTTGAAGTTGTAAAGAAGTGATGGTTTAAATTCTACTTGATTACCTTCTCCTCCTTCAATTATTTGTTCTACTGATTTGGTTACTTGCTGAATTTCTTGTTTGCTTTTATCTGGTTCTCCCCACCAATAAGGTTTTTCAAATCCTGTCCAATCGAAGGGAGTTTCTAAAATAATATAGTTGGATGGTTCATCTTCTCTGAAACCTTCTTCCCATTCATCACGACTACAATAAACTATTTTTTTTTCCTTATTTTTTGTGTCATAATTATTTATTTGATAGAATTCGTGCTCTTGGTCTAAATTTCCAACAACATAGTCTGGGTTGTCTGAACCACCGATTAGATGTCCGATTCCATGAATTAAAAATTCATCACCTTTTTTATATGATAAACTTTCATGACTCCCATCTTGTGCAATATCTACTACTAAAAAAATTCCAATTCCATTACCGAAAGCATCATTGAACTCAACAAGTTTATCACCTACTTTCATTTTAGATGAAGTTTCTGTTTCAATGAAAGTTTTTAGTTCTTCTCTTGTTTGTTTGTCCGAAATATATTTTATGTTTTTACTTTCAAGCAATACATCAATGTAGTTTTGATAAAAATTAAATGCAGCTTCTCTTGCAATGATTGGATTCTCATTTTCAAATTTTTCTTCAAACTCTAAAAAATTTATATCATCTGCATTTTTATAACGAATGAGTTTGGCTTTTACTACATAGTGAAATGCTGGGTTCATTTTATTCTTCAATTACATTTCCGTTTGATGAAATCCAAAAATGTTTGATGCCAAGTGTTTTAAGAAATGGAATCAAATGACCAATTGATTTTCTTATATCACTATCGTCTGGATGTGCAATAGCATGTTTATATTTTGGGTTAAGATATTTTTCTTCAAGAACTTTCACAATGGCTTTACCAAAATGAGTTTTTATCTGTCCGCTATCAAAATACTCTCTTTTTTTTGTTGGCGAGTTGTCACCTGCTCTTGCACCTTTTGCTTCAACTATAAGTTTCGTATTAGATTTAGATGCAACAATATCATTACCGTGATTCTGTCCTAAACAATAACTATCAATTGTCCATTCATTTTTCTTTAAATGTGAAATTAAAAAAGTTATGATTTCGTCCTCGGTTAGTTTAATCATTATAGTTTGAAACTGATTTGTTATTTGAGTTAAAATTATTGTTAAAACATTGCATCCTTAATTTAACTCAATCCTGTGATTTTTCCGTTGTTGTCGATATCCATGTGCTCGGATGCGGGAACAACAGGCAGGCCAGGCATGCGCATCATGTCACCTAAAATAGGAATGATGAAACCGGCACCTGCAGCAAATTCAAACTCGCGCACATTAATGGTAAATCCTTTCGGGCGGCCAACAACGGTTTCTTTATCGGACAATGACTTCTGCGTTTTCGCCATGCAGATCGGCAATTTATCGTAGCCTAAATCTTTTATCATTTTCAATTGTGTGCGTGCCTTCGAAGAATATTCAACACCATCAGCACCATAAATTTCGGTTGCAATTCGATTGATTTTATCTTCCACACTCAGGTTCCAATCGTACAATGGTTTGAATTTATTTGAACCGCTTTCAATAACATCAAGAACAGCTTGCGCCAGTTCTTTAGTTCCATCACCTCCTTTTGCAAAGCCATAAGATACCACAGCTTTCACATTCATTTTCGCACAATGTGTTTGCACAAATTCTATTTCTTCTACTGAATCAGTAGGGAAATTATTAATTGCCACAACCGGAGTGATTCCGAATTTTTTACAATTCTCAATGTGCTTTTCAAGATTTTGAAAACCTTTAATCACACGATCCATGCTCGGAGTATTGTACTCCTCTTTTTTTGCACCGCCGTGATGACGCAATGCACGGATGGTTGCCACCAACACAATTGCATGCGGCGCTAACCCGGCATAACCACATTTGATGTTCATGAATTTTTCGGCACCAAGGTCGGCACCGAAACCTGCTTCGGTTACCACATAATCGCCTAATGACAATCCCATTTTTGTTGCGAGAATTGTGTTGGTTCCCTGCGCAATGTTTGCAAACGGACCGCCATGCAGAATGGCAGGATTGCCTTCCAGTGTTTGAACGAGATTTGGTTTGATGGCTTCCTTCAACAGAATCGCCATTGCACCTTGCGCTTTTAAATCGCGCGCGTAAATTGGTTTCTTATCGAAAGTGAATCCAATGAAAATATTTCCGAGTCGCACTTTCAAATCATCAATGTCTTTCGACATGCAAAGAATCGCCATCACTTCTGATGCAGGAGTAATGTTGAATCCATCTTCGCGCGGAATACCATTGCTGGTGCCGCCAATACCAATTATGATTTGACGAAGCGCGCGATCGTTCATGTCCATCACACGCTTCCATTTGATAGTGCGCGGGTCGATGTTTAAATTATTTTGTTTGTTCTGAAGATTATTATCAATGAGCGCTGCTAATAAATTATTTGCTTTTTCTATTGCGGCAAAATCTCCTGTAAAATGCAGATTAATATCTTCCATCGGAATCACTTGCGAGTAACCACCACCGGCGGCGCCACCCTTCATTCCGAACACGGGACCCAACGATGGTTCGCGTAAAACCACTATGGATTTTTTTCCGAGTTTGTTTAATCCCTCATTCAATCCGATAGAGACAGTTGTTTTTCCTTCACCTGCCGGAGTTGGATTGATGGCGGAAACCAAAATGAGTTTGCTCGATTTTATTTTTTGCTCGTCAATTAATTTCAGTGGAAGTTTCGATTTGTACTTGCCGTAATATTCAAGGTCGTCGGCATGAATATTTATCTTGGCTGCAATTTCCTTGATGTGTGTGATTTTGGCCGCTTGCGCAATGTCTAAGTCTGATAGCATTTTTATTTTTCTGATTTTATGATTTAGTGTTAAGGTGTGTTTTGCTTCCAAATGTAACTTTCATCTTCAAAAATTTCTTTTCCCCAAACAGGTGCTTCTTCTTTAATGCGATTGACGATGTATGAACAAGCCTCAATTGCATCTTTGCGGTGCCTGGAAGAAGTGAAAACAAATAAACTTATTTCTCCTGAATTTACTCTGCCAAGGCTGTGATAAATGTGCATGCAGGTCAATGAATATTTTTCGAAAGCGGATTCACGAATCTCATGAAATTTTTCTTCCGCCATTTCATTGTAGGCGGTATAGTCAATGGCTTTTACTTCCATGTCGTTGATGACATCGTTACGAACCTGGCCGAGAAAAATACTGTGCGCACCAATGTCTTTTTTAGTGCTGTGTTTTGCAATTGCATCGGCGATGAAGGAAGGTAAGATTGCCCCTTCTATAAATACATTTTTTCTTTTTTTCTCTGACATTCTTCTTTATTGTTTGAGTAAATCACCCTCCTGAAAATGGAGGCATCAAAGCCACAATCACACCATCTGTAAATTCGAAATTTCCTGAAGTGATTAACAGGTTAACTGCAATTGCATACTTCATGTTTTTTAATCGCGGATATAAATTCTCTAAATGTTTTTTCAATTCATCAGTGTGATGAATATTTTCTATTGTCCATTCTGATTTTCCGGTGATATCAGCAATGACTCCGAAGGCGAGAATTTTTATTTTCATTTTTCTTTTTGCTGTTGTTGTTCCAACTCCGATTTCGAATTTAGATTGGTAAAAATAGTTTCATCGAACGAGTTCATGTTTTTCATTTCTAATTTCTGCAATTTGAAATGAGTAATCAATTCCTGCAATTTGAAATTGTTTTTTTGAATTTGATTACTCCATTCAGCTAAACAATTTTTAGAATACACTCCAAACAACGGTTGAATTTTATCGTGATGAACAGCAACTGTAATTTCAAAATCAAATGAATGTTCAATCAGAAAATTTATTGCATCTGTTTTAATGAATGGCATATCGCAACTGCAAATGAAATTATAATCGGAATCAGTGTGAGTTAGTGCTGTGAGAATTCCACCAGCAGGTCCAATATCGGTTACTAAATCGCTGATAACTTCCAATCCGAATTGCTCGTATGCTTTATTGTTTGAAACGATAATGATTTTTTTAACTGCTGGTTTTAGTTGTTCAATCACATGTGCAATCATTGGTTTTCCATTGAACAGCATCAAACCTTTGTCTTCACCCATGCGCGAACTTTTTCCTCCTGCGAGTATATATCCGTTGATTGATGGTGAATTGTTTTTCATAACTCCGAATCAACTTGCGATTAGTTTGAATGAAGCAATGACCAACACAACAGCCAGCACTTTTTTCAAAACTGTTGAGTCAAATTTTTTTGCTCCGAAATAAGAACCTGCTAATCCACCCGCAACAGCAATGACAATCCATAAATAAATGGTGGAGTCAATTGAAATTCCTTTTGAGACCAAACCAATCATTCCTGAAATTGAATTCAGAAAAATAAACAGTGATGAAATCACAGCGGTTTGTTTGATGAATGCCCAACCTAAAAAAAGTAAAATCGGACTGAGTAAAATTCCACCACCGATTCCAATTACTCCGGAAATAAATCCGATTGAAATCCCGATTGCAACAGCGAGATATGGATTTGGATTTTTTAATACGGAAACTTCCTTCCCGAAAAATCCAAGCAAGCGAAGAATGGGAAACAACAACAACACTCCTAAAACTTTTTTATAAATCAATACATCCAATGTAATTCCTGCACCGATAAATGCAGCAGGTACTGAACCGAGAATCAGCAACAACAATAATTTTTTATTGATTGATGTAGTTCGTGAGTATTGAATGAATGCAATAAGCGAAACAACAATGTTCAGCATCAAAGCAGAAGGCTTCATCACATCGGGGGTGAAATGATAAATTCCCATTAATGCGAGGTACCCACTTGCACCTCCATGTCCAACACTGGAATACAGAAATGCAACTGAGAAAAGTAGCAAGAGAAAAATCAGGTTGGAGATTTCAGGGTTCATTATTGAAAATTATCTATGGCAATAAATGTATTTCAACTGAATCCCCGGCTTTTATTGTTTCCACTTCTTCTGGAACAACTATGAAGCAATTGGAATCTGAAAATGATTTCATGATGAAAGATTCCTGACCTTCCAATGGAGTTACAGTTTTATAGTCTGTTGCGGCTTTCATGAAATGAGTCAGGCCGGATTTTTTATTGATGGTTTTTGTCAATGAAACTGAAATGGATTTCAAAAATGGATTTTCAAATCCCTGAAATTTCCGTAGAGCAGGAATTACATATTCATAAAAACAAGTGAGCACCGAGGCTGGGTTTCCGGGTAAACCGAAAATGTAGTTTTTGTTTTTTACTCCGAAGTACAATGGCTTGCCGGGCTTTTGTTTCACTTTGTAAAAAATAGTTTTTACTTTTTCTTCTTCCATTATTGTCCCGACAAAATCATAATCACCTACTGAAATTCCACCCGTGAATAAAATAAAATCACATTGTTTCATCGCTTTTTTGAAAGTGGCTCGGATTGATTTTTTATTGTCCTTAACAATAAATGTTTTTATAAAATTTATTCCGTCTGTTTGTAATGCACTTTGCAGAGCAACTGAATTGGATTCATAAATATTTCCTGTTTTCAGTTTGGTTCCGGGTTGCTGCAATTCGCTACCAGTTACAATGATTGCAACTTTTGGTTTTGAAAACACTTTGACTTTACCGATTCCGATTGAAGAAAGAAATCCGATTGTACCCGGATTTAACTGAGCGCCTTTCTTCAATGCCAAATCTTTCTTTTTTATCTGTGAACCTTTGTAACGAATGTTCGCTCCAAGAAAAATTTTATCATCCTGAATAATTAATTTTTCATTAGCGATTGAAATTTTTTCCTGCATCACTACAGTATCTGCACCAACCGGAACTTCGGCTCCCGTAAAAATCCGAACTGCTTCTCCTTGTTTAATTTTTTTTGAAAAACTTTTTCCGGCTGCTGATTCTCCAATGATTTTTATTTCTTGCTGATTAACAAAATCATTATAACGGAAAGCATATCCATCCATTGCTGAATTATCAAATGGAGGCGAATCAATCGGAGAAATTATATCTTCAGCTAAAATGCATGCTGGTGATTTTGATAAGGATAAAATTTCTTTTTTGCCTTGCTGAACAGTACTGATTACTGCATTTCTTGCTTCTATAGCTATTACCATCGGAGCATGAAATTAATAAAATATTTATCCGCCAATACCGAGCATACTTCTACGGTGCGAAGAAGTTTCTTCTTCACCCCAGTGTTCATCATGATTTCCGCCAAGCATGTAATGTTTACCATAAAGACATTCACGAATTAACGGAACAATATCGTTTCCTGAACGAAGTGCAGTAAGTAAATCGGTTTCGGTTTTTGAGAATAAACAGTTGCGCATTTTACCATCCGTAGTAATTCTCATGCGATTGCAACCGCTGCAAAACGGTTCGCTCATGGTGCTGATGACAGCGAATGTTCCTTGGTGATTCGGAATGAAATATTTTTTAGCTGTATCGTGCTTGTCGTCTGATAATTTTTCGACTATATATTTTTCAGAAACAGTTTCAAGAATCTGCTGGTGCGTAAAAACTTTTTTATGGTCCCATTTATTTCCGGGAAACGGCATGAACTCAATGAAGCGGATGTGTATTGGAAATTTTTTTGTCCATTCTATAAAATCATTTACCTCCTCTGAATTCACACCATTCATCACCACCACATTCACTTTTACATGAAAATTATTTTCCAGTAATAAATCAATGTTGCTTTTTACTCTGTCGAATTCATCGCGTTGGTTGAGCGAGAAATTTTTCACTTTGTTCAATGAATCCAGACTCACATTCACCGACTTTAATTTCGCTTGCCTGAATGTGTCAATAAAATCATGAACAAAAACTCCGTTGGTGGTGATGGTTAACTTGACGGGATATTTTGATAAACGCTCAATAATTTCTTTCGCATCTTTTCTGATTAAAGGTTCGCCACCTGTTAGGCGAATTTTATTCACTCCTTCACCTACAAAAACGGAAACGATTTTTTCTATCTCTTCAGCCGACATATTCTTCGCATAATCATGATGGCCGTGCAATGCTTTGGTCGGATGACAGTAAACACAACGCAAATTGCATTTATCTGTCAGCGAAATGCGCAGGTAATCGTGAATTCGACCGAAAGAGTCTTTTAGCATCTATTAATTTTTGTTCAGTAATTTTTCTAAAATTTGAAGTTGCAATTCAGAATAATTTTCCAACGATACAAAGATAATTAATAACTGTCTTTTAATTTTTTGTTCCGCCAGTTGTAAGTTCAGTAAGTTTGCCATTCAGAAAAAAATTTCACAAGCAAACTTTTAAAAAAAATAAAAATGGGAATCGCCGACAAATTATTTCAAATCAAATCAGATAAAGCTGAAAAGAACCTGAAAGAAGGAATGGAATTTTTAGAACAGAATAAATTAAAACCGGGAGTGGTAACACTTGAATGCGGTTTACAATATGAAATCATGCTAACCGGGGACGGAGCAAAACCAAGAGCAACTGATACTGTTACCTGTCATTATCATGGCTCGTTGATTAACGGAACTGTGTTCGATAGTTCAGTGCAACGCGGACAATCAGCAAGTTTTCCATTGAACAGAGTTATCAGCGGATGGACCGAAGCATTGCAACTGATGCCTGTCGGCAGTAAGTGGAAATTATTTCTTCCACCCAATCTTGCCTATGGTGAACAACAAGCCGGTTCGCACATTGGCCCAAACAGCACTTTGATTTTTGAAGTGGAGTTGTTGGGAATTAAATAAATTGATTTCAAAAAATGGAATAAAAAAAGAAGGCATTCCTTTAATGAATGCCTTCTTTTTTATAAGAAAAATATTTTACTGAATCACTACTTCACCATTCT
Organism: Chitinophagaceae bacterium; assembly: GCA_947474435.1. Lineage (GTDB taxonomy): Bacteria > Bacteroidota > Bacteroidia > Chitinophagales > UBA10324 > UBA10324. Next base: position 32,986 of record CANJII010000028.1, on the reverse strand, counting down.
GTTCGTAATCCGAAGAATGAAAAGTGTAGTGATAAATTCCGGCAGGCAAATCCTTTAACGAGAGAGAAGTTTCTTTTATGAATTGCTGCTCGGTTATTTTTTGTCCGATTGAAGAAAATAATTCGATGCGGCATTCGCCCTTACAAATTGTTTTTACATAAAGCTTATCGGTGTTTAAAATCGGAGAAGGATAAACGGATGCATTCATTTCATAATTCTCAGAAAGAATTTGCTGTGCTCCGATTACTAAAATGGATGAATTAATAATATCGAACTGCGACGAAGAAACAAACGAACTTACATTTCCAAATTGTGCTGAACCATCTGTACCTGATGTGCATTGATTTGCACTGTCATTCGGTGTTCCCCAGGTGTTTCCATCTGAATTGTGATCGCGCAGGTATAATTTAAAACGATTTGGATTTTGCTGATCAGTTGTGCTCACTGTTCCGATTTTATCAAAAGAAATTTGTTGCGGTAAATCAATAAACGGATTGGTTCCATAATTATCCATGGTCCAGTAACTGCGTGCGTTCCAGTTTTGCGCTGGAGTTTGATCGGGATTTAAATTGATTCGAGTAACTACCACTTCGCCGTTTGGAAGAGTTGCTCCGGTTGTCCAATCAGTAGCTAAACCGGTGTTAGTGAATATATGATTTCCGGAAGTCGTAATATTCTTCCGGAAACTATTTCCACCACCAAAAGGTCCGGAACAGGAAACTCTGCTTGCATCACCCGATAAACCTGCGTGTTTATTTCCAACTTTGTCGAGAACAGGTCCTCCTGATTCATTGAACTGATAATATAAAACCAAGGAAGTATCATCAGTTGGTTTTTTTGTGAGGTGCATTAAATCACGAATTTCATTTTTTGAAAGTGAACGATTGTATACACACACTTCATCAATTTTGCCCGTGAAAAAACGACTACCACCATTCGGGTCTTCTCCAATGTTCAGTGGACTGTTAAATTCTTCAGTGGCAAATGAAGTATGATCAGTTGACGGAATTCCATTTACATATACAATAGCCGAATCTGGTGTAACAACAAAACCAATGTGCGACCACTCATTGTCGTTCACATGCAATCCACTGCTCCATCCCCATTGACTATCGTTCCAATGAATTCTGATTTCATTATCTGATTTTATGCTTACACCTGCGGTGGTATTTCCTCCACGGCAAAAAATAATTCCACCCCAATCATTCTGTTGACCAACAGGTTTAATCCATGCTGAAAAAGTTACTGTATTTGAATTCAGATTTAATGATGGCCCAACAGATTTAGCATCAGAACCATCAAGACTCAAACAATTTCCGGGTACAGTATCAGCAAAACATTCATTGTAAACGATAATAAAATTATTTAGTGTTTGTGTTGATGTTCCAACTGAATTAGTTGCAGTTAATGAAACGGAATAAACTCCGGGTGCAGCATAAACAACTTTCGGATTTCGAAGATTGGATGAAGAAGGATTTCCACCCGGAAAACTCCATGTTGATGTGGCACTTTGATCCAGCAGATTTGAATGGTCATGAAAATAAATCGTATCGCGTGTGCAATGACTGACATTTTTATCCGCAGAAATTATTGCTTGTGGGGCTGATGGTTCGTACACAGGAGATTCCCACACACTTCGGTCAGTGGCATTCACTACCTTACCGGATTTGTAATTTATTAAAACCTGTGTGCTTCCAATACTCACAGGTAAACCACTGTTGTAAAGCTCCCAATCAGACATTGTGTTATTTCGATAATAAACAGCTCTTCGCGTCCCAATATAAATTCCCCCATCTGTTCCCCGCTGATGTTCTATACAGGTAATGTATTCGCCATCGAGCATAGGTGTTGTGAGATTTATCCAGTTGGTTCCACCATCTATGGTTTTAAAAACTTTATAGCCATTCAGATTACTTAGTTGTGAACTTTGTGGAATGCGCACAAGCCACAATTCATTTTCATTGCTTCCGCTCACTGCAATATCAAATGGAATTCCTGCTGATGCATTATTAAATACTGAAGCAGCCGGAGTTATTTCAATCCAGGATAGACCTGCATCAGTTGATTTGAACAATTTTTTTGCACCATAATAACTCAGATAGTAGCATGCATAAATAACTGATGGATTTGTTGGAGCAACTTCAATAGAAGTAATAATTCCTCCTCCGAAATTATGAAGCAATGTATATGTAGCGCCTTGGTCATCCGTTTTCCAGATTGATGAATCTCTCCCGATATAAATTGTATTAAACAGATTCGGGTGAAATTCAAAATCGCCTGCTTCGCCAATGATGTATGAATTATTCGGAAGCATGGCTGTTCCAAGGTTTAATAAATCTACAGTCCTATCACCTGGTATTTTATGCCGACCGTAATCTGAATAAATAATTCGTGAGTCGCCATAATTAACTCCGCCTAAAACATTATCGCCACCCATAGTGCTGAGCCAGCCATTGGTGTAAGTATTAAAATCGCGCAGTAAAGTACCGTTGTGATAAGTGCCACCAACCATTACTTCTTCGCCTTCCCATTCTCCCATTCCGAATCCCCAGAAATCGGTTCCGGCAATTCCGAATTGTTTTCGGTTGAAAGTATCGCCTTGCGATTGTGAATAAAAAATTCCGCCATCGCAACTGATCCACCAGTCATTTCCATAAAAATGAATGTCGTGAATATCCGCATGCACATAATTTACTTTTCCGGAGTGACTCCACTTCGATGGACAAAACCAATTTACTCCACCATCATAACTTATCCAGTGATTCACTGCACCAACATGAACTTCATTTGAATCAAACGGTGAAACTTCCAATGCTAAATCATAATACCATTGTCCGCCATCATCGCCACCATGATCATCCCATCCGCATAAATTTTTATTAGTACTTGTATCAGGAAATCCTCCGGGCCCTGTACCACAACATTGAAACGACCAACTCTCACCGGCATCGTGACTTACATAAATTCCATATAAACCTTTTCCGCCGTCAGCTTCACCTGTGGCTAAAGCATAAACAATATTCGGTGCAGCAGGTGTTACTGCAATTTCAGTTCGCTTTTGTTCATCTGGTGAAACTGCAGATGGATAACCATTTATAATATTAATAAAAGTTTGACCGCCATCATATGATTTGTAAAATTCCGTTTTCACTCCATTTTGTTTTATCGAATACATGATTTGCGGATTGATTGGATGAATTTCAATTTCTTTCCAGGCACCTGAATATTGTAACGCCCAATTCACACCCCCATCTGTTGTATGATAAAATCCCTGATCGGCTGCCATCCATAATTCATCTGCATTCACAGTTGATTGCACTATGTCCCTAATTGTTTTTGTTGTTGAATTAAATGTGACATCACCGGTAATGTTCCACGATGTACCGCCATCAATGGTTTTATAAACTTTTCCGGCACCCCCGAAATAAACAATGTCAGGATTGGTTCGGTCAATTTCCAAGGCGAGTACTGTGCCAAGCATCATGTCTTTTGTGAGGTTCACCCAAGTACTTCCTTTATCAATACTTTTCCATACTCCGGCATTTGCAGTTCCGGCATATAAAATATCTGTGTTTGAAATGGATTGTTCGGTGGTGTAAACATGGGCTGCTCCTGCAGCATAGCTTTTTCCTGCAGCTTCTTTATCAAAATCAAACGGGCCTATGCATTCCCAATTAGCAGCTCGTTGATTTTGAAGATATAAACAGTGCGCTAAATAATCTGCCTGATTAAATTTTGAATCATCCAATGGCAAACCGAATAACGAACCATTGTTATCGCGTGCATGAAGCATCATCCAGTGCTTATAAAATTGTGTGAAATAATTTTTTTCGAACGGATGTGTTTTGAAATACGCTTTAAATTTTTCTGAAACGATTCCGGGGTCAGCATTGGGTTGAAGCATCAGTTGCACCCATTCCGGTTCATTACCTTTTAATGGAATTGTAGAATAAGGAATTTGTGCCTTCGTTGAAAGAAATGATATTAGGAAAAAAGCAAAGAGTATTTTTTTCATAGGAAGTTTGTTAAAAATTTTTACCAGAAATAACCATTAAAAAATTAAGTCAATAATACGAAATCAAATACTTCTGATCAATAAAAACAGGAGAAGTAAATAATGAGAATAATTTTCGATAACTTTTATTAGCAGTTCCAATTTTATTAATTAAAAAATGACAAGTAAGCAACAATCATATAAAACAACAGAATAAAAAATCAATCAGTTATATTAATAAAAATCTTGAGAAATTTAATTTGATAAAATATTGGATACTTTAATAATTCTTATATGTTGTCAAAAGTAAAATCAATTTTTTGTAAACTTTCTGATAACAACTGAATTGTCTGCTAACTTCATTCTTAAAAAATAAACACCGCTTTTAATTCCATTCAAATCAATGGTAGTAATATTGTTGTCTGATTCTTGAATGAAAGCATTTATTTTATTTCCTAATACATTATAAATTTCAACAGAAAATGGTAAGGAATATGAACTAGCCACAACCATTAAATTCTCTTTGGCAGGATTTGGGAATATCTTAATACCATCTAATTTTTCAATAGATGAAACACCACTTCCAGCATCAACAATTCCGATAAATGTTCCTTCAATATTATCAAAATTATTTCCTTGCTTTCTGAAAGTAACTTTTACTATTCCATATCCTGAAAGTTGATTTGGTTTAAAATCAACTATTACCGGAGAAATGGCGTTAGGTAAAAAACTAAAATTTTCAGTACTTGTGGCATCACCCCAACATGCTTCCGGGTCACACACACTTGTTGTCCAGCCTGTTGTTAAATATTGAACAGTTCTTATCCAATTTGAAGCGACTGTATCACCAGTAGTATTTGTTAGTTCAGCATCAACTCCTAATACATAATACTGATCCGTCTGTACATCAGTGAAAGGAACAGTAAGAGAAAATGTATCTGCACTTAGTGTATATGTCTGCGCAAAAGAAAAATTTGAGATTAAAAGTAAAAGTGCTGAAGTAATTCTTTTCATGAAATGAATTTTTTATTAAGATTCAAATATAACCGAAGTTTTTTGAATCAATTCAAATAGTCAAAAAAAAAGACCAGCTCAAATGAGCTGGTCTTTTTTTTAATTATTTTTTTCTGATAATTTTATTTAATAACAGAAAGTTTTTGAGTCTGGCTTTGTGATCCGGTTTGTAAAGTAACTTTATACAACCCTGAAGCAAGATTCTCCAAACCTAAAGTAGTCTGAAGATTGCCAGCAGACAATTGACCTAAACCTTTAACCATAACAATTTCTCCAAGAGTATTTGTTACTAAAATATTCACATCAGATGCTTCTGTTAATGAGAAATTAACTGTAGCTACATCAGAAGAAGGATTTGGGTAAATGCTCATTTCTTCAGCAACAATTTTTGCATTATTGATTCCATTACCTGAAGTCATGTTTACATTATCAATAAACACATTGTTTCCATAACCTGAAACTGCTTCAAATTTAACGAGAACCTGCTGTTGTCCTGAGAAAGATGTTAAATCCACATACTCAGTACGCCATTGTGTCGCAGAAGGAATAAAATATGAAGTAGCTACTCCACCGGTCATAAGAGCGTCACCTTGTAAATCATAAGGAGTTGACCAAGTTGATCCACAATCTGAAGAAACTCGAACTTTTAAACGGTCTTTGTAGGTTGTTCCGTTACTTGAATACTCAGCATAAGCCATATCAAATTTTAAAAGAGGATGAGCCATTCCTACAAAACTTGCTGCAGGTGCCTGATAATCATCAATATTGCCATTTGGACTGTAATACATTTCCATTATACCACCACCATCGCTATTTCCAAATCCACCATCTCCGGAAGCGCTATAAGGGAACCAAGTTCCATTTGCGTCTGGATCAATAGCAAACCATTCAGCAGGTGCACTTGTTCCCTCAAAACCTTCAACAATGCTTGAAGCACCTGTTGTTGGATAAACGAAGAAAGTCAAGTCCTTTGAATTATTAGCAGCATTAACATCTGAACTACCATTTGGGCTAGAACAAGTAACTGTTAAAGTATTATCGCCACCAACTCCACCTGTAGGAGTAATAGTAACTAATGTAGTAGCAAAAGGTGCAAGATTACCAGTCCAAGGCTGGTTAGTAGGCGCTCCACCATTTACAGAAATTGCAAGGTTACAAGAAGTAAGAGTAGTTGAACCATAGTTTCCAATTCTGAATTGAACAGAAGCAGGAGCTGTACAGCCAAAAAACTGATCAAATAAATCCGGAGATGAAGTAACACCTACATCATCACCCGCAACAGCTGAAAAACAGCCTGCATCCATTTTAGCTTTATGTGCTGCTGAAGTTAATTGACCATTTTCAGTAATAATCCTATCTGGGCAAACCATGTAAATAGTTGGGAAATAGCTAATATCTAAAAGAGTATTTCCAATCGCTGCATCATCAATAATCGGATACAAAGTACCTGTAACCCAGTCACCTTGTGTATTAGTACCGGTGCCATTTAAATCAGCATTTGTAGTAGCAGCATCACCTTCAATAAAGAAAACCATTAATTCGTTGGTTCCAGAAGGACCAAAATCACTATATAATTTTTCCAAAGCAGGAACTCCACCGGTACCATTTGTAACCCCAGTGTGATAATTCCAGCAAGGAGAACACCATGTAGCAGAAACATCTATAAAAACAGTTTTGCCTTGGTCTAAAAGATCATACAAATGCCATGAAGTGCCATTAAGATCAGTACCTGTCCAATCAGGGCAAATGGTACCGTTTGGTAATTGAGCGGAAGCATTGAGCGAAATGCCTAAGCTTACTACTACTAGTGTAAGTGAAAGGAAAATTTTTTTCATTTTGTTTTTGTTTAATTTTTGTTTTTGGAGTGTCAAATGTATTTAAAATTTCTTATCAAAAAATTCTTTCTGTTTTTTTCATGGTGGCTATTTCTCATTAAAAACAAGATTTTTAAACATAATTTGTTTGGTATCGTAAAGTCACCGAATAAATAATTCGCATTAACAATGTTTGGTTTATTTTTATCGTCCTCGAAAAAGATTAATGGTTAATTGACAATGGAGAAGCAGTTGGCTTTTAGAGTATTTACTAATGAAAACATCGGGCAAAATATCCGTTCGTGGTTTGAGTGGTTTGCTGATAATATCAGTGAACTGACTCCATATGATGTGTTTGAATTCTATTCCGTTGATTCAAATTCTTCCTCGTTAAGTCTTCGGTATTTCTCAGGAAATAAAAATTTCTTTTCAGCTGAAGGAATTTCACTTCCGATGGTCTTAAAAGTTTTTCAATCAGGCAATGAATATATTTTTCCGCATGCCGATTTAATGCATGACCCGTTTGCACAAAATAAAGTTTTAGATACCTTGCCAAAATGGAAGTTGGTACTTCCTGTTAAAGTGAATAATGAATGTGTGGGAGTGTTGGCCATTTTATCGGAACAACCATTTCGTCAAAATGAAAAATTTATAAATCGTTGTCGCGATTGGTCAAAACAATCCGGCTTAATTATTAAAAATAATTTTTCAGATAAAAGCAGCAAGCATGATTCTGAAACTATTACACTTTCGTTGGAATCTGTTCAGGATTTGGTTTTTGAATTAAATGAAAATTTTGATATAACCTTTTCAAACAATTCGTTTAAAAATTTCCTTAAAAATTTTTCAGGTAAAAATTTTATTTCTTCCAATAAAAACCTGAAATCAATACTTGGAAACGAATTCAGCGAAATTATTTCTGGAATACAAAAGGCATTGAACGGAAATAGAAATTATTGTTCTAAAAAAATACTGGTCGGAGGCGAAGAAAAAAATTTCCACTTTACCTTTTCACCTGTATCAGGAAATGAAAGAAAGTGTTTTTGTTTTGCAACTGAAATTTCCACACAGGAAAAAACACCTGCTGTTTCTTCAAAAGGAAATTCAGTATTCAATGAATTGCTCATTCAATTAATTCCTGATATAGTTTGGGTGGTTGATGATAGGGGAACCATCAGGTTTGTAAATTCTTCATTTGAAAGAATAACAGGATATTCTGCTCATGAAGTGATTGGAAAATCATCTTTTGAATTTTTCAGTAAGGAAGAATTGCCCAATCACCTGCAACAAATGTTGTTGTATTTATCGGGTAAAAACGAAAAGGGCGATGATTATTTTGAATTTAAATTCATTGATAAGCAAGGAAAGAATATAATTCTTGAATCTATAGCCATTAACCAGATTGAGCATGACGCTATTAAAGGAATTGTTGTAAGTGCAAGAAATATCACAAGGCAGGCATCAGAGCGTCGCGAGTTGGAAGACAAAGAAGAACTTTATCATTCGTTGTTCGAAAGTTTATCGGAAGCCATTTTAATTACCGATAAAAATCATTTCCTGGTTTATTGCAATTCGCTTTTGGCAAAGCTTACAGGATATACAATGATTGAATTGGGCTCTATGCCCATGTATCAATTAATTGTGGCCGAAGAATACTGGCAGCAGGTTTTGAATGGAATTAATAATCGGCTGAATGGTTCAAGTGAACAATATGAAGTTGAGTTAGTCAGAAAAGACGGACATAGAATATGGGCATCAATTACTGCAGCTCCATACAAAGACAAGAACGGTGAAATTGTTGGAAGTGTGGGAACCATCACTGACATCACACAGCGGAAAAAAGTTGAAGATGAAATCAGGTGGCTGGCAAAATTTTCGGAAGAAAATCCCTCACCCATTATTCGAATTGCCGATTCAGGAAAAATTCTTTATTTCAATAAAACTGCTCAATCAATTATCAAACACATCAGTATAGATGGGAATTTAAATGGTGAATGGCAGAATATTATTTCGAAACAATTTCAAACAAACAACATTAGCAAAATTGATATTGATGTGGAGGGAAGGTATTATAACCTGACTATAACACCACTAATCAATAACAGCTATTGTAACATTTATGCAATTGATATAACCGACCGGATTATTTTTCAGAAGCAATTACTGGAAAGCGAACAGCGATTACAGTTTTTAATGAACTCAACCACCGAAGGAATTCTGGTGTACGATAACGGAATAATCATTGACCTGAATCAGGCAGTGGCGCGAATGATTGGTTACAGTGAAGAAGAAATATTGGGCAAGAGTATTTTATTTTTTACCAATGAAGATAACCGGGAACTGTTTAAAGAAAATTCAAAAAAAGATTTAACACTTCCATATGAAACATCACTTACGCATAAGGAAGGCAATGAAATAAAGGTTGAAATTGCCGGGCGCTCTCATTTTTACAAAGGAAGAAAAGTTAAAGTAGTTGCCATCCGTGATATTACACTTCGTAAAAAAGCAGAAAAAAATTTAAAAGAAAATGAGGAGAGGTTAAAATATTTTTTCAGCATAACGAGTGAAGGAATTTTATTGATTGACAATGAAAAAATCATTGATGTTAATACTGCATTTTTAAAACTCACCGGATTTTCGCAGGAAGAAGTGCTGAACAAAAAAATATCGGAACTGAATAACAATACGATGAAGGATAAACTTTCGTCGTTGCTGGTTTCTCAAAATAATATTGAAACTGAATTTGCACTCAAAACCAAGGAGGGGAAAGATTTTTTTGTGGAAGTGAATTCTCAAATGCAGGAATACCTCGGGCAATTAATCAGGGTGGTGGTGATTCGTGACATCACCCAATTAAAAAAAGATGAAGAGGAAATTCTCGTTGCTAAAAAAGTAGCTGAAGATGCTCAGCATGCCGAAGAACAGTTTTTAGCCAAAATGAGTCATGAAATACGCACACCTATGAATGGTATTATCGGGTTGACTGATATTTTATTAAAAGAACCAACATCGCACGAGCAGGAGGAATATTTAAGACTAATAAAACAATCGGCAGATAATTTATTAGTTATCATCAACGATATTTTAGATTTATCAAAAATCAGAAGCGGGAAAATTCAATTCGAAATTATTGATATCAATATACGCGAAATGATGCGCGCCATATTTATGGCCACCAATATAAAAGCAGTAGAAAAAAATCTGGAATACAATTTTTCAGTTGATACTCAAATTCCAGCTATCGTTCGAGGCGATCGTGTTCGGTTAAATCAGATATTACTCAACCTGATTTCAAATGCTGTAAAATTTACAGAGAAAGGCCGGGTTCATTATAGTGTTGAGTTAATCAGTAAGGAAAATGGAAAAATATTTATTCAATTTAAAGTTGAAGATAGTGGGATAGGAATTCCGGAAAAAGAACAGTTGAAAATTTTTGAATCGTACCGCCAGGCAAGTGCCGATACCACCAGAAAATTCGGCGGAACCGGATTGGGATTGCCAATTGTAAAACAGCTGGTGGAATTGCAGGGAGGCGAAATTCACATTAACAGTAAATCTGGGGAGGGAAGCACATTTTATTTTACACTTCCATTCGAATTAAATGAAATAGCCGAGGAAACAACTGAAGAAAAAATTTCTTCGAAAGAGAAAAATCAACCCGAAATTGAAACGGAGAAAAATGGAATTAATATTTTACTGGTTGATGATAATTTTATTAATCGCCTTTTAGTTATTCATTTATTGGATGACAAAGGATATACTGTTATTGAAGCTGAAAATGGTTATCAGGCAATTGAAAAACTCAAGGAAGAAGATATTGATTTGGTGTTAATGGATATATCAATGCCTGACCTTGATGGATTAGAAGCTACCAGAATCATTCGTAAAATGGATGAAGCCTACCTGCGAAAAGTTCCTATCATAGCGATGACCGCTCATGCTTTTCAGGAACAAATTAATGAAGCGCTTGATAGCGGTATGAACGATTACCTGAGCAAACCATTTAAACCGGAAGAGTTATTTCAAAAAATTACCAACCAATTAAATCCTGGTGTTAATGAAGAAATTGAGACTGGAAAAATTGAAATAGCGGATGAAAAATTTTATGACCTTTCTTTTCTGACACAGTATTATGATAACGAACAGGAGTTCATCAACAGCATTTTATCATTGTATGTTAAAGAAACTCCTTCAAGTATTATTCAGATTGAAGAGGCATTGAATAAAAATGACTGGGTTGCTTTTAAAGCTCTTGCCCATAAAATAAAAACCAATATTATGATGATGGGTATTAAAAAAGCGGAGCCATTTCTTCACATTGCAGCTGCTATTGATATTCACAATGCAGATGAAGAAAACATCAAATCATCCTTTAAGGAATTCAAAAATTATTCGCTGAAGGCAATAGAACAGATTGCAAGTGAATGTTTGTAAATACTGATTTTGCAAAATAGAATTTCTTAACCCCATATGAGTTTGTATTACAAATAGCAAACTCTTACTTATGGTTATTCAAATTCTATAATTTACGATTTCCGTTTTTTGAACATGTTTCGCAAGCAAATATTTCAATACAGGATTTTATATCGAACAGTTTAAAATTAATTTCTTTAAGAAAATAAGGGGCATCGTCTATTGAAATTAATGGTGAATATCCATCGGTTCAATTCAGGATGAAAGACTTTCTTTAGTTCAATCCTTCAGTATACTCCAGCAAAAACGGATTGGTTCTTTTCTCTATTCCAATTGTGGTTGGTGAACCGTGACCGGAATAAACTTTCACATCATCAGTCAACACCAGCAATTTTTTAAAAATACTTTGCATCAGACTTTCATAATCACTCAATGGAAAATCATATCGCCCGATACTTCCATTGAACAATACATCGCCTGCAATCAGTGTTTTTGTTTCGGTGTGATAAAAAGAAACTTCGCCTGGTGCATGACCGGGAGTATATAAAGTTTTCAACTCTGTTTTTCCGAAGCGAACAATTTCTTCATCTTCAATAAAACGATCGGGTTCAGGTGATGGAATTATTACAACCCCATACTTGCGCCCTGTTTCCACAGCTGAATGCAAAATCGGCAATTCATTTTTATGCAGCAGAAACGGAATGTTATAAGTCTGTTTAATAAAACTGTTGCCAATCATGTGATCTAAATGCGAATGCGTGTTAAGCAACAAAACAGGTTTCAGTTTGTTGTTTGAAATAAATTGTGTGAGTTCATTTCGTTCTGCATCGGTGCTGCATCCCGGATCAATGATTACACATTCGTTGGTTTCATCAAAAAGTATGTAAGTGTTTTCCTGAAACGGATTGAAAGTGAAAAAATGAATTTGAAGCATGGGGCAAAAATGAGTTGTAAATTTTATTTCTATATCAAAGGCAATAATTTTTTTACAGACTCGGTTCATGTCCCCACGAACTGAAATTTTCGGTGTGTGAATTTACGCGGTGAGGCAGAAATATCTTTTTCAAATCCGTTCATCAATGCGAAGTGATTATATTTGTACAGCAATGAAAATACTGAAGTCATTATTTTTCTTTTTCACCATTTCATTTTTGGGTTCGCGCTTGCTTGCGCAAACTACATTAGAAGAATTCGGACAAAACCGTGTTCAGTACAGTGATTTCATCTGGTCGTTTTATAAATCAGATCGCTTTGCAGTATATTTTTATTTAGGCGGACAAGACCTCGGAAAATTTGTAATCACTGAAGGTGAACGGCAAATTGAAAGTGTAGAGAATGCACTGGAATATAAAGTAAACGACAACATTGATATTCTCATTTACAATAACCTCAGCGACCTGAAACAATCGAACATTGGTTATGGTGTGGAGCAGAATAATACAGGAGGCACTACAAAAATTATCGGCAACAAAATGTTTGTTTACTTCAATGGTAATCACAACGATTTATTAATTCAAATCAGGGAAGGCATTGCAAAAATTTGTTTGGATAACATGATGTTCGGTGGAAACATTCAGGAAGTTTTACAAAACGCTGTACTGCTGAATTTACCATCGTGGTATACCGAAGGTTTGGCTGCATACATCGGAAAAGACTGGAGCACTGAATTAGATAATCGGCTTCGAATAGGAGTTCTTTCCGGCAAGTACAAAAATTTTAATCGCCTTACCGGCGAAGATGCAAAGTTTGCCGGGCAGGCATTGTGGTACTACATCGCCAGAAATTACGGCGCTACTTCCATTCCAAATATTTTATACCTCACCCGAATTAACCGAAGTGTGGAGAGTGGATTCAATTTCGTGATTGGAAAAACTTTAAAACAATTAATTGCCGACTTCAATAATTATTATGGCAATCAATATGCATTGGAACAATCAATAAAAATTGACCCAACTACTTTAGATAAAGTTGTGGTAAAAACACGCAAGGGCAGGAAATATTATCAGTTTAAACCCGACCCCACTTTTGAACGGGTTGCTTATTGCGAGAATGAATTAGGAAAATATAAAGTGAAAATTTATGACATTGAAAAAAAACATCGTCGCACTTACTTGCGTGGTGGATTTAAAAACATAACACAGCCAATTGATTTTTCGTATCCGCTCACTGCCTGGGATCCGACCGGAAATAAACTGGCTATGATTATTGAGAAAAAAGGAAAAGTATTTATTGATGTATATGATTTTGAGAAGAAGAAAAAAACAGAACATGTTATAACTAACTTTCAAAAGATATTAAGCATTTCATTTGGCGCCGATCCGAAAACAATTGTGATGAGCGCCGTGAATAAAAGTCAGAGCGATATTTATATTATGAATTATCTCTCCGGAAAAATTGATCAGATCACCAACGATTTTTATGACGATCTGGATCCGCACTTTGTAAAACTAACCAGCCGTACAATTGTATTATGGAGTTCGAACAGGCTGGATGATACACTTCGCTCAGGGCAATTGGATACCATAATGCCTTTGGGAAGTTTTGATTTATTTTATTACAATCTGAAAACGAAGGATAAAATTTTAACGCGTGTAACAAACACACCCAATGCCGATGAACGAAATGCAACCGGTTACAACGATAATTTTTTCTCTTACACCAGTGATAAAAACGGAATCAATAATCGGTATGTGGCCTACATTGATAGCGTGTTCGATCACTACAATCACTTTTATTATTTCGCTGACTCTGTAATTCTGAATCCGAAATACAACATGGATTCTTTAATCGCATCCGGAAACATTCATCCTGATTCCACAAAAAAAATTCCGATGTATCGCGATGTTGCTCACTCATTCAGCAATACAAATTACGATAACAGTATGCTTGAACAGGAGAATGCATTGAAGGCGGGAAAGATGGCAGAATTGTATTTCGACAACGGAAAATATTTTTTTATTGCAACAAAAAATTTAAAGGCCATCGACACTACCCATCACACTGCAATTCCAAATACGGGATACACGCAACAAATTATTGACAGGCAAACAACAGAAGAAAAGAAAAAGAAAATGAATCCTGCAGTTGCAGTTGACTCATCAAAAACAAAAAACGATTCAGCTAAAATTGATATTAATAATTATATTTTCCAGAGTGAGTTTTCGCAAAAACCTGTTACAGTAATTAAGAATAAAGAAGAGAAATCAGAAACCACACTGAAGAAAGACTGGAGAATTAAGTTCAGCAAAATACTTCCATATGCTCCACGCTTTTCAACTGACTATGTAGTATCGCAACTCGATAATAATTTAATCATTAATCGTTACCAGAGTTATGCACCCAACGGAGGTCAGTTTGTTAATCCTGGTTTAAATGGTTTGATAAAACTCAGCACAACTGATTTGTTTGAAGACTATCGTTTCACCGGAGGATTTCGGATTCCAACCAGTTTAGGTGGTAATGAATATTTCTTTTCGTTTGATGATATTAAAAAGCGATTGGATAAAAAATATACTTTTTACCGAAGAGTTGATGCAAAGCAATATGATGCTGCACCGTTTTGGGCTTATCCTGTTTATGGAAAATCAAAAACAAATTATTTTGAAGCAGCATATCGTTATCCATTGGATTTTACAAAAAGCATAAGAGCCATTGCATCGTACCGAATGGAGCAATTGGTTTTTCTTGGTTCTGATAGTTTTAGCCTTGGATTAGATAATTATACCGAGAACTGGATTTCAATAAGAGGTGAATATGTATTTGATAATACATTGAAAGTTCAAACAAATATTTTGGAGGGCACTCGCTATAAATTTTATTCCGATGTAATGCGATTGGCAAAAAAGAATGGCCCCTTTCTTTTTGTGGCTGGTGTTGATTTTCGTCACTATCAGAAAATTCATCGCAACATTATTTGGGCAACCCGTTTTTGCAGCGCCTCTTCGTGGGGAAATGGAAAAGTAGTTTACTATGTTGGTGGAATTGACGGATGGTTTGCGCCGAAGTTCAATACCAATACATCGGTGAGTCAAACAGCAAATTATGCATTCCAATCCTTAGCAACAAATCTTCGCGGATTCACACAAAACATTCGAAACGGAAATTCTTTTGCCTTGGTGAATACCGAAATCCGTTTTCCGGTTTTCAGTTATTTATTTAATTCGCCTATTCGTTCGGAGTTCATTCGCAATTTTCAGTTGGTTGGGTTTTTTGATGCCGGAACCGCATGGCAGGGATTTTCTCCATACAGTGAAAACAATCCGTTCAATACAACAACCATAAACGAAGGACCAATTACTGTTCAGGTAAATTATTTCCGCGAACCATTGGTGGCCGGTTTTGGCGGTGGCGCACGAACAAATTTATTCGGCTACTTTGTAAAACTCGATTATGCACGAGGTTGGGACAGCGGAGTGCTCAATAAAGGACTGTGGTATTTTTCTATCGGGCTTGATTTTTAACCGTGAAGAAATAAGAGGATAAATATTTCAATACCATTTTTCCGCTTTTACATTTACGCGAATGAGTAAAACATTTAAGGCGCATCTGTTTTTATTTCTTGCCAATCTTATTTACGGTGTCAGCTTTACAATCGCGAAAGATGTGGTTCCGAATTTCATTCAACCATTCGGCGCAATAGTTATCAGAGTGAGTTTGTCACTGGTTTTGTTTCTGATTGTGCATTCAGTTTTCATTAAAGAAAAAATAAAACAAAAAGACATTCCGCTTTTAATAGCCTGTGGATTTTTTGGCGTAGCCATCAATCAGCTTTTATTTTTTAAAGGGTTATCAATTACAACCCCAATTCATGCAGCATTAATAATGACCACTACACCAATTATTGTTTTGGTCTTATCAGGTTTACTTAAGGATGAAAAAATAACTACACTTAAAATAATCGGAATTGTTGTTGGTATTTGCGGGGCGTTAGTCATTACAGTTTTCGGAAAAGAAATTTCATTCAGCACTTCAACGGCTGAAGGTGATATCTATATCATGCTCAATGCTGCATCCTATGCAGTTTATCTGGTTATTGTAAAACCATTGATGCACAAGTATCATCCAATCACAATTATAAAGTGGGTGTTTCTATTCGGATGGATTTTCGTAATGCCGGTAGGATGGAATGAATTTCATTCAATTGATTGGAATGCATTTACACCTTCCATTTGGTTTGAACTTTCATTCATTGTAATAGCCACTACTTTTTTTGCATACCTGTTTAATATTCTCGCTTTGAAAACGGCTGATCCGTCATTGGCCGGCAGTTACATATATGTGCAACCTGCATTGGCAACAATTTTTGCCATGATATTAGGAAGAGATGATTTAAATGGAATAAAAATTCTGGCCATGCTATTAATCTTTATCGGAGTCTATTTGGTCAGTATTCGAAATGAAAAATTTATTTTTAATAAAATATTTTTAAGAAAATAATCATCGAATAATTTTTAGTAAAACAATTATTTTATAAAAATTTGTTTTTTATCATTCGTTCCATTGATTAATAAACTAATTTAAAGCTCTGTTCCTTTAGTTCTAAACGAATTTTAAACAAATAATTAATTTAATAAACTTGCTATAAATGAAAACTATACCACCACTCCCCAAAAATTACACCGCAAGAGAAATTGCATTGGGGCAAGATGTCTTAGACCTGTCTAATGCTATTGTTGTGGTTTTGGGAATTCAAGGTGAAATTCAATTCTTTAATAAAGCAGCAGAAAAAATTACAGGATATAACCGGAGAGAATTACTTGGGAAAAACTGGTTTGATTTAATTGTTCCGAAAGAAAATTACAATTATGTTTTTGAAGAATTTAAACGAAATATTATTGATGGTCTGTCGGAAAGTTATGAAAACCCGATACGCACAAAAAATGGTGAAGAGCGATATATCAGTTGGAAAGACAGTCCGTTAAAATCAGGAAACAAAACGAACGGTGTAATTGCTTTCGGAATAGATATTACAGACCGAAAAAATCTGGAAGAAAAATTAAAATTGGCGAATAAAACGCTGATAGAAACTGTATATAAAAAAACCGAAGAATATAAAAATATATTGGATCGCATAACTGATGGGGTGGCCTCAATTGATAAAAACTGGAATTATAATTATATTAATGAACGAGGTGCTGAGTTATTAAACACCAACGCTGCAAAATTATTCGGGTCAAATTTATGGCAATATTTTCCCGATGCTGCAAAATTACCTATAGGCACATCAATGAAAAAAGCGATGGAGGAACAGCACTATGTATATTCTGAAAATTATTATGCACCATTGGATCGTTGGTATGAAAATCATTTTTTTCCTTCAGAATTGGGCATGACTAATCTGTTCAGAGATATTACCAAAAGGAAAAAAACAGAACAAGCATTGCATGCAAGCGACGAAAAATTCAGAATGCTGATTGAAAACAGCAATGATGCAATCATACAATTATCAGAAACCGGAATCATTACTTACGCAAGTCCGGCGGCAGAAAAAATAAGTGGCTATGCTGATATAGAAATAGTCGGAAAAAGAATAAATGAATTTTTTCACCCCGAAGGTTCTGATTTTGCTACTCTGTATTTTAATCAAGTTATTCAAAACCCGGGAAAAGTATTTAACGAATACATTCGGTTGCACCATAAAAACGGAAACTATTTATGGATAGAAATTAGTGTTAGGAATTTGTTAAACAACGAAAATGTAAAATCAATTATCGCCAATTTCCGGGATATAACAGAAAAGAAAAATGCAGAAATTGAACTTAAAAAAAGGGAAGAAAAATTCAGAATGCTGATTGAAAACAG
This sequence comes from Chitinophagaceae bacterium, assembly GCA_947474435.1. Lineage (GTDB taxonomy): Bacteria > Bacteroidota > Bacteroidia > Chitinophagales > UBA10324 > UBA10324. The sequence continues at coordinate 14,950 of CANJII010000028.1, read as the reverse complement.
CCATGATGGAATTTGCCTTATGAATGCACATGGGTATTTGACTTACATGAGCCCTACTGCCCAAAAAATTACCGGATTTACTACTGAAGTGGTAACCGGCAAAAGCATCTTTGATTTTCTTGCAAATGAAAAACAGCTGCATGGCGCTCAGTTTTTAAATAAACTATTACAGTTTCCGGGAAAAACATTTAGCAGAATAAATCAGTTGCGAAAAAAAAATGGTGAGTTAATTAACATTGAATCGAATATCACCAATTTACTGAATGATGAAAATGTAAATGCAATCATTACCAATTTCAGAGATGTAACTGAACGATTAAAGGCTGAAGAAGCACTTGAAAAAAGCGAATTAAATTACCGAACATTAATTGAGCAGGCACCCGATGGAGTTTTCATATCTGATAAAGATGATTTCATATTAGATGTAAATGACAAAGGCTGCAAAATGGTTGGATATGAATTAAATCAATTGCTGAATATGAAAGTGGCAGATTTAATTTCTTTAGAGAATTTAAAATCAAATCCGATTAATGTAACTGAATATAAGGAAGGAAAAACGGTAATTATCGAGCGGAATTTAGTAAGAAGTGATGGAAAAGAAATTATAGTTGAAGTGAGCGGAAAAATGTTAAAGGATGGTCGTTATCAATCGTTCGTCAGAGATATTTCTGAAAGAAAAAGAATTGAAACCGAACTGCAAGAAAGCGAACTCAATTATAAATTATTAATTGAACAAGCTCCGGATGGAGTATTTATAACTTCCAACGAACATTTCATTCAGGATGTAAATGCCAAAGGATGCAGAATGTTAGGTTACGATTTGTCGGAGTTTCAAACCATGAAATTTTATGATTTGATCTCAAAGGAAAATTTAAAAAACCAACCGATAAAATTTACTGAATTAAAATCAGGCAATACAATTGTTTCTGAAAGAATACTGGTTCGGAAAGATGGTCAGGAATTTCCGGTTGAAATAAGCGCAAAAGTACTTTCTGATGGACGCTATCAATCATTTATCAGAGACATTTCGGAACGAAAAAAAACAAAAGAGGAATTAAGAGAAAAAAACGAAAAACTCAGAACATTAACTGCCTATGTTCAAAATGCAAGAGAAGAGGAACGAAAATACATTGCCCGTGAAATTCACGACGAACTTGGCCAGATGCTAACCGGATTAAAAATTGACATTTCCTGGTTTGGAAAAAAATTAGATCCGACTCAGAAAGATTTAGCAGTTAAAATTAAGGAGATGATTCTTCTTACCGACGAAACAATTAATTCAGTCAGAAGAATTGCAACAGAACTACGGCCGGGAATATTAGATGATCTAGGTTTGGAAGAAGCGATCATTTGGCAAGTAAATGAGTTTCAAAATAAAACAGGAATTGAATGCAACCTCTCAGGTAAATGTGATCATAAAATATTTGATCCGTTACTTTCAATTACAGCTTTTCGCATATTGCAGGAATCTTTAACGAACATCAGGAGACACGCAAAGGCAACCAGGGTGCAAATTAAAATGGATGATAAATTAAATAATTTCAGCCTCGAAATAGCTGACAATGGAATAGGAATTTCCTTGACAGAAATGAAAGAGAAAAAATCGCTTGGCATTATGGGAATGAAAGAACGCGCCTCCATAATTGGTGGAATGCTCAGCATTAGTTCAGGCCAGGAAAATGGAACAACCATAAACATTGTAATTCCAATTAAAGGCTAACCAACATGATGGAAAATATGAAAGTTAAAAGAATATTAATTTCTGATGACCACGCAGTAGTACGAAGAGGGTTGAAGCAAATTATTGTTGAAGGATTTATTGATGTTGAAATAACAGAAGCCACAAATGGTTTGGATGCAGAACGACTTGCTCTGTCAAATAATTTCGACATCATCATTCTTGATATTTCTCTTCCCGGGAAAAACGGATTGGATGTGTTGAAACAACTTATTGAATCTGGAATTAAAGCAAAAATTCTAATTCTCAGTATTTACCCCGAAGATCAATATGGAATACGGGTAATAAAAGCCGGAGCATCCGGATTTCTGAATAAAGACTCAGCACCGAATGAATTAGTTGATGCCATTAATACATTATTTAACGGAAGAAAATATTTAACCCCGAAAATTTCTGAACAGTTAGCCAATCAGATTTCTTCAGGAAATAAACAACCCCATGAAACATTAAGCGACCGTGAATTTCAGGTCATGCAATTGCTTGCAAATGGAAAAACAGTAAACGAAATTGCCGATGTATTGATATTAAGCTCAGCAACTGTTAATACTTATCGCGCCCGGGTTTTAACTAAACTAAATATCAGAAACCACGCTGAACTTACCCGATATGTGATGGATGCTGGAATATTCAGTAATTAATTTTCAGGTACCTGTAATAAAAAATACTACACACATTTAAATAATTAATTTACAACTATCGGATTATTCAAACAACATATTTGCATAATCAAAAAATATTGTTGATGGCTATCACTAAAAGTACTAGTGTTTTTATTGTTGAAGATTCAAGTGTAATACGCACTCGTATTAAAATGTTGTTGGCTGAGGTTGAAAAAGTGAAAGTTGTTGGTGAAGCAGATTGCGCTGTTGATGCAATTAAGTTTGGAAGCAAGTTGCTTCCGGATGTGATGGTGCTTGATATAAATCTGTTAGGGAACGATACCGGTTTTTTGGTTTTGAAAGAGATGAAAAAAATTCATCCCTCTTTAATAACAATAGTGCTCACTAATTATGCTGATGCTCAATACAAAAAGAAATCAGAAGAATTAGGCGCCAATTATTTTTTCGACAAATCGAACCAGTTTAATGAGATGGTAAAAGTTTTCAATTGAAATTAAAAAAATAATCCGATACTTCTAAAGTATCCGGACTTGATTAGTGTTCGATTCCGGATAGTGTTTAGGCGCCCCTGCAGAAGAGATTCAGCAGGGGTTTTTTTATTTTATTCTTTCCTGATTTCTGTTTTCATTTACCTTCAACTTTAAATTAATAAATACATGAGTGATTTAGTAAAAGACTTTAATGATTACCGCGCGCGCATGAATGATAAAATCACGGGCGCAAATAACAAAGTGTTGAATCGTCTTTTCAATCTTGACACCAATACTTACATGGAAGGCGCGCTTAATGTTAAAACAAAAGAGATGCTCGGCTTGGTTGCCTCTATGGTTTTGCGTTGCGATGATTGCATAAAATACCATGTAGGAAAATGCAAGGACGAAGGTGTTACTACTGAAGAAATTTTTGAAATATTCGCAGTCGCAAATATTGTTGGAGGTACAATTGTAATTCCACATACACGAAGAGCTGTTGAATATTGGGAAGCTTTGAGTCAGTAAACAGTCACCAATATTCAGTCGGCAGTATGCGGTCAACAGTTAAAACATCACTACTAACTAAAAATTAATTTTACAATTTCACAATTTTTATTTTTTTGCTCACTAATAACAAATCAACAAATCAACTTATAACTTTATAAAGAATGAACGGAAACCCCGAAGACAAAAGATTATTTCTGTTGGATGCATTCGCGCTCATTTTCCGCGCCTACTATGCATTTGCCAAAAATCCACTCATCAACTCTAAAGGCATGAACACTTCAGCCATTCAGGGTTTTACAAATACATTGTTGGATTTACTGAAGAAAGAAAAACCATCACACATTGCAGTGTGCTTTGATACCACAGCACCAACCGAACGACATACTGACTTTGCTGATTATAAAGCAAACCGACAAGAAGCACCTGAAGATTTGGTTTCGAATATTCCATACATCAAGGATGTTATTCGCGCATTCAACATTCCGCTTATTGAGTGCGATGGGTACGAAGCTGATGATGTGATTGGAACACTCGCAAAAGTGGCAGAGCAAAAAGGATTTAAAGTTTACATGGTTACTCCCGATAAAGATTACGGACAGTTGGTGAGTGAAAATATTTTTATCTGGAAACCACCTGCATTCGGAAATGCAGAACAGATTTTGGGTGTGAATGAAATAAAAGCGAAGTGGGCAATAGAGCGCATTGATCAAGTGAAAGATATTTTGGGATTGATGGGTGATGCGGTAGATAATATTCCCGGTATTCCAGGTGTAGGCGAAGTGACGGCAAAAAAATTAATCAAGGAATTTGATTCAATAGAAAATCTGATTGTTAATACAGATAAACTGAAAGGTAAACTGAAAGAGAAAGTGGAAGAGCATAAAGACAAAGCCATTCTCTCGAAAAAACTCGCGACGATAATTTTAGATGTACCTGTTAATTGGGATGAACACAATTTCGATATGGAAGAACCCAATCGCGAAAAGCTTGCAGAAATTTTTAATGAACTGGAATTTCGTACACTCGGAAAAAGAATTCTCGGCGAAAAATTTTCTGTAGGTCACGCTGAAATTATTGCTGCAAGTCAAACCGAAGCGGTCAAGTCCCAGCAGGGTGACCGCAGGAACGAGGACACCCTGCGCAGTGGTGGACAAAAAGATTTATTCGGTAATTCAGTTGGGGACGCAAGTAGTGACGAAGAAAAAATTCCAACAAACCTTAACACTATTGCTGATACTGAACACAATTATATTTTAGTTGATGATGAAAAAAAACTGAACGATTTATTGCAACTGCTTTCATCATCAAAAGAATTTTGTTTCGATACTGAAACCACAGGCGTTGATGCAAACAATGCCGAAGTGGTTGGTTTATCATTCGCGGTAAAACCGAAGCAAGCATATTATGTTCCGGTTGTTGCTGATAAAATTGAAGCGCAAAAATTGCTTGAAAAATTCCGCCCCGTTTTAGAAAACGAAAACATTGGGAAGATCGGACAGAATTTAAAGTACGATTTGTTGTTGTTGAAATGGTACAACATAAAAGTGAACGGGAAATTATTTGACACCATGCTCGCTCATTATTTGATTGAACCGGATATGCGACATGGGATGGATTATCTCTCTGAAACTTACCTGAATTACAAACCGGTTTCCATAAAAGAATTAATTGGAGTTGGAAAAAAACAACTCAGCATGCGCGATATTGATGTGCAGAAAGTTGCTGACTACGCTGCCGAAGATGCAGATGTGACTTTGCAGTTAGAAAATATTTTTTTGCCGAAGCTGAAAGAAAATGAAGTGGAAAAATTATTTGAAGAAGTGGAAATGCCATTGATGCATGTGTTGTGCGATATGGAATTTGAAGGTGTGGCAATAGATAAAGATTTCCTGAATGTTTATTCAAAAAAATTAGAAGAGGAAATAAAAATCACTGAAGAAAAAGTTTACAAGGATGCAGGTGTTCGTTTCAATCTTTCATCACCAAAACAATTGGGAGAAGTTTTATTTGAACGAATGAAAATTCCGTATGAAGTTAAAAAAACAAAAACCGGTCAGTACTCCACTGATGAAGATACACTTTCGCGCATCACAGGAGATTATCCGATTGTGAATGACCTGCTCGATTATCGTGAGTTCACAAAATTGAAATCAACTTATGTTGATGCCATTCCATCATTGATAAATCCGAAGACCGGACGAGTTCACACTTCATTCAATCAGGCCGTTGCTGCAACTGGAAGATTGAGTAGTACAGACCCGAATATTCAAAACATTCCGATTAGAACTGAGCGCGGTCGCGAAATTCGAAAGGCATTTATTCCGCGCAACGAAGAATATGTAATTCTCTCTGCCGATTATTCGCAAATTGAATTGCGCATCATTGCAGGATTAAGTGGTGATGCAAACATGTTGAAAGCATTTGAAGATGGGTTGGATATTCATACCGCAACAGCATCGCAGGTTTTTAATGTTGATATAAAGGAAGTAACACGCGAAATGCGCGGCCGTGCAAAAGCTGTAAACTTCGGAATTGCTTATGGTCAAACTGCATTCGGGCTTTCGCAAGGTTTAAAAATTTCGCGCACCGAAGCCAAAGAAATTATTGATAACTACAACCTGAAATTTCCGGGAGTGCGACAACTGATGAGTGATAACATTCAGTTTGCGCGCGAGCATGGTTATGTACAAACTGTTTTAGGCAGAAGAAGAAAACTGCGTGATATAAATTCTGCAAATCAAACCGTGCGCGGCTTTGCAGAACGAAATGCCATCAATGCTCCCATACAAGGTTCAGCAGCCGATATGATAAAAGTGGCGATGATTAATATTCAGAAAGAATTTCACAAACAAAACTTCAAATCAAAAATGACTTTGCAGGTGCACGATGAATTGGTTTTCGATGCACATAAATCTGAAGTGGATATTATTATTCCAATCATCAAAGAAAAAATGATTCACGCCATTGAATTAAATGTGCCCATTGAAGTAAGTGTTGGTGTTGGTAATAATTGGCTTGATGCACATTAACTATTGCCTACTGCCAACTGCCTACGGTTTTACTACCTGCTGATTACATTCGCACGCAATCTCTCCTTCATGTTCCCCTTCGATACACTCATACATATTATTGGATTATTTCTCGCCTTCATCATTGGGTTGAGTTTAGGATTGTTGGGTAGCGGAGGTTCGGCCATCACAGTTCCGGTACTGGTTTATTTTATGGGAATTGCACCAACTCAGGCCATTCCCGATTCGGTTTTTGTGGTTGGTGTAACATCATTTGCAGGCGCACTTTATAATTTATTGAAACGACAAGTAGCTTGGAAACCTGTTTTGTATTTAGGAATACCATCAGTGATAGCCGCTCTCATAACCCGACGGTTTTTAGTTCCGTTGCTACCAGCATCATTAAAATTCTCCTCTTCAATAATTATCAATAAGGATTCTTACCTGATGTTATTGTTTGCAATTCTTTTAATTGTGATTGCAAGGAACATGATTCGACCAGGAAAAATTGATGCATCAGTTGTTCGTTCTGAAAATATATTCCCGGCTCTCATTGCAGGTGTTATTGTTGGAATATTAATCGGGTTGCTTGGTATTGGTGGAGGGTTTTTAATAGTTCCGGTTCTGGTAATTTATTTCAGTTTGGACATGAAGGTTGCGGTCGGAACTTCTCTTTGGCTAATCACGCTCAATTCACTAATTACCTTTTTGGTTGACACATCGCATGAAGTTTACAGTTGGAATTTTTTATTGATTTATACTTTTTTAACTGTGATTGGAATGATTATCAGCTGGACCATTGCCAAAAAAATTCATTCAGATAAATTAAAAGTGATTGCAGGATATGTGATTCTGGTGATTGGAATATTGGTGATAGTGGAAAGGGTTTTTAGAAACAGATAAATCAAAACTGTTTTTATTTCACCAGCAACACTTTATAAACCTTGTATTCTTTCCCATTCTCATATTCCAGTTTGATTAAATAATTTCCATTCGCATATTCACTCGCATCAATTTGGTTTTGAAATGATTGTGGGCATAGCAGTTTTCTTTATAAAAATTTTTAATAATCAATTCAAATTGAAAACAATTCCACCTGAAGAATATCCTACTCCATCCATACGAATCACAAACTAAAATCAAAAAATATTTTATGGAAACTTTGGAAATGAAAAATGTTTCCTTAGTATTGCGCCCCGTTTATGAAGGTTCACATTCTCGAAAAAGCTACTGAGTTATTTACACGCCACGGTATTCGTAGTGTAACCATGGATGATGTATCAAAGCACCTTTCTATTTCTAAAAAAACTTTGTACCAGCACTTTACCGATAAGGATGATCTGGTAGAAACAATTGTAATAGCCCAGGTAAAAATTACTGAGCAAAATTGTCAGGAGTTCCGCAAGAAGGCGGAGAATGCTGTTGAAGAAATGATTCTGATTCTGGAGTTCATGAATATTTATTTCGCCCAGCGCAATCCTACTTCATTTCATGATTTACAGAAATACTATCCAAAGGCATGGGCGCACTTTACACATCATAAAGAAAATTTTCTGCGAAAAAGTATTGAAGACAATCTGAAACGCGGAGTCAAAGAAAAATTATTTCACCCCGACTTGAATGTAAATATTGTATCACGGTTAAGAATGGAACAGGTTGAATGTGTTTTCAATCACGAACTTTTTCCAGCCAGTCAATTCAACATGCAATTGGTACACGACCAGTCAATGAAATTGTACATGTATGGAATTACTACTTTAAAAGGTCATCAGCTCATCAATAAATATTTATCGAAACTCAATAAGAAAAAACAAAAAGTATGAAGCAATTCAAACCCGTTTTATTTTCTCTCCTTCTGCTCACTTTTACTTTCAACCTGAAAGCACAAACTTCAGGCGAAGAATTAAAATTCAGTTTGCAACAGTGTATTGATTACGCGCTTGCTCATCAGTCAGCTTATTTGAATGCGCAGATTGATGAAGAAATTTCAAAAAGAAAGGTGCAGGAGATTCTAGGATTGTCGATGCCGCAAATAAGTGCAAATGGTGGCATTAATGATTTCATAGAAATTCCAACCAGTCTGTTGCCGGGTGAAGTTTTCGGTGCGCCTGCCGGAACTTACATCCCTGTAAAATTCGGAACACAGTACAGCGCAAATGGTGGATTGGAAGTTGGTCAGCTGGTGGCTGATGGACAATATTTCGTTGCCATTCAAGCAACTAAAGCGTTGAAAGAACTATCAAGCAAGAGCACTGAGCGAACAAAAATTGAGACCATCACCACTGTTACAAAGGCATATTACAATGCTCTGATTGCAAACAAGCGGATTGAATTATTGAATTCAAATGTTGAACGGATTGCAAAGTTGGCGAGTGATAGTAAAGTGATGTTCGACAATGGTTTTATTGAGCAACTGGATTTAGACAGAATCAATATTCTGAATACCAATTTAAAAACCGAGTTAGATAAAATTTCAAAATTAGTTGCACTCAGTAATTATTTATTAATGTACCAGATGGGAATGGATGTGAATTCAAAACTCATGCTGACTGATACTTTGAAGCCTTTGAATTTTGAATCGGTGTTATCTGCCAGTTTTAATCCGCAGGATAGAATTGAAATGCAATTGTTAAATAATGCTGCAACACTATATCAGTTAGATATCCGTCGCCACAAGGTTTCTTACTTCCCGAGCCTATATGCATTTGGTTCTTACAGTTATCAGGCACAGTCGAACAAGTTTGATTTATTTGGTTCAGGTCAAAAGTGGTATCCAACAGGATTGATTGGCTTGAAATTATCGGTTCCAATTTTTGATGGATTACAAAAAGCAAGAAGAATTCAACAGGGAAAGCTGAATCTCGAAAAAAATACAAATGACCAGTTGAATTTAACAAATGGTTTGACTTTGCAGTTCATGAATGCAAAAACACAATTGCAAAACGCCACTCAATCATTGCAATCGCAGGAAGACAATATGCAGCTTGCTGAAAAAGTTTACAATGCTACTAAATCAAAATACGAGCAGGGATTAGGATCAAATACTGATTTGCTCAATGCACAATCATCGTTAAAAGAATCTCAGACAAATTATTTGAGTGCATTGTACGATGCCATGATTGCGCAAACAGATTACTTAAACGCTACCGGACAAATAAAATAATTCAACCATCCATAAAAAATAAATTCAACCCCGATAAACTATCATTTCTTATGAAACACATTTTAATATTAATCTCTTTCTCTGTTTTGTTTTTCGCCTGCGGAAATAATTCTTCCGATAAAAAAACCGAACTGGAAAAATTAAAAAAAGAGCAGGCAACACTTTCAGATAAAATAAAAAATCTGGAAGATGAAATTGCAAAAGCTGATACAACTACCAAAATTAAAATGCTGGATGTTAAAGTAACTCTGGTTGCCGCCATGCCATTTAAAAGTTATGTGCAGGTACAGGGAAAATTAGATGCCGATGAAAATGTAAATGTGAGCGCTCAAATGGGAGGCACTGTAAAATCCATTTATGTAAAGGAGGGCGACAATGTTAAAGCCGGGCAAATTCTTGCCGAATTAGATGATGCAGTAATGCGGCAGGGAATTGAAGAATTAAAAAATCAATTAGCGTTTGCAACTGATATATACAACAAGCAAAAAAATCTTTGGGATCAGAAAATCGGAAGTGAAGTGCAATTTCTTTCTGCAAAAAACAATAAGGAATCAATGGAGAAGAAAATGCAAACCATGAACGAACAATTGGCTATGTATAAAATAAAATCACCCATTAACGGAACTGTGGATGAAGTGAGTTTGAAACTCGGACAAATAGCCGCGCCGGGTTTACCAGCTGTTCGTGTAGTGAATATGAACTCGCTGAAGGTGAAAGCTGATATAGCAGAAAGTTATGCAGGCAAAATTCGCGAAGGAAATCCGGTGTTGGTTGAGTTTCCCGATATGAATAAAAATTTAGATTTAAAAGTTTCATTCGTCAGTCGTGTAATCAACAGCATGAATCGCACTTTCGCTGTGCAGGTGAATGTGCCTACTGACCCTGATTTGCATCCGAACATGATAGCGCATTTAAATATTGTTGACTATCAAACAATCAGTTCAATTGTTATTCCGCTCAATGTAGTTCAGAATTCAGAAGATGGATACTATGTTTTTCTCGCCGTTCAAAATGAAAAGGGAAAAACAATTGCACATAAACAAATGGTAAAAGCCGGTAGAGATTACAAAGGGCAAATTGAAATTCTGGAAGGATTGAAAGAAGGTGATTCACTCATAACAACTGGATACCAGGATGTGGAAGATGGCGAGTTTCTTAAATTATAATGAGGAATTATCAGTTTAACAGGTTCATCAGCAAAATAAAATTTCAGCATACATTATTAATTCAAACATGCTAACAGCTAATTGCTAAAAGCTAACAGCTATAAATATGAAAGACACTAACAAAGAATTTTTCGCCAGTTCGTGGGCAATAGATAACCGCACAAGTATTTATGTGCTCACGGTTATTATAACCCTCGCAGGAATATTTTCTTACATGAGTATTCCGAAGGAGCGGTTTCCGGATATTGTTATTCCAACAATTTTTGTCAGCACCATTTATCCAGGGGCATCTCCGGCCGATATGGAAAATCTGGTGACTAAGCAAATGGAGAAACGGATTAAAGGAATTAATGGAGTGAAGAAAATGACCAGTAATTCCATCCAGGATTTCAGCAACATTATTATTGAATTCAATACTAATGTGGATGTGGCAGTTGCCAAACAAAAAGTAAAAGATGAAGTAGATAAATCGAAAGCTGATTTACCATCTGATTTAAAAAATCCGCCAACCGTTCAGGAAATTGATTTTTCTGAAATGCCGATTATGTATGTAAATATTTCGGGCAATTATGATTTGAATAAACTGAAAAAATACGCGGACGAAATAAAGGACCATGTAGAAGGAATGAAGGAAATAACCCGCGTGGATATTGTTGGCGCTTTGAATCGTGAGATTCAGGTTAATGTAGATATGTTCAAAATGCAGGCGGCGAATCTTACCCTTGATGATATTGACCGTGCCCTTGCGTATGAAAACATGACCATCTCCGGCGGAAATATTTCTATGGATGGAATGAAGCGCTCACTGAGTGTATCAGGCGAATTCAAAAATGTGGAACAAATGAAAAATATTATTCTGCGAAGCATGTCAGGAGCAACTTTGTATCTGCAGGATATAGCTGAAGTGAAAGATGGTTTTGCCGAGAAAGAAAGTTATGCTCGCCTTGAACACAAAAATGTAATTACACTCAACATAATAAAACGAAGCGGCGAAAATTTAATTGATGCATCTGATAAAGTAAGAGCAATAGTTGAAGACCTGCAGGCAAGATCTTTTCCAACAGGTTTAAAAATTACTGTTACAGGTGACCAAAGTGAATTGACAAGAACAACTTTGCACGATTTGATTAACACCATCATCATCGGATTTTTACTGGTGTTAATTGTATTGATGTTTTTCATGGGAGTTACCAATGCATTCTTCGTGGCACTCTCTGTACCCCTTTCAGTTTTCCTCGCATTTTTAATATTGCCAGGAATTGGATTTTCATTAAACATGATTGTGTTATTCAGTTTCCTTCTTGCTTTAGGAATTGTGGTGGATGATGCAATCGTTGTAATTGAAAACACGCACCGCATATTCGACAATGGAAAAGTACCAATTAAAAAAGCAGCAAAGATTGCAACCGGCGAAGTTTTTCTTCCAGTACTAACCGGTACACTCACTACACTTTCACCGTTTTTGCCACTCGCTTTTTGGCCTGGTATCATTGGTAAGTTCATGTTCTTTTTACCAATCACACTCATCATTACACTGCTTGCTTCGTTGGTAATTGCCTACATTATCAATCCTGTTTTTGCGGTCAGTTTTATGAAACCGCACGAAAATGATAATGACCCGAAAGTGATTAAGAGAAAAAATAAAAGTTTAAAAATCACCACTGTCATTCTTTTGGCCATCTCTCTTTTATTTTATATAGGAGGAAATATTGGTATTGGAAATTTCGGTGTGTTCTTGTGGTTAATGGTTTTACTCAATCGTTATGTGTTGCATAAAGTAACAGGTGATTTTATGGAAAAAGTTTGGCCGCGTGTACAAAATTTTTACAAACGAATTATAACATGGGTACTGATTGGAATCAGACCAGCGTTGTTTTTAGTTGGAACAATTCTTTTATTATTTGTTTCAGTGTATGCCGTTATTCTTCGGAGTCCTGCAATTGAAACCTTTCCTGCGGGTGAACCACACTTTGCTTATGTATATATTAATATGCCAGTAGGTACCCATCAATCAGTTACTGATTCAATGACCAAACTGGTAGAGAAAAAAGTTTATACAGTTATTGGTGAACACAATCCAATGGTTGAATCGGTGATCTCTAATGTGGCTGTTGGTGCTACTGACCCAAGCAGCGGCGATAAAAGTGCATCATCAAATAAAGGAAAAGTAACTGTTGCATTCGTTGACATTGCAAAACGAAATGGGGGCTCAACAGGTAAAGTACTTGACAGCATTCGAGCCATTGTAAAAGGAATACCAGGAGTGCAAATCACAGTTGATAAAGAAGCCAACGGGCCACCGGTGGGTAAACCAATCAACATTGAAATTGGTGGTGATGATTTTGATGAACTCATTGCTTCATCACAGGGAATGATTCGTTACCTCGATTCATTACAGATTCCGGGAGTAGAAGAATTAAAGTCGGATTTGGTTGTAAGCAAACCGGAAGTAGTGGTTGATATTGATCGTGAACGCGCAAACCGTGAAGGCATCAGCACTGGGCAAATTGGTGGAGCTTTAAGAACAGCTTTGTATGGAAAAGAAGTTTCTAAATTCAAGGAAGCAAATGATGAATACCCGATCATGCTTCGACTAAGTGATGAACAACGAAATAATATAAGTGAGTTGCTGAATATAAAAATCACATATCGCGATATGAATATGGGCGGAGCCATTCGCAGTGTGCCACTGAGTTCTGTTGCGAGCATCCGTTACACCAATACTTATGGCGGCATCACACGCAAAAATCAAAAACGCGTGGTAACCGTTTACTCAAATATTTTAACCGGCTTTAATGCACAGGATGTAGTGGCCAATGTAACGAAAGCCGCCGCCGCCTATAAATTGCCAAAAGATGTTTCAATCAACCTGACGGGTGAATTGGAACAACAAAAAGAAACAGGAGCATTTCTTGGCAACGCATTGTTATTATCTATTTTGTTGATGGTGTTGATTCTGGTTATTCAATTTAATTCATTCGGAAAAACTTTAATTATTCTGAGCGAAATTTTATTCAGCATTATTGGAGTATTACTTGGAATTGCAATCACCGGAATGCACTTCTCTGTTGTAATGACTGGTGTTGGAATAGTTGCTCTTGCGGGTATTGTTGTCCGTAATGGAATTCTGATAATTGAATTTACAGATTTGTTACGCTCGCAAGGTATGCCTGTTCGAGAGGCAATAATTGAAGCGGGGAAAACCCGAATGACTCCTGTAATACTTACAGCTACTGCAACCATGCTTGGATTATTGCCATTGGCAGTCGGAATGAATATTGATTTCGTTACGCTGTTCACTCACCTGAATCCGCACATCTGGTTCGGTGGCGATAGTGTTGCTTTCTGGGGGCCCCTTTCATGGACCATTATTTTCGGGTTGAGTTTCGCAACTTTTATATCCCTCATATTGGTTCCTGCCATGTACATGATTGGAATAAATATTAAAGCAAGAATGCGCGGTGAACCGAAAGAAAAAAAAGCGAATACAGGATTTATTGATATTGAGTAAATCAATGAAGTTCTGAGCAATGGTACACTGATTAAAAATATATGACCTCAAAGTCTTGCGTTTCTTGAAGTGTTATTGAAAAGTAAAATGAAACGAGAGCGACTGATGAAAATTCAGTTGCTCTTTTTTTTTAATTTACTTATGAATTATTTTAAATTTAGTTCTGAATCTTTTGTAGTGCAACCAAATCAATAATCAATTAGTATAAAAATCACCAATAAATTTTTCAATTACATTTGTTACGATGTTCAAACAGAAAGCAGCCTTTATATTACTAACCATCGCATATGCATTATTGCTAGGCCATAGCATCATTCCTCATCACCATTATTCCAATGCGCGCGATTTAGCCGAACACAATCAATCCGATCACCAGCACCATGGTGAAGAACATGATAACAACCTCGGCCATCTGTTCACCCACTCCATTCATCCCGATGATGATTTTACAGTAAGTTCCAATCATAAAATCGGAAAACTCCTTTCAATAAAACTCATTTCTGTTGTTGCTGTTATCAGTACTGAATTTTCGTTTAAAGATTTTGATATACCGCCATTGTTATTCAATCCATATGCGGAACAAGTCAAATACTTATCGCCTCATGCGATTGCTTACGGATTAAGAGGCCCCCCAATTTCCTGATTTAATAAATTATGAATTTTAAGTGAATGAATTCATGCATTCACTTTCAGTTTAATAATTAATCATACTGAATTTTTTGAACTAAAAATTCCAGTTACTTTCTATTCAATACCAATTAAAT
>CANJII010000027.1 GCA_947474435.1 Chitinophagaceae bacterium | reverse complement strand
TCTTCCATTTTAAATTGCTTTTATAAAATTGATGCAACGGTCCACTTCACGAATGTATTCGTTCAGTTTCTTTTTCAGTTCCTGTGTGTCTTCTGAATTTTGCAAAGCAGCATTGCCGATATTTATCACCTTCATGGATTGCTCCAACTCTTCGAGTTGCTTTTGCTTTGCTTTTAATTCGCTTCGCAGCGATTCTACTTCCGATTTCAGTTTTGTGTTTTGCTCAATCAATATTGCATGTCGCTCGGCAACCCGTCTGGAGCGAGCTAAAATATCATCCGCCTGTTTGAGCAATTCGTTTTTCATGTTCTGATTATTGCATTCACTTGTGTTTCTAAAGCTTTAATCAATTTGTTCATGAGCGCTTCGGTTTCTTCGTCGGTCATGGTTTTGTTTTCATCGCGAAGCGTGAGACTGATGGCATACGATTTTTTTTCGGCACCGATTTTTTCTCCTCTGAACACATCAAACAACTGCATTTCTTCCAATTGTTTGCCTGCTGTTTTTCTGCAAATGGTTTCCACTTCGGCAAACGAAATTTTTTCGTCCATCACCAATGCAAGGTCGCGATTCACTGCCTGAAACTTCGGCAACTCTTTGAACTGCATTTTCTTCTTTCCCGAAATTACAAGCATTGCATCTAAATCCAAATCTGCGTAATACACATTGCGGCGCAAATCATATTGCTTCAGTAATTTTTCCTTTACGAATCCAACGGTTCCGATTAATTTTTTATTGACCAACACTTCTAAAGCGGTTGTCAGTTGATTGTTGTCGGTTGTTGGTGTGATGAACGAAATATTTTTTGCGCCACACAAATTCAAAACAGATTCAACAAAAGATTTCAGTTCATATAAATCCGCTTCAACCGGTTTTGATTTCCAGTGTTCAGCTTTTGATTTTCCGGAAGTGAGAATGGCGAGCCGGAATTCTTCCACATACTTTCCATCGCGCTTCGAAAATATTTTTCCGGTTTCAAACAATCGCAAATTTTCTTCCTTGCGATTTTGATTGTAACGAATGACTTCGAGTGCAGATAACAACAATGAATTGCGCAAACCATCCAAACCCGCATTCACATAATTCTGAAAGCGCACCAATTGTTCTTCCTGCTCCGGAAAAAGAGTGGAAATATTTTTTGTGTTGACGATGCTGTTATTCATCATCTCCGAAAATCCATTTGCCGAAAGATGATTGCTGATACTTTCCAGTTGCGCGCGCTGCACATCTTCGTTGCGGCGATTGCTGATGCTGGAATGAATGTATCCGGGGAAAGGAATTTGTTCGAAGCCGGTGATGCGCAAAATTTCTTCAGCCACATCTTCAAACAATTCCACATCAATTTTATGCGAAGGAACCGACCAGGTTGATTGCGTAGTATTTTTTTCTGACTGAATAAATCCCAATGAAGAAAGTGATTTATCAACCTGTGCTTCATTCAGATTGTATCCGGCTAATTCATTCAATCGCGAATAATTCAGTTCCACTTTTTTAACTGTTACAGGAGTTGCATAAACATCAACAATCTGATATTCAATTTTTGCTCCCGCAAATTCCTGCATCAATAAAGCTGCGCGACGAATGGCATATTCAGTGAGCGAAATATCAATTCCTTTTTCGAAATGAATGGCTGCATCCGTACGAAGATTATGTCGGACTGCAGTTTTGCGAATAGTGCCCGAATGGAAATTGGCGCTCTCTAAAAAAATATTTTTTGTTGGATCAGTCACGCCACTTTTCTTTCCGCCAAAAACTCCGGCAATGCACATTCCTTCCGTTGCATTGCAAATCATCAAATCATCTTTCGAAAGTTTTATTTCTTTTTCATCGAGTGTGATAAATGGAGTGGATTCAGAAAGTTTTTTTACAATCACTTTATTCCCTGCAATACAATCTGCATCAAAAGCATGCAACGGCTGACCACATTCGTGTAAAACAAAATTGGTAATGTCCACTACATTATTAATGGAACGCAAACCAATACTTTCTATCCGTTGCTTCAACCACTCAGGTGATTCATGAACTGTTACACCTGTGAGCAACACGCCCATGTATCGCGGGCATGCAATTGTATCTTCAACAATAATTTCAATTGGTGATGTCTTCAGATTTTTTTCATCTGAAAATTTTGTGGCGGGAATATTCAGTTGTTGCGAATAATTTTTATGAGTCGCTAACCATGCACGCAAATCGCGTGCAACACCAATGTGCGAAAAAGCATCGGAGCGATTTGGTGTTAATCCAATCTCCAATGTGTAATCATCTTTCAGGTTGAATAAATCTTTCACATCACTTCCGACAATTGCATCTTCCTGCAAAATCATTATGCCTTCGTGATTTCCGTTTAAACCAATTTCGTCCTCAGCGCAAATCATTCCTTCACTTACCTCTCCTCTGATTTTTGATTTTTTTATTTTGAATGGTTCACCTGTTACAGGATGAACAGTTGTGCCATCAACCGCCACAATTACTTTTTGTCCGATTGCAACATTGGGTGCGCCACAAACAATTTGTAAATCTGTTACTCCACCAACATCCACTTTTGTGATTCGTAATTTATCAGCATTCGGATGCGCGGCAACTTCTTTTACAAAGCCAACTTTCAATCCGGCGAGACCACCACGAATGGATTCCTGTTTAATAATATCTTCAACTTCCAACCCGATTCGGGTTAGAATATCGGCAGCTTCATTTATAGCAATATCAGTCGGTAAATATTCTTTGAGCCAGTTCCAGCTAATTTTCATTTGTGTTTTTTACTTCAGACTTTTATCAATCACCTGCAATACATTCAAACTATCCGTATCAGTTACAAATGTTACAATGTGCACACTGTCGGCATTCCACGAAGAAGGAATTGTATAATCAGGCATAACATATTTTGTAGCATGCCCCGGAGATTTATTTCCCTTAATCGGTAACCCGGTTGAAGAACTAATCATATCGCGTAACACATGATTGTGAACATAAAAAGTATCAATGCCGGTTTGGTCAAGTTGTGGTTCAACCATTCCGCTTTCGGTAAGCATGATGCTGAGATTGTTGTTTCCTGAAATTGACTCTGCATATTGCAAGATGACTCCAAGCGACAAAACACGGGTCGCATCGTTGTATTGAGATTCAATTTTCATCTGCACTTTGGGAACTGATAAGGCAATATCCGCTGCCACATAACCAGGCCATTTCTGCCGACCCACAGGAATAGTTGTTTCGCCGGTAAAAATTTTTCGGTCAATTGCGCCAATTGGTTTAGATGAAATTCCTCCCAGTAATGAAATTATATCTTTTGCTTCAGTGGTTCTGAAATCAAAATGCCCAAAAGGATAAGGCCCCGTTAGTAAACCTAAAGTATCATGTTCTGCTACAACAACAACTCTTCCCTGAGGATATGAATTTAATATGCTGGCTGCTATAAGATGGCCATCAGGACAATTCACACATCTAACTCCTGTGAAATCTTCTAACAAAACATTTCTTTGCTGAGTAGCAAGTGTTGCATCAAATGGAACAGAAACTGTATCACTTACTATTGGAACAGAGAAATCTATTCCCGGACAAGTTTCTTCACACCCAGCTAAACAGAAGAGTGAAAAAACTGAAATTGAAAATACAATGAATTTTTTTATCAATGATTTCATAATTGTGTTCGTTTAAAAAGTTGAATTAATACCAAGTTTCACTCCACTGAATGCAGGTTCGTAGCGACAAACACCACCGGTACAATTGTATCCTTCCACTTGTTTCACATAAGAGATGGAGAAGCGGCTTGCATTCTGAGTAAATCCAAAAAAGAAATTGTAGTAATGAATTTTGTTAGGATTTTTTTCAGGATTAGGTTTTACATTGTACATATCAGAAACCGAGAAAGAAAATTTAGGTGCAATGTTGAATTCCAATAAACCAAAAGCCCAGCTGCCATAATCCTGTTCTGATGAAAGATATTGCAATTCAGTCCGCAACGATTTTTTCTTGTTTATTTTATAAGTGGCTTCAATAAACGGAGTCATTGTTTTTACCACAGGAACACCAGGTTCATTCTGATAAACTTCCTGATTGTAGGTTACAGTTTGCAAACCTACATGCGGTTTAAATTTTTTGAACTTGCTGATTTCCAAATCAGCATAAATTTCCTGATACAGATTTTTGTTTGTTAAGTCATTCACATTGGAATAATTTAAACTGATTGTATATCCTTTCACCGGAGTGAGTACAACATCGCCCTGGTAAGCTTGCTCGCCTAAATATTGTGATGGCGCGTTGTATCTTGAAAGCAACCGCATGGTATTTTGTTTGGTTAACGATGGCAGGTAATCAAGCACACCATTCAGTAACGATTCGTTGGGGGAAGTGCGCAACACAAAATTTTCAGTCCGCTTGTATTGTCCGGTAATTCCAAAACCCTTTTTCGAATATGAAAGTGAAGTATATATCACACTTCCGTCTTTATCTTCCATTACAGATAGTGGATTGTACATTGCTTCGTGTGTTTTGTAAGCATACTCGGCATACCACGAAACATTTTTAAAGTTTAAAGTATTGTAGGCCGATACCACATACACATTGTACCTAGGGCAAAACCGTTGTTCCAAAGGATAGGTATTTATACTGCTCACTATGCTGTTCATGTTTTCCTGATCAATGGTTCTGTTCAGGTAAGCAAGACCGGGAATCAAATGAAGATTTTTTCCTACTGGAATATCGCCTTCCAGATTCAATCCCTTCATGATTGGCTTGTAAGTGAGAAATAAATTTTTTTGTCTTCCGGTAAAGCCTTTCACTTTCCAATGGTCGTTTATTTTATAATCGAGTTTTAAACCAAGTACTGAATAATCAATGCCAAGTCCTCGGTCTTCGTAACTGCGAAAAACAATTCCACTACCAAACTGATCGTAAAAATGTCCGGCCGTGATTTTTAAATTTTTCACTTCTTTACTGATAAACCAGTTTCCTAATCCCTGATCGGAATAAGAAGAAAGAGGATTGAATAAATTTGAATTGTGAAAAAAATCGGCTCTGATACCTGCTGTAAATCCCATGATGCTGTAATTGATATTGAACCATGATTCAGCCGATGAAAGATAGTTTTCATATAAAGGAGTTCCGCTTGCACCAATGGTTGAATCTTTCAGAAAGAAATAAGAATTTAACTGAAGATTACCGCTTATTTGACCGGTTTGCTGGGCATAATTTTCGATGGAAATAAAAGAAAGTAAAATAAAAAGAAAGGTTCTTTTCATGCTGAAGTATTTAAGGCGATAAATATATAAGAATCAACAAGATTTTCGGGTGCGGTTATTCAGCTAATATTTTGAAATAAAAACTGCATGCGTACATTTGATTTTCTTTGATGGCATCATAATTGAAAAATCAAATCCCCAACTCAAAATAAATTTATGAAAATGATCAGTTGCAATTTCTGTAAAAGCTTTTTTGCTTTGTTATTCGTGTGTTCTGTTTCGTTGAACCAATCGTTAGCACAGGACGGAAAAAAACTTCCTTCCATAAATGTAACCAACATGAAGGGTGAAAAAGTTGACATCGGCACCTTGGTTGGAAAAGGAAATATTGTGGTTGTAAATTTCTGGGCCACCTGGTGTGTGCCGTGCAAAAAAGAATTAAATAATGTTTCAGAGATGTATGACGAATGGAAAGAAAAATATAAAGTTGAATTTATTGCTGTGAGTATTGATGATTCAAAAAATACTGCAAAGGTTAAAACAACTGTTGATGGTTCCGGATGGGGATTTACCGTGATG
This sequence comes from Chitinophagaceae bacterium, assembly GCA_947474435.1. Lineage (GTDB taxonomy): Bacteria > Bacteroidota > Bacteroidia > Chitinophagales > UBA10324 > UBA10324. The sequence continues at coordinate 39,257 of CANJII010000027.1, read as the reverse complement.
CTCGATCCGAATCAGGATTTAATGCATGCATTGAATTTTCAGGCACCGCCCTATTCATTAATCATTGACAAGTCGGGAAATATTGTTGAAACCCATGCAGGTTATGTGGATGGCGATGAATTTTTAATGGAAGAAAAAATAAAAGAATTGTTTAATAAGTAGGAATTCAATTGGCCGAAAGTTTTTGAATTTATGAAAGCCCTGAAGATTTTTCTTCGGGGCTTTTTTGTTTTTTATTGGTAAATAAAATTACAATTTCAAATCCCTGATTTTATCAAATGGAACTATGCGCGAAAAATTCAGCGTGAAGAAATACCGCTTGTACCATTTATCATATTCAGGAATTGTGAAGGCAGTATGTTTAATATCAGGTGAAGAAACCAAGGTTAGATATACAGTACAGATATCAGGAATGATTTTTATTCCGATGCCACCATCGTATTGAAATGGTTTATAGAAATTTATTGAAGTGCCCAAATATCCAAAATCAACAAAAGCAAAAATGGGGAGAGGTAAAAACAATGTTGAAGTGAGATTCATAGCCGCTGAAAGTTTTCCTCCACTTCCTATAGGAGATATCAATTGCGCATTAGAAAACTTCATTCCACCTCTGTTCATCAGCATTTGATGCGAAAGGAAACCTGTTGATTCCGAACGAGCTAAAAACACTTCATCAAAAGCATAATCATCAGAACCTTGTGTTGCTGTTAAGTGTGGATTGAAACCTTGCACATTTGATAAATCGGGTGAGTAATCAGCATAAAAACGAATTCCGAAACCATCATTCTTCTTTTTGTAATTGAAGCGGCAGTTGAATTCAGTACTGAGATACCATCCGGGATCAATATTGTTAAAGAAAAATTCTTCGGTTGCAGAAGAAATATTTTCAATGCTGACATAAAAAGCATAAGGGTTTATGATTTCTTGCTTTTCTAAACTGAATTTGATTTGACTGAATAAATATCTCCTGTCAAATGGAAGAAGGTCAACGGTTGGACCAAATTGAAATCCGAAATTATCTTCGGTTTCTCTAAACAAAATACTTCTCACATAAATGTTCTTTATCACATTTGATCTTATGATTTTATTCCTGAAAGTAAAATTCATTTTCGCAGAATATCTCTGAAATCTATTCATGAAAGTATCAGACAAAAAACTGTTATAATGAAACGAAGAAGCAGTCGTACTAAAACAAATATTTTTTACAAATCCATTTTTCGGATAAACAAAGTATTGCAATCTTCCAATGCCGGTCATTTGTTTTGTATTGAAAGAATACATCGGTGCTAACTGGTATTGAAAATTTCTGGATGGAATAAATGAATTGTAAAAAGCAAGTCCAACCATTCCTTTATCATAAGTATTCCAACCCGCAATGGGAGAAAAAAACAATTGCGTGCGTTTCGGATTTTCAATGCTTACAATCGGTTGTAGTTTTAATTTCTCTGTATGGCGTAGTATGCCATGCATTTTCAATTGATTGTTGTGCGCATTAAATTCCGGAGTTTCGTTTTTATAATCAATCACCAGTTCATCATAATTGCCAAATGGAAAAAGTGTTTCCCAATTGCCCATCATGCCACCGTACCATTTCGTTATCACCGGCTGATTATCTTTTAATGCGGTAATGGAGTAGGGAGCTTTCACCTCACCAGCATTTTTAACTTTCACTTTGTAATAAACTGATGAACCAATGTGCATGGTATCTTTTGCATTCATTAATTTAAAATCTAAATGATCGGTAGTATTTAAATACTGATCAAAAAACCAATCGAAATACATGGGCGATGATTTTTCAAAAACATTTTTCATGTCCTCAGGATACACATGTTTGAATTTCCACTCATTAAAAAATGTGTGCATGGTTTCATCAAATTTTTCCTGGCCCATTGATGAAGAAAGGTGATTCATCATTACAGGAACTTTGCTGTAAACAATGGCACCATAATTCATTTGAGTAAACAATGTTGAATTTATTCCGGCAGGTTGGTCGTTGTGCGGTCGCGAAAGCACCAGGTAAGTGAGGTGTTTTAATTTCAGATTTGTCAATCCGCCAAGCCCAAGAAATTTCGGAGCAATTGTATTTCCTGATTTTAAATTTCTATCAGTGTATCGTGCTTCGTAAAAGGAATTTATTCCTTCATCCATCCACGGATGTTCGCGCTCGTTGAAACCGAGAATTCCGTAAAACCAATTGTGACCAACTTCATGTGCAATTACTTCATCCAATGAATTTCCAACTCCACCAATAACTGTAATCATCGGATACTCCATTCCGCCACCGGCAACCAACGCACCATCCACAGCGGTTGCATGCGGATACGGATAATCTCCAATCCATTTTGAATAATAATAAACTGCGGAGTCGATATAATTTATAGCATGCTTCCAGGTTGATGCATGGTCTTCAGTAAATAAAACTGCGGTCTCTACTTTTTTTCCTGAAGCAAGTGTTATCACATCTTTCACTATAAGGTATCGCTTATCAGCAAACCATGCAAAGTCATGTACATCATCAGCATGGTAGTGCAATGTTTTCATTTCGGTTGATGAAGCTGGAAATGAAAATCCTCCGGCGGAATCCTTTGCAGCCAATGAAATTTGTTCATCAGTTATTTCAATTCCTAATTTTTTTCTCGATGCAGCTTCTTTAATCTTCAACCATTTCTGTTCTTCTTCATTGAGCAAAACACCGGTTGCATCCATCACATAATTTTTTGGCAAAGTGATAAACACATCAAACTGTCCGAACTCCGAATAAAATTCTCCCTGGTCTAAGTATGGAATCGGATGCCAACCTTTCCGGTCATACACCGCCGGCTTCGGATACCATTGACTGATTTGATATTGCTGACCGGCATGTCCCATGCGCGAAAAAGTTTTCGGGATTTTAATTCTGAAAGGAGTTGTGATTTTAATTTGTGCTCCGGGTGCAAGTGGTTTGTTTAACCAGATTTTTGCAATGTCAATGTTTGCAGAATCGTATTGCAATTTCACTGGCTCAGCATTCACTTCAAAATTCAATGAGTCAATAAATCCTCTGTCTTCTTCTTTTGAAAAATAAAAATCAACTGCACCGTTTTCAACTTTCTGTTTTGCAAATGCAGTGTTGTTATTCTTGTAAGCATTCGGCCACAAGTGAAACCAAATAAATTGTAAAGTGTCGGGCGAATGATTGGTGTAACTGATACTTTCAGTTGCGCGAAGAAAATTATTTACATCATCCAGTTTCACCTGAATATTATAATTTACCTCCTGCTGCCAGTAATTTTTCAGATTATCCTGAGCAAAACATTTTGTGAAATTGATTATTGATAAAAGAGAAAGGAGAATGAAACGGAGTGAAATTATTTTCTTCATACTAAAAGAGTTGAACAAATATAATTGAACACTTCTGTCTTAGCCGGAATGAATTCTCAACGGTAACTCAAAATAATTTTCTCAGCCAGAAATAAATCGTTGTGGCTATCCAATTCATAAAAGAAAATTTTCTTCAGTGTTTTGTAATCATTATAAGTGTAGAGATACATTCCGGTTAGTTGATTCTTGGCGTTCAATAAATCAACTCTAAAAATTCTTTTTCCGGTGTAATAAATTTTGGTTGAAGCTTTTTTAACTGAATCAGTTGCAGGTACAATTGAATAAGATGAATCGCATTTTATTCTTTCACATTCAGGAATTGAAAAATCAATTTCACCAGACTTCATCAATTCCGTTATTCCAATCAGTTTCAGAATTTTTGTTGCACTCACAAAATATTTTACCTGCATTTCATTCTTTGTTTTTGAAAAGCTGTTATCATCCGTTAAATAATAATTTGAATATCGAAGATTAATTCTCTTTAATTTATTTTCCTTGAAATTTGTGGTATCAATTGGCAAAGGGAATTCTAACTGAATGATTTGTGATTTAGCAGAAATTGAAATACACATCAATACCGCCGATAAGAAGAGTGCTGTTTTTACAATTAAATGCATTTTAAAATTTCAAATGATGGCGGATATATAACACTTTGTGTTTGAAAATAAAATTTATAAATCAGTATCATTTTTTAAATGGAATGCTACATTTGGATTGTACTTGAACACGAGCGTATGAACGAACGAGATGATTACAACCAAAACCCCGAAGATATTCTTTCGGCAGTTAAACAATATGAAGAGCAACTCAAGAAAAATAAATCACTCTTCTTCGACCTCAATACTTTTGAAGAACTGATTGAGTATTACGAACTGCAGGGAAAAATTGCGAAAGCAATGGAAGCAGTTGATTTCGCCATTGGCATTTATCCTTTTTCTTCCGCACTGATTGTGAAGAAAGCCTCGTTGCTTATGCAACATCGTAAGTACAATGAAGCAATAAAATTATTAGACAAAGCCGAAGGCCTTGACCCCGGCGAAGTGAGTGTGTATTTATTGCGATCTGATATTTTATTGCAAAAAGGAAAACATCAGGAGTGCATTGAAGTGATTCATAAAGCAATGGAAGTTGCGGAGAAGGATGAAGTATCGGAGTTGTGGTTGGAGTTGGCTGATGTATATGAAGACCTGCATGAGTTCAACAAAGTTTTTGATTGTTTGAAAACCGCACTCACACTTGACCCTGCAAACGAAGAAGCGCTCAATCGCATGTGGTACAGTGTTGACCTTTCTAAAAGATTTGACGACAGCATAGATTTTCATCAGAAGCTCATTGATGATTCTCCATACTCCTATCTCGCATGGCAAAATTTAGGTTTGGCTTATTTCGGTTTGGGGCTGTATGAAAAAGCAGTGGAGTCATTTGAATTTGTTATTGCCATCAATGAAACTTATGACCTGGCGTATCGCGATTGTGCCGAAACACTTTATCGCATGGGCAGTTATCACAAGGCCATTGAGTTTTATCACAAAGCCATTCACTACTCGCGTCCGTTTGAAGATTTGTATTACTGCATTGGCGAGTGTTACGAAAAATTAAAAGAGTACGGCAAGGCGCGTTTGTATTATCGCAAAGCCGTTAACATTGAACCGGAATTGGATATTGCGATTTATAGAATCGGAATAACTTTTCAAAAAGAAAAACAATATCACAGCGCACTTTCTTTTTTCAAAAAAGCAATGCGCATGGACCCGCAACGATTAACATTTTTATTAGCTGCTGCAAAAACTGCATTGGCTTTGAAAGATGTAAATCAAATGCTTGAAGTGAGTGATAGATTGATTGCACTCTCGCCAAAAGTGAAAGGCTTCAAAGCATACGAGCAGATGGTTGAATTTCTGATTCAATTAAATTGTATTGACCAGGCCATTGAAATTATTTCTATTGTTGAACAGGATAAAGGTGTTTCCATTAATCTTACTTTGTTGAAAGCAGTTGCATCATTCAAAGCAGGATGGAGACAACAGGCAATTGAATTACTGAGTCAGACTTTGTTCGCTGATAAAAACAAAAGCAAATTATTTTTTCGGCTGATGCCCGAAATGAAAATTGATAACGAGGTGCTGAGTATTATTGATATTTACACCTGAGAAAATTTTTAATATGAACTTTGAATTAAAAAATTTACCGGAACGCACAGGCAAGCCACGCAAAACCGGATTGGCAATGGTAATGGACAAAGGATTGAGCGTGCGCGAAGCCGAAGACCTTGTTTCTGTTGCTGATCAATACATTGATATTATTAAATTAGGATTCGGTACCGCGTATGTAACTCCGCATCTCGAAAATAAATTAGCGGTGTATCGCAGCGCAGGAATTCCGGTGTACTTCGGTGGAACTTTAATGGAATGCTTCATCATCCGGAATCAGTTTGAAGATTACTTGCGACTGATGGATAAATTCAAAATTGATTATGTAGAAGTTTCTGACGGAAGCATTGATTTGCCCCACGAAGAAAAATGCAAGTACATTAATAAACTTTCAAAATCAAAAACTGTTTTATCGGAAGTTGGTTCTAAAGATGAATTGAAAATTATTCCTCCTTACAAGTGGATTGAGTTGATGAAAACTGAATTGGAAGCAGGTGCCTGGAAAGTTATTGCTGAGGCGCGTGAAGGAGGAAATGTCGGCATCTATCGCGGTACCGGTGAAGTGCGCAGCGGATTGGTAGAAGAAATTTTATGGCAGATACCCGGCGAAAATATTTTATGGGAAGCACCGGCAAAAGCACAACAGGTTTGGTTTATAAAACTGGCCGGAGCCAATGTGAATCTTGGAAATATTTCTCCAGCTGAAATTTTGCCATTGGAAACTTTACGACTCGGATTAAGAGGAGATACTCTGTTGCATTTTCTGAATCCGCCTGCATAGTTAATTTATCAATGAGGAATTACGGGGTCATCGGTTTTCCGCTCAGTCATTCATTCAGCCCTGAATATTTTAAGCAGAAATTTTTGAAGGAAAATATTGAAGCAACTTATGTTGCTTTTCCCATTGAAGACTTGAATCAGATTCGTTTATTGGTGAAAGAAAAAAATCTGGGTGGTTTCAATGTCACTATTCCATACAAAGAAAAAATTGTTTCGTTACTTGATTCGTTGAGTGATGAAGCAAAAGAAATCGGTGCTGTGAATTGTGTGAAAGTGGAGAGCGATCCACAGGATTCGGAAAAGAATAAATTAATTGGTTTTAATACAGATGCTTATGGATTTCAGGTTGCCTTGAATGAAATGATGAAATCGAAACACGAAAATGCATTGGTACTTGGCTTAGGTGGTGCGGCAAGAGCAGTGAAATATGTTTTTAAAAAATCAGGAATCAATTTCAAATCAGTAGTGCGCGATAAATCGAAAGGAGATTTGTTATGGAATGAAGTTACTGAAAAAATAATTTCAGAAAATTCTTTAATCATTAACTGCACTCCGCTCGGAATGTTTCCGAATGAAAAATCATTTCCTCCGATTCCGTATTCCGCAATTACTGAAAAACATTTGTTATTCGATTTGGTTTACAATCCTTCTGAAACTCTATTTATGAAAAACGGAAAGGAAAGAGGCGCCACAGTTTCTAATGGTTTGAGCATGCTGGAATTGCAGGCTGATAAGAGTTGGGAGATATGGAATAAATAAAATTTAACACGGAGACACAGAGAACACGGAGGTACACGGAGTTTTCTTTTCTTTTTTAACTAAATTACATCTGTGGTTCTTCATGTTCTATTTGCCTCAGTGGTTTTAATTATCTTTAAACTTTAATTCGCATTTCATGGAAATTATTTTTTTACTCGTTGGTGTTGTTGCCGGTATAGCAATCGGATGGTTTTATTCGAAATCTGTTTCTTCAAAAAATATAAATGAACTCACAACATCAAAAGCATTGGCTGAGCAGCAAACCAATGAAGTTCGCTCACAATTGGAACAATTAAAATCACAATTGAATCAAAGTACTGACGAAGTATTGCGATTGAACAATCAATACTCTGCCACACAAAATGAAAATGCAAATCTGAATCAGCGATTGAGCGAACAGAAAATTCAGTTGGAAGAATTGAATCAGAAACTGAAAACAGAATTTGAAAATCTCGCTAATAAAATTCTGGAAGAGAAGTCACAAAAATTTACAGAGCAGAATAAAACAAATCTCGATATCATTTTAAATCCGCTGAAAGAACGGATTCAGGAATTTGAAAAGAAAGTTGACAATGCATATAAAGCTGAATCAGCCGAACGGAATACTTTGAAAGGAGAAATAAAAAATTTATTTGAACTCAGTCAGAAATTAAATAAGGAAGCAAGCAACCTGACCAATGCATTGAAAGGCCAAACAAAATTGCAAGGCAACTGGGGCGAAATGATTCTGGAAAGCATATTGGAAAAATCAGGATTGGTAAAAGGCCGCGAATATTTTACACAGGAAAGTTTTACCAACGATGAAGGAAAAAGATTTCAGCCCGATGTGGTTGTGAAATTACCGGAAGAGAAAAGTGTAATCATTGATTCAAAAGTTTCGCTCATCGCGTATGATTTGTATTGCGCTGCTGATAATGATGATGACCGCAAAATGTATTTAGCCCAGCACATTCAATCATTAAAAAATCACATGAAGGGATTGAGTGAAAAAAAATACCAGCAGTTGTATGAGTTGGATGGTTTGGATTATGTAATCCTCTTTGTGCCCATTGAACCTGCGTTCAACTTAGCAGTTTCGAACGAACAAAATTTGTGGAACGAAGCATTTGAACGGAACATTGTGATTGTAAGCACCTCTACTTTATGGGCTGTGCTCAGAACAATCGCAAGCATCTGGAAGCAGGAAAAACAAAACAACAATTCATTAGAGATTGCACGATTGAGTGGTTCGCTTTACGATAAGTTTGTTGGATTCACTGAAGACATGATTGACATCGGAAAAAAAATAGACCAGAGTAAAGCAGGTTATATAGATGCCATGAAAAAACTAACCGATGGAAACGGCAACCTGATTAAAACTTCGGAGAAAATAAAAGAGCTCGGCGCCAAAGCATCCAAAAGTTTAAATGCCGGATTGCTGCAGCGGTCAGAATGATATGATTTAAAGAAATTGTTTGAATTGAATTTATTTATCATTTCTCCGTTACAAAAATTTCTGCCATACTCTGCTCAAAGCGATTTACTTTTAAATGCGATAAGCAAGATCGCATGAAAAAAGATTCGTTTCAAAAAAAGTTGGCGGCATACATAGTGATGTCAGAAGCATTTTTGCTCGCTCATCCTGTTGATGCTCAGATTATGTACACCGATGTAAATCCTGATTTAGTGATTCAGAATTCTTATTTTAATTTGGATTTGAATAATGATGGGGTGGTGGATTTTGGTCTTGGAAATTATCATTTTGGTAATGGTGGGTTTACTTGTCCTTATGAATGTGAATTTGAATCAAGCAATCATAGTATAGCAACTATATCAGCTATTGGACAAAACGGAGTGATAATCGAATCTACATCAAGTTCAGGTTATCAATTAGTAGTTCCTTTTGGAATTGGACAAACCATTAATGGTAATTGGGATAATGGAAACGGATTTATTTTAAGGTCAGATTTGAATGAGGATTTTTGGGGATGCAGTTCTTCTTTTAATTCCTTTTCATTAGGGGTTGGACATTTTGGAAACACAGATAGATTTATTGGTCTTAGAGTTTTTTCAAGTGGGAATTATTATTATGGTTGGGCAAGAGTAAAACTGAATGGTGGCAATGAAATTGTTTTAAAAGATTATGCTATAAATACGCAGGGTATGCCTGCCCAAGCTGGCAATACGAGTTCATGCTCCACCAATAATTATTCAACTTTACCTGGAAGTGCTTACTGGCTTTGCAACGATTCGGTGAATGTTCAGTTTCAGAATCCGGGCTCTTTAAATCTTCAATGGGTACAAGATGGAAACTGGATTTCCGGTGAAACCGGCTATAGCTACACCATTCTTCAACCCGGAAATTACCAGGTGCTTGTTTCAGATTCCAATTGCAATGCATTGGTGAATGCTATTAATGCAAAGAAAATTTCATATAGTGCTGAAGTATGTTCAATTGATGCTACTTGCGGTGAGTCCAATGCATTTATTCACCTTACCATGCATGGGAATTCGCCAGCTTACAATTATCAATGGAGTTCCGGTCAAACCGATTCCTATATTGATAACATTCCTTCAGGTATCTACCAGTTAACTATTACAACTTCGATTTGTAATGTATCAGATACGCTAACAGTTAATATCGGCGATACACCTCACCCTCAAACTTCAGAAACACATTCGGCTTCCGTTTGCAACAATGAAGGAACTATTGACTTAACGGTAACAGGTGGAAATCCTCCGTATAATTATAATTGGAGTAATCAGGCGCAAACACAGGATCTGGATAGTTTAACATCCGGTATTTATCAAGTAGTGGTAACTGATGATAATGGATGTCATACATACGATACCATTCAGATTTATAGTCTAGGAGCAAATATTACTGAATTACATACTGAAACAGTTTGCTCAAACAATGGATTTATTGACATTACAACAGTGGGTGGTATCCCTCCTTATCAGTTTTTATGGAGCAATGGTTCAACAAATGAAGATATTGCAAATGTTTCTGGCGGATATTTTCAAGTAACTGTTACAGATGATAATGGCTGTATTGATATTTCCGCCTGGATACATATTAATCATTCAGCATTTATTCCTCCAACAATTGTTCAGCAAGGAGATTCACTTGTAGTTACAACTATTCATCCTTCTTACCAATGGTATCGAACTATTACACTATTATCGGGCGAAACCAACCAATTTTATATTCCTACCGTAACCGGTGGATACAAGGTTTTAGTACCTGATATACATGACTGTATAGGGTATTCGAATTCCATTATTTTGTATTTTAATGCTGCTGAAATAACTGAAACTGAAAACATTTCTTGTATTTTAAATGAGGAAAAAAAACTCATCTTTCACCTAACCGATAATTCACTCATAGGTAATCAGATTGAAATCTTAAATCAGTTAGGTCAGTTGGTAACAACAGTAACTGTCACCAACCAAACCCCCGAAGCAGATTTATCGGCACTGCCCGCCGGCATTTATTTCTATCACATCCGCAGCAAGCAAAAAACTTACAGCGGTAAATTTTTAATTGAGTAGCTGATGAAAAAAGATTCATTTCAAAAAAAACTGGCGGCATACATAGTAATGTCAGAAGCATTTTTGCTCGCTCATCCTGTTGATGCTCAGATTATGTACACTGATGTGAATCCTGATTTAATAATTCATAATTCATACTTTATCTGGATTTGAATAATGATGGGGTGGTGGATTTTAAATTGAAGAATGGCCCCGGCAATCCCTTACCTTATTCTACTACCTCAGGTTTTACCTTTCCATGTCAATACTGCACCGGAGCTGTTGAAAATGATTTAATAAATCTTGGCAATAATGAAATAGTTGTTGATACTATTTCAGGGTTTCCTGCACCAATAAATTCTCAACCAATTGATAGTTTAAATAATTGGGGTGTACATCCACTTCTTCATATCCATACTCGATTTGTTTCGACATATACTAGTACTAGTTCTTATAGTTATACCAATACAATAATTAACATAGGTTATGCAGATCACGGGAATTTTGGTGGGGTGAATGAGTTTGTTGGTTTAAAACTTAAAACAGGAGGAAGTACTTATTATGGATGGCTGCGGCTTGATGTATTTAATGATAGTTTAGTTCTTAAAGATTATGCAATTAATACCATTCCCGATTCCGCAATTATTGCAGGAGATATGGGGACGATTTGTAACTGGCCCCCACTATTTACCTATCCAAATGGAGATGTTATTTCTTGTGACCCTTATGATACTGTTACTATGAACTTATATAATTGGGTTGGATATAATATGCAGTGGATGTTGAACGGCCAACCAATTAATGGTGCGGTCAATAACTATTGTACATACACAGGCTTTGGAAATTTTTCAGTACTTGTTTCAAACTCAAATTGCTTTCAGATTGTAAACTGTGCAAATCACATTCAATCTTCAAATCCAATCCCAATTCTTATTTTTGATGCGGATTATTATTACATCTATACTGAAGTAGATTACAATTCCTATCAGTGGTACTTAAATGGAGTTCTTATTCCTGGTGCAAATCAGGAGCATTTTTATCCGGTACAAGCGGGTTATTATTCTGTTCAGGTAACTAATAATTATGAATGTATTGGCTCCTCCACTATTGATTGTTATTTCCCGGGTAATTCAATTCATGATATTGAATCTGCACAATTGCAATTTTCAGTTGACGATAAAAAACTCCAATTCCATCTTGCCGATAATTCACTCATGGGTAATCAGATTGATATCTTAAATCAGATAGGTCAGTTGGTAACAACAGTAACTGTGACCAACCAAACCCCCGAAGCAGATTTATCGGCACTGCCCGCCGGCATTTATTTCTATCACATCCGCAGCAAGCAAAAAACTTACAGCGGTAAATTTTTTATTGAGTAAGGGCTAAAAAAAAGTTCCACTTCAATGAAGAAATGGAACTTCTGATAAAGAAAAAAAATCAATTACTTAGGATGAAACTTTATGCTTTGATCAGTAAAATAAACAATTATTGAAGAGTCAAAAACCGGAGGATCATAATCATAAGTACCTGTTTTAAAAAATACAGATGAGGTATCAGAATTTACTATCTCTAACCTGCCGTGTTCAGGACATGTGTACTGAAAAGATCCTGTGAAACCAAAAAAGTTATAGTCTCCTGAACCATATTGATCCTTAGCCTTACCCGGATCATGAAAAGTGAAAGAGCCACCATCAATTGAATCCGGCCAATAAACCCAAGTGCCATTTGAATCAGTAGCAGCTTCTATAGTATAGGCATGTCCATCGTTAGCAAGAATGAGTCGTCGTGAATTAATTTTTGCTTTCGGTCCGCAGGAAGTAAAAAGTGTAACTGCAATGAAGAGGTAAAAAAGTTTTTTCATGTTTAAGTGTTTAAGGGGTTTTGTTATGCTGTAAGTATATATAATTATTCAGATTTTAAAACGCTTTTTTGCCTCGCTGAAAAGGATATAGGTGCATCAAAATGTTTTTTTGAAACTATTTCGCTGATAAAGCAATCTATTTCTTCACCCTTCCCGGATTCTCGGTTATAAAATCTTTCCATCCGGTATAACTCTTCCCCTTACTTACCGGTTTTCCTTTCTGAAAATGATGACACAGTGCAACAGCCATTGCATCGGTAGCATCAAAAAACTCATGTTGTTCTTTTATGGCTAATATTCTTCCAATCATTGCAGCAACCTGTTCCTTGCTCGCGTTTCCGTTGCCTGTTATGCTCTGTTTTATTTTCTTGGGCGAGTATTCAAACACCGGAATTTCGTTCATGATGGCAACAGTGATTGCAACACCTTGAGCTCTTCCTAACTTGAGCATACTCTGCACATTCTTCCCGAAAAAGGGAGCTTCAATGGCCAGTTCATCAGGCTGGTATTCGCGAATGGTTTGTTGCAGTCGGGTGTAAATGATTTGCAGTTTACGATAAGGGTCGCTTATGCTTTTCAGATTCATTACATCCATCACCACTAATTTATAATTGTCGCCCTGTACATCCAGCAAACTGAATCCGAGAATATTTGTACCCGGATCAACTCCAAGTATAAGCGTGTGCGGTAGTGATGAAACTATTTTCTTCAACATGATTTGAGCGTGGCTAAATGTATATTTTTGCACTTGCCGCAATGAAAAATAATACTGACACACCTAAAGAAAAACTGTATTCATTTTATTGGTGGAAGTGGCTGGTGTTTGCACTTGCAGCATTCGGGTTGTATTACCAGATATTTCAGAATCAAAACCTGTGGAGCGCCTGGAGAGAGTACAAAAACAATGTTTCATCTGATGCAACACTGCTTACCATTATTGTTTTTGTTTTAATGGTCATCAATTGGAGTGTGGAAGCTGTGCGATGGAATTCGTTATTGCGAAAGGTGGAATATGTATCGTTCATAGATGCACTGAAGGCCACCTTCAGTGGAATCACCTTTGCGTTGTTCACCCCGAACAGAGTGGGAGAGTATGCAGGCAGAGTGCTGTTCATCAACACGGTGTCGCGATGGAGAATATTAATTGTAACTACTATTGGAATTTATGCGCAACTGCTCAGCACCATATTATTCGGCACATTGGGATTGGCTTATGTGATGTTGGTGAGTGGAGTTTTGCATTCAACCTTGTATGTTGAGTGGACGGTAATAATTCTGTTAATCATATCGGCAATTTTATTATTCATTTTGTATTTCAACATTAGTCTGATTGAAAATTTATTAGAGCGGTTTTCTTTTTTGAATAGAGTAAAAGTTTATTTAAAAGTGCTGTTGCATTATTCTTCAAAAGAATTATTCAATGTATTGTCTTTATCCATGTTGCGCTATGTTGTTTTCACCATTCAATATTTATTGTTATTGAAAATTTTTAACATTCAAATACCAATAGTTGAGGGTAGTGCGTTGATAGCAACCATCTTTCTGGTGCAAACAATTATTCCATCCATTGCCATTGCTGAAGTGGGCATCAGAGGTAATGTGGCATTGTTTTTTCTAACTCCATATAGCAGTAATCAATTAGGAATAGTGAGTGCGGCGTGGGGCTTGTGGTTAATCAACTTAGTGATACCCGCAGTAATCGGAATGATTTTAATTTTAATCAACAGAGGAATAAAACGAAAATGAGAAGATTAATCGGGTTAAGTATCGGAGTGTTTTTACTGAGTTCTTTCATGCAGAATGAAAGTGTACCGGGTGATTGTCATATAACCAATACCTCATTTCAGCCGGGTGAAAAACTGACTTATAAAATTGCATTCAAATGGGGAGCCATTTGGTTAAGTGCCGGTGAGGCAACATTTAATCTGGAGACATCTACTTACAACAACAAACCATGTTTACATGCAACAGGTTATGGTTCAACTTATCGTTCGTACGATTGGTTTTTTAAAGTGCGCGATAAGTACGAAACTTATTTTGACCCAGAAGAAATGCTGCCATACAAGTTTGTGCGTGATGTGAGTGAGGGCGGATATAATTTTTATAACAATGTAACTTTCAATCACAAAGCAGGGAAGGCCACTTCCACCAATGGCACATTCGATATTCCGGAATGCAGTCAGGACATTTTATCAGCAGTGTACTACATGCGATGCATTGATATTAACAAGTACAAGGTAAATGATACAATACCGATAAAGGTTTTTCTGGATGATAAAAATTACCCGCTGTATGTGCGATACATTGGTAAAGAAGAATTGAATTCCAAAGCCGGTAAATTCAAATGCATTGTTATAAAACCATTGCTGATTTCAGGAACCATATTTAAAGGCGGTGAAGAAATGAAAGTATATGTGACCGATGATGCAAATAAAATTCCGGTACGAATTTCATCACCAATTTTAATCGGAGAAATTATGTGTGAGTTGGTTAGTTATTCCGGCTTAAGAAACGAACTGACTTCGAAACTGAAATAAACTTCAGAATTAATTTTAAGGATTGCTTCTTTTGATTTTTGAATCAAGTGTAAATACTCTTGATAGGTTAAACCCGAATTCAATGTTGCCTTTAATCCATTCACCGGTTGTTTCAGTAACTATGGAGCGCTCGGTCATTCCGCTGGTATTGGTGAAATGAAGCTGGAACACATGCCCTCCGGTTTCAATATCAAAACCAATTGATAACGGACGGGTAGCCGTTGGGTTTTGATCGCCATTCATGAAATAAAAGTAATCGGCATTAATGGCCATGCGCTTTGTTAATTTAATTCTGCCACCAACTTCAACCGCCAATAAATCATTTTTGTAATTCGAGCTGTCAATCATGTTCTGATGAATAACAATGGGACCGGTTTGAAAAGAAAAACGCTCGCTGAATTTTCGACCAATAATTAACTGATGATAATAACCAATTCGTGATGTGAAATAATTAACGCGGTCAGGATAAGCCCACTTGTTTCCAACAACCGACATGCCTGCAATGTATTCCACTGTTACAGGCATTCTTTTCATTCCCTTCGTTTGCCACAGTAAGCGATATTTTAAAAATGCATCAGCCTCCTTTTTATAAGTGCTTCTTCCAATTCCAACCATTAATCTATTGGTTATACCATAATCTAATCCAATTCTCATTGAAGCTTTATCAAACCCCCAGGCTTCAGATCTGCCATCGCTGAACATACCGAAGCGGTGCATAATTCTGAAATCTAAAACGCCACCACCAACATGTTCTAATGATTGACTCATTATAACCCTGGTGGATTTAAACGCATTGGTAATTCTTTCAACTTCAGGTTTGGTATCGGCATCCAGCATTGATAATAAATCATCCTGAGCTTTAGCAATTACTGAGGAGAATATTAAAATTGAAAAGAACAAAATTTTTCGTGTCATAAAAAAATTGTTAACCCAGGTAAGGCTTGTAATTTGAAATCACTTCAATTTTAACGCTGTTGTTTACTTTATCTTTTACAACGGTCGGAATTACAATGTTAAAATCTGACATTAAAACATTAAAAGTAGAAGTTGCACTGATTGCACCGGCCTTAACAGTAATTTTTCCTTTAGCGGTTACATCTTTTGTAACGCCATGCATAGTCAATTTTCCGGTAACAGTTACCGAATAATCACCATCAACAGCCCATTTCACATCAGCGAAATTGGTAATGTTTCCTTTGAAATTTGATTTTGGAAATTTATCAGATTCAGCATAATTTTCATTGAAGTGTTCCTGTAAAAGTGCACGGTCAAATTCAAAAGCTTTCATTAATACAGCAAACTCAATTTGACCTGTGCTTATGTCGAGCATACTAACTGCCTGATTGTTTATTCCTTCAATTTTTTCTAAAGGCGCCTCAGATAGAAATGTGATGTTTGCCTCACGGGTGAAGTACTTGGTTGGTTCTGTTTTAAGGGTAAAAGCGAAAAGGCTTATACTTAAAATTGTTGCGAATATTGTTTTCATTTTATTTGGTTTTTAATTTTTATTTTTTTTCGGGTTGTACAATTACACACCGGGTTAGTACAACATCCATTAACATGCCAGTACAAATTCCTTTAATGATTATTGTATTATCTTTTTCAGCTTTTTTTAATTCTTTATCAGTTTCCTGTAAACTGCAACTCACTCCAAACATTCCATTACCACCATCTAATAATATTATTATTCCACTGGTATCTTTTTTTATTTCTGAAATTTTTCCGGTTACTTCAATTACCTGCATTCGGTAAATGGAATCGGATTGAGATTCGTTATCTGAATAAGCATTGTATAAATCTATAGCAGAAATTTTTAGATCAGCTTCTAAGTCTGCTGTTTTTGCATTGGTTCTGAAGTATTCAAATAATCCATAAGAAACTAAAACACAGCCAAGAAAAAATCCAAAAAGCAAAATGGCAAACACAACATCTCTGCGTTTCCGGTTTGTTGTTTCCGGTTTCTTGCTAAGCAATGTAATTCCAAGGCCAATAATTGCCCCTAAGATTAAGGAAAGGATTAAAGAATTTTTATATCCGATATTTCTGCCCGTCCCTATTTTCTTTGCAATGAAATATGAAAGTATAACGCGAATTAATAAACCTGCTGAAATGAATAATAAAATATATTGGTTAGTAGTCATAAAAGAAAATCCTAATTGTTAAGTGCGCCTGCATGAATCCAGGTATTCAAATTTGCAATTTCACAATCCGAAAGTTTTCCGGCGCCTTGTGGCATTGCATTATATCCATTGCTGTGATTAATTGTACCCATTAAACTTCCGTTCTGCTGAGCGGATAATACATTGTTATAACCCTCAAGACTAACTCCACCGGAACTGATTGCAGTACTGTGACACGAATTACATTTTGATTGAATGAGGGGATAAATTTTTACAGAAAAAGTTGCCGTGGAAGTATCGCAACTTATGCCGTTATCAATTGGTTTTGGATAAAGTTCCTGTTCCACATCATAATAACAGGAGGTAAATGAAATTGAAAAACCAATTATAATTAGTGTAATAAATGTAAGGTGTTTAATTGTTGAGTTAATCATTTGACTCTGAAAAGTGATTTTATAAATCGAATTGGATTTAATCTTTTGATTCTTATTTTAGTTTTAAAATTTATGATTCACATGAAACGAAATATCCGAACAAGATTATAATGGTAGTAAGTCGTTAAAGAAAAAAATGGTTCATTATTGTTTAATTATTTGGTGCACCTGCATCAACCCAAATTCTTATTTCATCAATTTTGCAATTCGGTAATGCCTGACCACCTTTTGGCATAAGAGGTACACCAGTGGCTGTAACTGAATTATATAAACTATCACTCAATGCCAAAGAACTTACATAGCTGTATGCATCCAACCGAATACCACCACCTGCAGTATTTGAATTATGACAACCTTTACAATAGGTCGCCATCATTGGAGCAATTGTGCCGCTGTAAGTTACATTCGTAGTATCACATAATTCATCGCAATGATTGTTTTGACAACCTTGTTGAATCCATAGTTCAAGCAGTGCAATTTGTTCGGTGGTTAAATCAGGCAATCCTTGGGGCATTTCACCATCCAGAATTGAATTCATAATATTTCCGCTCGTTGGATGAAAAGGAGAAATTCCATGTGACATAATTGTTGAGTATGATGTTAAGGTATATCCTTCTTTGTGTGATGCTGCATTATGACATCCTGATTGAGCGCAATTAGAAATAAATATTGGAAGTATCTGTGAATCAAAATATACTGAATCGGGATCGCAGGGAATTCCAACAAACGGAGGCGGATTACCGGTTGTATCAGTTGAATCAATGCCAGTCAAATGATCATTTGTAACAAGAAACGGATAATGTTTACACGAAATTACTCCTATTAATAAAGTGAAGAAGAAGAGAGCAGGGATCAATTTGCTTTTCATGAATTTTCTATTTAAATGTAAATATGAATTGATCTTTTTTATCAAAATAAACGAACTTGGTGAGTGAGAAAATAAATGCGTTGAATAAGAATTATTCTGTAATTTTAAATGTATCGGCCATACCAATCAACCAGTCTTTAAAATAAGGAGAGCGCTCAGTGCTTACAATTGTTTCAAACGATGGTAAAGGCTTTAAAATTATTTTCACTCTTGCTTTTGAATAGGCAATCATTTTTTCTATAGCCTTAAAATTGACAATTACCTGTCTGTTAATCCTGAAATAATTTTTCGGATCAATCATATGATCCAACTGATCCAAAGTATAATCAATAGGGTAGCGTTGGCTGTCAAATGTGTATAGGTAAGTGTATTTTTCTTCCGTGTAGAAGTAGGCAATGTTTTCAATTTCTACTGTTTTTATTACATCAGAATACCGAACAACAATTCTTTTTTGATAATCTTTTGTCACCAGGTTTTTCAACAACATGGCATAATCAAGCGTATCTTTTTTTGCTTGCAGCGAATGAAATTTCAACAAGCTTTTCTCCAGGTCTTCTTTCTTTATAGGTTTTAATAAATAATCAATGCTGTTTACCTGAAATGCATCAATAGCATATTGGTTAAATGCAGTTGTAAAAATAATTGGCGCTTTAATTTTTATTTCTTTAAAAATATTAAAACTACTTCCATCGGCTAATTCAATATCCATAAATATCAGTTCCGGAAAATCATTTTCTGAAAACCATTTAACCGAATCTTTAACCGATTCTAAATGCATTATTAATTCTGCATCGGGTTCAACTTGTTTAATTAATTTAAACAATCGTTGTGCAGCTGGTTTTTCGTCTTCGACAATTACAATTTTTAGCATGTTTTTAAATTAGTTAAAAGCGAAATTTATTTTATAATTCAAATTTATCTGAAAGTAAATAAAGTATAGCTGATTCATATCATAGTCGATTATTTTCTATCGGCAAGCTTAAATTTAACTATGAAATGACTACCGGTATTTTCTACTTCAATGGCTGGCAAACCAAGCATCTGCATTCGTCGGGTAATATTTTGTAAGCCTGTACCTGTGGAGCGTTCTTTATTTAATTTTGGTTGAAGATTATTTTTTACAATAAAAAATTCATTTTCAAAATACAATTCTATAATGAGTGGATGCTGGGTTGTCATTGAATTGTGTTTTATCACATTCTCAACCAATATCTGTAGGGCAAGTGGTGGAATTAATAATGACTGCGATTGTTCTTTTGTTACGCTGATATTAATTTTCAGAGCAGTTTCAAATCGTTGTTGTTGTAAAAAAACATAGTCATTAATTATTTCAAGTTCTTCCTCCAGTTTTATTAAATCTTTTTCGCGGTGAACTAATATTTGCCTGAAAAAATCAGTTAGTTTTTCAATGTATTCTATTGCCTTTGTTTTATCGTCGTCAATAATATTTGCAAGAGTATTAAAGCTGTTAAAAAGGAAATGAGGATTCACCTGATTCTTTAAAGTTTCAAATTGCGAGGCCATTTTTTCTTTTTCTAATCGTTGAACAAAATTTACACGCTGATCTCGTATTTTTAAAAATAACCAGATTAAACCAATTAAGGCGATAAGGCTAAAGGTTATGAACCACCATTGACGATAAACAGGATTTAAAATTACAAATGAATAATTTATTTCATTGCTATGTGTAAAATCATTGGTGCGGGAACATCGTAACCTGAATGTGTATCGACCGGGTTTCATATCAGGAAATGTAGCTGTTCGATCTCTGGTGTTTATCCATTCCCGATTCAGGCCTTCCATTTTATATTGAAAATTTACCTCAGATTGATTACTGAACCAGATACCTTGATATGAAAATGCAAGATGGTTTTTACTTCCGGGAATATTTGCATAATTATTCAGGTCAATCGGATCAAGAAAGGCAGTGGCGCGTTCAAAAGTTAAAAAAGGTGTTTTCCTGAATTTATCAAGCGAAGTGTTTATTTCTATGAATTGTGTTCTGGCGCCAATCCAAACAACCCCGTCAATTGATAACGAAGTTGTATTTAAATCAGCATCAACCGTTTCAATCCCTTCGGCTTTCTGGTACCAGTTAAACGATTCCTTATCAAGATTAAACATGGCTATTCCTTCCATGCAAACAATAATTACATTGCCAATATTATCTGCACACAGTCCGGTAATGTGCATACTCGGTAAGCCATTTGATAAATTGTAATTATAAAATTTATCATTTTTTTTCTCGTCTGTTTTATATCTGTATAAACCGTTATCGGTAGATGCAAACCATAAACCACCGTTACGGTCTTCGGTAATGGAAAAAAAAGTTTTTGCTTTAATGCTGTCTTTTTCTCCGAAATGATGAAATCCGGCTTTGTCCATCATTGTAATTCCTTTTCCATCCTGTGCAAACCAGATTCTTCCGTTTCGATCCAGTAATACCTGATATATAAAATTGTTGTTTAACCCTGTTTTAGAATTGAAATAATCTATTTGCATTCCGCAATTAAGCTGTAAGGCATCATCACCAAGTTCCAATTTTACTGCTCCTGATAATGTAGCCAGCCATATTGTACTTCGCTTTCCGGTTATAGATAAAACACTTTGTTTCATTAAGTCTTTTTTATCATTAATATGAATCGCCTTTCCATTTTCTGCCTCCATTCGAAAGATACCCTGATCAAAAGTTCCAAACCAAATAAATCCAAAAGCATCTTGATAAATCGTAAGAATTTTATATGGGTTTTTTAATTCTGAAAAAGAAAAAGATTTCGATTGTTCGGTACCATTAGAATTAAAAGTTACACGATGCAATCCATCATCATCAGAAAACCACAATCTTTTTTTATTGTCAATTAATGTTGCATGAATATTAGCAATGGGTTTTCCTTCAATAGTTTTTAAAAATTCTATTCGCTCACCAGGTGATTGCAGTAAATGATCCTTGCACGCAATCCAAATATTTCCTTCATCATCACGAAACAAGCATTGTATGCCTGGATAATTAAAACCATCAGCACCTAAAAAATTTCTTGTTCTTTTTCTATCTGAAAATTCATAATCAATCAAGCCATTTTCATTGGTTCCAATCCATATTTCACGCTCCATCAGTAACATGGATTCAATGGCACCTTGATTCCAGTTTTTAAACTCATCAGGTATTTCAATTTTATTGCTGTCGGGATACAATTTTCCTATTCCAAAATTGTCAGTTCCAAACCATAAAAATCCTTTCTTATCCCAAATTATTCGTTTAATAATATTATCACTCAAGCCATTTTGAGTAGTATAGTTTTTAACTTTTTTTTGTTTGTTTATGAAAGTGCAAACCGATAAGCCTCCATCAGTACCACACCAGATTCTTCCGTTGTTATCTGTCACAATGCAATACACATAATCATCTGCAAGGTGATCATCATTGACATTAAAATTAAATAGATGTTTACCATTCCATACATATATCCCTTCTCCATAAGTAGAAAACCAAATGTTTCCGTTATTGTCTTCAATAATTCCTGTAATTTGTTCTTTTGGGTGCCCTTCTTCAATGTCGAATGCATTAAGCGAATCGTTTTTATATTGAAGAATAACACCGTTTTTTAATCCAACCCAAATGATTCCTTTTGAATCGCTGTAAAGCGCTGTAACAAAAATTTCAGTTTCATTTTTATTTGTCGGAGTTAATTTAAAATCAGTTCCATCATAATTATACAAGCCCTTATTGGTGCCAAGCCACATCAATTTTTTTTTATCCTGAATTATTGTTTGTACTTTAATATCCTGCAATGATTTGTCAATTTCAATTGTGCGTACATATGGAAATTGAGCCATCATCGGTTGTGATAGAAAACACATGAAAAACCATAAAATGCTATATTTAATTATGCTGTTCATTCGATTTTTTCATGCATTACAGCTTCGACCTGAATTTTTATTTCAGGGGATATTTTTTCAAAAACAATTCTGGGTACATTAATATCATGATCTGCTAAAAACACTGAAAATTTGCTTGTCACTTTTATGGTTCCGTTTTCAATAAGCAACACGCATTTAATTATTCGCTCCTGTTCAACTCCATGAATCATTAATAATCCCTTTGCTCTAACATAAAAGATTCCAGGTTTGCTGAATATTATTTTTTCAATTATTCTTCCTGTGAAAAACGATTTCGGATTTTTATCGCTCTCCAGATAACTTTCATTAAAATGTTCGCGTTGTAATAAACCATTAAATCCTTCGAACGATTTATTGGCAACAAAAAAAGCAAACTCTTGATTGGAAGTATCCATCATGCCATTCAATTTTTCAGAAAAAGCAGTAATGGTTTCAAATGAGGCCTCAGAAACAAAAGTTATTTTTCCATCTGTAACTTTATAAATTGAATTTACGGTTCTAAAAGCCAAAAGGACTATACATGTAACAATAAAAAACAGTAGAACTGAAATGTTTTTTTTCACTCGCTAAAAGTAGGTACATAAATAGAAATTACATTATTCATTCTTGTAATCGGTAAGAATTTATTTTAATTTAGTGAATAACTTTAAATTACACTTTAGTTTGTTTTCAATTTTGAAAATATACTTTTGAAGCAACTTTAGGGGTGTTTCGATAATGAACGAAACTGAGATCATACTCTAAAACCTGATACGGATAATACCGGCGTAGGGAAAAGTTGATAGAGGAATATATTTCTTTATTAAAAATCCTTAATGCTGCATTATCAAAAAAATTTTTAAGGAAAAATGAAACTCACAGTTAACAATAAACAAATTGAATTGCAAACCGGGAATTCACTACATGATTTGTTACAACAACTTTCGTTGCATAATACTCGTGGAATTGCGGTGGCTGTAAATGCTGAAGTAATTGCAGGTCAGGAATGGAGTAAAAAGATACTGGTGGAATGTGACACCATCATTGTGATTCGTGCAGCACAAGGAGGATAGGAATAGGGGCAGTAAGCAGTATGAAAAAAAACTTGAATTATAACACAGATAAAATCTGAAAGAGCAATGAAAGAAAAGAAAAGTTTAAACGAACAAAAAATTTCGACTCAACCATTTCCCCGATCACAAAAAATAGTTGTGAAAGGAAAGCTTCATGATATAAATGTGTCAATGCGCGAAATTGAAACCGATGAAGTGTTATTGAGTGGAAAGGATAATCGGAAAGCAGAAAAAGTTAAAATCACGGTTTATGATACAAGTGGTCCATATACCGACACTTCAAAAAAAACTGATGTATTAAAAGGCATTGAACCCATTCGTGCAAATTGGATTACTGAACGGAATGATGTGGAGGAATTGGCATCCTATTCATCTGAATATACAAGAACGCAAGAACAAAAAACAGAAATTGATGCCATCCGTTTTAACCGCACACGAAACCCATTGCGTGCAAAACACGGGTGCAATGTTTCGCAAATTCATTATGCCAAAAAAGGAATAATTACCCAGGAGATGGAGTACATTTCCATTCGTGAAAATCAAAAATTTCAGGAATCAATAATTGGCAATCAGGAATTTTCTTTTCAGCATAAAGGAGATTCGTTCGGCGCTGCTGTTTCGAAAATTATTACACCCGAATTTGTTCGTGATGAAGTTGCAAGAGGTCGTGCAATAATTCCAAACAACATCAATCATCCGGAATCGGAGCCAATGATTATCGGTCGAAATTTTTTGGTAAAAATTAATGCAAACATTGGTAATTCAGCTGTTACTTCATCAATAGAAGAAGAAGTTGAAAAAGCAGTTTGGGCTTGTCGTTGGGGAGCTGATACGATAATGGATTTAAGCACCGGAAAAAATATTCATGAAACACGCGAATGGATAATCAGGAATTCGCCGGTGCCAATCGGCACTGTCCCAATCTATCAGGCGCTTGAAAAGGTAAACGGAGTAGCAGAAGATTTAACCTGGGAAATTTATCGCGATACTTTAATTGAACAAGCTGAACAAGGCGTTGATTATTTCACCATTCACGCTGGCGTATTGCTTCGTTATGTTCCACTCACTGCAAAAAGAGTTACCGGAATTGTTTCCCGTGGCGGAAGCATATTAGCAAAGTGGTGTCTCTCTCATCACAAAGAAAATTTTCTGTACACACACTTCGAAGAGATATGTGAAATAATGAAGCAGTATGATGTTGCCTTTAGTTTGGGCGATGGTTTGCGCCCTGGTTCTATAGCTGATGCAAATGATGAAGCGCAATTTGCTGAATTAAAAACACTCGGCGAGTTAACAAAAATTGCATGGAAGCATGATATACAAACAATGATTGAAGGTCCCGGTCATGTGCCAATGCATTTGATAAAAGAGAACATGGATTTGCAATTACAGGAATGCGGCGAAGCACCTTTCTATACGCTGGGCCCGTTAACAACTGATATTGCACCAGGTTACGATCACATTACTTCAGGCATAGGGGCCGCAATGATCGGATGGTATGGTTGCGCCATGTTGTGCTATGTTACACCAAAGGAACACCTCGGACTTCCGAATAAAAAAGATGTGAAAGACGGAGTTATCACTTATAAGATTGCCGCGCATGCTGCTGATTTGGCAAAGGGATTTCCAGGTGCACAGATTCGCGATAACGCACTGAGCCGGGCGCGTTTTGATTTTCGCTGGAACGATCAATTTAATCTTTCGCTTGACCCTGATACAGCAAAAGAATTTCACGACCAAACTTTGCCTGCCGATGGTGCCAAGGTTGCGCATTTCTGCAGCATGTGCGGACCAAAATTCTGCTCAATGAAAATTACACAAGAGGTTCGTGAATATGCATCCACTCACAATATGCTGGAAGAAAAAGTTTTAAAAGATGGTATGAACGAAATGGCGAAAAAATTTGTCGAAGAGGGAAGTCATTTATACATCCCGCAGGAATAATTCAATTAATAAAAGTGAAAAAAAATAAACTTAATTTAGTATTACATAACCCAAATAAATAAATAACATGAAACCAACTATTATAGTTATGAGCGATACAAAAGATTTGGATGGCGAACATCAGATTATTAACGAGCTGTTTGAAAGCGGGTTAGAGATTTTACATATTCGTAAACCAAAATATTCAACAAATGAAATGCGTATTTATATTGAAAAAATAAATAAAAAATATAGGAGTCGAGTAGTTATTCATTCGCATCACGAACTATGTATTCCATTAAAACTTCGTGGCATTCATTTAACTGAACGACATCGTAAAAAAAATTTTTTTCGTTCCTGGATTTTAATGCAATGGATAAAATTCAGAAGACCTGATATCGCCGTTACTGCCTCTTACCATTCACCTAACAGTTTACTGAAACACAATCCAGGCTATACTTATATTTTTTTAAGCCCGATTTTCGATAGCATTTCTAAAATCGGATACAAGAATACTTTTAATGACGATATGCTCGAAGTTGCTTTGAAGAAAACAACTTTCGATGTAATAGCATTGGGCGGAGTGGATTATACCAAATTGGAAAAAGTAAAAGAATTCGGGTTTAACGGATGTGCTTTGGTTGGAAGCATTTGGCATACAGCAAACCCAGTTGCAGAGTTCAAAAAAATTTTTGACAAATGGAATCTGTTAGAAAATTCTGTTTCAGCATAGCCGGATTTGATTCTACTGGTGGAGCCGGTTTATTAGCCGACATAAAAACCATGGAACAAACCGGTGTGAATGGTTTAGGTGTATGCACCGCCATTACCTATCAGAACGAAAACAGAATTGAAAAAATTGACTGGCTGTCAACAGATCAGATTTTACAGCAACTAAAAGTTTTATTTGAAACCTACCAACCAGCAGTAGCAAAAATCGGAATTGTGCGCGATGCTGAAATGCTTAACACAATTGTCGATTTTCTTATCTCAAAAAATAAAAAAATATTAATAATATGGGATCCGATAATTAAAAGTACAAGCGGGTTCGATTTTCATTCGGTAAAAGTTGAATGGTTTTATTCTTTAAAAAATATATTTCTTATTACCCCGAATATTTCTGAAGTAAAAATGCTTACAGGGATTAATGATGACGGTAAGGCTGCTCTGTATCTTTCAAAGCAATGTAATGTTTTATTAAAAGGCGGTCATTCTTTAACCGAAAGAAGTGATGATTTGCTTTTTAATAAAGAAAAGGTAATTGCCATAAAAGGTGAAAAATATAATCACTCAAAGCACGGAACTGGTTGTGTTTTATCTTCGTCCATAGCTGCTAATCTTGCCATTGGAAAAAACTTAACTGAATCGTGCAAACTTGCAAAAGAATATGTGACTCAATTTATTTTAAGTGACAATGGATTACTTGGATGGCACCATCAAATTAAAATCATGAGAAATGAACACGAAGTTTGAGCGCATACAATTCATTACATCTGTATCTGAAGGTTTAAATCATATTGAAGCAACGCGGAAAGCATGTGAAGCAGGAATAAAATGGATACAATACAGAAACAAAGATGCTTCACCAGCTAAATTGTGGGAAGAAACATTGAAAATAAAAGCAATCTGCAAAGAATTTAATACGGTACTAATTATTAATGACAATCCTGATCTCGCATTCGAATCAAATTCTGATGGAGTGCATTTGGGTAAAGAAGATGTTTCAGTGGAAGAGGCACGAAATTTAATTGGCGATAAATTTATTATTGGTTCAAGTTGTAATAACATTGATGATATTATTCGAGCGCAATATGACGGCGCAAATTATGTTGGTCTAGGACCATTTCGAATGACCAAAACAAAAAACAATTTAAATCCGGTACTTGGAAAAACCGGTTTTGAAAAAGTGATGAATAGTTATTTAAAGAACAAACTATCAATCCCAGTTTACGCAATTGGCGGTGTGAATGCTGATGATGTAGATTTTTTTCTTTCAATTGGTGTGTATGGGGTGGCAGTATCTTCAACCATCACTGAATCTGAAGATTGGAAATGTGCCGTAAAAAATTTGAAGGAAAAATTTGAAGCAGAAAAAATTCTATTAAATGAATAAATTAATTATAGCAGGAAAAGAATTTTCATCACGATTATTTCTCGGTACCGGAAAATTTGGGTCGAATGAATTGATGAGAAATGCTGTTATTGCCAGCGGAACAGAAATGGTAACAGTTGCATTAAAGCGCGTTGATGTTTGGAAAAAGGAAGATGACTTATTGCTGCAGTTGCAATTACCAACAATTAATTTATTACCAAACACCAGTGGTGCACGAAATGCAAAAGAGGCCATACTTGCTGCACAAATGGCTCGCGAAGCTTTGCAAACAAATTGGCTGAAACTTGAAATACATCCCGACCCCAGGTACTTACTTCCCGACCCGATTGAAACTTTTATAGCAACTGAAGAATTAGTTAAATTGGGATTTATTGTATTGCCATATATTAATGCCGACCCGGTTCTTTGTAAGAAATTAGAAGATGTTGGAACGGCTGCAGTAATGCCGCTCGGTTCACCCATTGGGTCAAACAACGGATTGCAAACACGAGCCATGCTCGAAATTATTATTGAACAAAGCAATGTACCTGTTATTGTTGATGCCGGAATAGGTGCACCATCTCAAGCTGCATTCGCCATGGAATTAGGGGCCGATGCTGTGTTGGTCAATACTGCTATTGCAATTGCAGGTGATCCAATTGCAATGGCTGAAGCATTTAAACTCGCCGTGATTGCTGGCCGAATGGCGTATCAAAATAAATTAGCTGTTCCATTAAAAATTGCAATGGCAAGCAGCCCGTTTGATTTATCATTATTGGATATAAATTAATCGCAACGGTTCAATCAGAATGTGAAATTTAATTTATTTTAAAAGTGCTGTTACCAAAGACCACTGAATATTTTTTGAATTAATGCACTTGCAGTTCCAAGAGGATTTTTTCTGATGGATGCTTCTTCCTGTGCCACCATATAAAATAATCCGTCAAGTGCTTTTTGAGTAACATAAGAAGGTAAATCAGAATTTACTTTTGTTACAAATGGAATTTTATTATAAGTATCAAAAACCTGTTTCCAATATTTAGTAGCTTCGGTTTTATCCAGTTCTTGTTGAATAATGGGTTTGAAAGTGGTTATGAGTTGTGATGAAGTTGTTTTCTTTAAATATTGGGTTGCACCATCATTTGGACCTTTAATAATATTTACCGCATCAACAATGCTCATTGACTTTATGGCATCAACAAATATTGGTTTTGCCTTTGGGCCAGCTTGTTCTGCTGCTCTGTTCATTCTTAATATGGCATCGTCAACCAAATTTCCCATACCCATAGAACGAAGTTTTGATTCTACTTCTTTTGCCTCAGGCGGCATTAATACTTTAATGACCGCATTTTTAAAATAGCCATCAGTTTTTGAAACATTATCAGCACCTTTTGAAACACCAATGTTTAAAGCTTCTTTCAGCCCCTTAACCATTTCATCATTAGTGGGTTTATTTGAATTACTGCCACTACCATTATTTACAGAAGGAACAGTGATTGTTTTTTTTCCGATTTTTATTTGTGCGCACGATACAAACGGTGTGAATATTAAAAGCAGAGCGAGAAATTTTAATGATTTCATGAGGTTGTGATTTTTTTATTCTGATTAGGTTTTCAAATGCCTTGCCAAAGAAAGACCAAAGTTTTTATGTGCGAAGTTTAAATTAAAAATTCATCAATAAAAAAAACAAAATTGATATTCATTGAAAAGATCAAAAACTAAATTCATTAAGTATAAATTCTTTCATATTTGTTTCGTGCATAGTTCATAAAGTGTTTGAAGTTCAGCGGCTCACCTGTAATGCGCTCACATAATTCACGCGCAGTGAATCTTCTTCCATGTACATGAATTTTTTCGCGTAGCCATTCACGCAAGGGCAGTAAATCTCCTTTTTCAATCTGATCATTCAATCCAGCAATTTCTTTTGTTGCCTGATTGAAAAACTGAACAGCATAAAAACTACCCAGTGAGTAGGTGGGAAAATAACCGATACTGCCATGGCTCCAGTGAATATCCTGCAGTACTCCATTGTTATCGTATGGCACTTCCACATTCAAATATTCTTTGTAGCGGGCATTCCATATTTCAACCAGATCTTTAACCTGAATACTTTTATCCATCAATCCTTTTTCTATTTCATATCGGACCATGATGTGAAAATGATAAGTTAGTTCGTCGGCTTCCACTCGAATAAAACTTGGCTGTACTTTATTTATTCCATTATAAAAATCCTTATCACTCACTGCTTTGAGCTGTTCCGGAAAAATAGTTTTCAGTTTAGGAAAATTTCCTTTCCAGTAATCAAATCCTCTTCCAACTAAATTTTCCCAAAGGCGTGATTGTGATTCATGAATTCCGAGCGATACTGCTTCGCCCAATGGTAATCCGTAATTTTCAACCAGTAATCCTTGTTCGTACAATGCATGACCACCTTCATGTATGCAACTCCATAACATGGTATTAAAATCATTTTCATTTACACGGGTTGTAA
This sequence comes from Chitinophagaceae bacterium, assembly GCA_947474435.1. GTDB lineage: Bacteria > Bacteroidota > Bacteroidia > Chitinophagales > UBA10324 > UBA10324. The sequence goes on along the minus strand of CANJII010000027.1, from coordinate 9,417 downwards.
CCCGAACATCCTGCATGCTGAAATTAGTGGTGAACGGATGGGGCGATACATCCTGACGGCCAGCATCAAAATCATAACCCATTTGTCTGAGTGTTTCAATGCCGTAATCCCATTGTTGCTGACGCGAAAAATTTTGTTTGAGAAAATCTGTTCGCATCTGTGGCTTCATGGCAATTTCTTTAACAAAGTCAACAAGATTCGATCGTACTTCTTTAAACAACACATCAAGTTCTTCTGTCTTCGAACCGGGTTCATACAAATCGAGTAATGCATTGTATGGATGATTTTCATAACCGAGAATTTCTGCTTCTTCTCTTTTCATGTCAATCATTGTTGCAAGCATGGGACTGTAAATTTTAAAATTATTTTCCTCACGCGCCTTTAACCATGACTGATATGTTTGCGATGTGACCTGTGCAATTTTTTCAACAAACGAAGTCGGATATTTTTTTTCGCGTGTATAGTCTTTAAATGTTTCTTCAATATTTCTATTCTGTAATTCACTTAAATCAGTACTTGATTTTAGTTTCGATAAAATTTCGCCCAATTTATCATCAACAAATAAATCGTGTGCTATTCCGCTGAGTGTTCCAATTTGTTGTGCACGAAAGTTTGCTCCTTTTTTCGGCTGATAACATTCCTGATCCCAACCAAGAACAGCGATTGAATACTTGATATCGGCAATTTTTGTCATTGCTGTTTTATAGTGTTGATATAATTCTTTAGTGTTCATGTTCTGTGAAATTTATTTTGAAAAAGGTTGGATGAAACTGAGTGCTTAATTATTGTCAGCAAGGAATGCACGCATTCCGCCTTTCAGGTTATATAAATTATTGAAACCATATTTGTTTTGTAATTGCCGAATAACCCATTCGCTTCGATCGCCAACTTTGCAATAAAGCACAACCGGTTTTTGTTTGTTGATTTTGTGGGTGTGAAAAAAAATATCATTCATTGGCATCAACTCGCCTCCGATATTTATTAGCTCATGTTCACTTGGCTCACGCACATCTATCAGCTGAAAATCTTCGTTTGCTTTTATTCTTCGCTTTAATTCTTTACATGAAATTTCGGCAATGTCGTAACTGACCACTTCTTTACTTAAACAGAAATTGATGTAATCTTCAATTGAACTTAACGGTTCGTTTTTTATTTTCAATGCAGCTTTTTCATCACGCAGAAATGAAATATTCCGATATGAATTTTCTTTCAAATCAATCAGCAATAGTTCATTTACTAATAATTTTCCAACGCCTGTTATCAATTTCACTGCTTCAGCAGCCTGTATCATTCCAATCAATCCGGGCACAACACCCATAACACCTGTTGCAGCACAATCAGGTGAATCAGTTGCGTTCGGCGCTTGCGGAAACAAGCAGCGATAAGTTGCACTTCTTTTTCCATCATTCAGTAAATGATTGAACACACCAACCTGTCCTTCGAATTTAAAAATTGCACCTGATATCAATGTCTTATCCATTTTCACACATAAATCATTTAATAAATACCTGGTTGGAAAATTATCGGTTCCATCAACAATGATGTTGTAATCAGTAATAATTTCAAACGCATTATCAGAATGAATTTTTTCAATGAAAGTTTGATATTGAATATTTGGATTAAGCAGAAATAAACTCTTGGCGGCAACATCAGCTTTCTTTTTTCCGATATGTGCAGTGCTGTATAATACTTGTCGTTGTAAATTACTTTCTTCTACCACATCATCATCCACAATTCCAATTTTGCCAACTCCGGCTGCAACTAAGTATTGCAAAACGGGAACACCTAATCCGCCGGCTCCAACAACAAGAACCGATGCTTGTTTTAATTTCAATTGCCCTTTCTCACCTATTTCATCTAATAACAGGTGCCTGTTGTATCGGTTGCGCTCATCCTGTGTGAGGTAATTTGAATCAAACATCATTGCCGGAAAAAATTATTTATTGTGTTGTTAGTTGCTGTTGTTTAAAGAACATGTATTCAATTGTTCCGATGTTCGAGTTTTTCTTTGCGAAGTATTTTTTCACCATTCACCATTCACTCATTGCATCACTGCATCCCAGTCTTTCCACACTACTTCAAAACCTCTGGAGCGAATTACTTCAGCAACTTCAGCAGGGGTTCTTTCATCGCTGATGTGAAATTGTTCGAGTGCATGTTTTTTGCCTGCATAACCTCCGGGGTCAGTTTTAGAACCGGCACTCATACTGGTGATTCCAAGTTCAAAAATTTTATCTCTGAATGTTGGTGATTCCCTTGTTGAAAGTGAGAGCTCAACATTTTCATCAAAAATCCGGAAGGCACAAATCAATTGCAACAATTCATTTTCACTCATCGGATGCCTTGGTTCAAAATCGCCTTCAGAAGGTCGCAGGCGTGGAAATGAAACCGAGTATTTTGTTTGCCAGTATGTTTTATTCAGGTATTGAAGATGAAGTGCTGTGAAGAATGAATCGGTTCGCCAGTCTTCCAAACCAAGCAAAACACCTAACCCGATTTTGTGAATGCCGGCATTACCCAAACGATCTGCAGTTTCCAAGCGGAAATTAAAATTTGATTTTTTTCCTTTCGGGTGATAGGTTTTATAATTCTGTTCGTGATAGGTTTCCTGATAAACTAAAACAGTATTCAACCCAAACGGAATTAGTTTTTCGTATTCTGCTTTTTCCATTGGCTGAACTTCCAATGAAATATGAGCGAAGTGCGGACGAATAATTTCTAATGCATGTGCAATGTATTCAACTCCCACTTTCTGGTTGTCTTCGCCGGTTACCAATAAAATATGTTCATACCCCATTGCTTTTATTACTGCCACTTCATTTACTATTTCTTCATCTGACAGTGTTATGCGTGGCAATTTGTTTCCAAAACTGAAACCGCAATAAGTACACACATTGTTGCATTCGTTACTCAGATACATTGGTATATACATCTGCATTGTATTACCAAATCGTTTTCGCGTTAACGAATAACTTTTGTTAATCATTGACTTCAGGTGGTTTTTTGCCGCCGGAGAAATAAGCGACATAAAATCTTCAGGAGATAATCGACCTGTTTTATTTAATACACGAATTACATCGCTGTCAGTTGCATTGTAAATGCGTGTACTTACTTCATCCCAATTGAACTTATTGAAAATTTTTATGAAGGAATGATTGAACATTGTGATTTAATCACTTTTGGTTTTGGAAATAACGCGACAAATTAACTGCGGCAAAAATATCCGGGTAAAAAATTATTTTTTGTAAAATAATGAATTCTGAATCGATTAAATGCTATACCCCTAATCATGTTGAATTATTCAGCCCAGCAGGGCCTTTACTTTTTCAATCAGAATTTCGGCAGTAAATGGTTTCACTAAATAATCATCGGCACCAAGTCGTTTTGCTGTTCTGATTAATTCCGGTTCATCCAGTCTTGAAATTAATATTACAGGAATTTTTAAACTCTCATCGTCAGCTCGCAATACATTTAAAGTTTCGAGGCCTGATAAGCCGGGCAATAAAATATCAAGCAAAATCAAATCGGGTTTGTTTTCTTTTATGGTTGTTAAAGCCAGTATGCTTTCTGAAACTGAAAATACATCATAGCCCAGGCCGGTTAATTTTTCAATCAGCAGTTCACGCATGAATTGATCATCGTCAACAATTAAAATTTTCTTTTTCAAATTCATGATTAATTTATTAATGAAATTTTTTCGTGGAATAAAATTCACAACGAAAATAAAATCTTTAGCAGACCAATCAGAAAAATTAATTAATAAGGATTTGAATCACCAACTAAATAGAATCTTCCTTTATAAAATAATAATATGCCGACTGATATAACGGAATTCGTTTGAGCATTGACATAGTAGAGTTATAAGGCGCAGCAACCATATTATCATTCACCACCCAATCCGGAATATTTCCGCTGGCATCTAAATGCATCTCCAATTCAATCTGCACACTGTCGCCGGCTAATGGAGTAAGCACTGTAATGGATTGAAAATGCTGCACGCGTACCATTCCTTCTTTATCCGGTATGTAATCGGCCATTCCGATTTTTGAAAAAGTTACCACTCTGGTAACCGGATCTTGTGAAACTTTAAAATGCGAAACCACATCGCGATCACTCAATGGCCATGGTAAATCAGTTACCTGATAATTATAAATTTCCTGATCGTTCAGAATTTTTAAGGTGGCAGTGCTGCTGCAACCATACACCCATTTCGGATAATTTTTGGTATCGAGTATAACTGCAACAATTGCCGAGAGGGTTGATTTCACTTTATTCACCACCCGAACTTCTCTGAAATCAAAACCTTTCATAGCCCTTGAATAAACTTTAATTCCATTTTCATTTTTCTCCAATCGCCAGTAATAGGTTTCGTTTGTAGAAAAAGAATTAGTTGTGAAAAGAATTAAAAACAACAAGGCAAATTTTACTTTCATTATCTATCAGCTGTATCCGAGTTTCTGTTTTATAACGCGGATTTGAATTTTAGTTACAGAAGTGAAATTACTATTTTATTAATGGCTCAATAAAATCTGAAAGTAATTGTAATGATATTTTTTTTATCGAAAACGAAATTCATTTGCACAACTGAATAAATTTTGTTGAATAACTTTTTAAAAAAACAAAAAAAATAGTTTCACTTTTTCAGCGTGAAAAAACTGCGGTTACTTTTATTATCTCTTTTAATTTTTCCGTTTCAGAACTGCCACCGAGCCGATCCGAATGCAGGGCTGATGGTTTTTCGGTTCAATATTTATAACGGTTTGTCTTCACTCGATCCGGCGTTTGGTGCTGTGCAATCAAATTTGTGGTTAGATAATTTATTATTCAACGGATTGGTTCAGCTGAACGAAAAACTGGAAATACTTCCATGTATCGCTAAGTCATGGGAAATTTCAGCTGACGGAAAAACTTATACTTTCCATTTATGCAACACCATTTTTTTTCATGATGATGAATTATTCCAAAATGGAAAAGGAAGAAAAGTTATTGCATCTGATTTCGTTTACACTTTCAATCGAATCACTGATCCATCAGTTGCTTCAAAAGGTGCCTGGATATTTAATGGTAAAGTGACTGCTGAAAATCCGTTTGTGGCAGTTGATGATTCTACTTTCGAAATTCATTTAAATAATCCGTATGCACCAATCATGGGAATACTCACCATGCCATATTGCAAGGTTGTTCCCAAGGAAGTGGTGGAGCATTATGGTAAAGATTTTCGTGCGCATCCGGTTGGAACCGGTCCTTTTAAATTTAAATACTGGCGCGAGAATGATGCTTTGTTGTTATTGAAAAATGAAAATTATTTTGAGAAAGATTCATTGGGAAAGCAATTGCCATACTTGGATGCGGTGTATATCACTTTTATAGAAAACAAGAGCACCGAGTTTTTAAAATTCCGACAAGGAGAGTTGGATTTTATTTCTGATGTTGATCCTTCGTTTAAAGATGATGTGTTGACCAAGCGCGGAGAATTACAACCTCGCTATCACGGATTAATGGTTTTAGATAAATCAGTTTACCTGAACAGCGAATACATTGGGTGCAATTTAATTCACGATCCGAAAAATAATCCGTTAACAAATCTGAAAGTACGGCAGGCAATTGCATATGGAATTGACCGGAAAAAATTAATCACCTTCATGCGCAACAACATTGGCTTACCTGCCGAGCATGGCTTTGTAACACCCGGTCTCAGTTACTTTAATGCTGATAGCGTGAAAGGATATTCGTATCAACCTGAACTTTCCCGTAAATTATTGGAAGAAGCAGGCTTTCCGAATGGAAAAAATTTTCCTGAAATAAGTTTATTGTGTTCACCGAGTTCTGAAGGCATTTGCAATTTTGTGGTTGCTCAGTTGAAAGACATCGGCATAAATATTAAAGTGGAGAGCATGGAAGGCCGTGCGATTGCTGAAATGAAAGTGAAAGGAACCGCCGATTTTTTCAGAGGAAGCTGGGTGGCTGATTATCCTGATGCGGAAACTTTCTTGGCAGTGTTTTACAGCAAGTATGGAGCGCCTCCGAACTATACGCGGTTCAACAATAAAACTTATGATGCATTGTATGAGAAAGCAATTTCTACTTCAGATAATATTGAACGGAATAAAATTTACATGCAAATGGATCAGCTCATGATTAATGAAGCACCTGTAATTCCATTGTATTATGATGTGGTGCTTCGCATTCTGCAACCACATGTAAAAGGTTTGTTAAATAATCCATTGAATTTATTGGATTTGAAAACAACCAGTATAAAAAAATAATTTCCGCCTCGACGCGCATCCTAATGCGCCTTAACTTTCGGTTCGCGGGACACGAACAGAGGCAAAAATGAGTTTTGTTATTCTACATGTATGTTGATGTTAAGCGAACTCACCCCAGAGGGGTGATATGTTAGTAGCCCACGATGAAATCGTGGGTTAAAAATCACACACAACATTAACCCCAGAGGGGTTGAACAATCGAGACAAAATATTTGAGGCTACAATGTTAGCTACCTCTGTAACTTTTTTTTATAAAAAAGTCACCAAAAGAATCGTCAATTCAGATTCCTCCGGCTGAATTGACAGGGCACGGCTCACCTCATCCTATCCTTCTCCTGATTACAGGAGAAGGGACAATCGCGCGGGTTTGTTGATTGCTGGGAAATGCATTGAAATATAATTATGATGTTGTTGGTTACTTAGGCCGGGTTCTGATTACATTAACTTTGCTTGTTCAAAGATTGCAAATGTATTTTGTTTGTGAGCAAGCAACATTATGTATATAGAGTTACCGCAATGTGTATGGAGGCAAATACCGCTGTAAATGCAAAAAAAGGCATTGTGTATGGAAGAAATGGGCACTCTGTATGGAAGAAATACCCACTGTGTATGCAAATGATACCCACTGCGTATGGAAGAGTTGCCCATTGCGTATGAAGAAAAAAGCACTGTGTATGGAAGCAATACCCATTATGTATGGAAGACATTGGTACTGTGTATGGCTTGACTTGGAATTGTGTATACCTTGGGTAGGCATTATGTATTAGGGCTAATGTTCATTTAATTAACGAAAACGGTATTTTGATCGATTAATTCTGGCGGTTGCACACAGTTTTACTTAATACAGCTCCATAGTTAATTGTACAAACAATGCATTTGAATCAACTACAAGTCGTGACATTTTATACAACGCGGCTGCAAGCCGCGCTAAACGGAGATTTTTCTTCGGGGCTTTTTGTTTTTAATTATTTTGTGAGCGCAGTTTCGGGTTTATTGGTCATGTGTCGTCTGCCGAGTTCCTTGGTAATCCACGGCAGCAGCGAATGCAGGTGTTTTACCTTCTCTGATACCAGGTGGCTTTCATCTGCCATGAATAATCGCGACAGTTGGTGATTGTTCATCGTGCATACTTGTTCGTAGTTCAGTTGCTCGCGTGCAATTATTTTCAGGTAGCGCTTCACCGTGTTGCGCGATACATTGCAGAGTTTACTGATCTCGCTTTTGTTTTTTCCTTCTGTGTGGAGTCGGATTATTTGTCTTACTTTGTTCATGATGATAAGTTTATTCGCCATCGGTTTTTGGTTTGGGATGCAATATCCCGCGCCTCCGCCTCAAGCAGAATCTTACACGAACAATATGATAAATAGGGGTATCAACTCAGTACAGAATCAGGTGGTCAGTTTGCTCCGGATTCCGGTGGTCAGTTTAAACCGGTTTCAGGTGGTCAGTATCACCGGATTTTCCAGTTAAGGGCTGGCTTATTCCTTTATCACTTTAAATGTCTGTTTCAAATTTTCTCCTACACTGAATAAATAAATACCACCTGATAAATTACCCAATTCAATAACTGTATTCTCAGAATTTATTTTTCCGGATAAAACCAATTTCCCTGTGTTGTCATAAACATTGTAAACAGATCCTAGCAATTTCGCGTCTACTTTTACATTGATTACATGCTGGGCTGGGTTAGGATAAACCGAAAACAAATTGTCTTGTGATGTTTCATTTATACCCACATTGTTGTTGACTGTTAATATAGCAACATTCGATGTGTCAGAACAAGAACCAGAAGAAACAATGCAACGGGAAGGTTGATTATTATTACTCATCGTAACATTTGAAACAGACAGAGTATTGGTTGTTGTACCACTATATTGACCTACACTGTTCAAATTTTGATAACCTACACCAAGGTCTGTTTGCCATTGGTAAGTTGCACTTGGGGAAGATGAACTTACTACAAATTGTGCGTTGTTGTTAATGTTTATTGTTTGAGTAGTAGGTTGTGTGTTTACTGATGTCTGACAGCCATTATATAAATCTGTAATTTCTTGTTGTGTTAGGGCACGGTTCCATATTCCGATATCATCCAATTTACCAGCGAACCATTTTTCGCATTCAAATCCCCACATTGCTTCATGGCCAATAATAAGATTGCTATTCGAAGTCAAAGAGTAGTTATCTGTTAAAGTAACTTGAAGTGTACCATCAAAATACAATTTGTATGTTGAGCCATTTTTTGTACCTGATACTAAATGCCAATTACCATCATTGGTTAGGCCTGTTGAGGACATTGCATTTGTAACACCTGCAGAATAGTTTTGAGCATTTAAGAAAAAATATGCTTGATTATTTACTGGAAAACCAGCAGCACCATTTGCACCCCCACCAATTGTAGGCCACCCTTGATTAAGCAACTGTCTTTTTGACATTATAGCCATTTTACAATAGGCTGTTTGATCATTTGGAGCAAGAATCCATGCACTCTGCGTAATGTCACCAACTGAATTTGGAATCGCGCTCAATGGACCGCAATCAATGTAATTATTTATTCCATTAAAACTGTAAGCTTCATTTGTGTTACCAAACCGATCTGTTGTCAAAGTAGCCCCAGTCACTGTTCCATTATTACCATTCCCACTTTCATCGTTTGCATTTCCGTTAAACGGCCAATAACCCACAAGTCCATTAGTAGGGACATAAGAAGGCACTTGTGCCAGAGTTGTCATTGCAATTCCGAAAACTGCGATTGCTGTCATTAATAAATTTCTCTTTTTCATTTTCTGTTTGTTTTTAATTGTTAAACCATTGGGCAATTTTCGTTCAAGCTTGCCCTTAACGGTTTGCGTGTAGGCGATGTTGCCTTGTGTTGCGCCTGCGGCAAGGCAATATTGCTTACACGCTGTTATGTGCTGCCTTTCTTTTCATTGTTTCACTAGTTTAATTGTTCTATTGTCAATTCTAAGCAAATAAAAACCTTTTGTTAAGTAAGAAAAATCCTGCTGTTCAATATTTTTGCCTGTCCAAATAACTTGACCAAAATAATTAATAAGCGTGAAATTTTCATTTCCAGTCGTGTTAGTCAGATTGATTTTGTTTGAGAATGGATTAGGGAATGCCTCTATTTTAATATTTGTTTCGTTAAAATTTT